>JASGMJ010000026.1 GCA_030156535.1 Candidatus Sumerlaeota bacterium
GGGCGTGGATTGAAACAGACGTATCACCGCGGACACCGTGGAAATGCCGGTCGCCCCTCGCACGAGGGGCGTGGATTGAAACCTCGACTCTCTCCCTCCCCTGGGCAATCGCATGGCGTCGCCCCTCGCACGAGGGGCGTGGATTGAAACGTGTTCTAGGCGCTGCCGCGATTGCCATTGCCGGTCGCCCCTCGCACGAGGGGCGTGGATTGAAACTCCGCCGCAAGTACGTTATGCCGGAGTTTACCTGTCGCCCCTCGCACGAGGGGCGTGGATTGAAACTGGGGAGACGTGGGGCTCTGGCGAACCTATGCGGTCGCCCCTCGCACGAGGGGCGTGGATTGAAACTACATCATCGGGCGCGGGCGCGGTGCCATTCAGGTCGCCCCTCGCACGAGGGGCGTGGATTGAAACCGACAGGGGATGTTCGTTTTCTCGGTCGCGACGGGTCGCCCCTCGCACGAGGGGCGTGGATTGAAACTCCAGCAACGTGCCGATGCCATCCGGCAGCGGACAGTCGCCCCTCGCACGAGGGGCGTGGATTGAAACCAGTAGCATGGCCGATGTGACCCTATCGTCCGAGTCGCCCCTCGCACGAGGGGCGTGGATTGAAACACCGTGCCCGCGTCGTCTCCGTACAAAGTGCGGCTGTCGCCCCTCGCACGAGGGGCGTGGATTGAAACCACTGATAACCTCCATCTGGCTCAATGTCAAATAGTCGCCCCTCGCACGAGGGGCGTGGATTGAAACATGCCGACCTGCAGGCCCTGTTGCCCGCCCTGTGCGTCGCCCCTCGCACGAGGGGCGTGGATTGAAACCGCCGCAATCGAAAAGCGCGCCGCTGAGATGTAGTCGCCCCTCGCACGAGGGGCGTGGATTGAAACCCCGGCGTGAATGAAAACGACCGGACGCACTTTGGTCGCCCCTCGCACGAGGGGCGTGGATTGAAACCCGGCAGATGCGCTGCCCAGCACACATCGCCACCCGTCGCCCCTCGCACGAGGGGCGTGGATTGAAACTCCGATAGCCGTTGCAGTGCGGTCAACGGGTGCCTAGTCGCCCCTCGCACGAGGGGCGTGGATTGAAACGTCTGCGGACAGCCGCAGACCATCGGCACTGTAGTCGCCCCTCGCACGAGGGGCGTGGATTGAAACGTCGTCTCGGTGGAGGCGAGTCCCCACGTCGCCGCGTCGCCCCTCGCACGAGGGGCGTGGATTGAAACCCGACGTGGGCGTCCGCGAGCGCTACACGGCAGGTCGCCCCTCGCACGAGGGGCGTGGATTGAAACGCGAGAACGGATGGGGAGCACGCGCACGAGATGGTCGCCCCTCGCACGAGGGGCGTGGATTGAAACGGGGAAGGCTGCGAAGACGAGCGCCGCGGCGACCCGTCGCCCCTCGCACGAGGGGCGTGGATTGAAACGTCGGTGTAGATGCTCGTGGCCGGAATCTCGCAGTCGCCCCTCGCACGAGGGGCGTGGATTGAAACATGGAAATGGCTGACATCGTGGATCAGATCAAAGCCGGTCGCCCCTCGCACGAGGGGCGTGGATTGAAACCATTCGAGCGACGCGGGCGGCGCGGCGAGTGTCACGGTCGCCCCTCGCACGAGGGGCGTGGATTGAAACCCACGAGTAGGCAACGACCGGCCCGGGATCATCCGGTCGCCCCTCGCACGAGGGGCGTGGATTGAAACCTGATCTATGTGGCCGGGGACAACACGGCGCCGGAGTCGCCCCTCGCACGAGGGGCGTGGATTGAAACACGCCGTTCCCGCATCCCACCCACCGCAACCCGTCGCCCCTCGCACGAGGGGCGTGGATTGAAACTTTCATTGTGGCAGCCTCCGATTCGATTTGTTGGGTCGCCCCTCGCACGAGGGGCGTGGATTGAAACGTGTCCGTGTCCGCGATGAAGCGCTGTTGCGTGTGTCGCCCCTCGCACGAGGGGCGTGGATTGAAACCTGAATTACTGGTACGATGAGTTGGGGCTGGGGGGTCGCCCCTCGCACGAGGGGCGTGGATTGAAACTCCTCTCGCGTGAAATGCCCGGTTTGCCCGCCGGGCGGTCGCCCCTCGCACGAGGGGCGTGGATTGAAACAATGGACTCCCCTGTGATCTCCACAACCCGACACGTCGCCCCTCGCACGAGGGGCGTGGATTGAAACGCGTAGTAGTGCCCGCGCGTGTTCTGCGCGACGTCCGTCGCCCCTCGCACGAGGGGCGTGGATTGAAACATCATCTGGAAAGAACCGCTCCGCATGGCGATTCGGTCGCCCCTCGCACGAGGGGCGTGGATTGAAACCAGGCGAATCGTCCAACGGACTGGCGTGGCGTGAGTCGCCCCTCGCACGGGGGGCGTGGATTGAAACTCCAGCGGCGCGGTCGCGTGGAACGTCGTCGCGCGTCGCCCCTCGCACGGGGGGCGTGGATTGAAACCCCGAGCGCCGTTGCAGTGCGGTCGACGGGTGCCTAGTCGCCCCTCGCACGGGGGGCGTGGATTGAAACAACGGGCGGATACTACGTCGGCAGCACGCAGGTGTCGCCCCTCGCACGAGGGGCGTGGATTGAAACGTGGAGGGCACGGTGCGCGGCATCCTGCGGCACGTCGCCCCTCGCACGAGGGGCGTGGATTGAAACACGGTCAGCCCCTCCCGAACGCCACAAGGTCAAGAGTCGCCCCTCGCACGAGGGGCGTGGATTGAAACCTTGAAAAGGTTAAAGGTCTGCCTGAGGGCACGGTCGCCCCTCGCACGAGGGGCGTGGATTGAAACTTCCTCCCTCCGAACCCCGACGCCCGGGCGGCCGAGGCCATCAACGCGATGGCCGACAACGAACTCTCGTCTCGAAGACAGGCGTTCGACGAGTTCGTACAGTCCGGCATTCCCGACGTGATCCTGCGGATCATCGAGGAGGCCGAGGCCCGGCATGACGCCATTGCCAATCCTGGCGACAGCGGCACGACTACCGACTGATCCCGCTTCCCTGCACACCGCTCACGAGCGTGGGCGGCATCTTTCATTCGAGGTACTTACCGATGGCGACAACCACCGCTCCCTCCGCTTCTTCCGCAGCCGGTTCCCTGAAGAAGCTCTCCCGCTCCCAACGCGCCCTGATCGATGCCATCCTGACAAAGGACGGCTCCCAGGGCTCGGTCGATAGCATCGTGACTCTGGCCGAAAAGGTCGCGGCGGATGCGGAGACATCTGCTGCTCTCGAAACGCTTCGCGCCGGAGTGAAGGTGTCCATCCCCATCGAGATCGGGGAGCCCAAGATCGACGAGCAGGCCATCAACGATGCAAAGGCCGCGCACGACGCCGAGCTCAAGCGCGTCGCTGCCGCAAACGCTGCGGTGATCCAGGGGATCGCCATCACGATCGTTGGCGCCGCTGCCCTGGCGGCCGGTGCGGGAACGGGCACTGCCGCCGTGGTCGCCTTCCTTCCCGCTGCGAAGAAGATCCTCAAAGCCATCCTCGAGAGCGACAACGCCGCATGATCGCGGGCGCATAGCTGCCGATCTTTCGCAGAGGTGAGAGCGCTCCATTCACCCCATTCCAGAGGACAACACCATGCCTGACTCAATCTTCGCCATGCTGCTCGCGGCCGTACCCGTCGCGATCTACCTCGTTCTCGAGATCGTCCCTCTTCGCAAGAACCTCGTTCCGTTCCTCGTCGTCATCATCGCTGCCATCGTGGGCGTCGCCTCATGGTTGTTCGGCGTTTCCATCGAGCAGGCCAGCGCGCTCTTTCTCGCGGCATCGAGTGCTCCTGCTGTTCACGGTCTCGTCCAAGCATCCGGCAATATGATCCGTGCGCAGCAGCCCGGGGAGGATGGTGATGGCGGAGAATGAAAAACACGATGGTGGCGAAGACTCGCCGCACGTGAAGTTCGCCCTGCTGGAGCGCGAAGTGACCGAGATGAAGAAGTACCTCTACGGTAATGGACGCCCGGGAAAACTGGCCGTCATCGAAACGAAGATCGACACGCTCAGCGACAAAATGGGTAGGGTACAGCTGCTCATCGGCATTCTTGCCACCAGTAGCGGCGCCGGGATTGGGTACGTTCTCAAGGCGATGTTCGGCGGATAGAATGTTATAGTCAGACAAAACCATTGATTCACCAGCGCCCCTCGTGGAAGGTTCCCCCGAACACCACGAGGGGCGCTTTCCATGTCAAAGCAGTCGGAGAAGGCAGCAACCACCCAGGCCTTAACCGCGAAGCAGCAGGCCGAAGTCGACCGTCTCTCCTCCGCGGAGATCGTGCGCCAGTTCTTCGGCGACCTCTTTGTCCTTCTGGCGGATCACGCAGCTGAGACTGATGGCATCGATGAAGAGGAGCTACGGCACTTCCTCCGGAAGGCCAACGAGCGCCTCGTGAAAGATCCCAACCTCGATGGACTCTGCCACTCCGATGTGCGCCAGGGACTTGCTGCCGCAGAGCACTTCCTGCTCGTTGCTTCGACCTGGCTGGATCCAGAGCGCTGCGCCGAGGCCCAGCGCTCGCTGGCGACAGCGATGCTGCTCAGTCGATTGAAGCCGGTGTGATGTGACATCACATCGGACCAAGTACACCCACCCTCACCCGCCCGGCCGACCTCCGCATTCATCCTTGCGTTTCGTCCTGTCTTCTTGAAGAGAGAAGGAAAAGCGAAAGCAAAGGTGGGAACTCCTATGGGCAAGAAGGCGATGAAGACGCTCAATTGGCCGAAGCTTCTGGCCGAAATCGAAGCGGGGGCAGCGGTGGCGGAGATTGCCAAGCGCGAGGGAATTACATCATCGGCGATCTATCGGCAGCGTAAGCAGGTCGAGGCTGGCCGGTCCCATGGCGTTCCGGGGCGGCCGAAGAAGCTGGAGGGCGCGACGACTCGAATAACCCTGCGCGTGCCCGAGGAGATCGTGGAAGCAGCCAGACGCGAGGCCGCAGCGCTTGGCATTCCAGAATCAGAGCTTCTGCGCGAAGCACTCGTGGAGCGATTCACTTCGAAGAAGGCGAATCCCCCCAAGAAGGGGCGAGGCTGAGCGAGCGCGGATTCGAAACCAGTATGCCCAGAAAAGCCCATTTGGAGGGTATTTAAATGGCATTTCCGGTGCAGATTTGGGCATACTGGTTCAAGCCAAGAACCATCGTAAGTCGTTTATTTTGAATGGCCTCCCCGGCAGGATTCGAACCTGCGGCCTACGGATTAGAAGTCCGTTGCTCTATCCAGCTGAGCTACGGGGAGGCGGAACGGGGACGCGGGCGTGCGCCGCGCCGCGTCGGGGGAAGTGAGGCGCGCAGAGGTGCCGAACGTCAACGCGGAAGTCAAGGCACCATGAAGTCCGACGAGTGGGTGCGGGTGCTCAGCAGCAGGCGTTTGTGTTGATACGCGGCGTGGTGGGTCGGGACGATGCGGGACCTTTCCGCGGCGGCGCTTTGTGACGGCTCATCCGGACCCCAAAATCCCGACGACGTTGTGTGCTGCCTTGCGGCGGCACGGTTGGGTGTTGCTGGCGATTGTGCTGCTGGGCGGGCTGCTGAGGTTCTGGGATTTGGGCGGAGTGCCGCCCGGGTTGTTTCGCGACGAGGCGGAGAAGGGCTACACGGCACTGGAGCTTTGGCGGACGGGGCGGCATGGCGAGTTCGTCGCCGGGCAGGTAGTGGCGACGCGGTTTCTGCCGGCGTTCGTCGAGGTGGGGGGAGCGGAGACGTCGGCGATCTATCAGTATCTGTCGGCGCCGATCGTGGGCGTGTTTGGACTGGGGCGGACGACGACGCGCGCCGTGGCGGCGTTGACCGGTCTATTGACGATTTTGGCGGCGTGGGCGCTGGCGGTGCGGCTGGAGTCGGGGGGGCATCTGGAGTGGCGGCGCGGCGGCGGTGCCTCGCCGGTGCCCGGTGGCTTGGTGCCCCGTGGTCTGGTACCATTGGCGGCGGCGGCGTTCGTGGCGGTGGGGCCGACGCATGTGCTGTTTTCGCGCTGGGCCCAGCAGGGGATCACGGTGCCGTTGTTCTTCACGCTGGGGGTGCTGGCGGTGGTGTCGGTGCCTGTCGTGGCTCAGCGGCATCGGCGGGCGATGGCGGCCGTGGCGGGGCTGGGGTTTGCGGCGGCGTTTTACGGCTATGCGCCGGCGAGGCTGGTGGTGCCGGTGCTGTTGCTGGGGTTGTGGTGGGAGATGGGGGGCGACGTGCGGCGGCTGGTGCGGGCGTACTGGCCGTCGGCGGCGCTGTTTTTCCTGTTCGCGCTGCCGATCCTTGCGTTCGCCATCACCGAGGGCTCCGGGCGGTTCAACCGTGTTTCGGTGTTCGGAGGGCGCGGGCTGGGCAAGGCCCTCGGGTTGTTTCTGGCGAACTACGCGGCGCACTTCGATCCGCGTTTTCTGTTTCTGGCGGGCGACGCGAATCCGCGCCATGGGCTGGCGTTTTCGGGGCTGATGGGTTGGGCCGAGACGCCGTTCTTTCTGCTGGGGCTGTGGACGCTGCGCGACCGCGCGCGGGCCGGGTCGCGGCTGCTGATCGTGTGGCTGCTGGCGGCGCCGGTGGCGGCGGCGCTGACGGCCGACGGCATTCCCCACGCGCTACGGTCGATTCTGTTCTTCCCGGCCGTGCATTTGATCAGCGCACGGGGAGCGGGTCTGCTGGCGGGATGGGCGGGCAGGCGTGTGGCGCTGGTGGCTTTGGGCGTGGCGTGCGTGGCGACGGGCGTGCTGGACGCGGTGGCGCTGGGGCGGGTGGCGAAGGACGGCGCATCCTGGCAGTACGGGCCGCTGGAGGCGCTGGCCGTGATGGACGCCCATCATCCGGGTGGCCCGAACGCATTGGTCACGGATTATGCGGTCTACTACGTCCTGTTCCACGAGCAGCCCGACCCGCGTGACTTCCACGAGCAGGGGACGGCGGCGCTGCGGACGCTGGTGCTGGCGCCGGGCACGCCGCTGCCCGATGGGGCGCTGGTGGCGCACCCGCCTTTCGAGCTCTTCGCGCGGCCCCAGGGGATCGACGTTCCGGCGCTGAGTGGCGATCCCGCCGACCCGCCTGCCATGATGATCCGGACGGGTTGGTAGCGCAAGCCGCCGGCGACCCTCAGGCCATCGATTTCTCGGTGGCCTTCTTCGCGACTTCGCGTCCGGCGTGGAAGATCGTGACGTTGAGTTCGGCAATGCGCTCGCCCTTGGAGATAAAGCGCGCGTGGATGGCCTTGGCCAGAGCTTCCGGCGGCATTTCCACGAAGTGCGACGCGGCGCCGAGCATCGCCATGTTCATCGAGCGCGGCGAGCCGAGCTCCTTGGCGAGTGCGTCGGCATCGAACAGAATGTGGCGCGGCAGGGCGTCGTAGGCGGCGCGGATCGTGTCCATCGACGGATAGTTGCCGATGTTCTCGAACGGCGTGGCGTTGGCAATCGCCCATCCCTCCCGCGAAAGATAAGGAAGGTAGCGCAGGGCTTCCATCGGCTCGACGGAAAGGATCATGTCGGCGGACTTCAGCGGGATGATGTCAGAGGCGATGGGATTGCTGGAGAGGCGCAGGTGCGAGTGAACGGCGCCGCCGCGCTGGGCCATGCCGTGGATTTCGGACTGCTTGACGTACAGACGCGCGTCGATGGCCGCCTGGGCCAGAACGGCTGCGATCGAGATGATCCCCTGGCCACCGACGCCTGCAATGATGAGGTCACACTTCATTGGTTGATCCAATTCCTTTCCCGCGTCAGCCGCGGTTGCGCTTCGTTGCCTGAATGCAGACGCGCTTGGAGATGATGACGGACGTGCCTTCGTGGGCGAGTTCGCGCTCCAGAACTTCAACGTTCTTCTCGTGCTGGTTCTTCAGGGGCGTGACGACGTGGAAGTGTTCGGGATCCACGCCCAGCCCGAGCACAAGGCGTTCGAGCCGCCCCGTCGCAATGGAGTCCTGCGCGCCCGTCATGGCCGTCGCCTCGTTGTCGAGAATCAGCACGGTGATCGGCGAATTCTCGTAGATCGCATCGAGCAAACCCGTAATGCCGGAATGCGTGAACGTGGAATCGCCAATGACGGCGACGACGGGACGCACGCCGGCGTCGGCCGCGCCCTTGGCCATCGTGATCGAGGCCCCCATGTCCACGCACGAGTTGATCGCGTCGAACGGCGGCAGCGCGCCGAGCGTGTAGCAGCCGATGTCGGAGAAGACACGGCTCATGGCGCGGTTCTCGAGTGCCTTGTTGAGAAACAGATAACTGTCGGTGTGCGGGCATCCCTTGCAAAGGCTCGGCGGACGCATCGCCACGACATCGGGGACGGAGAAGTGCGCTGCCGTGTCAAAGCCCAGTGCCGCGCCGACGCTGTCGGGAGACAACTCGCCCGTGCGGGGCAACGCGCCGCTCAGGCGCCCGCGCACTTTCAGCCCCATGTCCACGATGCCGCGCAACATTTCCTCGATGAATGGATAGCCCTCCTCAATCACCAGGAGTTCGTCGCATTCCCGCGCCAGCCGCGTGATCATTTCCCCGGGCACGGGGTACTGGCTGACGCGGACAACCGGATGCGGGAACTGCGTGCCGCCGTAGATTTCCTTGAGATAGTTGAACGCGACGCCCGCGACGATGATGCCGCAGGACTTGTCGGTACCATCGTAAGATTCATTCCACGTGGATTCGAGAGAGAGCGAGCGCAGACGCACCTGCTTGTCGAGAAGGGCCACGTAGTTGCGGCGCGCATTGGCGGGCAAGAGGATGAACTGGCGCTTGTTGGTGGGAAAGACAACCTTTCCTTTTGGCAGAACGGGCTGGCGGCGGACTTCAGCACGCGAATGCGCGAGCCGCGTCGTCAGGCGCAGCATCACGGGAAGCGCCAGTTCCTCGGACATCTTGAAGGCCGCGTACGTCATGTCGTACGCTTCCTGCTGGCTGGCAGGTTCGAGAAGCGGCACGTGCGCAAAGCGCGCGTAGTAGCGGCTGTCCTGTTCGTTCTGACTGGAGTGCATCGAGGGATCGTCGGCAACGACGACCAGCATGCCACCGTTCACACCAGTGATCGCGGAGTTCACGAAGGCGTCGGATGCAACGTTGAGCCCGACGTGCTTCATCGTCACCATCGAGCGCAGACCGCAATAGGACATGCCAAGCGCCTCCTCCATCGCGGTCTTTTCGTTGGCGCTCCATTCACGATGGACGTTGCCGGCCAAGGCTTCGGGCGCCTTCTGAATGTACTCGATGATCTCGGTGGAGGGCGTGCCGGGATAGCCATAGGCGCCGGACAGGCCAGCGTCGAGAGCGGCTTGTGCAATGGCCTCGTCGCCGAGGAGGAGCGTGCCTTGTTCGATGAGGGCGGTCATGGGAGGAGAATCCTGGAGGAAAGTTTTTCAGTTCTCAGTGTTCAGTTTTCAGTCTTCAGTTTTCAGTGAAGCTGTATGGTGCTTGTTGATTGGTCTTGGATGTGTTGCTGGTGCCGGGAAAAATAAGGGACGGAGTCACCTAGTTCTTTGGGATTTCGCTGTTCCGCAGGTCGAGAACGCGTTTGGCTTTTCCGGTGAAGCGTTCGAGGCTTCCGGGCTCGACGAGGGTGAGCTTGGCGCGAATGCCCAGGGCACTGTCGATCTTGCGCTGAAGGCGCTCGCGGATATCGTGCAGCTGACGCATCTGGTCGGAGAAGAGATACTCCGAAACTTCAATGCGCACTTCGAGCTGGTCCATCTGACGCTCGCGGGTGACAACGAGCAGGTAATGTGGCTGTGCATCCTCAAATTGCAGGAGCACGTGTTCAATCTGGCTGGGAAAGACGTTCACGCCGCGGATGATCAGCATGTCGTCTGTGCGGCCGGTGACCTTGGCCATGCGGCGCATGGTACGGCCGCAGGCGCATGGCTCGGAGTTCAGGCGGCTGATGTCGCGCGTGCGATAGCGAATGACTGGATTGGCCTTCTTGCTGAGTGTGGTGATAACAAGCTCGCCGAGTTCACCGATTGGTACGGGTTCGAGCGTGGTGGGATCGACAACTTCGACAAGGAAGTGGTCCTCGGCGATGTGCATGCCGTCCTGATACGGACATTCACCGCTGACACCGGGGCCGACGACTTCGCTGAGGCCATAGTTGTCGGTGGCAGTAATGCCGTAAAGCTCCTCGATCTTGGCGCGGATGGCGTGCGTCCAGAACTCGCCGCCGAAGAAACCGAGGCGCAGCGCGAGTTGCTCCGGATCGACGCCGGCCTGCTTGAGCGCTTCTCCCAGATAGACGGCGTAGGTTGGTGTGCACACGAGCGCCGTCGTGCCAAAGTCGCGCAGGATCATTATCTGGCGTTCGGTGTTGCCGCTCGACGCAGGGATCACCGTCGCGCCGACACGCTCGGCGCCATAGTGCAGGCCAAAGCCTCCCGTGAACAATCCATAGCCGAACGCGATCTGCACGATGTCCTCGTTGGTGAGCCCACCGGCAACAAGGAAGCGGGCGACGAGGTCGCTCCATACCTGCATGTCGTCACGAGTGTAGCCAACGACGGTCGGCTTGCCCGTCGTCCCCGTGGAAGCGTGCAGACGCACGACGTCCTTGAGCGGCGAAGCGAAGATGCCGAAAGGGTAGTTGTCACGCAGGTCGGCCTTGGTGGTGACGGGAAGGCGGCGTACGTCGTCGATCGTGCGAATCTGGCCGGGCTCAACACCTGCCTCGCGCATTTTCGCAGCGTAGTAGGGACAGTGTTGCCAGACGCGCTCGACCTGAAGGCGGAGGCGCTCGGCCTGCAAGGCTTCGAGCGCGCTGCGCTCCATGCACTCGCATTCGGGTTGCCAGATGCGAATGTCAGGTTTGCTTTTCTTTTCGATCATGGCGGGCATTTAGAGACGCTCCTCAAAGACTCAGAACTTCCTGGCGCGAAAGGACGCGCACTCCGGCTCCCTGAAGGAGCCCGATTGCTCCGTCCAGATCGTCGAAGCGGAAGACGACGATCGCTTTGCCGCCGCACTTCTCCACGAAAGCGTACATATATTCGACGTTGACGTTTTGCGCCTGGAGCGCTTCGAGCACGCTGGCCAGCCCGCCCGGCTCATCGGGAATCTGCACAGCGACAACGTCGGTAACGTTGAACGTGAAACTGTTGGCCTTGAGCGCCTTCTTCGCCTCTTCGGGCTTGTCGACAATAAGGCGCAGAATGCCGAAATCGCTCGTGTCGGCCAGCGACAGGGCGCGGATGTTGATCCCCGTCGTGCCCAGCAGGCGCGCCACCGCCGCGAGTCGTCCCGCGCGGTTTTCCATGAAGATCGAGATCTGTTGAACCTTCATTGTGGGGCCTCCCTGGTGGAGAGTGGTCAGTAGTCAGTTGCTTGCGTGGTTCATGGTTCGCCTGCGTTAGTTCATGTCGCGTTTGTCGATCACGCGCTTGGCTTTCCCCTCGGAGCGTGGAATGCTCTTGGATTCAACGAGCGTGATCTTCGCCGTTACGTTCAGTGTCGAGTGAATGTCGTGGGCGATGCGCTTGCGCAGCCCCTCCATTTTCTTCACCTCGTCGGAGAACATGGTGGGGCTGACTTCCACCTGGATTTCGAGGTCGTCGAGCGTGCCACGGCGGTCCACGATGATCTGATAATGCGGCTCGGCGCCCTCGATTTCGAGGAGCACGTGTTCGATCTGGCTGGGGAAGACGTTCACGCCGCGAATGATGAGCATGTCGTCCGTGCGTCCCGATACACGCTGCATCCGGGCAAACGTACGGCCGCAATCGCAGGGCCCGTGGTCGATCTCGGTGATGTCGCGCGTGCGATAGCGCAGCAGCGGCAGCCCTTCCTTGGTAAGATGCGTGAAGACGAGTTCACCCTTCTCGCCATCGGGGCACGGCTTGCCGGAAACGGGATCGATGATTTCGGGAAAGAAGTGGTCTTCGAAGACGTGGAGGCCGCGATGCGCGAGGCACTCGCTCGACACACCGGGTCCGATGACTTCGCTGAGGCCGTAGATGTCGATCGCCGTGATGCCCAGGCGTTCCTCGATGGCCTTGCGCATGGAGGTGGACCACGGTTCGGCGCCGAAGTAGCCAGCCTTCAGGCCGAGCGAGCGCAGGTCGAAGCCCTCTTCCTCGGCCACCTCGGCCAGCAGCAACGCATAGGACGGCGTACAGCAGATGTGCGTCGTTCCAAAGTCCCTCATGATCATCAGCTGGCGTTTGCTGTTGCCGCCCGACATCGGAATCGCCATCGCGCCAAGCCGCTCGACGCCGTAGTGCATCCCGAGTCCGCCGGTGAACAGGCCGTAGCCGTAGGCGACCTGAACGACGGACGTGCGGTCGGCCCCGCCGCAAACCAGTGTGCGGGCACAACAGTCCGCCCACAAATTAATGTCAGCTTTAGTATAACCGACAACGGTGGGCTTGCCCGTGGTGCCGGAGGAGGCGTGGCTGCGGACAATCTCGCTCAGCGGCTTGGCGTACAAGC
The DNA here is from genome assembly GCA_030156535.1 of Candidatus Sumerlaeota bacterium. Taxonomy (GTDB): domain Bacteria; phylum Sumerlaeota; class Sumerlaeia; order SLMS01; family JAHLLQ01; genus JAHCAW01. Next base: position 12,365 of record JASGMJ010000026.1, read on the forward strand.
CGAACGGGTAGTTGTCGCGGAAGTCTTCCTTCGTGGTGAACGGGAGCTTGACGATGTCGTCGATCGTGCGGATGTCGGAGGGGTGAACGCCGGCCTCGTCGAGCTTGCGCTTATAGAAGGGGACGTCGCGGTAGACGCGGGCGACAACGGCGCGCAGGCGCTCGCCCTGAACATCGCGAAGCTGCTCGCGGGACATTGTTTCCTGCAGGGGTTGAAGAAACTTCATGGGGTGGGCTCCCGTGGTGATGCGTCCTCGGGGATGAAGAAGCCCGCTCGGGGCCATGTCCCTCGAGCGGGCCTTCGGTTCCTCCCGAACTCTCTAGGGTCGGGTGTGTGTCACTCCCTCCCGGCCAAATATGGAGAAAGCTGACACCGATTGTCCGAATGGACGCAAGGGAAATTTGCCCCGAAGCGGCAGGCGAGCACCACGAAGGCAACCGTCTTCACCAGGGGCCAGGGCGGGCCAAGCGGGAGAAGCAGGAACCACGAATTGCACGAATCGGCAGGAACAACACCGAATGCAAACGGCAGCCGCCACCAATCCAGAGGTGGAGTTCCGCCGGGAGCGGACTATTCCTTGGGCTTGGCTGCCTTCTTGGCGGCCTTCTTGGTAGCTTTTTTGGCGGCTTTCTTCGTCGCCTTCTTCGCCGCTTTCTTGGCACCCTTGCGGGCCTTCTTGGGGGCTCCGGCCTTGGCGGCGAGCAGTTCGCTGGCCTGCTCGGGGGTGAGCGACTCGGGGGCCGTGGCCTTGGGCAGGGTGGCGTTGACGGTGCCGTCGGTGACGTAGGCGCCGTAACGGCCGTCGAGCACCTGCACCTGCTTGCCGTCGATGATACCGAGGTCGCGCAGCACGGTGCGGGCGGAGGACTTGCCGCCGCCCCGGGCACCCTTGGGCTGGGCGAGCAGTTCGAGGGCGCGCTCGAGCGTCACGGTGTGCACGTCGTCCTCGTCCTTGAGGCTGCGGAAATCGCGGCCGTGCTGGACGTAGGGACCGTAGCGCCCGACGTTGGCGAGGACGGGTTCGCCGCTCTCGGGGTGGGGACCGAGTTCGCGAGGCAGCGAGAGCAGCCGCACGGCGGTGGCGAGATCGACTTCGCTTTCGCTCATGCCCTTGGGGAGCGAGGCCCGCTTGGGCTTGGGAGCCTTCTTGTCCTCAGGGGTTTCGCCGAGCTGGACGTAAGCGCCAAAGCGCCCGTGGACGGCGTAGACGTTCTCGCCGGTGTCGGGGTGCTGGCCGACGACGCGGGGCCCCTCGGCGCGTTTCTGGATCAGGTTCAGGGCGTGCTCGAGAGTGAAGTCGGCCGGGGGCGTTTCCGGGGGGACGCTGGCAATGTTGCCGCTTCCGCCCTCGCCGCGCGCCACGTAGGGGCCGTAGCGGCCCACGCGCACAGCCACGCCGGCGCCCGTTTCCGGGTCGGTGCCGAGCATCAGCTCCGGAAAGCCGATCTCCTTCTGCTCGCGCGCAATCAGGTTCTCCAGCCCGAGGGCCGTCTGGTCGTCGGTGGACTTGGGGTCACCACGGTAGAACGTCTGCAAGTGGCGGCGCCCGCCGAGCTTGCCCGTGGCGATCTCGTCGAGTTCCTCCTCCATGCGCGCCGTAAAGCCCAGGTCGATGTAGTGCGAAAAGTGCCGGCGCATCAGCTCGACCACGGCCATCGCCGTGAACGTCGGGACGAGGTTCTTGGTCTTGGCGGGCTGGAAAACATAGCCGCGCGCCATGATGGTGGCCATGATCGAGGCGTAGGTGGACGGGCGGCCGATGCCCTCCTCCTCCAGCTTCTTGACGAGCGAGGCTTCCGTGTAGCGGGCAGGCGGCTGGGTCGTGCGCTCCTTGGGAGTGACGCCGCTCAGGTGCGGGTCGCCATCGCGGCCAATGTCCTGCCCCTCGCGCAAATCGGGGAGGATCGTCTCCTGATCGCCGATGTCGGCGGCCGGGTCGTCGCTTCCCTCCACGTAGGCGCGCAAATAACCGGGAAAGAGGATCTTCTTGCCGCTGGCGGAGAAGACCGCCGGGCCGCGCTTGCTCTGTGCGCTGATCTCCACGGACGTGCGCAGCACCTCGGCGTCGGGCATCTGGCTGGCCAGCGTGCGCTTCCAGATGAGCTCGTAGAGGCGGCGCTCGTCGGGCTTCAGGTAGGACTCGACGTCCTGGGGCCGACGGGCGAGATCGGTGGGGCGGATCGCCTCGTGGGCCTCCTGGGCGTTGCGCGACTTCGTGCGATACTGGCGGGGGCCGCGGGCGTATTCCTTGCCGTAGAGCTTGGCGATCTGGCGCTGGGCCTCGCCCAGGGCGCGCTCGGAAAGCGTCACGGAATCGGTACGCATGTAGGTGATCAGACCGACGCGTTCGCCACCGCCCAGATCAATGCCTTCGTACAAATTCTGGGCCGCGCGCATGGTGCGCTGGGCGGCAAAGCCCAGCTTGCGGTTGGCTTCCTGCTGAAGCGTGGAGGTGATGAAGGGAGGCGCGGGGCGCTGGACACCGGGCTTGCCTTCGACCTTGGTGACTTTCCACGGAACGCTGGCAAGTGTTTCATCCACAAGGGCCTGAGCGTCATCCCTGTCAAGCTGAACAGCTTGTTTTGACTTCAGCTTGCCCGTCGTCGAATCGAAGTCCTTCCCCGTGCAGAGACGGGAATCGCCGAGGCGGACGAGCCCGGCGGTGAAGTTGCCCGTGGTGGCGCGGAAGCCCGCTTCCAGATCCCAGTAGCGGCTGGTGACAAAGGCGCGGCGCTCTTCCTCGCGCTCGACGATCAGGCGGACGGCGACGGACTGCACGCGGCCGGCGCTCAGCCCCGACTGGACTTTGCGCCACAGCACCGGAGAGAGCGAGTAGCCGTACAAGCGGTCGAGAATCCGGCGGCTTTCCTGGGCCTCGACGAGCGCCTGATTCACGTCACGCGGATTCTCCAGCGCGTGCTGGATGGCCTCGGGGGTGATTTCATGGAAAACGATACGGCGCACCGGGACCTTGGGGCGCAAAAGCTCGAGCAGGTGCCAACTGATCGACTCCCCTTCGCGGTCCTCGTCAGTCGCGAGCAGGAGTTCATCGGCGTCCTTGATGGCGGCTCTCAGCTGGGAGACGTATTTCTTCTTGGATTCGGGGACAACATAGTGGGGCGTGAAGTCCCCCTCCAGGTCGACGCCAAAGCGCGACCACGGCTTGTCCTTGATGGCGTCGGGGATTTCGTCGGCTTTTTCCGGCAGATCGCGCACGTGGCCATAGGATGCCAGGACCTTGTAGCCTTTGCCGAGAAACTGGCTGATGGTCTTGGCCTTGGCGGGGGATTCGACGATGACGAGCTTGGACATGGGTACCGGGAAGGCCGTGGAATGGGGTGCAAAGAGGGCGGGCGGCGGCGGGAGCACGCAGGCTCCCGGGCTGGTTGCAGGCCTGAGGGCCTGCCGCACCGGGGGGCAAGGCCAAGCGGAGCCCTCCGCCTGTGGCAAGGAAAAACGGCCGGAGGCGGCGGGGGCGGGGCTGATCAGCCCCCAGTGAATGCTCGTGATGATTCGGGACTCAAGGCCAACACTGCACACAGTTATGTGAGTGCCATGTCTGTCGACAAGGCATAAAGCACAGGCAGTTGCTTTCGCTTTATTCGGAATTGATTTCGCCGCTTTAGTTTCGGCCTTTGGCTCGTTGCATTCTCCAGCTTTATTCCCGGGTCGTAGAAGACGATCCCTGACGCCATAGCCTTGAGGAATCGCAGGAAGTCCGTGCCTACGCAAAGCAGAACAGGCGAGCCGTAGCGATATTCCCGTTCCGGAGTTGTCCGGGTTTCTGAGGGTACGTACACCGCGCGCTCATGTTTCCTTTGCCAGTGGGAAATCAATCCAGAGTAGTGCCACACCGCTGCAACTTCATCGTTGTCGGCGATCAGAGTGATACCTCTGGAAGGATCGTCGATCTTCTGGGTATCGGAGTTGTAACCGTCCAGCACCAAGGTCAATCCCGTCAGTGGCGCTCGCTTCCCTGCGCGAAAAGTCCCACCGAAATTCATCCTGTCTGGGCGCCCACGCATGTCGGAATAACCAAATCTTCGCACGAAAGCCTCAGCGCCTTCCTCTTGATAAACCCCGCCAGTGGGTTCAGGAGTCATTAGAGTAATGGGAGATCCGGAATAGGGACTTGCAAAATTAGAGACTCCGTGTTGCTTGACTTCCCATCCGAGGAAATCCGGTTCCGAGTATCCATTTGGTGATATGCCTAGTTCCGCTTCGAGCGTATATCCACCACAATTCGGCGCCTTGCACGCCGCCAGGGTTCCATCCGGCCTAAGGCGCTTGGAGCGAATCCATCCCTTGTTATGGATTCTGGTAAGTTCCTCTATCAAGATCGATTGTGAATCGATGGCCCGAAGGGGCACTTCCTCAAAGACTCCCACTTGACGCAAACCCGAGAGCCCCAAGAGCTCTTTCGTCACAGGATGTCCTGCTTCTCCAGCCCAAGCCAAGACTTTGCCGACAGACGATATGCCGAATAGTATCACTCTACCGATATTACGACTTGTCATGATACTTGACGGAGGCTTTGAACAACCTCTCAGGAAACCTGACATTCTCACTTCTGGATACTGCGGGTAGAGAATCAACTGAGCGCCGGGCGCCGGATACTCCTTCCCTTCTTCATCGATCCAAGAAAGATCTATTGAAGCTCTAAGAATAGGACTTCCTTTTGTCGTAACATCTCGCACGCCCTTATTGGGAATAACATTCAGAGCTTCAAATCCCGGTCCAAGATAGACTTGATTTTTTGAGTTATCGTTAGGCGCCAATCGCTTCATGTAAAGTCGATCAGCGCCGGATTTGCACATCACTTGGCAAAGCTGTTCAAGATTTAGGCTCACAACTTAGTCCTCCATGATACCCCCTCAAATTCTTATGCACTTTATCGGAAAGAATCCAATCCGCGACCGAGTCAATCAATTTGGCGAATTCTCCGTCTGCTTGATTTCGTATGGCACATTCCCAAACGACGAGTGTTCGCCATCCCATTGATTGAAGAGTTTCAAGTTGTATAGAGTCTCGCATACGATTTGATTCTATCTTTTTTTTCCAAAAATCGCGTCTAGATTTTGGCATACGAAACAAATGGCAATCATGGCCATGCCAGAAACATCCGTGCACAAATATGACGGCGCTATACTTCGGCAAAACCAAGTCAGGCTTCCCAGGCATTCCTTTCCCGTGAAGTCTATACCGAAATCCGCGAGCATGGAGTGCCTTTCTAACGGACATCTCTATCGCCGTGTCCTTGCTGTGCACTCGAGACATCATCTCGCTTCTTGTTGTTGGAGAAAAAAAGTCAGCCATAGGAAGCTTCAGCTTCGGACGTGGTAAATAGGTCTCGTTCTCTTGGCTCAGTAGGCTTTCCTTCTTTGAGGGAAATGACATGAGGCATCATTAATTTGGCAATAGCAGATACGACGGGAACAACAACAGCGTTTCCAAACTGTCTATATGCCTGCGTGTCAGATACTGGTATCTTGAAGTTTGGTCTCCCAAGAGAATCGAACCCCATTAAGCGAGCACATTCACGTGGAGTCAACCTTCTCGGGCGCTTACCCCCCCCCTGGCGAATCAGGATTTCGGAACCGTCTTTGTGATATCTTGCCGACAAAGTCCTCGCCGTGTCGCCGGGGCCAACAAGTCCAAACCCAAAGCCATTTCCCTTCCTACGATGTTTCTCAGCGTAAGCCTGTAGGTAGTTCCATAGGTTTTCCGTTAACGTGTAGCGATCAGCTACTTTTGCCATCCGACCAGTCGTGTAGGGAAACTCCTCCTCTTCACTGCCGTCTTCCGGATGAAATATCGCACTCAGTTTTGGCCATTTATGCTCTGGAGGGAACGACAAATCTCTAAAGTCGAAACCGGTCTGCTCTCTAAACCCCACAATAAAAATCCGTTCCCTGTGTTGGGGAACAAACGGCTTAGCGTCCACGACACGCCACTGTATATGATAACCCAATTCTTCTTCGAGCGTTCTACGAATCACCTCAAAAGTTCGACCCCGATCATGTCCGATCAAATTCTTTACGTTTTCCAAGAGGAATGCCGGAGGACGATGGTGTTTCAGAATCCGCGCTACGTCGAAGAAGAGAGTTCCCTGAGCCTCACATGCGAAGCCGTGTGGTCTACCCAAGGCGTTTTTCTTTGATACCCCGGCAATGGAAAAAGGCTGGCAGGGAAAGCCCGCTACCAGAATGTCGTGCGCGGGAATGCTTGTCTCATGGACCTCAGTAAGGTCTCCTGCGAACATGTGCTCTTGTGGAAAGTTGCATCGGTAGGTCTTCACAGAGAAAGGGTTGTATTCTGAAGTGAAGACACACTTTCCACCGGCAGACTCGAATCCCAGCCTCATTCCTCCAATCCCTGCAAAAAGATCAATGAAGCTCACTCCGCTTTGCATGACGACGCCATAGGCTGCTTGGTCCTCGCAAAGTCGGGTAAGCGTCTCTATCACTGCCTTTCGGGGAACGGTTTCTCCGTTTTCCCAACGATAGACGGTTCTGGGAGTGTACCCTGTAAGGTCGGCCGCCTGTTCGATAGTGAGACCTGCTCTCTGGCGAAGGCTTGTGAATCTGGCTTTCATGGGGAGTCCTGGGACAAATTTTGACATAACGGCGCAACCTGTCCCTCAAAACAGGCATAGACGCAAGAGTTTTCGTAATTTCTTTGCCACCTGAGGCGCCATCTGCTCCCCCGCCCTCTACTCGTCCCTCCGTGGTTCCACGCGGGGGGTGACGGTGGGGATGCCGGCCTGGCGGCAGATGTCCGCGGCGGTGAAGAAGCGCTGCACCGCGATGCCCGCGTCGGATTCGACGACGGCCTCGGCGACCTTGTCCTCCTGAACGAGCCGGATCAGGCGATTGCGCAGGTCGATGTCGTCGACGGCCGTGCCGTCGAGCAGTGTCCGGCCGTCGGCCGCCAGCGTAATCACGGGCACCGTCTTGTCCACCGTGCGCGTCTCCCCCGTGGCCGCGGAGGGGAGCGTCACTTCCAGGTACTGCGGCTTCTCGCGGATCGACGTGGCGAGCAGGAAGAAGAAGATCAGGTTGAAGATAATATCGAGCAGCGGCGTCAGATTGAGCGACGTGCCCAGCCCGGTCATGCGCTTGGAGATGGCGCGGCGGCGTGCCATGTCAGGTGAATCCTGCGCCGGAGTCCGGATCGGGGGGCGTTTCGGTGGTGGCGGCGGCTGGGGGCGGCTCGGAGGCGGGGGCGACGCGGTGCTTGGCGGAGACGGACGCGCGGCTCTCGAACCGGATGGCGCGCAGGAGCAGTTCGAGGGCTTCGCCTCCTTCGGCGGGGAAGCGCACCTGCTCGTAGTTGCTGATGCGGCGGGTGAAGAGGTAGAGGAAGATGAAGGCGGGGATGGCGATGGCGAGGCCCCACGCGGTGGTGAGCAGGGCGACGTTGATGCCGACGGAGAGCTGGCGGACGGAGGGATCGGCCGAGGAGGCGAACTCGCGGAAGGTGTTCAGCATGCCGAAGACCGTGCCGAGCAGGCCCATGAGCGGGGCGACGTTGTAGACGAGGGCGAGCTGGCTGTTGCGCTGCTGCAGGGCGTTGCACTCCTCCTCGATGGATTCGGCGAGGATATCGGCGGGGTCGGCGTCGGCCTTGAATTCCAGGTGGCGCAGGACGCGGCGCAGGACGAGGGCGAGGGAGTGGCCCTCGCGCTCGAGCATGGTTTCAATGTCCTGCTGGGTGCGGCACTGATCGAGCAGGGCGGGCAGGCGGCGGAGGAAGTTGGCGGGGGCGAGGCGCGCGCGGCGCAGGTTGATGAACCCCTGGACGATGAAGGCGATGGCGAGCAGGGCCAGCGGCACGAGGAACACCATCATGATGCCGCCGTTGAGCACGTATCGCTGGAGGGCTGTTTCTGTTGGCATACGCTCTTGCCCGCGTGGGGACTCCGTTGTAGGTAGGCGTCCGTTGGACGCAGTTGCCGGGAAGCCACGCTGTCCCGGTTTCCACACTCCCCCACTGTGGGAACGCTCATGGCTGGCAGCAAGAGGCTTATCCTCGTTGTCGACGACAACGAGTACAACCGCGAGATTCTGGTCGAAAATCTGATCGACCTGGGATTCGAGTGCGAAGAGGCACCGGACGGCTACGAGGCCATCGTGCGGATGAAGAAGGCGCCGATGCCGATGCTGGTGCTGCTCGACGTCATGATGCCCGGGATCGACGGCTTCGAGGTGTGCCGGAAGCTGCGCGAGGACCCCAAGACCCGCGACGTGCCTGTCATTATGGTGACGGCCAAGGCCATGAGCCGCGACATCGTGCAGGGGTTGCAGGCCGGCGCAAACGATTACGTGACCAAGCCGATCGACATGGAAGTGCTGCTGGCGCGGGTGGAGACGCATCTGCGCCTGAAGGAGCTGAGCGACGAGGCGAAGCGCACGGGCGAGCGCCTGCTGCGCGAGCTGGCCGCGGCGCGCGCCGTGCAGGAGTCGCTGCTCCCCCAGGCCGCGATGCTCCGCGACCTCCCCGCGTCCTACGGCCTCAGCGTCGGGGCCCTCTGGCGCCCGTGCGAAATGCTCGGGGGCGATTTCTGGGACCTCGTCCCCCTGGCCGACGGCAGCCTCGGCGTGCTGCTGATCGACTTCGCGGGCACGGGGGTCGTGCCGTCGCTCTACACGTTCCGGATGAAGGCGTTCCTGCACGCCCAGTGCGCGGGAGTAACGAACGCGGGGCTGGTGATGGCGCGGCTCAACGCCGAGCTGACGCGGATGCTGCCGGAGTACGAACTGGCAACGTGCCTGTACGGGCGGTTCGACCCCGACCGCTCTCAGTTCACCGTGTGCAACGCGGGCTGCCCGCCGCCGATGGTCTACCGGGCGAAGACGGGCGCCGTGGAGCGCATCTCCGTCGGCGGCGTCCCCGCCGGCGCCTTCCCCGAGGCGTCGTGGGAAGAGAAGGTGGTGACACTGGCGGCTGGCGACAAGGTGGTGCTGTACACCGACGGATTGCTGAAGGAAGGCGCGGGGGGCGAGGAGCCATACTCGGAAGTGCGCCTGGCCGAGCTCGTGGCCCAGCGCGGCAATCAGTTGCCGAGCCAGCTCGCCGCGACTCTGGGCCAGGACATCGACGCGCTGGCCCCGCGCAGCGTCGGCCGCGACGACACGACGGTTGTCTTCGCCGAAGTCGTCGATTTCGACTGACGCATCCGGGCCCCCGCCCACACTGACCGTCGGCCCACACCACCGAAGGGAAAGCCCGCCATGCCCCCGGCAGTCCCGCAGAAGGCGCCGCGTCGCGCCGCGCTCCACTGGAGCGTTCTCTCCTTCGTTCTCGCGCTGGGGGGCACGCACGTCATCCTCGCGCTGGGATTCGGCGGGGCATCGGGCATCATGGCGTTGATGCAGGGAGCCGGAATCGTGGCGGTGGCGCTGGGCGTGGGGTACGGAGTGGGTTTGCTGGCGGGCGGTGGGCTGGTGGCGGGGAACGCCGCCGCGGCCGTCGTGGCGCTGGGGTTGTCGCTGTGGGCTTCGGGCGGGGTGATCGGGAACGCCAGCCGCCCCGTGCGGTTGCCCGATGGAACGATCACGCGGGCGGACGATCCGGCGGTGGCCGCGCTGCTGCTCTCGGGGCAGGTGGAGGAACTGCTGGCGCCGCTGGGGAGCGTGGGCGCGGGCGAGACAGCCACGCGGCTGCGCACGGCGTCGGAACTCGTCGCGGGCCAGGCCGCCGCCGGGCCGGAGAACACGCGCGGCGGACTGCTGGCCGCGGCGGGCGTCCTCGACGATCTGGCCACGCAGGTTATCGCATTCAACGAAACGCTGGGCGAGCTGAACGACGCGGGGGCCTTCGATCCGGCCTCGGTGCCGAATGAAGCCGACCTGCGCGCCAACATCGCGCTGCTGGAGAGCGCGGCGGCGGACTGGCAGCGCCTCGTGGAGACCGCAGCCGATCCCGACATGCCTTTCGGCGCGCGGCTGCGCGAAGCGAATCTCGCCATCGCCGAGGAGCACCCCGCGTTGGCGCTGGTGCGCGGGCCAATCGCAACGCACGTACCCGCCACGCCGCACGCCTTCGACCCCGTGGGCGCCGCCCTCGACGAATGCGCCGCCGTCACCAAGGTGCTCGCCAACCAGTGGGGCGTGTGGACGTACAACGCGGAACTCGGCGAGGTCGTCTTTCCCGACGAAACGCCGGACGCCGTGCTGCTTGCGTACAACGCGGCGCGGAAGGATTTCCTGAGGGCGTTCGCGGGGAGCACCGAGTCGAACCCGGAGAGCGCCCGCCGCCAGAAGCTGGCCGTGCTGCTGCGAGTCCTGGCGGAGGAAGAACGCCAGCGCGAGGCTGCACGCAACGAACCAGGCTCCTGAGAGAGAGGATATGATGGAAAACGAAAAAGCCACGGGCGCGCAGGACGACGGCTATCGCCTGCCGTTGCCGCTGATCGTGGCACTGATCGTGAGCACGCTGATGGTGGTGGCCGCGCGATTCGGCGCGCTGGCGGCGTCGGGCGTGCTGGGCGAGAACATCGTGGCGCAGGCGTTGCTCGTCGTGGGCGCGGGAGCAGGCGTGCTGCTGTTTCCCACGATGGTGGGTTGGCTGGCGTACCGGGCGACGGAGCGCTCGCGCGGCGCGGGGTACATCGCCTTCGCCGTGGTGCTCGTGGCCGCGGTGGCGAGCCAGGTCTACGCCGCGATGGCCTCGCTGGAGACAAGGCCCGAATCCGCATCCGCGTCCGCCACCATCGAGGAAGGCCCCGTCCCCACGCGCGAGGACATCAACGCGCTGCTCAACCGCGAAGTGCGCGAGTCGCAGGCAAACGTGCTTGCCGTGATCGGCGCGTGGTCCGACGAGGGCGGCCTGGATTTCTCCGGCATCCGCACGCGCGAGGACCTGCTCTATCGCGAACAGTTGCGCGGCGAAGCGCAGACCGCCATCGAGACCTACATGGAGGAGATCGAAACGACGGGCGAGCGCGTCCATTCGCTGCTGAAGCAGCGCGGAATGCAGGACGGCGAGATCGCCGCCTTCATGGAGGGATTCGACGAGGGGTTCAGCGAGCACAAGCAGGCATTGCTGGAAATCCGCCGCCAGGACATCCTCCTCTTGCAGAAGACCGAGCGCCTGCACGAGATTCTCGACGCGCACTGGGGCGAATGGGAAATCAACGGCGCGAGCGGCAGGATCGAGTTTCTTCCCGCCGTGCCCCGCGAAACGGCCGACGAATTCCGCCAGTGCCTCGCCGCCATCGCCGTCATCTCCGCCCACCAGGCCGAATTGCAGCAACGCCAACTGGAAGCGGCAACAAGCACACAGACCCCCCGCGAATGAACGAAAACGACGCCTCCCGCCATGATTCCCTGAAAGCCTTCGGATGGGACGACGCGCGCGCCCGCGAGTTCGCACAGCTTGATTTCGGCAAAGACGCCCTGCCCGGACGCGTCGTCATCCGCCACAAGGGCATGTACACGCTCCGCACGCCGCACGGCGAGGTCTTCGCCCGCATCAAGGGCTACCTGCGCTACAAGGCCGGGACGCGCGCGGAACTCCCCGTCGTCGGCGACTGGGTCGCCATCGCGAAAAAGCCGCACGAGGAAATGTGGCGCATCCAGGCCGTACTGGAGCGCCGCACGCAACTGCGCCGCAAAGTCCAGGGCAAGCGCGCCGTGCCCCAGGTCATCGCCGCCAACGTCACGACCGTCGTCGTTGTGATGGGGCTGACCGAGGACTTCAACCTGCGGCGGCTGGAACGCTACATGGTGCTCGTACACGAGAGCGGCGCGCGCCCGTTTATCGTGCTGAACAAGGCGGACCTGCTGGACGAGGAGTGGCTGGAGGCCTCGCTGGATGAAGTGGGGGCGATCGTGGGCGACGCGGAGACGGTGACGGTCTCGGCGCTCGACGAGGACTCCGCGCGCGCGGCGCTCGCGCCGCTGCTGGCCGAGGGCGAAACGCTCGTCTTCGTCGGCTCCTCAGGCGCGGGGAAATCCACGCTCATCAACGCAATCCTCGGCGAGGAGCGCTTTCGCACGGGCGCCGTGCGCGCGAGCGACGGCAAGGGACGCCACACCACAACGGTGCGCGAGATGGTGCTGACGCCCCAGGGCGCCGTCGTCATCGACTCGCCGGGCATTCGCGAGCTGCAACTGCTCGACATGGACGAGGGGCTCGGCGAGGCCTTCGCCGACATCGAGGAACTGGCCGCGCAGTGCCGCTTTCGCGACTGCACGCACACGTCCGAGCCCGGCTGCGCCATCGCCGACGCAATCGAGAACGAGGAACTCGACGAAGAACGCTTCGCGAGCTACCTCAAGCTGCACGAGGAATCCGAACACAACACCAGCCGCCGCAAAAACCAGATCGAGGAACAGCGCAAGGCCTTCCGGGAAATCCAGAAAACCCGCCGCCGCGAAGGACGGGAGTGAGGAAAACTTCCTCCGAACACTCTCAACTTTGAGAGAAGCACCGGGGAAACGCGCTCACTGCAAGCGTTTACCTTGACTCTTCCCTTCTCCGCTGCCCATACCTCGGCTCACGATAATCGGTTCGAGGAGATCCGGCGATGATCCGCGCTCGCCTGAATACGGCGAAAAGCTTTCATTTCTTGCTGATTATGCTCATATTGGCGCCTCTGGCGGCCAGGGCTCAGCAGAAAATCCCGTGGGTTCCCGATCTGCCAAAAGCAGTGGAGTACGCCCGCCAGACCCAAAAACCGCTCTTTGTCTACGTTTACACGCGGCACGCCGAAGGGTGTAAGCAGTTTCAGGAGCAGACGCTGACGAATCCGGCGGTGATCCAACTTCTGGCAAACGATTTCGTTTGTGTGCCCGTGGATGCGGAAACAGATCGGATTGTGACGGGGCGTTTCGGCGTCTACCGCGCGCCGACGGTGCTGATTCTCGACCCGACGGGGCGCGAGTTCATGCGCCTGGTGACGTACTATCCGCCCGGCCGTCTGATCGGCGCGCTCCAGCAGTTGAACGTCTACGCGCCGCAGGCCCCCGTGCCGCCGAGCACCGACGTGCCGAACGTCATCTTCCACGAGAGTTTCGACTCGCTGTTCGGCTGGGGGAACGAGGGCTCGGCCGCCGGGTGCTCGGTGCGCCTGGCGCTTGCCAACGGCGTGCGGGGTAATGCGTTCCGGGTGCTCTACGACATCGAGCCGAAGGGGTGGAGCTGGGTCCAGGTGTACCGCGAGTTGGGGCCGCGCGAGCAGTTCATCCTGCCGCCGGAGTACACGATTGTGTTCCAGCTCGCGGGCAAGGGCGCGCACAACGAGATGAACATCAAGTTGCTCGATCAGGACGGCACGAACTTCGGAGCGATCTTCGTCGTGCCCGTCGATTTCCAGGGGCATCAATACGCGATCACGTCGGACAAGATCGGCTATCTCTGGGGCGGCGCGGACAAGGTGCTCGGCAAGGTGTACCAGATCCACATCGCCGTGACGCCGGACCAGGAGTACTGGGAGACGCACGGACCGGAACCAAGCGGCGAAATCTACATCGACGAATTGTACATTATTCCGGGACTACGTTACGACATCCCCTCGGTCGAAATTTCCGACAAGGTGGAATAATGAGAGGCGGGCGCCTCCCCCCGCCGCGATGAAAGAGGGGTTCAGCACGAAGCCAGCCAGCCGTTGTCCGCCAACGAATGGCTGAACGATTGATCCCAAAGAGCACCTTCCAGAAACACGATGACGCCGCTCCTGAGTATGGCGGGAGCGGGCTTCAGCAAACGAACGCGGGCCCGTTGCCGGGCCCGCGAGGTGAGGTTGCTGCGTTGTGAGGCGCGCGGTTACTTGCCGAGAACAACCTGCGGCCGGTCGGTGCTCGTCACGACTGCCAGGCTCGACGGCGTGAAGAACATGATGCGGCTGGGGAAGAAGGTCAGGTTGGCCAAGTCGACGGACGCCTGATCGACGTCAGCAGTGTGGTAGCCGTTCGACATGCCGCGCCAACGGCCGTTGCTCAACATGGCCATCGCGGTGCCGAAGTTGCCCGGGCGCGAGAAGCGCACGATGGCCATTGATCTGTCGGTGGGGCGGTCGCCAGTGCCTGAGAGTTCCTGCCCGATGGTGTAATCGACGGAGGCGCCGCCGCGCACAAAGCCCGGCAGGTTCGGCCGCAACGGCACGCCGTCGACCATGTACATCGTGGCATTACCGAAAACGGGGCTGCCAACATCGGGGATTGTTCGCACAAAGATACCTTCTGTGCGGTGCGTTCCGGCACCCTGAATCGCGACTGCTGCACGAACGCGGAACGCGGGAATATCTTCGCCGGTGCCAAGCGAGGTAACAAGATCGCGGTCCGTGTACTCACCGTCGCGCACCTGGAAGTTTTCGGAACCCTGGATCGTGAAATTGATACGTTGCCCGCTCGGAGCCTGGCCACGTCCCAAAATGATGACACTGGTGTTGTGGATTTCCATGCGGTCGATGGTGCCAACGCGCAGCGAGCGGGTGCGCCCAATGAAAATCGGCACGTTGAAGTTCTGCGTGATGATTCCGGCCGTCGCCGAACGGACGCGAACCGTCATGTCACCCGTGATGTTGCCGAATTCGTCAACCACGACGTTGTTCGGCAGCAGCTCGACCTGGCCTGCTTCCGTGGGAAAGACAATGCCGAGGCCGTTCGTGTAGGACCAAATCTCTTCCTTGGTGATCGTGCCGCCCTCATTGGTGATTGTGCGGCTTTCGAGGAGATAGTAGTGATTTGTCAGGAAGCTGTTCCAGTCGAGAATGCCCATCGTATTCACACCACCGTAGGCGATAGGATCGATGGGATCGAAGCGCGGGTCGTTACCGCCGAGGGCCATGAAGGACATGTCGCTCGTCACAATCCCAAGAGTGCCACCGGTCCAGATCGGGTTGTCGCAATCGATTTCGAAGTCATTCGAAGGAGCGGCAACGTCTACGTTCTCACCGTAGTTACTGTAAACGGAGGACATGGCTCGGTTGTTCGATGCGGCAACAGCAAGAACACGCGGGTCAGCTTTCAATTCATACTCATCAATATTGGCGCGGGAGTTGCCTGCCGAGAAGACCACGGCCACGTTCTGGTTCTGCGCAGCGATCAGTGCCTGCTCTTCTGCCTGGGTAAGCGGGACGACCTGCACATCGTCGCTTGGATCACAGATATCATTGGAGAATGGAATGCCCCAAGAGTTGTTGATCACGCGGGCACCGGAGCTCAGCACGAATGCAATCGCATCCTCAATGGCCGAAACGTTGATCAAGTCGGGCGCCCCGATCGCGCGCACGCCGGTGATCGGCATGCCCGGGGCAACGCCCGTACCGGCCTCACCGTTGTTCGCGCGGCCAAAGGCAACACCGGCAACCGAGGTGCCATGCGAACCCGCGCTGCGGGGCTGGCATTCGATTGGGTTGCCGCTCTGATTGCGATTCGTGGCGGCGTCATAGCCACCCACGAGATTGATCTCTGCCATGTCCGATGCAACGCCATCGTCGATGATGGCGACGGAAACCTCGTCTGGCGGCCAGAAACCGTTGGCGTTCATCACGGCCCACGCTTCACGTAAGTCGATGTCCGCATCCTCCACGGCATCCGGAAGCCAATCCGCATTCAGGTGCCACTGGTAGGGAAGCAGCGGGTCGTTGATTTCCGTCGCCGCGAAGTCCGCATCTGTCGGCTCGATCACCACGCCGTTCGTGCCCAGCACGGCCAGGCGCACGGCCTGCTCGGCGTTCACGATACCCGCGCCGAAGTTGGTGGCCTGGGGATCGTCCACCGGAAGGGGGGAAGCCGAGTCGCGGATCAGCTGGTAGAGCTCCGTCTGCGTGAGGTTCGGATTGATCGAGAGAACCAGCGCGCAGATGCCCGACACCACCGGGGCCGCCGAGGACGTGCCGCCAAAGTCAGGTGTCACGTTGTCCGTGGTATATTGCGCGAACCAGTCCACGTCGGCGGCGACAACGCCCGTCGTCGCGTTCAGGGCCTTCACCACTTCCAGCGTCTTGTAGCCGTCGTTCGTGTCCAGCTTTGCGACCCAGAAATTGTTGAAGCTCTCGCGCACGGCGGTCAGGCCGTTCTTGGCCAGAATGCCTTCGGCGTCGGCGCCCTCGGCAAACGTCACGACAACCTGGTCGCTGGTGCCGAGAACGCGGTCGCCCAGCTTGAAGACGGGGCCGGAGAACGCGATGTCTTCCTGGCCGACAAGGTAGTCGGCGACGCTGAGGCCCGCGGCCTTCGCGTCCTTCGCGACGGCCGAGTCGGCGTCCACCTGCAGCAGCTTGGCGCCCGAGGCGCTGGAGGCCACCGCAGCGGCCTTCTCGAGGACACTGGGCGAGCCCGGCAGACCGGGGGCGTATTTCACGATCGCCTGATCGTCCACCAGTTCGAGGTACAGGGTGCGCTCGCCCTGCTGGAGCACCACGTCGGCGACGGCCGGAAAGCCGACATCCTCCGCGACAGTCGGCACGGCGGCAATGGCGTTGAATGCCAGTGCGGCCCCCACCGCCAACAGCGTGCGCGGCAATCTCTTCACACCTGCAATCATGGATGTTTCTCCTGTGCCAGATGCTCCACTTGTTACGAGAAGCGTTCACGGCAAAATATCAAACACTATCAAGTGTTTATTGTACGGGGAAATGGGCGACGGCTACCAGTGTGGTCAACTGCTTTCCCGGGGATGAGGAAGGGGAAAAGCGCCGCCCCTATCGCTCCTTGTTTCTCCACCTGATACGGGGGCCACGAGGCGTTCCTGAATCTCCCGTTCACGACGCGGTGATGGCCTCTTCGCCGCCATTCTGCTCGCTGGCGCACACTTCCTCCTCGGCGGCCACGGCGCCCGTCCGGCGGGCGTACTCTTCAAGGTCCGCCAGACAGCGGAACAACTCCTCGAAGTCCTCCTTCCACACCATTACGCGGTTACGCAGCTTCCGATCGCCCTCTTTGCGCGTGCTCTCGCTGATGACGATATAGCGTTCGCCTTTGGTGTCGCGTTTGATGTCGAGGTAGTAGGTACGCTTGCCGCCCCCGAACCTCCGTGTGAAAACTTCGTCATGATTTACCATCATACCGTCCCCATGGCTCTGTGGCTCTTTTGATCCATCTGATGCATCGGCGAGAAAAAAAAGCCGTCTCGGCGCCCCCCGAACCGGCACCCTGCCAGCGAATCGTATTGCCAGCGATTCCCCACCGATAACACGATTAAAAACTCACCTTCGAGAATTCATGGGACAGATCATGCCAGATTTCAACCCCATTTTGCAGCCTTGTAATTTTGTGGCAGCCTCCTCCTGAGCCCCTTCTCGCCAATTCTCGGAACGAACGGACAGGAGACCGGGACAAGCGCCAAACCACATGAGATAAACCAAGCAACATCAGCCCTTTACAGATCGCGCCCTGCAAGGAGACCGGAGTTACATGAACGTATCGCGCAAGCATCTCGACTACCTCACCTTCCAGATTTACCGTACGCTGAAGGAGAATCCCCGGGTGCCAATTTTGAACGCCGACCTCACCGTCGCCGTCATCCGCAGCCAAATTGTCGAAAATTTGCGCATCGAGCAGGAACTCGAAAAAGAGGCCGAGGCGATGCTCAAATCCCACCGCCGCGAGATCATCGAGCAGGGCGCGGACTACCGCAAACTCGTGCGCGAAGGAATGAAGACGCTCGCCCGCAAGAAGGGCTTCACTCTCTGAAGCCCCCCCTGCCTGGCCAAAACCGCCCACGCGAAAAGGAGACGAAAATGGGAAGCACCACGATTGCGATCAAGAGCGCCATGCTCGCCGCGTCAGCGGTTGCACTGATTGCCTGCACGTTCGTCACGAAGAAGCCCGCACCGTCAAAGTCCACCGCTCCCGTCGTACGCATCTACAAGCACGCGGCCTGGAGCCCGATCCCCCCAAGGGCGTCGACGGCGACGGCATCCGCATGAACCTCGCCCCCGGCGATACCATGGAGACCGGCGGCCTGACGATCACCCTGCAGACCACCATCCCCGCCGAGCAACGTGGCGACGGCGTGATGGACAAGGACCAGGTCACTCTTCGCCTCGACAAGAACGGCTCCACCGACACCCGCACCGTTGACGAGGGCGACGCCTTCAACTGGCAGGGCCACCACGTCGCCATCGTCGCCGTCTACGCCAAGAAGGGCGACCTCGGCTTCGGCTCGACCGTCATCGAGGCCGCCACCGTGGACTCGCTCCCCGCCGAGGTCGCCCGCTCCACCACCGCCAACGGCCCCGAGCACCGCCTGCGCGTGAAACACACGCTCGACAAACTGACGCTCCACCACAGCGCCACGCCCCTCAATCCCGGCGACGACCTCGCCCAGAAGCTCATCAACATGCAGAAGTGGGGCGAATCCGACCGCAACTGGTGGGACATCCCCTACCACTTCATCATCGCCCTCGACGGCAGCGTCTACGAAGCCCGCGACTACCACTATGTCGGCGACACCAACACGCGCTACAACCCCCGCGGGCACTTTCTCATCAACTGCTATGGCAACTACATGACGGCCGAACCCAACGAGGCTCAGCTCGACACCATCGTCAACCTGATGGCTTGGGCCGCTGCGGAGTACGGCATCAGCACAGACGAAATCTACGGCCACGGCGACCTCGCCCAGACCTCATGCCCCGGCGCCAACCTCCAGAAGTACATCGACGACGGCACGTTCAAACGCCGCGTCGACGACGTCCTGGCCAAGGGCCAGCCTCGCCTGCAATGGCTGGAGACCATGGAGTAGGAAGGGCGTCCTTGACGCCCAAAGGCGGGCGAGGCAACAGCAAGGGCGGAAAGCCGTAGGGGCATCCAAACGCCACGACGCGCCGATTGTAAGAGGAAAGGGAATGCGCATGCAGAAGTTCATGCAGGCCCCGGACGCCCCCCCGCCGCGCATCGTATACCTCAAGGTCGAAAACTTCCGCGCCTTGCGCTCGGTGGAGTTTCAGAATCTGACACCTCTTACGGCGTTGCTCGGCCCGAACGGCAGCGGCAAGTCCACCGTCTTCGACGTGTTCGCCTTCCTGTCGGAATGCTTTCAGTACGGGCTGCGCAAAGCTTGGGACCGGCGTGGACGCGCCAAGGAGCTGAAGACGCGGGGAAGCGACGGGCCCGTGGTAATCCAGCTCAAATACCGCGAGGAGCCAAAGAAGCCCCTTATCACCTATTACCTCGCGATCAACGAGGAAAACGGATTCCCCGTTGTCGTGGAGGAATGGCTGCAATGGAAGAGGGGTTCGTACGGCAGGCCCTTCCGCTTTCTCGATTACAAGCGTGGCATCGGGCGGGCAGCGAGTGGCGAGTTGCCCGATGAACAGGACGAGAGAGTTGAGAAACAACTCAACTCACCGGACCTGATTGCCGTCAATACCTTGGGCCAGTTCGCCGAACATCCGCGCGTCGCCGCCCTGCGCGACTTCATCACGGACTGGTATGTTTCCTATCTCTCCACGGCCGATGCCCGCAGTCTCCCAGAGTCCGGCCCCCAGGAACGGCTTTCGCGCACCGGCGACAATCTTCCCAACGTCATTCAGTTCCTCAAAGAGCAGCACCCCGACAGACTTGAGCAGATTTTTTCCGTCCTGAGACAAAGAATACCGCGATTGCAGGAAGTGCTGGCAGAGCCCATGCCCGACGGAAGGCTCTTGCTTCAGATCAAGGATGGCCCCTTTGCGCAGCCAGTGTTGGCGAAATTCGCCTCCGACGGCACGCTCAAAATGCTGGCTTACCTCCTGGTCCTCTATGATCCGTCTCCGCCCCGCTTAATCGGCGTTGAGGAACCAGAAAACTTTCTGCATCCACGCCTTCTGCCCGAGCTGGCTGAGGAATGCCGCAGGGCCGCCGCGCGCAGCCAGCTCCTCGTCACCACGCATTCCCCTTTCTTCCTCAACAGCCTGCGCCCCGAAGAAGTTCGCATTCTCTACCGCGACGAGCAAGGATACACGAAGGCCATCCGTGCCGATGAGATAGATGGTATCCCGGAGTTCCTCGCCGAAGGCGCCTCGCTCGGGCATCTCTGGATGGAAGGGCGGTTTGGCCTTGGAGACCCGCTCGTCAACGCGGGTGCTCCCCGCCGCAGGGGGAAGTCCAGGCCATGAGGGTCGAGCACCTCGAAGTCTTCGTCGAGGAACCTTCCATGGAAGCGGCACTGGGAATCCTGCTGCCCCGGGTCCTTGGCGAATCGGTCAGCTATGCCATCTACAACATGGGCGACAAGCTCCAGCTTCTCGAACGCCTGCCCGGCCGCCTGAGAGCTTATGCGAGTTGGCTTCCCGCAAGTTGGCGCATCCTCGTCTTGGTCGACCGTGACCGCGACGATTGTAGAGAGTTGAAGCAAAAGCTGGAAGCGGCGGCCCGTGAAGCGGGACTCCCCACTTCATCCTGCCGCAACCACGGCACATGGTATGTTGCCAATAGAATCGTCGTTGAAGAACTCGAAAACTGGTTCTTTGGGGACCCCGATGCGCTTCGCAAAGCCTATCCGAGAATCCCCCGAAACCTTGAGGCGGGGGCGAAATTTCGCGATCCCGACAACATCCCCTTCACATGGGAAACGATCGAGAAGGAACTGCGGAAGCGCGGGTACTTCAAAGCCGGTCTCGCGAAAATTGAACTGGCGCGCAATGTCGCCCCTCACATGATTCCGGAACGCAATCGCTCCCGAAGCTTTCAGGTCTTCCTCCGCACGTTGACTGAGTGCATGACCTCGGCATGAGAGCATCCCCCCGCCACGCAAACGGGCCGCGACTCCTCGTCGCGGCCCGTTGTATTTCGTGCGTTGTTCGTGCCGCGCGGGCGGCAGTTACTTGTCGAAGTCCACCGGGATGAAGGCCAGCGGCGTGGGAAGGCACGACGCGCCCGGGGGCGAGTAGCGCAGGCGGATCGTCTCGGTGGTGCCTTCGGGCACCGGCGGGAAGACCTGCACGACGACGTACTCGGGCGCCGACTTGTTGACGAGTTTGTCGCTCGGAATCGAAACGGCTCCGGCGGGGTACATTCCCTCGCTCACCATCATCGTGTTCGCCATGCCGCCGCACCACTCGCTGCCGAAACGCGCGTTCCACGTAACGAGGGCCAGGCCGCGTCCGTCGCTGCTGGCGCGTTCGATCTCGATGTCGTACATCACGCCGTAGTTGCCCTTGAGCACGGCGGGTTCGTCGATTGTGTGTTCGGTGCCCGTGACCCACGGGTCGTCCTTGCCGTCGGCGATGACGAGACGCTGGGGGCCGTCGGCGGTGTCGAGCACGAAGTCCTCCTCGCCGAGCACCAGATAGTTGCTGACGCCAAAGAGGCCGCGTCCGGCACCGCTATGGCTCTTGGTGGGGAGCACTTCTCTGATGCGCTTGGCGGCGGCGGGACCGGATTCCTCGGGCGCCGTTTGCAGCACGCTGACGCGGCCGGGCTGGTCGATCAGGAACTCATAGAGCCCGTGCACGAGATCGTTGTACAGCACAGTGCGCGCTTCCATTTCCGGGTCGATGGCGATCGCACCGCCGACGGGCACAGTGCGGGTGCCCGTCTCGGGTTCGGACGTAAAGAATTCCAGGAGCCCGGTCTTGCCGATGTGGAAGTAGTTGCCGCTGGGCTCGGGGTGCGCGCGGCGCAACATGCGGATGTTCATCGGCTGGTCGCCGAGGTTCTCGATCACGGCGGTGATCTTGCGCGGAATCTTGGCGGGTTCCTTCACACCGTTGACGTTGTAGACGTACAGGCGGACGGTGCCGGGTTGCACCTCCTCGCGCATGGAGACGGCCTCGGGGATGCGGATGTACTCCGGGTCGTCGGAGATCATGTACTGCGGGCCGGGCAGAACGACCTTGCGGAAGGGAATCTTGGGCACGGCGTCGAGATCGCCCAGGCCTTCGAGCGTCACGCTGCCGCCCTGCGGGGCCTCGCGCAGGATGCGGTTGTGCTCGGGGCTGACCATGGCTGCTTCGATCGCCGCAGCAGCCGCCTGACTCTTTGCGGCTTCGGCTGCCTCGTTCATGACATTGCCCTCCGATGTTGCCGCGCAGCCAGCCATCAGAACAGCTGCCGCGATCATGAATTTGCGCATAGCTTCCTGCTCCTCGGTACGGATCGTTTCCGCCAACGGCGAAGAAGGGAATGTGCGGGCAGAGGACCCCGGCCGCAACAGGCATCGACGGAGCGCTTCGGGCGGCGACAAAGCCGCTTGCACTCCCGCGGGCGCGGGCGTAAGCGCTTACACCCCCATCGCCATCTTCGGGAGGAACCCAACTCCATGCTTCGCCGATCAACCGTTCTCGCCCCCTGCCTCCTCATTCTGGCACTCCTCCAGACCGCCTGCGTCGGAAAAGGCAGCCAGGCCGCCCTCAACTACCAGACCAAGTCCGTGCCCGTGATCCGCCCGGCGGCGGAACTCTCCCCCGCCGAGCAGCGCGCCCAGTCGCGCTTCGCCCTCAACGGCACCAAGCTCTTCCACATCCCCGAGCAGATCGACGGCCTCGTCGAGCAACGCTTCGGCTGGCTCGAAGACCTCGGCGTGCACTGGGACCGCATCGACTTGTGGTGGCATTTGGTCGAACCACGCGACGGCGAGTGGGATTTCTCGCGCGCCGACCTCGCCTTCGACACCTACGAGAAGCACGGCGTGCAGTGGTACCCGATCCTGTGCTACGGCGCGGCGTGGTTCGACGGGCACACAGGCCCGCGCAACGACGAGGAGATGGATCAGTTCGTCGACTACGTGCGCCAGACGGTGACGCGCTATCGCGGGCGCGCGCCCTACTGGTCGATGTGGAACGAACCGAACATTCCGATGTTCTGGAGTCCGGAGCCCAACCCCGAGGCGTACGCGGAACTGACGAAGCGCGTCTACCCGGTCTTCAAGGCGGCAGACCCCGACGCCAAGCTGTGCGCGCCGGTGCTCGCGCCGCTCGGCACCTGGGATCGCAAGTTCACCGAGCGTCTCTACCAGGCCGGCATCAAGGATTCCTTCGACGTCTTCGACTACCACTATTACCGCAGTCATCCGCCGGAGCGCGAGGTGCCGCGTGAACTTGCCGAAATCCGCGCTGTGATGGCACGCTACGGGGACAGGAAGCCGATCTGGATCAGCGAGTCCGGTGTCTCGGAAATCAACGTCGGTGCCGAACGCCAGGCCGCCTACGTCGTGCGCAATCACCTGATCACGCTCGCACTCGGCGTGGAGAAGTTCTTCTACTTCGATTTGCAGAACTGGTACGACGACAAGGACGACGTGTGGGACAGCCAGCTTGGTCTCGTCACGGCGTCGGGCACGAAAAAGCCCGCGTACTTTGCGTACCGCACGATGGTCGCCGAAGTGGACCACCACGACATCGTGGGGCGCTGCGAAGGACTCGGCGAGAAGATCGAGGGCGTGCTGCTGCGCGATCCGGCGACGGGGGAATACACGCTGGCCGTGTGGCAGACCGAGGACTTCCAGACGCGGACGATCGACGTGGCGTGCGGCGCGGGCGAAGTGCGCGTCGTGCCCACCGAGGGGGGCGAGCCGTTGACGTTCAAGGCAGCGGAGGCGCCGCGCACGCTCGTCATCGACGCCACCATGTACCCGGCGTTCGTCCACGG
Organism: Candidatus Sumerlaeota bacterium; assembly: GCA_030156535.1. GTDB lineage: Bacteria > Sumerlaeota > Sumerlaeia > SLMS01 > JAHLLQ01 > JAHCAW01. Next base: position 35,887 of record JASGMJ010000026.1, read on the forward strand.
CGTCGATCCGATGGCGTACCTGCCAATGGCGGGCGTGACGCTCACGCCCGCGCACACGATTGTCTCGTGGGGCGAGGAAAGGCCGCTCGCCATCGAAGTGCATCCGTTCCTGGAAAACCCCGAAGTCGAAGTGCTCTCCGTGGACGCGCCGATGGGAATGGCGTGGAATCCCACGGCAGGGACCGTCTCGATTCCGCGCACACTGACGTCAACGATGGCGGTGCTGTGGGCGGGCAATCGCCCACATCTGACAGCGCGTCTTGCCGTCACGCATGGTCCGCCCACCGACCGCCGCACCGTGGAACTCGAACGCACGGCCACGTTTGAAATCACGTCACGGCTCGACGTCGTGTTCCGTCCCTACGTGGATGAGAACGGCAAGTTCCACGCGGAGGCACGCATCGCGAACCGCACAGCCGAGCCAATCGAGGGCATCGTCACGCTCGAACAGCAAAGCAACGGCGCGCGCACGACGTTGCTCGAACTGCCGCGCCGCACACTGGCCGCCAACGAAGCCGTCACCCTCGAACTCGGCGTCACACCCGAGATGACGGCTGCCCTGTCCGACACGGCGCACTGGTCCGTCTCCTTCGCCGGTGTGAGCAGCAAACCCGTGGGCCTCGCGCCCATGCGTCTCTCGGACGCCGCGCCCATCGTCGATGGCGACCTTGCGGAATGGGAAGGCCTGCCCGCGATGCGCAACGAACGCGAGGACCAGTTGCTGCGCAACCATGGCGTGTGGACGCCGGCGAACGCCTCGGTGGCCGGGCGCGTGTGGTTCACGCCCGACACGTTGTTCGTCGCGGCCGACATCCTCGACAACGATCCCGCCGTGAATGACAACGCGCCGCATCAAATGTGGAGAGGCGACGCCGTGGAACTGTACGTGGGCTTCACGGGGCCAAGCCGCCGCACGGTGCTCGACAAGTCCGTCGAGTTCCAGATCGGCCTCGCCGCGCGCTCGTCGGAAACGGGCCCGGTCGCCTTCTGGTTTCACAAGGACGTGGTGATCGAGGACGCCACGGTTGCCTCGCGCAGGACGCCGGGCGGTTACACGCTCGAAGCCGCGATTCCGTTACGCACGCTGGGCGTGGAAAACCTCGCGTTCGAGGACGGCACTCTCATCGGCCTCGACATGACGCTCGACGACCTCGACGCGGGGGATTGGGCACCAGCGGGCAACGAGCCCGGCCGCGCCATCGTCTGGAATGGCACGAGCATGAACTGGATCGACCCGTCGGGCTGGGGCATCGGTGTGCTGAAGAGAGAGTGAGGAAGTTTTCGGTTCTCGGTTCTCAGCTTTGGAGGATTTTCGGAGGAGCTGGAGCCGTTCTCCCTGGGAAGCAACCCGGCCTGAGCAAGGATTCGTTCGGCCCGCAATGGCCCCAACGGGGCCCGATCCGCCCGCTCAGGGCAAGCGACGCAAGGCGCACCATACGGAAACGCCCCCCGAAGTGCGAAGACTCCGGGGGGCGATTGCTTGAAGGGTGATCAGCAGAGTGCGCCGATTACTCGTACACGGTCCAGACGCCCTCGGCGTTCGCAGGTGCCTCGACGAACTCGGTGAACTCGAATGCCGTGCCGCCGAAGCTGCGGGCCTGCGGCATCGCCATGATGCTGGAGGTGGTGTCCGACGTGCTCCACGTCACGACGCCTGCGTCGTTGATGCGGCCAATCTGAACGTCGTCGATGCCGACAGTAACGCCCGATCCGCCGGCCGTGCCGCCGAGAACGAACATCACGTCGCCCCATCCGTTGCCCGCCACGCGGCGAACGGGAGTGGGAAGCGTCGTGGCCTGCTCGACCCACGTTCCGGGAACGCCCGCCGTCACTTCACTGACGAAGACCTTGCCATCCGCCGCATTGCCGCCGGCGATCACGACGAAGTCGCTGTCGTCGGGGCTGCTCAATGACGCAATGGCCATGTCCCACTGCTGAGCGGTCGGCGACGCCTGATAAGACCCGCTCGACGTCCAGGCGCTCAGCGTGCCGTCGGCGCTGCTGGCCGTGGCATAGTGCGTGGCGCGCAGGGAGGTAGCCAGGTTACCAGTGGCATGGACGATGGTGTCGCCCACGGCCGTCGCGCGGTTGAACCAGTCGCCTTCGGGCAACGCAGTCGTCGTGCTCCATGGTCCAAGCGTGCCATTGGCCTGGATTTTGGAGACGAGGACACGGTCTGTGCCGCTGCCCGTGCCGCCAAGAACGTAGTAGTAGGCGTTGCCGCCGCCGAAATCAACGAGAGCCGTGGCGCAGATGGCCTGGCCCTCAGGCACCGGGAAGACGTCAGAGAACGTCCAAGCGCCCAGCGTCCCATCGGGATTGATGTCCGCATGAATGACAACGTCGGCCGTCGAGCGCGAGCCGTCGACATTCCAGTCGCCCGGTCCGACGTAGATTCTGCCATCATAAATATGGCAAGCGTTTTCAAGGAACATCCACGAGTAGGCTTCGGTGTCCACCGTGTTGGGGTTGTCGGCGGGCAGCGGATTGCCCAGGTCCACGCCAGCGGCATAGCGCCAGTTGTTCACCGACACATTGGACGCTCCGATGGCGACATCGGCAACCAAAACGCTGAAGACGCCATTGTCAGTCGTCAGCGTCCCGTCCTCGGTGGTGGCATTGCCGGAATCCGCAATACCACCTCCGACGTAGTACAGATAGCCGTTATTTGTTTGGGCGCCGGCGACACCGGCCAAAAGGCCAAGTCCTGCGGCGAAGGCAAAATAGTGCTTCTTCATGCTCGTCTCCTTGGAGAACCGGTACGTTTCGTGTTGAAGCGAGATTTGGCAAGCGCCAAAGAAAAACTCCCACTCCAGTATGAGCCTTTCTTGAAGAGGCACGGGCGGTCCGTCAAGCGCAGATTGCCTCCGGCAAGACTGAATACGCTTACACAAACAGGTTCCCGGCGGGTTGCGGACACTGCAACAGGAGAGCGTCAGCGAACCCGGCAAGCGGCCTTCCCCCCAACAAACGCCTTATCCGTCCGAAGGAAAGACTTGATCTTGTTCAGGGGCCGGGTATTGCGTCGGCTTTGCTGTCGCCTGTCGAAACGCAGTCAAGACCTCCTCAAACGGTGCTCCCCATGCCTCGCGACCTGCTCTGGATCAACGGCGAAACAATGCCCGCCGAGGGCGCCCTCCTTCCCCTTGAAGACCGCGCCACCGTCTTCGGCGAAGGCATCTACGAAGTGGCCATTTTCTACGACGGCCAGCCCTTCATGCTGCGCGAGCATCTGGAGCGCTGGGAGCAGAGCGCCGCCGGCATCGAGCTCGTCTCCCCCGGCACGCTCGAGGAACGCGAGGCCCGTATCTGCGCCCTCGTCGAGCAAAGCGGCCACCTCGACGCCCTCGTCTACGGCCAGCTCTCGCGCGGCCATGCCCGCCGCAACCATCTCTTCCCCGACCCCCTCGCCGTCGCGCCCACCGAGTTCTGGATCGTCCGCAAGGCACCCGTGCACAAACCCGAGTGCTATCGCACCGGCGTGCGCCTCGTCTCCCAGCCCGACGAGCGCTGGGCACACTGCCACTACAAGACAATTTCCCTGCTCCCCAACTGCCTCGCCAAGGAACGCGCCCATCGCGCGGGCGGCTACGAGGCCCTGCTCTACCGCGAGGACGGCACCGTCACCGAATGCAGCTCCTCCAACGCCTATTGCGTGCGCGGCGGCGTCGTCTGGACGCACCCGGCGACGAACCGCATTCTCGAGGGCGTGACGCGCCAGGCCATCATGGCCGCCGCCGCCTCCCTCGGCATCCCCGTCCGCGAGCAGGCCGTCACCCTTGAGGAGTTCAAGCAGGCCGACGAGGCGTTCATCAGTTCCACCACGATGGAAGTCATGCCCGTGACAGCCGTGGACGAGGCACACATTGGCGCCGCCAAACCCGGCCCCGTCACCCTGCGCCTGCGCGAAGCCGTCCGCGCCCGCGTCATGCGCGAATGCGGAATCCCCCAGGCCGAAACCGCCTGACACCTGCACTGTACATTGGCTCGAACGGCATTGCCCTTCCGCTCGTGTACCCAAAGCGGCAAGGAGGCGTGAGCTTGCCCAGTTGGGGCGGGAGCTCATGCCACGGTGAGTCGATGCCCGGGCGGGGCGTGCTTTCCTCTCAGCCCTTGCGCTTCCACGTCGTCCCTTGGGCGGAGTCTTCGAGCACGATGTCGAGCGCGCCGAGACGGTCGCGGATCGCGTCGGCCATCTCGAACTGCTTCGCCTTGCGCGCCATCGCCCGCATGTCGATCAGCAGTTGCATGAGTTGCTCTTCGAGGCCACCCAGGTTTTCTTCCTTCGGTTCCAGTTCCGGCACGAGACCAAGAATCGTGCGTAGCGCGAGGAGAAGCGAGCCCTGCTTGACGATGCCGAGCTTGGCGCTTTCCAGCACGTCGGGTTGCGTGCGCGCGAGATTGGCGATGTCCGTGTTGATTTCCGTGACAAGCGTCTGGATCCAGGCAATGGCGCCAGCCGTGTTGAAATCGTCGTTCATCATGGTGGAAAACTCGGCGAGGTAGAGCAGGGCGCCGGTTTTCTTCGCTTCGTCGAGCGTTCCGTTCAGGGCGGCGGCAATGTCGGTCTCGGCGTAATCCTCGCGCCAGAGAGCAGGTGTCAGCTGGACGCCGAGTTCGGCGGCGAGAGCGGCAGCGCGCTTGCCCGCCTCGGTGTAGCGCGAGGTGGCCTTGCGGCAGGCGTCGAGGTTCTCCTGAGTGAAGTCGAGTTCCTTGCGGTAGGAGGCGCTGAGCAGGAAGTGGCGCAGCGTGAGGGCGTCGTACTTCTCGAGCAGGGCATCGATGTTCTTGAAGTTGCCGAGAGACTTCGACATTTTTTCGCCGTCGATGTTCAGGAAACCGTTGTGAACCCAGTAGCGGGCGAACGGATGCCCGGTGGCGGCTTCGCTCTGGGCGATTTCGTTTTCGTGGTGCGGGAACTGGAGGTCCACGCCGCCGCTGTGAATGTCGATGGTGTCGCTGTGATGGCACTTCATGGCCATGCAGGAGCACTCCAGATGCCAACCCGGGCGCCCCTTGCCCCACGGCGAATCCCAGGAGGGCTCGCCGGGCTTGGAGGCTTTCCAGAGGCAGAAGTCGAGCGGGTTGCGCTTCAGACGCTGCTGCTCGTCGTTGACGCGTTCGCCCTGGCGCATGTCGTCCAGGTTCTTCTTCGAGAGCTTGCCGTAGCCGTCGAATGAACGAACGTCGAACCACGCAGAGCCGTCTTCGGAGGCATAGGCGTGCCCCTTGGCGATCAGCGTTTCGACCAGCTTGATCATGGGCTCGATGAAGCGGGTGGCGCGGGGGTGCTCGTCGGCCTTGCGGACGCCGAGCAGGGCAAGGTGCTCAAAGAACAGCGCCGTGTATTTCTCGGCGACCTCGCTGGCAGGGATGCCTTCCACGATCGAGCGCGCGATGATCTTGTCGTCCACGTCGGTGATGTTCTGGACGAAGTGCACCTCGTAGCCGATCGCCTCCAGCCAGCGGCGCATCGTATCGACGACGACGAAGTTACGGGCGTTGCCGATGTGGAAGGGGCCGTAGACCGTGGGACCGCAGTTGTAGAAGGAGACTTTCCTGCCCGCGGGATCGAGCGGCACGAACTCCTCCTTCCGGCGGGTCAGGCTGTTGGTGATGCGGAGAGTCATTGCCCCGGGGTCTCCCATGCAAGAGGGTGCCGGCCAATGGCCGGTGGCGCGTGGCTATGCACCCCACGGCCCCGGCGCGGCAACCGCTGATTCGCGCACCACCATCGGAGAGTACTCCCTCATGCAGATCAACGAATGGCTCCAGACGGATGGCCGGGGTGGATTCGCCTGCGGAACGATCAGCGGACGCGTGGCCCGGCGCTGGCATGGCTTCTGGGTCGCCCAACGCCCCCCCCGCAGCCGGGTGCAGTTGCTCGCCGGTCTTGAGGAATACGCCGTCACGCCGGATGGCTCGCGCCTTTCCCTGGTGAAAACGTGGAATGGCACGGAGTGGGTGCCCGCCGCGCTGGAAGGCGAGTACGAAGCCGACATGGACCAGTGGACCTATGAAATCGGCGGGCTGGACACGCAGGACCGCAGCGTGGTGCTCAACCGCCAGGGGCCGCCCGCAATGCGTCTGAGTTACTCGCCCCCCTTCGCCGGCGACGGAATGGCGGCGTTCGCCATTCGCCCGCTTTTCCCCTTTCCCGTGCGTGTGACCCGCCACAACGACCGCCTGCTGGAGTTCCACGGGCCGGACAAACAGTCGATCTACGTTCACGCGGCCAGCCCGCTGGAGGTCTCCGGCGAAACCGAGGAACTCCCCGGCGTCGTGCTCGAAATCGAAAAGGATTGCGAGAAGGAGTGGACGGCCACGCTGTGGCGCGGCCCTGAGGTGGTGGCGCGGCGCCAACCGGGCGGGGCAGTGGAAATCGTCTTCTCGCCCTCGCCCGACCCGGGGGTGCTCGAGGACGACCGCGTGCAGGCCGACGACGGCTGGGTCTTCGATCCCAGCGGCAAGAGCGGCGCTCTGGAAAAAATCCTCGAAGGTGGGATGGGCGAAGAGGAAACCGAGCTCGCTTTCGATGACGCCGGATTCGATGAAAACTACTTCGACGAATTCGAAGCGGGCACCGACCCCACGCTGCTCGCCACCGCCGCGCGCGCCTTCATCGTCACCGCCGAGAGCGGCCGCCAGACCATCATGGCGGGCTACCCATGGTTTACCGACTGGGGACGCGACACGATGATCGCGCTCCCCGGCCTGTGCCTCTGCACAGGCAACGTGAAGATCGCCCAGTCGATTCTCGATCACTTTCTCGATCATCTCGAAGAGGGACTGATCCCCAACCTCTTTCCCGAATCCGGTGAGGAACCCCGCTACAACACCATCGACGCGACGTTGTGGATGGTCGAGGCCGCCTTCCGCATCGACGACGAAATGAAGGGCGCGTTCATCGACGAGCAGCGCTGGGGCAAACTCCAGTCCGTGATCGACTGGCACGTGCGCGGCACAAAGAATGGCATTCGCGTGGACGAGGACGGAATGCTCGCCGGCGGATCGGAGGGAAGCCAGCTCACCTGGATGGACATCAAGATCGATGGCCACGTGCCGACGCCCCGCCACGGCAAACCCATCGAAATCCAGGGACTGTGGTTCAACGCGCTGAAGCGGATGGAGAAGAAAGCAACGGAGCTCGGCGCCAAGGAACAGGTGGCAACGTACCGCGCGCTGGCTGGAAAGTGCTCGGCGAGCGTCGCCAAACGTTTCTTTGCGCAGAAGAGCCCGTGGCCCGCCGACGTTGTTGATCGCGACGGCCCCGGCACGGCGGACTGGAGCATCCGGCCCAACATGGTGATCCCCTTCGGCCTGACGTACAACGTGCTCCCGGCCGACAAGCGCGCCGACGTCCTGCGCGTGGCGGCCAGAAACCTGCTCACGCCCCGCGGACTGCGCACACTCTCAACCGATCACCCCGCCTACCAGGGCATCTATTCCGGCGACGTGCAGATCCGCGACCGCGCCTATCACCAGGGCACGGTCTGGATGTGGCTCCTGCTCCCGTATGTGAAGGGCGTGCTGGCGGAACGCGAAAAGCTGAAGAAACTCTTCGGCGCGCTCCCGACGCTCGCCGACGGCCTGCTCGATCATCTCTGGAACGAGGGCTGTATCATGCAGGCGAACGAGATCTTCGATGGCGACACGCCCCACACGCCGCGCGGCTGCTTCGCACAGGCATGGTCCGTCGCCGCGATTATCGAAATCGTCACCATTCTGCGCGAAGAGGGTCTGCTGTTGTAGAGAGAGCACCGTGCTGCCAACGTGGCACGGGCCTCCCACCCGTAATCGGGAAGTGGTGGAAGAGAGAAACGCCTTGGGAGCTTGGCCGCCATGGAACAACAAGGGCACCAACGCCCACCCTCGCGAGGAACTTTGCCCATGATGGACGCGGTTTTCTTCTATATCACCTGCCCCTCGCGCGAGGAGGCCGCCCGCGTTGCACGTCACCTGCTCGAAGCGCGTCTGATCGGGTGCGCAAACATCCTCGCTATCGACAGCCTCTACTGGTGGAAGGGCGTGATCGAGAACGGCACGGAGTGTGTGCTGCTCGCCAAGACGTTCGCCGCAAAGGCCGACGACGTCGAAGCCGCCGTGCGTGCCGTTCATCCCTACGACGTCCCCTGCATCGCCCGCCTTCCCGTGGCACTGAATGACGACTACGGCCAGTGGCTCGCGGAGAACCTTGCATGAGCACCGAGGAGTCTCCCGGCGGCTCTCCCCTTTGCAGCGTCGTCGTCGTCACCTGGAACCGCCGCAAGGAACTGGAGCCGCTGCTCGACTCCGTTTTCGCGCAGTCCCTTGCCGCCCGTCTTGAAGTGATCGTCGTGGACAACGCATCGTCGGACGACACGATCGCGTTCATCCGGCAAAAGTACGGCCCCCGCGTGCGCCTGCTTGCCTTCGAGGCGAACCGCGGCGCCTCCGTCGGCCGCAACGCGGGAATCCTCGCCGCCCGCGCACCTGCCATCTGCTTTCTCGACTCCGACGCCGAAATCCTTTCGCCCGATGCCATCGGGAAGTGCCTCGCGCATCTCGATGCAAATCCCGGGACGGACGCCGTTGCCGCGCCCATCTGGTTCGACCGCGAAAAGACGCGCCCCTTTCTGCTCGGCGGCTACGTCACGCCCGACGGGCACTACCACGGCATCAGTTGCCGCTCGCGCGACGATGCGCCGATGCTTCTCTCGACGTGCTTCGCCGTTTGGAGACGCGCCACACTCCTCGAAGTGAATGGCTTCGACCCTTGGTATTTCTGGGGAATCGAGGACATGGACCTCGGCCTGCGCACGTACTTCCGGCGCCGGCGTCAACACGCGGACGCGCAACCGTTCGCGATCGTGCGCGGCATCGACGTGCTGCACGAGATGGCCGACACCGGACGGCATCACGACTGGAAGAGCTTCGAGCAAACGTTCCTGCGCTACGAACGCCAACGCCTCTACATGGTGCTGGCCTACGGCGGCGTCGGGCACTTCCTGCGCGTGCTGCTGCGCGGGCCGTTCCGCCTTCGCCGCATGGAGGAAGCCTGGGAGCGCCGGCTCACGCCACGCCAACGCCTCCAGGCCACCGTGCTGTTTCCTCTGCTGCGCCTCGCGGCCCTGCCCAAGAACTTCTTTGACGTGCGGCGCAATCACTTGCGCGGCACGCCCGCTCCGCGCGAAGTCACGGATCAGTAAACGGACCAGGCATCGGGGTCGGGGAGAATGCTCTGCTCGCGAATCCGCGCCGCGAAAATGTCCGCGACGCCCGAGGCCGACGGCTGCGCGCGGTAGACGAGCCAGCGCCCATCGGAACTGTGCAGCCATCCGCTCTCCGCGCCCGCGCCATCCGGCGCCGCGACGCTCAATCGTTCCGATGCTCCACCGCCAGCCGGCATCCAATGCAGCGTGTGCGCATTCGTGCCCGTATCGCGCACGCGGAAGACGAGATTCTCGCCGTCGGGCGTCAGGCGCGGCGGCGTTGAGGCATCGATCACGAGTCCCGCCGCAAGTTGCGGGTCGAGCGGGGAAGCGGCACCCGCCGGGAGCGGCAACGCGTGAATGGGCCCGGCCGTGTCCTCCATTGCGAAGAACGCTTCCGTGCACTCCGGAACAAAGCCGGGCACGCCGGGCAAAGTCGATGCACCGGACGGCGTGACATCGCCAAACCCGCTGCCGTCGGCGCCCACGCGATACAGGCGGTCCTCGCTGGAACTCTCAATGTGATAACGATAAAGGATCGTGCTGGTGTCTTCGCACGCGAACACGGCATCAACGTGGTCGCCAGCTTCGAACTGCGGCGTGAGAGCCGCGGGCGTGCCGCCGGAAGCGGGCGCGCTCCACAGCAGCCACTCCGCAGGATCGGGCTCGGAGCCCGGCGACGACTGAAAGAGAACCCGCGCCCCACCCTGCACAAAGCGTCCACCCCGGAACTGGGCACTCTCCGCACCGGCGGAAGTCACCGCCACTGCCGCACCGCCCAACGTGGGAACCGTGTAGTAATTGAAAATGACGTTCTCGAGGGAGATCTGAAGATTGAAGTCGTAGGAGTGGTAGAGCACCCGCCCGCCATCAGGCGAGATGGCATCGAAGGAAACGTAACGCGCTCCGTCGGAGAGGCTCGCATTGAGCTTTACCCGCGTGCCTCCTGAAATGGGGACGGAGTAAATGTTGCGAATCGTTCCGGAGCGAATCGTGAACACGACGCGCTCGCCGTCGGGCGAAATCGCAAACTCGGTGGAGGCGGCGTTGCTCCCGCCAAGCGACCCCGTCAGGTCGACTTCCGTCCCCCCGGCGAGAGGCGCGGAATACAAACGCGCCACGGGATTGAAAACCGGGTCCTTCGCTGCCGCGTAGACGACCCGCTCGCCGTCAGGCGAAATCGCGAAACGCATCAGCGACCCATCGAACATCTCGGGGCTGACGAGGTGCGCGGTGCCACTGGCTACCGACGCCGCCGCAACGGCTTCCTTCGTTCCCAGGTTCTCGTTGTAAACGACCCATCCGCCGTCGGGAGACAGCACCGGCTGCAACAAATCGCTGGCAGGCACTTCGGCCTCGTTGCCCAACGGAAGAGCCGCGCCGCCATCAAACGGATACACGGCCAGCGCACCCGCTCCGCCACTCACCGAGAGGACCACCGCGCCGCGTCCGTCACCCGTGATGCCAACGAGCGACACGTCGCTCTCCGCACCGGCATTCGTCAGATTAACATTGGAGACTTCGGCGGCGAGCGGAGCCGCCACAAACATCGCAAGGAACAGAGGGAGTTGCCGCGCCTGAATCATGCGTGCGCCTTTCCGGAATTCTCATCGAAGAGGAAAGGCGAAGCACGCTCCGGGGTCAATGCCTCAGAGCGACTGCTTGAGCATTCCGGCAATGCCGCGCCAGGAATACTCCACCGCCTTGCCGTGAAACGAGCCGTGCGTGCAATGGCAGCAGCGAATCTGGCTGCGCCGTTCCCACGCCGCGTCGCTTTGCCACAACGCCTCGAAATCGAATCCGAACTGCTCCAGATTCGCGAACGGCTTGGTGAACTCGCAGTGCGCCACGTCGCCATTGGAGTAAATGACGCCAACCGCCGACCCGGCGGTAACGCACGGGTACTGGGGTTTGCCCGTTTCGATCATCTTCAGCGTCGCAATCGTATGCAGGCGGTAGGCGTCGGCATGCCAGGGCGAATGGCTGTTGATGCGTTCGAGGTCCGCGATGATGCGCGGGAAGTCCTCGACGGGGGGAAGGTCCATGTTCTTGGGCGAAACGTCGTCCTCGCGGATTTCCGGCAGGATGTTCCACGCCGTACGGTTGACATCGCGCACGATCTCGAAGCCCTGGTAGATGTCCGGGCTGACGTGCGTGCGCAGGTACTCGTTGAGCTCGTAGAGCTGCTTGTAGTTCAGCGCCGTGATGATCGTCAGGACGTTGACGGCCGTGGCGGGGTACTTCTGCTGCAACGGCCAGAGGCGCTGGAGCGACTCGATCACCTTGTCGAAATTTCCCGGAACGCCGCGAATGCCGTCGTGTGTTTCCTTCAGTCCATCGAGTGAGATCTGGAAGTCGATGCCCACGTCCGGGAACTCGGCTTTGAACTCCTCGGTCATCTTCACGAGTTTGTCGGGGCAGAGCGCGTTGGTGTTGATGCGCACGACGTCGACCTTGCGGCGCTTGGCGAAGCAGGCCATCACGTCGAGCAGGTCGCGGCGCAGCGTCGGCTCGCCCCCCGTCAGGATCAGGATGTTGAACGGCGGCACCGTTTCCGCGACGCGGTCGAGTTGCTCAACGCTCATTTCCGATATGCCGACGTTGAGATCCTGCCAGCAGAAGCAGTGATCGCACTTCGCGTTGCACCGCATCGTGATGAAAAGGAAGAGGTTGGAGAGGGGATACAGACCCGTTTCGCGCTTGATCCGGTTGTTGCGAATCAGTCGTTGTGCCGTTCCCTTGATGATCTGCCGGTCGATGCTGCGAATCACGGGAGCTCCCAGTAGAGAAGAACACGGGGCGCCGCATTTCCGCCACGCCCCGTCCTGCCCATGCAGGCAAGCACGTCCCGCGCCGTCAATGCAAGCCTTGGCAAATCAGTCTCCCGGGGCCATCCCGGGCTCGCGCCTCACGGCTGCCTTGACTCCCGCCCCCACCGGCGGCAGGAAACCCGCGCAGCCCGCTGCTTCAGGAGTCCCGCCATGCTCGCCAAGCGCATCATCCCCTGCCTCGATGTTCACGCCGGACGCGTCGTCAAGGGCGTCAACTTCGTCTCCCTGCGCGACGCCGGTGATCCCGTCGAATGCGCCAAGGCCTACGACGCCGCCGGGGCCGACGAACTCGTCTTCCTCGACATCACCGCCAGCCACGAGCGCCGCGGCATCATGCGCGACGTCGTCCACGAGACCGCCGCCCAGTGCTTCATGCCCCTGACTGTCGGCGGTGGCCTGCGCACCATCGAGGACATCCGCGCGATGCTCAACGCCGGGGCCGACAAGGTCTCGCTCAACACCCCGGCCGTGGCGAACCCCGAGTTCGTGCGCGAAGCCGCGAGCCGCTTCGGCAGCCAGTGCATCGTCGTAGCCATCGACGCCCGCCGCCGCACGCCCGCCCCCGAAGGCACCACCGCCAACCTGCGCCTCCCCGACCCCGCGGGCTGGGAAGTCTTCACGCACGGCGGCCGCACCCCCACCGGCCTCGACGCCATCGAGTGGGCGCGCCGCGTACAGGAACTCGGCGCCGGAGAAATCCTGCTCACCTCCATGGACGGCGACGGAACAAAAACCGGCTACGACCTCGCCCTGACGCGCGCGATCAGCGACGCCGTCACGATCCCCGTGATTGCTTCCGGTGGAGCGGGCAACCTGCAGCACCTCGCCGAAGCGCTCGACGAGGGCGGGGCCAACGCTGCCCTCGCCGCCAGCATCTTTCACTTTGGCGAGTTCACCATCGGCCAGGCCAAGGAATACCTGCGCGATCAGGGCATCCCCGTCAGGATCTGAGCAGGACGCTTCCGTCCCTGAGGCCGGACGTGTTGCAAGGGTTTGAAAACACCGGCAACGATTCCGCCAGCACGGACGCTCTGCCCCGCTTCCCTACTCGTTCACGGCCGGCACGGCGGCGATGGCGTCAGGCGTCGCACCGCGTTGATCACGCCAGTACTCGCTGATCGACTTGAAGCCTTTGCGCGAGAAGTCCAGCGACTTGCCGAGCACGCGCGCCCCTTCCTGGTCGGCGTGGAAGCCCGTCGAATTCTCCGCCTCGGCGAAGTCGAGCAGGAACGTGGCCTTGCGCTGGAAGTCGCAAGCGGCGGCCACTTCCTCGGGCGAGGCCCCATTCGCCTGCGCCGCCTCGATCGCGTCGATCAGATCCATCAGCGCATCCATCGCCAGGTTGCGCAGCTCGTAGTGGCGCCCCTGAATCGTCTGCACGCGGTTCATCAGCTCCTCTTCGGGCACGCGGTGGCACGTCTGGCACGACGCCGCAATGTTGAGCAGCGGGCTGCGCACGTGGTGGCTGCTGACCTTCATGGCGCCGACGCGCTCATAGGGCATGTGGCAGTCCGCACAGGAAACGCCATTGGCCGCGTGAATGCCCTGGCTCCACGTTTCAAACTCGGGGTGCTGGGCCTTGAGCATCGGCGCGCCGGTGATCTCGTGCGTCCAGTCCTTGAAGCCCGTCTCGTCGTAGTACGCCAGAATCTCGTCGGCCTTGCGGCCATTGGCCCACGGGTACGTCAGGCGCTTTTCCTTCCCCTTGAAGTAGTACTCCACGTGGCATTGCGCGCAGGTGTAGGTGCGCATTTCCTGGCGGCTGGCCATCGTGTTGACGTCGTAATCCTCGATTCCCTCGGCGGCCTTGACGAGGCGAATGCCTTCCATGAAGGCCGGGCGCGTCACGCGCAACTGCATGGTGTCGGGATTGTGGCAGTCGAGACAGGAAACGGGATGGTCGACGTGCTCGCGGGCCTCCTGGTAGCTCATCTGGTTGAGCTTCTCGAAACCCTTCCAGATGTCCCCCTCGCCGAGTTCCTTGTAGGCCGTGTACGTCGAGCCGTGGCAGTTGATGCAGGTGCCCGGCTGGGGGGCGGCCTGCTGGCGGCCGGTGAACGTCTGGTCCTCCAGCATGTACGCGTGACCGCGTTCCTCGCGGAAGTCCTTTGAGAAAGAGTAGCCCGCCCACATCTTGACCAGGCGCGGGTCCTCGACGAGTTTGGAGTATGTCACGAACTTGCGCGGATCGGCGTCGGTCGGCGTCTGCGGCAGCGCCTCGCTCCCTCCGTACGTCGTGCGCACCATGTCCACGGTGCGCTTGTAGCTGTCGTACTGGTACGGAAAGTTTTTCCCCCAGATTTCAGGATCAATGGTGTCGTCGGTAAGCTCGACGACGCGATAGAACGGCTGCTTCTCTTCCTGCTTGTGCTCGAAGATATTGAGCAGCAGCGCCGCGACGCCGGCCGTGACCACCGCCGTGCCCAGAGCCGTGACGGCAAACAGCAGGGCGATCTTGCGGCGTGAGGATTTCTCGGGGCGGTTGTCCATCGCGCAACTCCTTGGGGGGTTAGTGCAGATGCCCGACCGATTCGTGGCATCGGACGCAGTTCAGGCTCTTCCACTCGTCGCCGTCGCCATCATCGGCCGAGACATGCCACGGCTGGTCGATGGCCTCCACGATGTCGCCGTGGCAATGGCGGCAGGCGTTCTCGGTGATGCGGGCGTTGCGTTCGGTGATCTGGATCGGCTCGTGGAAATCGCCGGTCGTGAAGGCCAGGGAGTGATGGTAGCCATTCAGCCCCTTGGTCAGCCACTTGCCCACGAAATCATGCGGCGTGTGGCAATCGTTGCACGTGGCGACGGCATGGTGGCTGGACTTGGTCCACCCCTCGAACTGCTCGCGCATGACGTGGCAGTTCATGCACGCCGCCGGATCGTTCGACAGGTAGGAGGCACCCTCGGCATAGTGGAAAGTATAGAGGCCAAGCCCCCCGGCCACCCCGATGCAACCGCCCAGGAATGCAGCCAGAACAGCCCAGCGTTTCATCGCCCAGCTCTTCATCACCCTGCCTTTAGCCCATCTTGGAACAGAGCATGAAGAGGAGGAACAGAGAGGTCAACGATAAACGATATTGCGGATAGATTGCCTCCCTATTGAAAAAAGGGGGGGCAGTGGCCTTTCATGCAAGAAAACGGTACGAGAGGAGGCGCCTCCCTATCCCCGCGGATTGAACGTCGAGGCCTTTGCCAGTTTCTCCAGCAGGTCGCGTTCTTTCTCCGTCGGCTTCTCGGGAACGTGGATCATCACGCGGACGAGCAGGTCGCTGCGCGTGCCGTTGTTGCCGGGCAATCCGTGGCCGCGCACACGCAGGCGCCGGCCCGAACAACTCCCCGCCGGGATCGTGATATTCATCCGCCCGTCGAGCGTCTCCACGGGCACCTTGGCGCCCAGCGCCGCCTCCCACGGAGTGACGCGCGCCTCGACGACCACATTGCCGTCTTCGATCACAAAGCGTCCATCGGTGGCGTACTTCACCTTCAGGTACAGGTCGCCACCATTGCGGCCCTGCCCGGCGAGGCGAATCTTGCGCCCCTCGGCGATACCCTTGGGAATGCGGATGTCGTAGCTGCGCACGCCCTGGCCGGGGATTTCGAGGCGGATGCTCATCGAGCCGCCCTCGACGACTTTCTGGAGCGGGACGCTGACGTCGGCTTCGACGTCGCCGCCAAACGCACCGGGTCCGGCCTCGAAGCCCGCATCGAAATTCCCGAAACCGGCGAAGGGCGAGCCGCCCCCCGCGCTGCGCATCCGAGGGCCGCCGCCGCCAAAGGCTGCGCTGCCGAACAGTGCCTCGAAGAAATCGGAGAAGCCGCCAGCGCCGCCGCGCCCGCCCGTGTTGAACGAGAACCCTTCGAATCCCGGAGGCGGGCGGAATTCCTGCCCGGCCTTCCAGTTCGACCCCAGCGCGTCGTAGCGTTTGCGCTTCTCCGCGTCCTTCAGGACCTCGTAGGCCTCGTTGATCTTCTTGAACTTTTCTTCGGACTCCGGATCCTTGTTCACGTCCGGGTGGTACTTGCGCGCCAGCGTGCGGTACGCCTTGCGGATATCCTCGGGCGCCGCGTTGCGCGACACACCGAGCACTTCATAGTAATCCTGAAACTTGACGCTCACCGTTATTCCATCCTCGCACGGGGCAATCAGACACACCTTGCCGTGCCCTACAGGCAACGCAAGAAGGCTACCGGTTCAGCACACGTGGTGGACAACTGATTCTTCTGACTTTGCGTGTCCGAGCGCCAAACGGCGTGGCGCGGAATGCGACGGTGCATCAGGGGAATGCACCGTCGCAGCAGGGCGCAGCGCCCCGGGCTACGGGATTCGGACCTGTTGGGGCCGTCTCGGCCAAACGAGTCCTTGCTCAAAACGAGCTGCTTCTGCTTCCCACCGGGAATGGCTACAGATTTCCCGGGAAAGCTAGGCCACGCGCACGAGCACCTTGCCCAGCGGGCCTTCCTTCAGCCGTGCGAACGCCGCCTGCACCTCGGCAAACGGATGCACGGAATCGACGAGCGGACGCGCGCCCGTTTTCTCCATCAGACGCAGAATCTCCGCCCACGTCGTGCGGGCCTCCGCGGCAGTATACGAACCCGCCGAGACGCCCCCGATGCGATTGCGGCGGAAGAAAATCGTCCCCGTGTTGAACTCGGGCACCGGCCCCGCCAGGCGGCCAACGCAACTGATCGAGCCGCGCTCGCCCAGCGTCGCGACCAGCAGCGGGAAGAGCTTGCCCGCGACGCTGTCCACGGCAACCGCAACGCGCCCCTTGCCGGCGAAGTCCTTCACCTTGGCGACCAGTTCGGGATCCTCGGGATTGAGCACCAGCCCGGCTCCGAGCCCGGTCAGCTTCGCGCCCTTCTCCGCGCTGCGCGAGAGGGCCACCACGCGGCAACCCAGAGCCGTGGCCAGTTGAATCGACGCGATGCCCACGCCCCCCGTGCCTCCGGTGACGAGCACGGTGGAACCCGGCTCAAGCGGGCCCCACTGCGTGAGCGCCTGATACGCCGTCAGGTACACGAGCGCGACACCTGCGGATTCCTCCTCGGTCCACGTGGTGGGCCGGGGCACAAGCTCGTCGGCGGGAACGGCAACGTACTCGGCCAGCGTTCCCGCGCGCGAGACTCCCGTGCCGCCGCGCAGAACCGTGACGGCATCGCCGGGCTGCACGCCCGTCGTACCCTCGCCCACGCTCTCCACCACGCCAACGCCATCGCGCCCCAGAATGTGCGGGAACGTTGGCTTGGCGGGGTACTGCTTCTGTGCCAGATAGTAATCCGCCGGATTGAGCGCCGCGAAGGTGACCTTCACAACAGCCTCGCCCGCCGCTGCTTCCGGCTTGGGATGATCCTCCACGAGGTGCAACGCTCCAAGCCCCGTCTGATTGTCAAGCAGCCATGCTTTCATCGTGATATCCTTCCTGAAACTAATGAGTTTGTTTGCAGTTTCGTGGTCTCCACGCTCACGTCGGCGAAGCATACGTATGCAGTCCGCCCGCGAAGCCCGGCAGGTAGCTGACACCCAGCCACGTGATGAGCACCATCACGAAGCCCGCGAGGCACGCCATCGCGGAAACGTGGCCCTTCCATCCCATCACCATCCGCGTGTGCAGGTAGATCGTGTACGCGATCCATGTGATCAGCGCCCACGTTTCCTTGGGATCCCAGCCCCAGAAGCGTCCCCACGCCGTGTCCGCCCAGATCGCGCCGAGGCAGATGCCCACCGTGAGAATCGGCCATCCGATCTGAACCAGCCGGTACGCGAACTCCTCCATCTGGCCCTTCGGCATCAGCGGCGAGTTGCCGAACAACGCATCGCGCCGCGCAAAGTGCTTCACCAGGTACCCGGCTGCGAAGAACGCCGAAACCGCGAACGCGCCGTAACTGATGAGCATGAACGTGACGTGGATGTTCAGCCAGTAGCTGTTGAGCACTGCGCGCAGCGGATGAATGCGCGTTTCGTGCAGCGGCATCAGGCTGACGCCGATCAGCGCGATCGTGCCGATCACCGCCGTCACCAGGCCGAACATTCCGTTGCGCTTCCACAACTCCAGCCCCGCACCCAACGCAATCGCCGCCCACGACGTGAAGACGATCGACTCGTACATGTTCGACACCGGCATGTGCCCCGTCAGCGAAAGCCGCAGCGCCAGGCCCAGCGTCTGCCACGCCAGCGCCAACAGCAGCACGCCCGTCCCCGCCAGCCGCCAGCCGTCCTTGCGGAAGAACGTGAAGAGACCGAACAGCACCGTGGCGAGAAGGTAGAACCACGAAGCTGTACGCGACGGCGCGAAGTTAACATAGAAGTTCTTCACCGCGAGATAAGCGTGCGACGGGTAGTAACGCGACTGCTCGACGGTGCGCAAAAAACCGGCAACCGCTTCGTTGAGTCCGTTGGCCTCGCCGCTGCGGAACGCGGCCACGAGCGCGCCATCGAGCGCGACAGCCGCCGCAGGCAGATCGAGCCCGCCCGCTGGTGCCGTGGAGTTCGACGCGGGAACGATCCGCGTTCCCGACGGTGTGGCGAGTTGCGCGTGCAACGGCGTGATCCATTCGATATCCGGGGTGTCCGCATCGGGGACGATGAAGAACTGGCGGTCGAGCGTGGTGAGCAACTCGGCGCGCTCCTGCAGGTGCGATCCCGCGCGCAGGAAAGGCTTATCGTGCTTCACCTGACGGCCCAATTCGGCCAGGCGTTCCTGCTCGGCCTTGCGCTCCTCGGCGCTGGCCATCAGCTGCTGAACGCGCGCCGGATCCACGCCGAACTGCTCGGCCATCGAACCCGCGATGCCCGGGCGGTTCTCGCCGATCGAGCGCGCCTGATGCACGGCATCGAGCAGCTTCTGGAGATTGGTGAATTCCTCGCGGCGGGCGGCCACCTCGTCGAGCGCGGCGCCCAGCGCGGGGCCGTTCGGATTGTCGAAGATGTCGGCGAGGCTGACCCACTTGCCGTCGAACTGCATGATCTCCGCGATACGCGGATGCTCCACGGGCAGAATCCGCGCATGGATCCACTGATCCGGGCGGTACATGATGGAAAGCACCGAGTAGACCGGGTCCTGGCCGTGGATCGACGTGCGCCCCGTGATCTCGTACATCTTGATGCGCGCCCACGAGTCCAGCGTTTCGTTCCACCCCTCGTGGCGAACGGCAATCATCCCGATGCCCGTATCGAGCAGCGCGGCCTGCAACTCCTCGTCGTGCGGCACGGTGGAAAGCCGGTCCGCCGGATCGGCGGAGAGCGTCTGAGCGCGGGCATTACCAGGAGCGAGCAACAGGATCGCCACGAGAACGGCGAACGCCGTCTTCAGTCCGAAAGCCCAACGATTGCGGAGAACGTGCATGGATCGGTCACCTTGGCCGGATGGCGAAACCCCCGTGGCGAGCGTCAGGTGACGCCAACCAATTGTTCCCGCTCCGGCGTTTCATTTGCTCCGTCCCCAACTTCATTCGCACCGGCGGGCCCCACAGCACCGCCGAGCTCCTTGACAAGACTCTGGAATTCCTTCGCGTCCGGCGCTTTCCCGAACCGCGGAATCAGCGCAAAATGCAGCCGCTGTTCTTCATCATCCCACAAACCGTGGAACGCGCGATAACGTCCCGAGAACGTGATCACCGCACCCACGGCGATCAATGCGACACCGAAAATGTAGTAGGGCACCACGGGTTCGCGCACGACGCTCAGGATTGTGATGTGGCGGGTCGAGCGCCCGATGGGCGAGACGGCGTAGAGCGCCTCGGCGGGCGGTTGTTGTCCGGTGTCGGCCGCTGCGAGCTCCACGGGCTCCGACGGCTGATTGAACGCGGCCAGCCGGTTTCCCAGCACCGCGCCCGTCGCGCGGTCCAGCACCTCGAATTCGAAGAACGCGCTGTCGGGGTTCGTCCAGTCAAAGCCCTCGAAACTCCAGTCGTCCCCTTCCATGCGCACGTGAATGTCGGCCAGGCGCACATCAACTTCCGGCACCACGGCGGGCACGAGTTCCTGCTTCTGTGGGTCCTCAAAGAGCAGCGTGCTCCCCACCGCCGCGCCATCGATCCGCAGTTCCACTTCGACGGCCGGGTCGATCGGCTTGTTCGATTCGGTGTGAGGGCCGGCTTCCTGGGAGAAGGCAAAGTCCGGGTAGAAATTGCGCAGCGCCACGGTCAGCTCGCGCGGCTTCTCGGGGGCCAGCAGCGTACCCGTCGCGACGGGCTCGTGCGGATTCGCCGCCGTGTACAGGCGCCACGCCGCGCCGGGCAGCTCGCCGTCGACTTCCAGGTACAAGTCCTCGTCGCCCACCTGCACGCGGGTTTCCGGGCTGGCGTCGGTCACGGCGATGCGTTCGCCCGTGCGCGCATCACGCACGTCGAAGTCCGTGCGGTACTTCTGCATCGGCGGCAACTTCTGGTAGCTGGCCTGATGGAACTCCAGCCCCGCGATCGTCGCGCTGTGGTTCATGTCGAGCTTCACGACGCGCACGCGCCCCGTGCGCAGGTCCTTCACGCGCAGCAGCGAGGAGTAGTACGCCGGGCTCTGCGAGTTCGCGTGGAAAATCTCGTCGAAGTCCAGCACCGTGATTTCCGCAGGCAACCGCACGGCCTGGCTGTTCTCCGAACTCATGGCCTGATCGTCATGCTTGGGCAGGAAGATGACGCTGGTCGTCTCGCCCTCTTCGCCGATGAAGCGCCCGTCGCTGATGATGTAGCCCGATTTGTAGAGAAGAAACCGCGCCATCCCCGCCAGCAGGATCACCACGATCCCCGCGTGAATCACCGTCGGCCCGATCCGTTGCCGCAATCCCGCGTGGGCAAAGAAGCGCCCGCCTTCGCGATGCACACGGGTGAAGCGTCCGCGCAGCACGCGCTCCACTTCGTCCGCGCCGCCAGCGGGCGCGACGCTAGCCCGCCCCGGCCCCTGCATCAGGTACGCGCGCGACCGCGAAAAGTCGCGCTTCCACCACAGCGCCAGGCTCATCTTTGTCACATGCCACGTCGAGATCACGAATTGCGTGAAAAAAACGCCCAGCAGCAGAAAAAACCACCACGCGTTGAAGACCTTGGCCTTGGCCTGCGGAATGGCGTTGTCGCCCAGCCGCGCGTTCGCCGCATAGAACACCGTGCCGTAAATGCACGCCAGCCCCACCAGACAGAGCAGGAAGATGCCCATCTTGAGCGACTTGAATGCCTTCCAGGCGGCACGCAGATGCCGCTTGGCGGAGGAGTTGGAGGAGGCGAGGGGGGACAACGGGGTTGATTTTACCGGACTTGAGGGTTTGGGAGGGGGGGCTTTGGTCAGTGCCGGACCCTCGCGCCGGAGGGCTCACAAGAAACGTACCCGCCGGGGAGCGGGACTGTCGGCCACTCTGAACGAACCTGTCAACGCGAAGCGGCCGGCAAGCAGAGCCAGGCGCCGCGCTTGATTTCGGGTTGTCAAATCCCCCGGGGTGAACGAAGCTTGTTCTCGTGGGCAAAGCCCCTGCCCACCGTCGGAAAGGGAAACGAAACCATGACCGCGGAACAAGACGTTGCCATTCAGCAGTTCATGGAAAACCTGGAGGTCATGGAGCGTAATCTTCAGGCCCTGCTGGCCACCTCTCGCAGTTGGTCCTCGCAGGCGGGCGGGCAGCAGGCGCTCAGACTCGTCATGCGTGACTTCCACCAGCTCCAGGCGCGCTCTCTCGATCTGATGCGCGAGATCGGGCACATGGACGCCCAGCCCCAGCACCTGGCGGCCGACACCCCCCATCCCCCCGTCTCCCTCTCCTTCGGAGCCGACGACGATTTGCTGGCGGACGATCCGGTCTCCCCCGATCCTCCCACGCCCGCACCCCGCCACGAACGCACTTCCTCGCTCAACAGGCTGATGAGCTCCATGCCCGAGGAAGTGCGCAAACGCCTGGAGAAGCACGGCATCGAGTAGGACGAAACGAACCCGCATCGCGACCAACGATGCGCCGACGCCCCCCGCTGATATTGACCCACACGCGTCCTTCGTTGCTTCATCCCCCATCCTTTGGACGAGGCGCGTTTCCATGAGAACGCCGTTCCTGCTCGTATTCTCTCTTCTTCTGCTCGCGGGGTGTTCGACGATGAAACAACCGGTGCGTGTCGGAATGCTGGTGGACGAGGGAGCGACGGACCCGAAGTCGCGCGAGGCGGCGTGGAACGTCGTCGCCGCGACGCCGGATTTCGTGGCGCGGCGCGTCACGGGCGAGGAAGTGCGGGCGGGCGTGCTCGCCGAACTCGACGTGTTCATCCTCCCCGGAGGCACGGGGAGCGGCGAAGCACGCGCTCTCGGCATCGACGGCGCCCGTGCCGTAAAGCAATTCGTCGGCGGCGGCAACGGCCTGATCGCGATTTGCGCCGGCGGCTATGCCATCGTCGAAGGATGGACGCCGGAGACCAAGGAACTCGAATTGCTCAACGGCCAGACATGGGACGACGCGCATTGGGCGCGCGGCATGGACTTCATCACCGTCGAGATGGCGGACGGCCAGGCGGCCCGCCACACCATGTGGTTCGAGAACGGCCCCCTGTTCGTTCCGTGGGAGCGCCCCGACCTGCCCGCCTACACGCCACTCGTGCGCTACGTCACCGACATGGCCGCGGAAGGTGCCCCCACCGGCATGATGACGGGGCGCGACGCCGTCGTGGCCGCGCCCTATGGCGACGGACGCCTCGTCGCCTTCGGCCCGCACCCCGAGCTCTCCCCCGGCCTCGAACACTGGCTGCGCAACGCCGTGCGCTGGGCCGCCCACGGCAACGCCGCCGAGCCCATCACCGCCGCCGTGGTGCTCGAAGGCCGGTAGGCCGGCACCGCTCCACTTACTCCTTCAGCATCGCGGCGATTTGGGGCCGTGTGCTCTCGATCCGTGCATGGTCGAGTTGCAGGCCCAGCGGGCCCAACTGCTTCTCGAGCATCTCGTAGATCGGCTTGACCATCTCGTAGGGGGCGGCCGCGCTGTCATAGGCGGTGGCGCCCATGTTGTTGCGTGCCTGTCTGTCCGCACCTTTGTCGAGCAGGGCCCGGAGGACGTCGGTGCGGCAGAAGAACGCGGCGGTGTGGAGCGGTGTCGACCCGTCCTGATTGGCGATTGCGGTGTCGGCTCCGGCGTTGATCAACGCCAGCGCGGCCGCATCCTGCCCGAAGGTGGTGGCCACAATCAAAGGCGTGGAGCCGTACTCATCCTTCGCGTTCAGGTCCGATCCAAAGTCGATGTGCTGCTGGATCATGGCGGTGTCGCCCTTGAGGGCGGCCTCGTGCAGCCCCATGGCGGGTGCCTTGGGGCCTTGCTGCTCGGAGGACGAGGAGCAGGCGCTTGCCGCGAGGCCGAGCATCGCAATTGCCAACAGGCTGATCAGACGAACGATCATGATGGGTTCTCCTTGAGGGGCAGAGGTTGAACAGGACCTGCGGGGCCCTGACCACTTGAGGATTCTGAGTTATCCTCCACGGGGGGAGGAGGCGCGGCATCACCACGCGGCCGGTTTCTGCCGCCCGGCGAGAGCTTCATGCCGAACAGGGGACGGAGCCACTTCAGGCGCTTGAGCACCTCGTACACACCAAAGCTCCCAAGCAGCGTGCTCCCAGACAGCAGCACCAGCTTTACCCACGCCGGAATCCCCACCGGCATCAGGAAGTAGGAAACCGCATACTGCACGGGCATGTGCACGATATACACGGGATAGACCGCCGCACTCATGTAGGTCAGCAGCGCCGAAGGGCGGTTGAGATGCAACGAACCGAACCCGAAGAGGGCCAGCATCCAGAAACTCGACTCCAGCGCCAGCACGGCATTGGGCCCCCCGGTCTTCCACGCCAACAGGCGCACAACATAAAGCCCGAGCGCGGCGGCGAGCGCGGGCCAGCGGAGCTTCTCGGCGGCCTTCCAGAAAGAATGACCGGACGCCACCAGCAAGAACCCGAGCAGGAAACAGATGCCGCCCAACAGGAAGCCGTGAAGGCTGTCATAGTACTTCACGAACGCATCAGGGTTTACCAGCCAGGCCTCGGCCACGAGGGGGAGTCCCCACAGGAACAGAGGCCACGTGCGCGCCAGCGCCCGCCGCACGGGCTCCAGCACCAACAGCCCGCGCGCACTCCTCAGGAACACGAACAGCGGCAGCAGAATCACCACATACGCAAAGATGTTCGCCAGAAACCACAGATGCCCCATCGCCGGCATGTATCTCGGCGGAAAGCCAAACCACTTCTGCCCGATCCAGAAATAGAGTGGGCAGATGGTCAGCGAGCCAAACACCAGCGGGACCAGAATCCGCACCGCCCGGTCCTGGAGCAGCGCGAGCCACCCCCGGCGCTGCGTCGCGAAGAAGACCCCCATCCCGGAAATCACAAACAGCAGGGGAATCCGCCACACGTTGACCAGCGACATGGCCGGCCAGATTTCCTCCAGCGGAGGCATGTTCGTGATGAAGAGCAGCAGCCCCCCCCAAGGCTGGAACGCGATCCCCACATGATACAGGATCAGCAGGCACAGAGCGATACTGCGCAACCAGTCGACATCACAACGCCGGGTTCCGGGCTCAGAAATCAAGCCCGTGGGGGCCGTATCAACTGGGGAGAGCAATAGTGGGCACCTTTATCAAGAGGGGCGGACCCTCACCACCGCCAAATCGCCCTGCCAAGCGGAAAATGCGGGCTCCGAATCGGCCCCTCCCTGCTCACTCATCCTTCAGGACCACCGGCGCGTCGGGCAGGAAATACGTGCAGCGAACGTAGTAGAAACGCCGCACGACCTTGCCGCCGCGCACGACCTCGTACTCCTCAAGCTCGATGGGGTCGATCTCGCGGAAACACCGCAGCAACATGTAACGCTCGCGTTTCCACGACCGGCTTTCGCGTTCGTAGAACACGTAGATGGCGTTGCTGCCCTCGGCCACGAGGCCGTTCTCCCACGCCATGAAGCCGCGCGGGTCGGGGTCGCCGCGCTCCAAATAATGATCCTTCCCGGGATTGAGCACCCACGCGCGCTCGGGCATTTCCGCATAGAACCCCGCGACAGCCGCGCGGTCGAAACGCTGGGCCAGGATGAACGTCGGTGCCGTTGCGCCGCTGCGCTCCACTTCCTTGCGCAGATGGGCGCCGAACTCGGGCCACCCGAGCGCGTGATTCGTCCAGTCCTTCTCCTTTTGGTGCCCGGGAACGTAATGCGCCACGGGCGGAAGCCACGACGGCGGGACGATCAGACGGGTCAGCGGCGAGAGCTCAAGGTACGCGTACACGATGACGGAGAACGCGGCCGCGCTCGCCAGAAACCACGCCCGCCGGCGCGGCGTCCAACGGTCGATCTCCGCCGCCAGCAACGGGCACACCACGGCGAACGCCGGCGCCGCCCAGTGGAACTTGATCTGCTGGCGCAAACTCATCAGCACGAAAAACAGGTACAGCGGCGCCGTAATCCAGAAGAGCAACGCGCGCTCGCGCACGCGAATCCAGTCGCCGCTCTTGTAGATGCCGCGCCACACCGCCAGCGTCAGCACGAACACCCACGGCGACAGATAAATCAGCGGCGCCCCCAACGTCAGCACCGGATAGCCGATGTTCAAGTGGCTCTCGCGGCCGTGGCGCAGGAACTGAAAATCGTACGTCAGCCACTCGTTGCGCGCGTTCCACACGATGTTCGGCGAATAGACAAGAAGCCCCGTGAGCAGCGCGAGATACGGCCACGGCGTGCGCGCCCAGCGACGGTCCTGCTTTGACGCCAGCAGATACAGCAGGATGAAGCCGACGAAGACGAAGCCGTGGAACTTGCTGAGAAACGCGCCTCCCGCGCACACACCCGCCAGGATCCACCACCACCGCCGCTCCGTCTTGAGCGCCCGCTCCAGACACACCACCGTCGCCACCCAGAACACCAGCAACGGGCTGTCCGGCTGATTCTGCACCGCGATGGCGCTCAGGAACGGAATCGCGTTGTAGATCAGCGCCGACAGCACCCCCAAGCGGTTCGACCCCAGCAGATTGCGCCCCAGATAGAACGTGAGCACCGACGCAACGAAATGCGAGAGCACGGTGTGCGTGCGCACAGCGAGCCCATGCGGCGCCCCCCACCAATCCGTCAGCCAGCACAGCCAGCCCAGCATCGGCGGATGATCGAAGTACCCCGCCGCCAGGTGCCGGCTCCACAGCCAGTAGTACGCTTCCGTCTCGTAGACGGGATACGTCGCGGCGACGAGCAACCGTACGAGTGTCACGGCTGCCAGCACGCCCAACCACGCCCGCAGGCCAAGCCCAAGGGGGAGCGTGTCGCGCGATGGCGGAAGATCGGTCAAAATGCCCCCAAATAACCGGAATGAACCGATGCTGGAAGGCTCCTTGCACCAGAGCAACCGCAAACGCGGGGGACCGGACGGCCGCCTGGGACATTCACAAAGCACAGAAGGCTCTCAACACCGCAGAGCAGCCGTCTGTCTCCGCAAAAGAGTCCCGAAGGGACGACTGAACGATTGTCTTCAAAGAGTGTGGCGCTTTGAGAACGCACTGGATGGACGCCCCCCCAAACGCCAACACCCCGGCGCTGGATGCGCCGGGGTGTTGTGTGTGTGCGACTTGGGATTTCGTGGCTTCGCGGGGAAGCCGTCCGCGAGGGCTTAGTACAGGTTCCACCCGGCGACACTCGACGCCACAACGCCCACGCCCGGGGTCATGGTTTCGCTGACGGCGAAGGCAACGTTGGAGGCCGTGTTGACTGCCGCGCCGACGCGCTTGATGCTCGAGCCTGCAGCATGCTGCCCGGTGCCCACGCGCGTGGCCTGGGTGTCGAAGTCGCCGTTGCTGTTGATGGGATGCAGCGGCGAGGTGGCGCTGTCATCGTAGTTCAAGCCATCAATGGCCATGCCCGGTGCCGACGGACCATAGAGAGCGCTGAAGATCGTCAACGGATGATAAAGAGCAACACCGTCGTCAGAGGAAAGCGCGACAACACCCGTCGTTCCGCCCGTGGCGTCTGTGAAGTCCTCCATCGCCACCAAGGTGACGCCACTCGGCGCTGTCCAGGTGCCGAGACGGATCGGATCGTAGAAGACGCGTGTTCCAGACGGCACAGTACCCAGCCAGCTCGGCGCGTTAACGGCATCGCTGTTGACGGCAACGACGGCAACTTCGCCCGCGGCCAGAACCGTCCCGGCGGGGAACTTCAACGCCCCTTCGGAGTTCGAGTTGTCCTCGTCGCTGATGATGACGCCGCTGATATCGATCGAGCCCGCCGAAGTGTTCTGGATTTCGACGAGTTCATCGGCCGTCGGTGTGCTGACGACTTCGGTGATGTAGAGTCCGGCGTACGACGAAACATCCGCCGCCGAGCCGACAAGCGGAACGACGACCGTGTCGCCGCTGGTGTCGTTGCTGTTGATCGTCAGAGTTGCCTCATAGACGCCCGGGGTGCCTGCCGGATCGAAACGCACGACAAGGTTGCCGCTTCCGCCGGGCGCGATGCCCGTCGGCTGGGAAACGATCGAGAACGCCGAGGCATTCGCCCCCGTGATGGTGCTCCCCGCGACATCCAGATTTGCCGAAGTTCCCGCATTGTTCACCACGATGTTAACATCCTGGGTCGCCGAGGGCAGAATCCGCCCCATGCGCACCGTTTCGGCGGAGGCGTCGATGTTGGGATCGTCGGCCGCAACACCGCGCAGACTCAGAATCCACGTCTCGTTCGCGCTGGCCGCGCCGTTGGGCTGGCCAGGAGTGGCCACCGGCGAGCCGATCCGCGTCCAGTTGGCCGCGTCACTTGCTCCCGCCGCGCTGTTGCCGTCGAACTGCACGGTCTGGGCGGAGCCCGGCCGCAGCGTCCCGGCCGTGAAGGCCGCGTCGTCGGCCTGATCCCAATCGTGCACGACAGCGCCCGTCGACGTCAGCAGCCGCGCATTGTCCGTCGCCGTGCCGTTGCTGAACGCCTGAAAACTACGTCCCGCAACCATCAGCGTCGCGTCGTCATGCGCCACCGAGATCGTGAAGTTGGAGTCCGCAAAGTTCGTGTCGGGAACAATCGTCGTATCGACGTCGTTGCCATTGTAGACAACGATCAGGGTGCCGGCCGGAACCGCCGACCAGTTCGCGTCGGTCGACAGCTGCGGGCTGTCCGTCTCGTCGTGGGTTCCGTCGCTGAACACCAGGCCCCGCAGGTCGGCCGGGCCGCTGACGACAAGCGCCTCGATCCATTCCTTGTTGCCGCCGTTTCCTTGCGACCATTCGTTGATTATGACATTCTGGGCGGAAATCACCGCCGGCACCGCGGCAAGAATGCCGAGGCCCAACAAACCAGTTCTCTTCATAGAGCAAAATCCCCTTTCCGCAAACTATGTACACGAAACCTCTGCGCTATCCCCCGATTCTTGCTTCCAAGTAGACGACCAATTCTGCTCGGAGCTTTTGTGCCATGGCCTTTCGTGAAAACAGTGGGGAAATCGACCTGTTCGACGGCATGTT
>JASGMJ010000049.1 GCA_030156535.1 Candidatus Sumerlaeota bacterium
CTCGTCGCCGCACTGGCTGCATCGAAGAGCCTGGGACAGGGCCTCCTCGATGCTCAGGTGAGGATGATCGTTCGGACGCGATCCGAGACGATGGTCGTCCGACTTCCCGGTCGCATTGTCATGATCCGTTGAATGGATTCATGCCCTCCGCCTCCGCGGCCCCTTCCGCGACTTGGCCGCCTGTGCCTTGGCTGTACCCGCCTTGGCCTTGATGACCTTAGGGGGCGAGTCGGTGACGACCGCTGCCACCTGCTCCACAACACCGGCTGGATCGAGTCCGATGGCCCCGCAAACCAAGATGAACTCTACGACGTCGAGACGTCGTTCGCCGGTCTCGTAGTTGGAGACGTAGGACTGCCGGACCTTCAACTTCTCGGCGAGTTCGACCTGGGTGAGCCCACTCCCGATTCTGGCGTCGATCAGTGTGTTGAGGAGGGCCTTGTGCCCCGGAGTACCACGTTTCTGGCGCATGCGCTGGCTGCTCCAATGAGATGGAGCAGCCTATCCAGAAACTCATTATATCCAAAGTTCCGATACTTCGCCTTGATCACCCCCTCCATCGTGGTAATCCTGCCACCATTAGGCAGGGGCTGGCGTCGAATGCTCGCTTCCCATGCCACAGAGCTGACACGGGGTGACGAGCATGCAATCACGACACGACGTCGATCATCTCGGAAGGGAAGCAGAACCTTTCGACTCATTCGCCAGCCGGTTTCGCTTTTCGCCGAAACGATTGGAGAGCGCCCTGAACATCGGCGTGCGACTCTGTCGTGCGGTCGAGAGGCTTCACCATGACGGGCAAGCTCACGGTTCACTGAAGAACGAGAGCGTAGCCTTCGGGAAAGACGGCAGCCCCATCATCGCGGACCCGGACCCTGTGCCGGATAGATCCAAGAGACCTGATCCCCGCGAAGACGTCCGCGCCCTGGGATTGCTGCTGTGCCGCCTCTACACCGCCAAACCCGCGCTGGTGATCAACGACTACACCTTGATGACGCTGGCGAAGGCCAAGGTCCCTCGCCAACTTCTCCGCGTCCTCTGGCAAGCAATCCACGAAGAGTCGTCCATGCGGTTCGCCGACGCTGCCACCCTGGGGCGAGCGCTTCGAGAGGTGCCCCTTCCTGAGTACCAGCGGACCGTTCAGGTCAGGGCATTACCTGACAATGTGGGGCCTTCCAACGGCATGCCCAAGTGGCTGCGCAATGCGGCGATCTTCGTCGTGACGGTAGGCATAATTGCAGCGGGGGCTTGGATGATGGGGTGGGTCACGCCTACTGGCCCCACCCTTTCTTCATCACATGCCTCTGTGCCTACCGCTGCTCCTAGTCCACGATCAACTTCCCAGGCATCGAGCGCACCCCCAGCCGCTCCCAACCCCGCCCACATGCGACCGCGCTTCACCCTCGAAACCAATTTTGGAAGGGTCGAGATTGAGGCGAATGCGGAGGCGGCCCCCATGGCGACATTCAACTTTGCCCAGCTTGTTGATGGGGGGTTTTACGATGGCGTAGCGTTCTCTCGCGTCGTACCCAATTTCGTGATCCAGGCAGGGCAGTTCGACATGGCAGGGAACCGCAAAGAGTCGCCATTTCCACCAGTCCGAAATGAGTGGCTGAACAGCATGGAGGCCGTCGCTGGCACTGTCGGTATGGGCCGCCTCGCGAACGATCCGGACTCGATTTCGACAGCGTTTTTCATCAACCTCCGGGACAACCGACAGGTGTTCGGATCTCGTCAGGACGGTGCAGGTGAAGCGATCTTTGGAACGGTGACCGGCGGAATGGATGTGGTCCGCAACATCTCCAATTCACCCACGAGAAATCCCGGAGGTGGGGATCATTGGCCGCAGCCACCGGTCTATATCACGGCGGCGTACTTCACGACTGGCCAGGACGCTAATGCCATCATGGAGACCCTTCGATCACTACAACCTCAGAAGAAGGTCTTGGAGAACGGTGTCGTCATCGAAGATGTTGTTCAGGGCCGCGGGCGTGAGTTTGATCCCTCGATGGCAGCGCTCATGCACTTCACGAGGAAGACGGCATCCGGTGGATCCGCAGGCTCTTCCCGTGCTTACGGCTCGCCGATCCTCGTACAGCCAGGCGACCTATCTCCCTTGCTGACGAGTGGGCTTCTCGGCATGAGAGCAGGAGGGAGAAGGATCATCACACCACAGCCCCTACCTGCGGGAGTATCACCGGAGCAATCAACTCCACCCATTGGGATGAGCTTCGACTTCCAACTGGTTTCTCAGCAGGCCGCAAGCTCAGCGGCGGTGAATGACATCCGGACCATCTCGGTGCATTATTATCGCACCGACGGGGACTACGCTCAGGTCGGTCTGTGGGTATGGAACCCAGTGGCGTTGGCTTCAATTCCTGCACGGGAAATCTTCCCATCAGGAAGAACCCAATCGGGAGTCACCTTCACCATCAATACTGAGGAATGGGGTGTGAGCGACTTCTTCGACGTCATCGGCTTGATCCCTCGTCTCAGATCCGACTGGGAGCGCAAAGATGGTGGGGATAAATTCTGGCATCGGTCTTTGGGTGCTGAAGTGTGGATCGTCCAAGGGGATGAGCGCATATACACGAGCCGTCCGCCAAGTTTCGCGAGCCAGTAGGCCGCAGTGGATGAAGCCACAATCGGAGAGGGAGTAGCAAGTTTATTCGGATACCGATAACTCAACCGTCTCAGTATTGAGCGCGGCTGGCGCGAAGTGCATGAGTGACTTCACTCCGGAGTACCCTCGCGCACTGATACACTTCCGCCTTCACGTTCGATTTCCGGCTTCCTCTCCTTTGACATGATGGCAGAGCTTGACCGATCTTTACCAACGTCAGCGTCGCCGTGCGCATCTCGCATCCACGAAAGGTGGTGCGAATGCCACGAAGACCGAAACACGTCACTCACGCTCGCATCGTAGGTCCCTGGACCGTCGAGGAGCGTGGACCACGAACGAGGATACGCGAGATGAAGGGCGACCGAGTTTTCAGCCTAACCAAGGAGGGTCATCTGCGCTGGCGTTTGTCCGGCGTGGACTCCTCGGGCTGTCGCCGTCGTCCCTACGTGGACGCGGAAAGCCTGGAGGACGCGATACTCCAGGCCGCCTCTGTTCTCTACGACGACCATCGTCTCGGATCGCGTCCGAACGATCATCCTCACCTGAGCATCGAGGAGGCCCTGTCCCAGGCTCTTCGATGCAGCCAGTGCGGCGACGAGCGTTGGGAAGATCTCCGTCTCTCCCATGTCGTCGAGTACGTCGGCAACCTTCGCGACCGTGGTCTCAAGCAAAACACGATCAAGAGGTACCTGGAGCCCGTGCGTGAGACCTCCCTGCGCATGGCCGAGATGTACCCCGAGCACTACCGTCATGCGCTCGCGGCCTTCAAGCTCCGCAAGGATGCAGGAAGATCCGGGCACTACGACGAGAGTGAAGGGACCCGTGCTCTCACGATTGCCGAGGTCGTCTCCTTCTACAACTGGCTCGAAGACCATCCTCATGCGTCGTCGCTCCAGCTTGCCGTGCTCCTGTGCGGCCTGATGGGGCTTCGGCTGCGTGAGGCGATCTTCCTGACCTGGGGCAACATCGACCTCATCGGCGGCACAATCACGATCCAGGACGAGCCTGGGCACCGCGTAAAGAACGGCTACTCCATCCGTCGCCTTCCCATGCCCTTGCTCGTAACAGATCACCTACGCGGTCTCGTCGGAGGCTGTGGCAGCGACAGGGTCCTCTCTCTCGTGTCCCAGCGCATCGAGATGCGGACGTCGACCAGGCCTGACAACCTCTTGGGCCAGCGTCTACGCTCTTCGCTTCTTCGTTGGGACTCCGACCGGGGTGATCTCCCAGGCAACGACCTGAGGAACACCCTCCAGGACGCCGCGCTGAAGGATCAAACCCGGTGGAATGTCTACCTCGTCGATCGCTACGTCGGTCATGCGCCGCGCTCGATCATGGAGAGGCATTACGCCGACAACCAGCGTGGGCGTCTTGTGGATGCGTTCCGGGAGAAGGTGGTACCCTTGATCGACGAGGCCGTCGACGAGGCTCTCGGGCGTCCCAAACGTACCGATCTGGCACAAAAAGGACAGACCCCGGAGGTCGAAGCTCCGGGGCCTGAAGCCCAGATCTTTGAGATCGGGGCGCTTGCATAACATGTGTAATGGTGCCCAGAAGAGGAGGCACAGTTCGCAGAATTTCCGCGAACGGGAGTCGAGATCGTAAGGGGAGACGGTCGGAACGCAAGGGCAAAATTTCCTCTTTTTGCCAGAGATGGGTACAGGAAGCGGGCGCAAAGAATCCGGAAGGTCCTGCTTTCAATTGACCTCTGGCGCAGAGATCGTCTCCATCAAGATAGTCCTGCAAGGATCCATCTTTTTTTCTTCTTCGTGCCGCCATGCCGGTTTTCGTGCGGCAGCGGGATGGTTTCCGGGAATCGCATGGCCCTTCTGGTCATGGTTAATTTCAAGGGGGTACCGAGACATGAGGAGTTTGAAGCGTCAAGCTGTGCTGTCATTTAGCGCACTGGCTCTCGCCGCGGCGGGAACCGTGTCGGCAGCCACGTACACCGTCGACGACGATGCGCCGGCGGATTTTGCAAGCATCGAAGCTGCCATCGCTGATGCCTCTGTCGTGGATGGCGATACGCTCTCGGTTGCTCCCGGGACGTATGTCCACACCGGTACCCTGACGATCAGCAAGAGCCTGACGATCGTGGGAGCCGGGCAGGAACAGACGATCCTACAGAGTTCCGGCGCTCCCGGAACGTACAGCTTTTGTGTGTCGATCGCGGCGCCGGACGTGACGCTGGAGTCGCTGCAGATCGCGGGCTGGACGGCGGCGGGCACGAGTGGCTCCGGCTACTTCGTGGATGCCCCGCAGGTGCGCACGACGTTCCGCGACGTGCGTTTCCACGGGACGGAGAACCGCAGCGTGATTGTCGGCAATACGACCAACGACGAAATGCTCATCGAGGGTTGCCGCTTCACGGGCGAGTTCGTTCGCGCCGCGATTCGCGAGGAATTCAAGCGGCTGACCGTTCGCAACAACAGCTTCGAGGAAATGCACTATTGGTACGGGCCGCTCCAGATCAAGGGAACGGACGTCGAGGCGGACATCTCCTACAACTACTTCCTGAATGGCTATGGCGGCTTTCCTGTGTACGGCGAGTTCAAGGAAACGGGCCAGGAAGCCTACTCGATCCAGTTGTGGACCGACGATCTGGCGGGCACGGGCGTGCAAGTGTACCACAACACGTTTGTCTTCCCGTCGGCTGGCGCACTCAACGGCAGCAACAATGTTCCACAGCCCGCGGGCGTGTTCTTCGACCCGGGACTGAGCAGCTATCCGGCGAATTCGTTGCTCGTGCAGGACAACATTTTCCAAGGCTACAAATACGTTCAGCCTGCCGGAGGCGGACCGGTGTTTGTGCCGGCGGGTGGTGTGTTTGGCGGTGCAGCCGAACTTGATGGCGCGAACGACCTGTTCTTCTTCAACGGCGATGCAGGCTTTGATGTCGGCAGCACCGGCACGATGAGCGTGTGGGTGAAGCTGGACGACACCGGCAAGCGCAATCAGATCTTCGAGGGGCCCGGCAACGGCGGCATGGAAATGCAGTACCGGACGAATTCCGGCGGCCAGTTCTATGCGTCGCCCAACGGCAGTCTCGGCGACTATGCCATCCAGAGTGGCGGCGCGGCTGCGACCGCAGCCAACTGGACCAATCTTCAGTACACGTGGGACGTGACGGCGCAGACGATGCGCGTGTACGTCAACGGCACGGAAGTGACGTATCTCAACGCAACGTACGACGAGAATTTCCCCGGGTGGAATGCTGGCAACGTGGTCGACACCACCTTTGGCCTGCACAGCATCGGCTCGGACCCCGGCGACATCAGCCGCAGTCTCGACGGCATGATGGATGACATGGCGTTCTGGGACACCGTCCTTACGCCGACACAGCTTGATGACGTGCGGACCAACGGCGTGGCAGCATCGGCCGCGCCAGCCCCCGTCGCTTTCTGGGCCTTCGACGAGGCGAGCGGCTCGACGGTCGTTGACGGCTCGGGGAACGGCTTCGACTTGGTGGGCGGTGAGTTCGGCGTCTCGACGTTCAACGCCAGCGGCGTGATTGCGCCGGCTGGCACGACGATCTCCAACAACCTGTATTTCGATAACGACGCGGACAGCAGCCCCGCCGGCGACGCCTCGAACATCAGCGGCCAGGACCCCCTGTTCCTGGGTACGGGCTCGACGTCCGAGGAACTCTATGCTCTCCAGCTTGGCTCGCCCGCCATGGGGACCGCTTCCGATTCCACCAATATCGGCGCCAGCCAGGTCGGGCCTCCGGCTCTGACGACAAACGCTGGCCTTGCCGTCCTGCGCGGCGGCTCGGCTTTCATTACTCAGAGTGCTCTTGAAGCCACGGACAACGAGGACGCAGCGGCGGACATCACCTTCGATGTGACTTCCGGGCCCGCGTCCGGCACACTGACGATGACGACCTTCACGCAGGCCGACATCAACAACGGTCTTGTTTCCTATCAGCATGACGGCAGCACCACGACGACGGACTCCTTCGACTTCACGGTTTCCGACCCGATCTATGCCGCGGCCATTTCTGAGACCTTCGCCATCACGGTGATTCCTCCCGGACCGGACACCGATCTCGATGGCCTGCCCGACGCCTACGAGATTTCGATCGGCACGTTGGTGAACAATCGTCACTCGGATGCCGACGCATTCGAAGACGGTGTTGAGGTCGCCATTGGAACCGATCCGCTCGTGGCCGACACGCTGACTGACGCTGACAACGATGGCCTGCCCGATTTCGCCGACCCGGACGACACGAAGGCGGATACGGATGGCGACCAGTACGCCGACTTCTTTGAAGTGGCGTTCGGCACAAATGCGAATGATTCCGCTTCGCACCCGGACTTCGGCGATGCCGATGGAGATGACTCGCTTGGGTTCGCCGACGGCCTCCTCGTGCTGAAAGTCTTCCTCAGCCTCGAACCGCCCAGCGCCCTGCAGAACACCGCTGATGTGAATCGCGACCAGCAGGTCGACAACGTTGACGGCGTGATTCTCGTCAATCTGTTCCTGGGCAACGTGCCTTTCCTGCCGTTGCAGTAAGGCGGTGGATGGTCACATTCTGCACCGCGTTCTCCTTGCAGCGTTCTCCCGGAAAGGCAACTTTCCGGGAGAGCTTTTTAGGAGCGCCTTGATGCCCGCACCCCGCCCTTCCCAGCCTCGTCTCGCCCGTTCGCCCCGTGCGGCGCTTGCGCATTTGCGCGCCGCCGACCCCGCAATGGAGCGGGCGATTGCGGCCGTTGGCAAGTTTGCTCTCCCCGAACGTGAGGCCACGCTGCACCTGCTGTGTGCCTCCGTGATCGGCCAGTCGATTTCCGTGAAAGCGGCCGAGAAGATCGTCGGGCGTTTCAGCGAGCGCGTTGGCGATCCCACGCGTCTTACGCCCACGAAGCTCCTGGCGACATCCGAGGCGGAGTTGCAGGCGCTGGGCCTGACGCGGGGCAAGGCGTGCGCCCTGCATGGGCTCGGCGAGCTTTGGCGGCGTGAGCGCTGGACGAGCGCGAAGCTGGACCGTCTGCCGGACGAGGAGATCGCCGGGAAGCTCGTTGCCGTGAAGGGAATCGGCCCGTGGACGGCGAAGATGTTCCTCATCTTTGGCCTGCGCCGCCCGGACGTTCTTCCCTTCGAGGACCTTGGCCTGCGCGAGGGCCTTCGCGTCATCCACGGCCTTGAGCAACGCCCCACGCCCGAGGAGACGAAACGTCTGGCCGCCCCGTGGGCGCCGTGGAGCACCGTTGGGACGGTGTATGTGTGGTGTTTTCTGATGAAGCTGAAGGGTGAAACGCTGGCGGGGGAGCACGGTTGGTGGTAGGCGAAGGGCACTACAGGTTGCCGCCGATGCGAATGGGTTGCCGTCTCCGTCCCCAATTACCAGGTTGTTCGTCAAAGTGACCTGGAATCGTGTGCCCGCAGGCTGCGCACCGATTGCCACGAAGCTTGTACGCGCCGATCTCGTACCAGTCGCGCTCGATCACGCATGCGCCACAGGCCGGGCACCACGTGCTGCCACCACTGGTGTCGTGCACGTTGCCCGTGTAGACGTAACGCAGTCCCTTCGAGAGAGCGATGTTGCGGGCACGCGTGAGTGTCGCCGGTGGCGTTGCGGGACGATCCGTCATCTTGAAATCCGGGTGGAAGGCGGAGAAGTGCAGGGGCACTCCTGAGCCCAGATTCTCAGCGATCCACTCGCACTCGGCGTGAAGTTCGGCATCGCTGTCGTTGGCGCCGGGAATGAGAAGCGTTGTGATTTCAAACCAGACGCTCGTCTCCTTCTTGAGGTAGAGCAGGGTGTCGAGCACGGGCTGGAGTGCTCCGAGCGTGACGCGGCGATAGAACTCCTCGCTGAAGGCTTTCAGGTCGATGTTGGCGGCGTCCATGCCGGCAAAGAATTCCGGACGGGCTTCGTCTGTAATGTAGCCTGCCGAAACGGCGACGGTATGGATGCCGCGCTCGCGGCAGGCAGCGGCGATGTCGAGAGCATACTCGGCGAAGATTACCGGATCGTTGTAGGTAAAGGCGACGGAGTGACAACCGTGCAGCGCGGCTGCTTCAGCGATCTGGGCGGGGGAAGCCTGGTCCATCAGGCGGTCGAGTTCGCGCGACTTGCTGATGTCCCAGTTCTGACAGAAGCGGCAGCCCAGGTTGCAGCCCGCCGTGCCGAAGGAAAGCACACTCGTGCCCGGGTGGAAGTGATGGAGCGGCTTCTTCTCGATGGGATCGATGCAGAATCCGCTGCTGCGGCCATAAGTCGTCAGCACCATGCGCCCGCCCTCGTTGCGGCGCACAAAGCAGAAACCGCGGTGGCCCTCGGCGAGTTTGCAATCGCGTGGGCAGAGGAAACAACGCACGCGTCCCTCGCCGAGCGATTCCCACCAGCGGGCCGGATGACTCTGATTCTCCCTGGGCGTCACAACGGCGGTTTCTCCACGTGCTTTTCGACTGCGAAGCGTTCGATGCGGACCGCTTCGCCTTCCGGGATGCCTGCTTTTCTGCGCGTCGCTTCCAATTGTTTTGCGGCGGTGTCGAGCTGGTCGATTCCGGGCAGCATCACCGCACGCCGTCCGTGGTTGCCGCTGACGATGACCCCATAGCGCGCGGGATCGAGTTCGTCCTCGCTCTCGACCGGTTCGGCGGGGTGGAGCACGCTGACCTCGAACAGCAGATTCGGCAGCTCTTCCTTGCGCACGGGATCAAAGCGCGGATCGCGAAACGCAGCGGCGGCGGCGCGGTCGATTGTCTCCTCGACAATCGTGGGGTAGTTCGCTTCCAGCGTGCCGATGCAGCCGCGCAGTTCTCCCTTGATGGTGCGAATGGTGACGAAGACCCCGGCTGGCCGCTGGAATTCCGATGGCGGGTCTGCGGGGAGGGGCGTCGTGCGATGATGTAGATGATCTTCGACGGCGCGGCGGGCGATGCGGGCGAGCGAGAACTTCTCCCTGAGGATTTCCTTCGGGGTCGGTTGTTTGCGTGGGGCACGGGCCAGATCACTGAAGACGGCAATGGAATAGCCGACGCCGAACGGGCCTTCGTAGCTCATCAGCTCACAGGCCTCCGTGCCGGGTTCGCGCGCTGCGATGGCAACGATGGAAGCATCGACCACGTCCTCGCCAGCGATGGCCCGCAGGTTCGCGTCGAAGTTCAGAATCGTCTGGATGCTTGCGCGTTCGACGGCCTGGACGAATGCCGCGTCGAAACGCTGGGCGTCCGGATGGTAGCCACCAGGAGCGTCAACCGTCAGGCGGTGGCTCATGTCGCCGGAAGCGAGCACGACGACTCGGCGCCGCAGAACGGCGGCCGTCGTGTGCAGGGCCTCGCCGAATTCCTCAAGTTCTCCCTCGCCCGGGTAGTTCAACCCCGTGATCACCGTCGGACCGTCCCATCCCGCATTGCGCAGGTAGCACAGCGGCACGAGCGCGCCGTGATCGAGTTCCTCGCCCCGGATGTCCCATGTCCGCAGCCCGCGTCCCGCGCACGCCGTTGCAAACCGGCGGACGAACTCCAGGTCGTTGGGGAGATCGACCCGTTCGTGGTCGGCGCGAAACATCGCCAGCGACCCCTGATGGCGGGCATCGGCCCACAGACCGAAGCGCCCCGGCTTGCGCGGCGAGTGCGGCGAGATGACGACCAGAGTATCGGGGCGCGATCGAACGATGCGCTGGGCCAGTTGTCCCATGGCGGCAACCGTTCTTGCTGCCTGACGTTCGCGTCCGCGCCCCACGCCCGGCACAATCACCGGTGGGTGCGGCATCAACGCTGTCATCAAAACACCTGGTACGTTTCGGCTCATATTCACCTCCACCTCTCCACCCGATTCACTGTCTATCCCCCCGGCCGTTTCCAATCAACTCTATTCGCTGGGTTCCTCGCCCTGCGGATGCATCAGTTGTTTGATCTTGATGGCGATTTGCTCGGCGGCTGCTTTTGTTCCCACTTCATTGTAGTGCCCGTCGTTCTCGAAGGAAAGCTCTCCCTTTGCCATGCGCTGCTTCATCTCTTCAGGTTCTTCGATGAACGGGATTCCTTCCTCGGCGGCGAACTCCGCAAGCATTCGGAATGGCCCCTGGGCCTCCAGCGCATAGGTTTTTCCCTTGCTGACGAATTCATATACATAGTCTTCGGGAAGCTGCTGGTTCGGGTAGAGGATGAACACGGCACCCGCTTCGCGGCAGGCCTCATTCATGGCGCGCAACAACGCCGTCGTGACCTCCCATCCTGCTTCGAGTTTGGGCGACCACTGCTCACGAGGCTTGAGAATCGCATAGCCGGAGTAGTCGTTCTCGAAATCATCGAGTTCATTGAGATTCTCAGCGACGATTTGGACACGGTCTCCCTCGTGCCCACCGGGTACGCGCAGGCCCTGGGGATTCTCGCGAACGGTTCGCGCCTGCAGCATGGCACGCACGACGCGGCTGATGTTGCTGCGATTGAAGAACGTGCGCAGCCACGTTGTTTTCAGCGGCTCGAAGGGACGTTGGACGAGCACGCCGTCACGCAGCTCGAACGAGGGCTTCGGTGCTGTTCCCATGAACGAAATGTCGTGCATGGAGTCCATGAAGTCGTTGCCAACGGTGAAGACGAGTACCACGTAGTCGGGGTGCCAGTCGAGTCCCTCGTTTTTGAGCACGAGGTACTCCTGGTCCGTCCCATAGCCGCCGTTGCCCATGGAGATGACTTCGATGGCCTCGCCGAGTTGGTGCTGCAATTGACGCCCGATGGTGTTCTCCAGTGTGTTGCCGTGCCCGAAGACCTGACTGTCGCCCAACAGAAGAACGCGCGGCCGCGTCTTTTCGCGCTCGTGCTCGACGTCGCGCCATCCCTGCGAATTGACGCGCTCCACGGTCGCTTCCAGTGTGTCGGGATGCACGATGGTGATCTCGTGGTTTGGCTCGATGGCCCAACCGTAGATGTCGGCTTTGGGGGCACCCGTCTGCCCTGAAACATTGAGGGAAACAACGGCACCCAGCACGGTATCAAAAAGAACCACGGCGAGCCCATAGAAGGCGATCAGCAGGATCGTGCCCGCGAGGACTGCCCGCCGCCGCTGCACCGTCATCCAGCCGATGGCGAATCCGGCTGCACCCCCGGCCAGCAAACCGGCCGACAAGAGCCACAGTAGCACGTTCCACGGCGCGCCGATGTCGCCCGCGGGGCTGAAGGCAGCGACCGATACGGGGGGCAGCGCCACGAGCCCCAGCAGCAGAAGATGAATGCCAGTGAACAGATAGTTGGTGCCGCGCGACGAGCGGTCCGGCGAGCCCGTGGGCGGGTTTGCCTGAGAATTCGCTGTCGCGTTGTCCCTGGTCGTGTTCATACTTTGCCCTCGCCGGACAACTGTCGTTTCAATGGAGTCCGGGTGCAACACGGAGAAGAGCCGCTTTGCAGGAGCAAGCCCGCCAGATCGTGCGCCGTCTGAAGGACGCCGGGTTCGATGCCCGGTGGGTTGGGGGGTGCGTGCGCGATGCCCTGCTTGGCCGGACGTTGAAGGACATCGACATCGCCACCGATGCCACGCCCGGGGACGTGCGGCGGATTTTTGGCGACGTGAAGTTCGCCGGTGCCAGCTTCGGCGTTTCCCTTGTTCACTTGGGCGGGCATACTTTCGAGGTCGCCACGTTTCGTCGCGATGGGCGCTACGTTGATTGCCGCCGCCCCGAATCCGTGGAGTACGGCACCGCCCGGCAGGACGCCCTGAGGCGCGACTTCACGATCAACGCCATCTTTCTCGATCCTCTGACGAACGAAATCTTCGACCCGGCCGATGGACAAGGCGACATCGAACGGCGGCTGATTCGCACGGTGCGGGAGCCCCGCGAGCGTTTTGCTGAAGACGCTCTCCGTTTGCTGCGCGCCATTCGCTTTGCGGCCCGGCTGGACTTTGCCATCGAGCCCCGAACCTGGGAGGCCTTGGTGGAGCTTGCCCCCACGATCCGCGCCATCAGCCCCGAGCGGATACGCGACGAACTCACGATGATGCTGGTGGGCGAGCATCCCGCGCGCGCCTTCGCGCTGCTCGACACTTCGGGTCTTCTCGCGCTGCTGCTCCCCGAAATCGCTGCGATGAAGGGAGTCGAACAGGGGGAGCGCTACCATCCCGAAGGCGACGTCTTCGTCCACACGATGCTGTGCATCGAGAACGTCGAGCCACGCACCCCCGTGACGTGTTGGGCGGCGTTGCTCCACGACGTGGGCAAGCCCGGAACTTTCGCGCGCTCGGCGGACCGCATCACCTTCTACGGCCACGATGCTGTGGGGGCCCGCATCGCAGAGGGCATCCTGCGGAGGCTGCGTTTCTCCAACGACGACATCCGGCGCATCACGGCCATCGTTGCCCGGCACATGCGCTTCATGCAGGCCCACGATTGGAATGCGGCAACGCTGAGACGGTTTCTCTCGGCCGAGACGATCCACGAGGACCTGGCCATCCATCGTGCCGACTGCCTGGCCTGCCACGGCAAACTTGCGAACTGGGAGTTCGTCTCCGGAAAGCTGCGCGAGTTCGAGGAGTCGCATGAGCCGGTTCTCCCGCCGCCGCTGCTGACAGGGAACGACCTGATCGGGCTGGGCTACCGTCCCGGGCCGCTCTTTGCGGAGATCCTGGCCTCGCTGCAAGAGGAGCAGCTCAACGGCACGCTGACCAGTACGGAAGAGGCCCGGCAGTTCGTGGCGGAGAAGTGGCCTTTTGAGACCACTTCCTGAATGTAAATCGCTTGAGAAAGGGAGGAGGAATGGTCTGAATTGTCCTCAATCTCCCTCTTGACACGCGTGTGACAACCCGGATAGAGCTTGTCGATCTTTTGGGCCGGACAAGGTGATGCTGACACAAACTTCGGAAACAGCCGTTCAGGCGCTCGTTTATCTCGTTTTGCAGAATACTCAGGAACCCATGCCGCCGCGCGAAATCGCCGACGCCATCGGTGCGTCGCCCACCTACATGGCCAAGATTACGCGGATGCTGGTGAAGGCCAACATCCTGCGTTCGCATCGCGGCGCCTTGGGCGGTGTGACTCTAAGCCGCGACGCCGGCAACATCACGTTGCTCGAAGTCGTCGAGGCTTGCCAGGGTCTGCTGATCGGCAATTACTGCGACGGTATCGAGGGGCACGTCGAGCCCGTCTGCCAGTTCCACCGCGCGATGTTCGAGGTGCATCAGGCGACGTTGTCGATCCTGACCAAGTGGTCGATCAAGGACTTGGCTTCATGCCCATACTCGCCAGAAGACATCCCCGAGAACATGGGCTGCAAGATGCACGCAGCGCTGCAGTTGCTGAGAAGCAGAAGCAAGTAAACGAATTTCGGGGAGGAAACAGGCCCCGGTTTGAGGGAAGACGGATGCGGGCGGCTTCATTGCGAAGCCGCCCGCAGCGGTTTTACTCAGAACGGGTTCGTTGCGAAGACGGCGAATTCGGGGATGAAGCCACGTGCGGGCATTGCCAGCGCGCCCATGATGCTGAGGGCAATGTCCTCGGCAAAGAGTTTGCGCGGATTCGTTCCGGGCTCCGTGCCTCCCCAGCCAGTCTGCACTTCAGACGGGCAGACGCAGAAGACGCGGACGTTGGAGGGACGCAATTCCGCCTGCCAGCACTGCGAGATTCCACGCAGTGCCCACTTGCTCCCCGCGTATGATGTGCCGTTGGCGTGCCCCTTCATCCCCGAGGTCGAGGCGATGTTGACGATGTCGCCCTGCTGCCGCTTCTTCATCAAAGGAACGATGCGATTTGTCAGATCCACGAGCCCGAAGATGTTCGTCTCAAACATCGCGCGCATCGCGTCCACATCCATCTCGCCGATGGGCGCACCGTAACCGTAGGCTGCATTGTTGACGAGCACGTCGATGGTGCCGAGTTGCTGGAGTGCAAAATCCACGGTGGCCTGATTGTCCTGTGGCTTGGACACATCGGCGCGGAAACCGGTGGCGCCTGTTTCCTTTTCAGTCTGGGCGATGCGTTCTTCGCTGCGCCCCGTGAAGACAACCTTGTGACCGGCCTGGACGGCCTGCGCGGCCAGAGCAGCGCCGATGCCGTGCGATCCGCCGGTGATGAGGAAATTTGACATTTGTCGGACTCCTGTAGTTTGATTCAAGCCACAATCGAGGCTGAATGATGTTGATCCGTCATGCCATACGCATGGCGTGTGCCGGGGAGTGGGCGGGTCGGGAAAAAGACGACCTGGCCGGAAGATGACCTGCCTGGACGGAGTTTCCTGGGTTCGTGCGGAAACAGGATGCAGGCGATTCCCAATTGCCGGGTGACTGAACGCCACGATCTGCACGGCGCCGGGCACGGTGTCCCGATATCCGGAAGAGCACCCTGCACCCAGGCGATATCAGGCGCCCATCACAGGAGAGGGACAAAAGAACGCACCTATCGGCCCTGAGACTGGAGAATTCTCTCGCATTCTCCGGCGTTTTTCTCCGATCCTGACCATCATCGCCTCCATGCGGCCGCTTTGGACCGCACCGGCACTTTGCGTTGGAGAACCGGACATGACCCTTGGCAAGCTGATCGTCCACGGTTTGGTCAAGGGAGGGATGGGCTTCGCGAGGTCCAGTGCCTCGAAGCGTGCCGCCATCCGGCGGTTGGACAAACAGGGCGGCGAGGAGGTCGTCTATCTGGCCGTCAAGGCCTCGCGCCGCGTGAGCAAGATCAATGTGGCGATAGGCTTGGTGCGCGTGACGTCGCACCGTGTCCTGTTTGCGCGAACCAAGGCGGGACTGACGCTGTTCGGCAGCGACGACGCCAACATCTCTTTGGGCGAGATCCGGGCCTTCCACGTGGAGGAAATCGGCATCGGAAGGTTCCGGGCGCCCAATCTGCTGGTGATCGACGCGAAGAAGCGCTTTGAATTCATCTTCAGCGAAGCGGTGCAGGCTGGCGAGCTGCTCCGCGAGCTGCTCGACCCAGCGGACGAAGTGGAGGTTGCCGCGCCACGGGAAGCGCTCCCGCAGGCTCCGTTGCGTGTGGAGACCTTGCCGTCGCCCCTCGTATGCGGGCACGGCGGTCACATTCTCTACCGCCCCGACGGCGGCCCCCTGCACGGCTCGGCTGCGGTGTTCCTGCGTCTGGGCGTCAACAACTGGGGCCATGTCTATGGTGACTCGCGGATGACCCTGCACAATGACGGATCATGGAGTCTGCACTTCGGCGTGGACTCCGCAGCCGCACAAGTCAGCGTGGCGTTTCACGACGGCGCAGGCAATTGGGACAACAATAGCGGAAGGGACTGGCACTTCCCCGTGACCAGGCCAATTCCGTAAACTCCACCACCCTGTTCGACTGCTTCAGATTCCCTCTTCACGATTACGCGGGAGCGGCCAAGGATGCCTCCGCGGAATTGGGCTGCACTCGCCCTCTCCGCGCCACGGTGATCTTCACGGGCGAGTACACGCGCCACGCGCAGGGGGATGGGTGGATGATGTGCTGAGGATGTCTCCCGAAACGCACCCGACATCCCCTGCAAGAGAAGGCGCTGACAACCCGGGCGAAAGGCGAGGCTGAATAGGTGGAGGCGTCGGCGGCCCGGTTCATGAGGTGCGAAAGCACTTGACGGGGGAAGCGCGACAAGACTCAAAGAATCCATTCGATGTTGGCAGGCCCGAGGCAATGTCCCGTCAGAAAAAAAACAACGGCAGCATGTTGTGGAGTCCCCTGGCTGGGGGCGGCGGGTGGTGCTCTGTTTCATCGTATGACGAGCATTGTCTTGCTCGTTCTCTTCTTTGCGGCGGGCATGACACAGTATGTCCCGGCGCTCTGCTGCGTTGCAGAAGATGCAATCATTCACGAAGAGCCGGGTTCCTGCTGCCCCACGGAACAAGCGGCGCTCTGTCTGGATAAGAAGGGGTGCGAGGACAAGGACACCTGCCCGAGAAGCTGCTGCTCCTCTTCCGCAACCGATCTCGTCTTTCACTCGTCGTCCAGAAACAGTGTCAGCCGCCTGATTGC
The DNA here is from genome assembly GCA_030156535.1 of Candidatus Sumerlaeota bacterium. GTDB lineage: Bacteria > Sumerlaeota > Sumerlaeia > SLMS01 > JAHLLQ01 > JAHCAW01. The sequence goes on from JASGMJ010000049.1 coordinate 16,534, forward strand.
TGCCGGCTGCCCTCCCGCAACTACGGCCTTTCCTGGCGTACAGAGGATGCTCCTCGCGCCTGTCGTTGCTGCGCAACCTCCCCCCAGCCTTTGCAAACTAGCTCTCCATCTCTATCTCCAGGTGCTTCTCCGCTGAGTCGGTTGATCGCTGTTTCGTGCTGATCATCCCGTTTCAGACAGAGAGGTACCCCCATGGTGTCTGTTCACAGTATTTGTGAGGGAGGCGCGTTGCCATGAGCGCCTCCCCGGCTTCCCTGCAATCTCATCAGAACCTTGCTGTTCCTCCGCCAAAGTTCCGCTGGGGCACGCGCGTGGCGCTGCCCGCGGGAGTTCTCCTCGCATTCGGGGCACTCTTTGCGGGGTCGTTGGTTTCCAGCCTGACTCCCGCCGTCGCGGTGCAAGCCACGCCCGTTGTCGAGCGCCCGGCTATGAAGCGTGCCGTGGCAACCGGCAACACTTCCCAGGCCGAAGTTGTCGTTCAGGCGGCGGGCTGGATCGAACCCGATCCCTTTGCTGTTTACGCAACAACACTGACTGATGGCACGGTGGAAGAAGTCCTCTTTCGGGAAGGGGATGCTGTGGCCAGGGGCGATGTGTTGATTCGCCTGATTGCGGACGATGCCCGCCTGGCTCTCCAGCGCGCCAGCGCCGAAGTCCGCGCGGCCGAAGAAAGCTGGAAGGCGAACATCGAGGCTCAGCGTGAAGCCTCCGTGGCGGCGGCATCGGTGCGCGAAACGCAGGCGGCGCTTGATCTGGCCCACGCCGAACTGGAGGTGGAGAAAGTGCTGCTCGCCGAAGCGAGGCGGATTTACGACCGCCGTGTGAATCTTGTTCGTGAAGGTTCGATCTCTCGGGAAGAACACGACACGGCGGAGTCAGGCGCTCAGGCACAGGCGGCTCGTGTTCGCGTGGCAGAGCGGCGCATCGAGGAGCTTGAGGCAAAGCTCGAACGCATGAAAGCAGAAGAAGCCGCAGCACGCCAGAGGCTGGAACTGCGGACCGAGGAGCGCCGCCGGCTGGAACTTGCGCGAGTGGCGTTGGCCGAAGCGCAACTTCGGATGGAACGCCTGGAGGTGAAGGCCACGATCGATGGCGTGGTGATGCGCCGCTTGGTCGCGCCCGGCTCCGTGGTGATGGCCGCTTCGGAAAATGCAGAGATGGCCCGCGTCGCAGAACTCTACGATCCGGAGAGCCTGCAGGTTCGCGTGGATGTGCCGCTTGCCGATGCTGGGAAAGTTGGCGTTGGCCAGCCTGCCCAAGTGGTCGTTGAAGTGTTTCCCGGGCGCATCTTCACAGGAACCGTCTCCCGCATCACCAATCTGGCGGATATTCAAAAGAACACTCTCGAAGTGAAGGTCGCGCTGGAGAATCCGGCGCCGGAACTCAAGCCCGACATGCTGGCGCGGGTGCGTTTCCTCGCCGCCGCTGAATCGGAAGATGAAGAGCAGGCGCCAAGCGGCCTCTCTGTCTTCGCTCCGGTTTCCGCGCTTCAGGGCGACATGGCCTGGGTCGTGGCGAATTTTGACGGCGAGCAGGGCATCGCGGCCCGGCGCTCCGTCACCACGACCGGCGCGGAGGAAGATGGGTGGATGGAAATCGAATCGGGTCTTCAGCCCGGCGACCTCGTCATCGTTTCGTCGGCCACGGAGCTTCAACCAGAGCAACGCGTACGAGTTACCGCAGGAGGGAACGATTGAAATGCCACTGATCGAATGCCGCCAACTGACGCGAACCTACAAACGCGGAGACCAGGAAATCACGCCGCTCGACCATCTGGACCTTGATGTTGAGGCGGGGGAGTTCCTCGCGCTGATGGGACCATCCGGCAGCGGCAAGACGACGCTGCTCAATCTGATCGCGGGGATCGACCGGCCGACATCGGGTGAGCTCATTATTCAGGGAACGAACATCGCCACGCTTTCGCGGTCGGCCCTGGCCGGTTGGCGCCGCGACCATGTGGGCTATATCTTCCAGCTCTACAACCTTGTTCCGGTTCTCACGGCCTACGAGAACGTGGAGTTGCCGCTTCTCCTCCTTCCGTTTTCCCGCAAGGAACGCCACCAGCGGGTGTCGGAGGCGCTCAACATGGTTGGGATCGCCGACCGTCACGACCATTACCCGCGTCAACTTTCCGGGGGACAGGAACAGCGTGTTGCCATCGCGCGCGCCATCGTGACCGCGCCAAGGATCATTGTGGCCGATGAACCGACGGGCGATCTCGACAAGTCCTCGGCGCACGACATCCTCACGCTGCTCCAGCGCCTGTCGCACGAAATGAATTGCACGCTCATCATGGTGACGCACGATCCCTCGGCCACCGAGTATGCGAGCCGAACGCTGCATTTGGAAAAGGGCCGTCTCGTCGAACAGCTTGAGGAGGTGGCCTCATGATTCCGCCCCGGATGATTCCGCTCGTCGGCAAGTACATCGTCCGCCATCGCGCGCGGACGATGCTGACGGTCGGTGGCATTGCCACTGCCATGTTTCTCTTTTGTGCCGTACAGGCAATGCGATCGGGCGTCGAGGCGGCCACGCAGGAAACGGCCAGCGAGACGAGACTGGTAGTCTATCGCGAGAACCGTTTCTGCCCCTTCACCAGCGAGCTGCCCCAGGACTACACACGTGTCATCGCCGAGATCCCGGGCGTCAAGAGCGTCACTCCCATGCGGATTGTTGTGAACAACTGCCGCGCCTCGCTCGATGTGGTGACGTTCAGGGGAGTCCAGGAAGAGGCGCTGGGAAAAGCCGATTTCACGCTGCTGAGTGGCAGCTTGAACGATTGGACAAAACGGAACGATGCCGCAATCGTCGGCGAGCGACTGGCTGAGCGGCGCAGTCTCAGAGTGGGCGATCGCCTTAGTGCCGCCGGCATTACGGTCAGCATCGCCGGCATTCTCACCTCAGACAATCCGCAGGACCAAAACGTCGCCTACGTCCATCTGGACTTCCTGCAGCGTGCCGCTGGGAACAAGGAGGGGATCGTGACGCAATTCAACGTCGAAGTCACCGACCCCAATCAGCTCGATGCCGTTTCGGCGGCGATCGACGAGGCCTTCGCCAACTCGCAGGCTCCCACATGGACGTCCTCCGAGAAAGCCTTTGTGGCACGCGCAGTGACGGACATCGTGCAGTTGGTGGAGTTCGCCGGATGGCTCGGCATTGGAAGCCTTGTCGCCATTCTCGCGCTCGTCGCCAACGCGATCTCCCTCTCGGTGCAGGATCGTGTAAAGGACCACGCGGTGATGCAAACGCTTGGCTATCCAGAGAACCTCATCACTCGGTTGGTCATCGTTGAAAGCCTGGTGATCAGCCTGCTCGGCGGCCTTGTTGGAGTCGGGCTGGCCTATCTCATCTCCTGGTTTGGCCAGTTCACGTTTTCGGTGGAAGGCCTCAGTGTCCTCATCCAGGCGGATGCGTTCACCATACTGCTTGGACTGGGCAGTTGCGCGGCCATCGGTGTTGGAGCGGGCCTTCTTCCGGCATTTCGCGCGGCACGGCTTTCGACCGCCGAAGCCTTCAGGGCAGTGTGAAAATGAAGATGCTTCCCTTCGATTACGCCGTGCGCAACCTCGGGCGCTCGCCCCGGCGCTTCCTTGCGATTCTGCTGGGTAACGCGCTTGTCGTTCTGCTCATTATCGCGGCAGCGGCCTTCGTGGAGGGCATGCGTTCCTCGCTCAGCATTCGCAATGATTCGAGCAACGTCATCCTCCTCGCAACGGGGAGCGAGGAAAGCATCGAGCGCAGCGAAATCCCCGCGACCACGCCGGGAATCCTCGCTGCCAGTCTGCCGGGGATTCACACGGTTGGTGGGGTGCCATTCGTCTCGCCTGAGGTGCTCTCGGGGCTGATCTTC
>JASGMJ010000050.1 GCA_030156535.1 Candidatus Sumerlaeota bacterium
CGTCACCGCGACGCCCTTGCCTCCGGCTCACTGTTCCGGTCGTTACGGCCAGTAGAGGACTTTCACCTCCAAGAAATCGCGCCATGCCTGGCGCACAAACAACCCGGCATCGTTCCAAAGGGCGATGCCGGGTACGACGCCAAAAGAAACTCGCGTCCACCATGGGAAGCTACCACGCCTTCTTCAATCGAATCCGCGAAACACACCCGTGTCATGGGGGGCGCGATTTGTGGTTCGATTTCCGCTTCGCGCCGGAGCCCCCTGCCGGCGGCGAAAGCCTTCGACACGGGGCGCGGGCAGGTGCTACCCGACTTGCCAGCCTACGAATCCGGAAACGCCGCCATGCCCCATCGCCGTCCCCTCCTGGAACTGATCCGCAGCGATCTGCGCGCCGCCATCGAGAACGACCCGGCGGCACGCGGCCCCTGGGCCATAGCCGAAATCATCCTCACCTACCCCGGTTTTCACGCCATCACCTTGCATCGGCTGACGTACCGCATCCATCGGCTCGGCATTCCGATCCTGCCGCGCCTGCTCGCCCACCTGGCCCGCTGGCTCACCGGGATTGAAATCCACCCGGCTGCCCGCATTGGCGGAGGGTTCTTCATCGACCACGGCATGGGCGTCGTTATCGGGGAAACGGCGGTCATCGGCGAGAACTGCACGCTCTTCCACCAGGTCACGCTGGGCGGGACGGGGAAGGAAACAGGCAAGCGCCATCCCACGCTGCGCGACAACGTGGTTGTCGGCGCGGGCGCAAAGATTCTCGGGAACATCACGATCGGCGAAGGAAGCTACGTTGGGTCCAACAGCGTCGTGCTCGCCGACGTTCCCGGCAACTGCACGGTGGTGGGCATTCCGGGGCGTATCGTGCGCTGCGGCGGCGAAAAGCTGACCCCGGCCAAGGCACTCGATCACATTCATCTGCCCGACCCCGTGCGCGATCGGTTCCTGGAACTGGAGAAGCGACTCCAGGACCTGGAGGACGAGCAGGCCGGGCGCGAAAAGAGCCCCACCGTCCGCGAAAAACAATCCGCCGCTCCGGTGCCGCGCGCGCGCACCTGACCCGCCAGACAAGACCGAGCCCCCGGATTGCTCCGGGGGCTCGGTTGCAGGTGCGCATTGTTGACGAACGGGCCTTTCAGCCTTTGCTCTTCTCCAGCTTCTCGCGGCAGGGAACGCAGAGGCGGGCGAAGGGCTTGGCGCGCAGGCGGCCGATCGGAATGTACGGGCAGGAATCGCATTGCTGCAACGGGTCCTCCGCGCACATCTCGCACAGCCCATAGGTGCCTTCCTCCAAGCGCTCGATGGCGTTGAGCACCTGGCTGAGGCGTTCCTCCTCGTAGCGGCGCGTCATGAACGTCGTTTCGAGGGCTGAACTGTCGGTCGCCGCGTCCGCCTGATGGTTGGAGAAGCTGCGGCTCATGCTTTCCTCGCTGGAAGTCGCGAGGTCGTTGATCATTGCGAGATCGCGGACGAGGCGTTCGCGCTCCTGGCTGAGGATTTCGCGCAGCTCCCTGAGCTCCGTCTTCGAGTAGGGAGCCTTGCGGCGCTTGCGCTTGGGCACTGCTTCCTTTAGAATCTTCTTTGGAGCAGCGACTTTCTCGACGCGGCCGGAACGCCGGCTCTCGGCGAGTTCCTTGGCCTTGGCCACCGACGTGGGCACGCGGGTTGTGCTGCTGACCTGTCGTGCCTGCTGGGCGGCCGCTTCGGCTCCCTTGCGCGTGTCGTTGGCCCGCATGGAAAGAATGCGAGCGAGGATTTCCTGACGCGTCTTCTTGGGAGCCTCAGCCTTGGCGGTGGAACGCTTCCCCTTCTTCGGTTTGGCGGAAGCAGCGGGCTTGGCGGCGGCCTTGGCTGCCACGGGTGTCTGGGCCTTGCGTGCCGAGGCCTTGCGCACTGCGGCGAGCGCGGAGAGCTTGCCGGCACCCTCTTTCTTCGCGGGCGCCGCCTCGACGACTTTGGCACTCTTCGGGGTGCTCTTCACAGCCTTCGGCGCCTTGGGAGCGGCTGCCTTTGTTGCTTTCAGCGCCTTCGGCTTGGCCGGGGTCTTCGCCGCCTTCCTGGTGGCCTTCGACGCCTTGGGGGCAGCGGTCTTCGCGCTCGTTGTTTTTTTCGCCTTGGAGGCGGCGGAGGTTGTTGGCTTTGTTGTTTTTTTCACGGGTTTGGAGGGAGTCTCTCTCTTTGGGTGTCGGGTTGTCGTTGAGGCGGACTTCGCCGCCTTCTTGGCGGCGGGCTTCTTTGCAGCGGGCTTCTTTGGCGTGGCGACTCGCTTGCTGGGTGCCGTTGCGGCGGCTTTCTTTTTCGCTGCGGGCCGGACGCGGGCAGCCTTCCTGGCGGAAGGCTTGGCGGCACTCTTTGCCGCAGTCTGCTTGCGTTTGGGCTTGCCGCTGCTGGCCGAAGCTTCGGGTGCCGCTTTCTTTCGAGGAGTCATGAGGTCAGTCTCCTGACGACCTCCGTACACCGTGGGCACAGGGCCGGGTGTGCGGGATCGCCTCCGCGTTCGGTGGAATATACCCAGCACCGTTCGCACTTTTCGCCTTCTGCGCGAACGACTTCCAGGGACAGTGTGAGCCCGACGTTTTCCAACACCTCGTTGGCTTCGGCCGGGGTCTCCTCCACGATCCGCACCTGTGACGTGATGAACAGGCGCCGCAACAGGTCCTCTTCCTGCCGTAGAAACTCGAGGGTCTCGGCCTCCGCCGTGCGAAGCACGATGGCCGCCTCAAGTGAGTTGCCGATGACTTTGTTTTCCGCCTGGCGCAGCGGCTCGATGGCCTTCTGCACCTCCGAGCGCAATTCGAGCAGGCGTTCCCACTTTGCCAGCAGCGCCTCGTCGCGCCACGCCACCGGGTTTTCCGGGAAGTTGGCAAGGTGGACGCTCTCCTCCTTGCCCTCCCAGCCGGGCAGATGCCCCCACGCCTCGTCCGCCGTGAACGGCAGAATCGGCGCCAGCATCCGCAGCAGCGACGTTGCCACGTGGAACGTTGCCGTCTGGCACGAGCGGCGCACCGCATCGTCGGGTGCCGAGCAATACAGACGGTCCTTGGCGCAATCCAGGAACACCGCGCCGAGGTCCGTCACGCAGAACGCGTTCAGCGCGTGGTACACGCGGTGGAACTCGTACTCGTCGTAGGCCTTGCGCACGCGCCCTTCGAGATCGACGAGGCGCGCCATCACCCAGCGGTCGTCCTCTGCCATCTGCTCGAAGGGCACCGCATTCGTGTCGGGATTGAAGTCCGAAATGTTGCCCAGCAGGAAACGCAGCGTGTTGCGCATGCGGCGGTAGACGCCCGAGACCTGCTTGATGATGTCGGGGGAGACGGAAACGTCGGTGCGGTATTCCTCCGACGCCACCCACAGGCGCAGCACGTCCGCGCCCATGTTCTTGATGACGTTGAGCGGCGAGATGACGTTGCCCAGGCTCTTGCTCATCGGCTGTCCCTTGCCGTCGAGCACGAAGCCGTGCGTCAACACGGCCTTGTAGGGCGCCGAGCCCTTCACGCCCATCGCCACCCACAGGCTCGACTGGAACCAGCCGCGGTGCTGGTCCGAGCCTTCCAGGTACAAGTCCGCGGGCCACGAGAGATTCTCGCGCGGATCGAGCACGCCCAGGTGGCTCGCGCCCGAATCGAACCAGACATCCAGGATGTTGAATTCCTTCTCGTAGCGATCCGCTTCGCCCGCCATGTCCGCAGGCAGGAAGTCCTCGACGGGACGCGTGAACCAGCAGTCCGTTCCTTCCTTCGCCACGTAATCCGCAAAGCGGTCCACGATCGCCTTGTTGAGCACGGACTCGCCCGTCTTCTTGTCGCGCACGGATGGAATCGGAACGCCCCAGGAACGCTGGCGCGAGAGGCACCAGTCCGGGCGCCCCTCCACCATGTTGAAGATGCGCTCGCGGCCCCACTTCGGAATCCACTGCACCTTGTCGATTTCCGCCAACGCCTTCTGCCGCAGGTCGTCCTTCTCCAGGTCCATGAACCACTGTTCGGTCGCGCGCATGATGACCGGTTTGTGGCTGCGCCAGGAGTACGGGTAGCTGTGCGTCACCTTTCCGGCCCAGATCAGCGTTCCTTCGTTGCGGAACTTCTCGATCACCTTTTCGTTGGCGGCAAAGACGGAAACGCCCTGCATTTCGGGATAGAGCTCGTTGTACTTGCCCGCGTCATCGACGGGGTTGAAGACGCCGAGGTCGTACTTGCGGCCGATCAGGAAGTCCTCCACGCCGTGCGCAGGCGCCGTGTGCACGCAACCGGTGCCCTGCTCCAGCGTCACGTGTTCACCGTTCATCACGAGCGACGTCTTGCCCGGGAAGATCGGATGCGCGCACAGCAGGCGGTCGAGCACGTCGCCCTTGAAGCGGCCGACGACTTCGCCTTCCATCCCTGTTTCCGTCTTGAATGCGAGCAGCAGGCCCTCGGCGATCAGCAGTGTTTCGTCGCCCACCTTGTAGCCCACGTAGTCGAAGTTCGGATGCACCGTCACGCCCAGGTTCGCTGGCAGCGTCCACGGCGTCGTCGTCCAGATCACGATCGTGGGACGAACGAAGTCCTTCAGCTCCTTCGGCAGTTCCTGCTCCACCAGAGGGAAGCGCACGTAGATCGAGTTCGACACATGGTTGTCGTTGTACTCGATCTCGGCTTCTGCCAGGGCCGTCTCGAAAACCGGATCCCAATGCACGGGTTTGAAGCCCTTGAAGACGAGCCCCTTCTCGACGAGCGTCGAGAGTGCGCGCACGATCGCTTCCTCGTACTCCGGCGTCAGCGTCAGGTACGGTTTGTCCCATTCGCCGCCGATGCCCAGGCGCTGGAACTCCTCGCGCTGGGTGTCCACCCACTTGAGCGCGTACTCCGCACACAGGCGGCGGATTTCGATAGGGGACTTGTGACCCGCCTTCGACTTCTGGAGCTGCTCGATGACCTTCTGCTCGATGGGCAGGCCGTGGCAGTCCCATCCCGGGATGTACGCGGAATAGAAGCCCGCCATCGTCTTGTAGCGGACGATCAGGTCCTTGAGTACCTTGTTGAGCGCGTGGCCGGTGTGGATGTGGCCGTTGGCGTAGGGCGGGCCGTCGTGGAGAATAAACGGCTTCGCATCCTTGCGGCTCGCCTCGATCTTGTCGTTGAGTTTCGACTCTTCCCAGCGGGCCAGCATTTCGGGCTCGCGTACGGGCAAGTTGCCGCGCTGGGGGAAATCCGTCTTGGGTGTCAGAACCGTGCTTTTATAGTCCATTCCTGCTTCTGTGCCTGTCATTGGTCCTCGCCTGATTTCGTTTCGTTCGCGGAAGATGATTGTGGTGGATTCGCCATGATGAAACCGGGTGGCTACAACTGCTCGATCACGCCAAGCACGACGGCCTGCCGGCTCGGCTCGAGCGCGTTGGCCACCTCGATAATTTCTTCCACGGAAACGGGCTTCAGGGCTTCGGGATAGCATTCATCGGTGACGGTGGACATGCCGAGCACGCGCATTCCGGCGTGGACGGCCACGATGTTTTCGGGCACCGTGGACATGGAAACGAGGTCGGCGCCGATGCGCTGGAGCGCACGGTACTCCGCGCGGGTCTCCAGGTTCGGGCCGGTGACGGCCGCGACGACGCCGCGGTGCAACTTGATTCCCTTGTCCAGGGCCACCTTCTCCGCGATCGCCATCAGCTCCTCGCTGTACGGCTCGCTCATGTCCGGGAAACGCGGCCCGAGGTTTTCATCGTTCGGCCCGATCAGCGGGTTGTCGCCCATCAGGTTGATGTGATCGTTGATCAGCACCAGCGAACTGCGCCGGATGTGCGGGCTGACGCTGCCGACGGCGTTCATGATGATGAGGTTGGAAACGCCCAGCGCCTTCATCACGCGCACGGGGAAGGTGACCTGCTGGAGCGTGTAGCCCTCGTAGCGATGGAAGCGCCCCTGCATGACGACCACCGTCTTGCCCGCCAGCTTGCCGCAGCACAGGAAGCCGTGGTGGCTCTCGACCGTCGAGACCGGGAAATGCGGGATGTCGCCGTAGGGGATTTTCACCAGCCCCTCGGGCTTGTCACCCAACTGCCCCATACCCGTGCCGCATATGACGCCGACGCTGGGGGCCGCGGGGAACTTGGTACGAATGAAATCCGCTGCTTCCTGAATCTTCTCGCTGAGCTTCATGCCCGTCGCTTTCATGGCCAGTCGCTTTCATGGAAGGTCCTGGGGGTTCACGCCTGCCTCGGCAAGTTTGGCCCGCAAGGCCTCCACCGTCAAGTTGTCGAATCGCACCGTTTTGGAGCGCGATGTCTCGCCCCGCACGATTCGGACGTTCGAGCGGGCAGTGCCCGCCAGTTTGGCGAGGAACGCAATCAAGGCCGCGTTGGCCTTCCCGTCCACGGCGGGCGCCTGGAGACTGATTTTGAGCGAATCCTGATACAGACCCGCCAAAGCGGTTCTTTTCGCATTGGGCTGCACACGCAGGGCCAGTAAGGCCCCGTCAGAAGAGGCGACTAACTTCAACATTATCAGGAATCTAACAAAACACTCCCCAGGGGAATGGGTCCTCGAAGGGTGCAAAGGGTAGGGGGGAGGGAGAGGCTGTCAACCGAAATGCCCGGTGACAGACGGATGCTGGAGCAAATTCGAGGGAAGAATCGGGAAACCCGCCACTGCCTAGTTCGTCACGGGCAGGATCGTGCCGATGGAAATCACCTCGTCCGGGCCAAGGCCCGCCGCCGTGCGCTCGGCCGCGCTCAGCACCTGGCGCCCCAGCAGGGCATCAAGAACATCCGCCGCGTCGGCCTGATTGTTCGCCGCCGTGCGGAAAGCGAACGTTTCGGAGGCAAGCTGCGTGCCGTCGGGCCCGATCGCCTCCACCGTCCACGTGAAGTCCGTGTCGCCGTTGAGCGCACGGTCCTCCGGCACGGCAAGCGAGCCGATGTTCAGCGTCGTCTCCAGCGGAGGCAACGTCCCCAAGCCCTCCGCCGTGACGTGCACCTGGTAACGCAACGCGCCGCTGATGGGGTTCCACTGGAAGGTGGGGGTGCGGCTCACGCCGGTCGCTCCATTGGCGGGCGCCACGAGCGTGAAGGGCACGAGCGGGTTCGTCGTGAACGCCTGCCAGCCCTCGCGGTTGATCATTTCGCTGGAGGTGACGGGCTCGCTGGCGCGCACGCGCCAGAAGTAGGTCTTTCCCGGTTCGAGTTCATTGAACGTCGCGGCCCAGCGTGTCGGCGTGGCCGCCAGATTGCCCGAGACGCGCAGGTTGCCCGTGTCGGGTACGCCGTCGTTCGAGGGCGCGACTTCGACCACGTAGGACGCCGCGCCTTCGCTCGCGTGCCACTCGAAGACGGGCTGGCGCGGCACGCCCGTTTGCCCGGCCTCGGGGAGCAAGGCGCTGAACGCGCGCAGCGGCACCACGTCGAAATACCGCGGCCCGTCGTCGTTCAGGCGGCGCTCCGCGCTGCGCAACGCCGTCACCTGCCACCAGTAGCGCGCGCCCGCCCGCAGCGGGGTCCCCGTCCATTGGTACGACGTTCCGGCGTCCGGAATGATCGTGGAAAGGACCGGGATGTAGATGTCGCCGGATTGCAGGACCACGTCGAGCTGGTACTGCTGGGCGCCGCTCGCCCTCGACCAGCGGAAGAAGGGGGCTTCCGCAACGCCCACCGCCGCCGCAGCGGGCTCGGTCAGCGTGAAACTCGTCAGATTGGTCGTTGTGAAGGCGCGCACGCCGCCATCGATCGTGCGCCCCGAGTTCTCGTTAAAGGCCGTGACCACGACGTGGTAATTCCCGGCATCGAGATGCGGACGCGTGCCCCAGTCGAACTGCGTCACCCCATAGAGGTACTCCTCCACGATGGCGGGTTCCACCGGCAATCCATTGCTGTCCGGGTAGAGCTGGAAGACGTACAGCACCGAGTTCTCCGCGGCGGTCCACTCGAACGAAGGCGCCGGCTGCAAGAGCGTCACTCCCGGGGCGGGAGTGATGTACGAGAAGGCTCCGACGGGATCGCGGGGTTTGGTGAAAAAGTACGTGGCGCCGCCGAGATTCTCGGTCTCGCCGACGGGATTGACCGCCGTCACCTTCCAGTGAATCGCCGCCCCCGGGGGCAGGCGCAGGTTCTCGCCGCCGATCACGATGCTGTTGTTCAGTTCGAACGTCGTGCCCGTGACGCCCTCCGCCGTATAGAACGGCGTGGCGGCCGGCAGGCCGAAGTTGTCCTCGAAGAACTCCACGCGGTACGTCTCCGCCCACGTCGCCGTGCCCCAGGAAAACGTGATGGGCAACTCGTAGCCCTCGGCGCCGTTGATCGGCGAGAGAAGCTGGAAGTCCTCAGGCGGCACCAGTGCGCGAATAACGTAGGTGTCCAGGTCCACCTGCTTCTCGATGATGTCGGACTCGTAGGCGTACAGGCGGATCGTGATCTCGCGGTCGTCGAAGCTGGTGAACTCCGGCGTCGTCACCTGAAAGTTGAACTTCCCGATCTTGTTGTTCTCCACGATGATCGGCTGGGTCTTCGTGGGCGTCACGGTCCAGCCCGACGGCGCGGTGACAATTTCGGCGGCGAAGTACCCCGCCACCCCCGTGTTGCGGATACGCAACTGAGCCGTGGTGGTGGCGTTGAGCAGAAAGTCTTCCGGCTCGAATGTCAGGTTCTCGCCGAAGTGGAAGTCCGCCTGCGCGGGCGTCAACGCGGCGGCAGCCAAGACGAGCAGCAAAACGGCGAAACGGCCAAGCAGACCGGTGCGAAAACGGCGAAAGTGATGGACCATGCGAATGAATGCTCCCCAGCGCGCGGCGGCTCGGCTCTCCCCCGCCCCCCCGCAACACCCCCCATGCAAGCCCAAGCCCCCCGCCACGGCAAAGGGAAAAGCAGAGAGAGGCAGGATCGCCACGTACCTCTGTCTTGTTCCCAAGGGGCGGGAGCAACTCCGGAATACGCCGTGGGGGGGATTGGCCAATCCAATAGAAGCCACCCAGTCTGACGGTTTCCTGGCATTCACACGAAGCCACTCGATGCCATGCCTGCTTCCCCCTACTCCGCCTTGCTGGCAGACCCCGGGGCCTTTTCGTCTGCGGAGTCGGCCGGTTGGGAATCGGCCGCGGGCGTGGGGGTGGGCGTTTCCTCGGCCAGCGGCAACCCCGCGCGGTGGCGGGCGAGCAGCCCCTCGAGCGCCGGCCACGCCAACCGGTCCATGTTGTTCCGCCCGACGTAGCGGTACAGCTCATCGCCCTCCGGTCCGATCAACACCAGCGCCGGATAGTGCGTCTCGATTCCGTGGAACTGGTAGCCGTCCGGAATGCCCATCCGCTCGGCCAGCTTCCCCTCGGGGTCGTGGTAGATCACGGGGACGGACGGCTCGGCCTCTTCCTGCGGCAGACGCGCCAGCCACTTGCGCGTCGCCTCGGGGTCGTCGGGCTTGATGAAGACCTGCACCAGGTCCTCCACGCCCCGCGCCCCGCGATGGTGCTCGTGCGTGTGCCGGATGCAAATCGGGCACTCGGTTTCGAGCAGAAAGTACAGTGCCACGTACTTGCCGCGATTCTCCGACAAGGTGAAGGACTTGTCGGTATTGATGGGTTTAAGCGTGAAATCGGCTATGGGTTCGCTGGCCGGAGCCAGCGCCGCGAACGCGGCCAGGACAAGGCCCGCAAGGGCGGGGCGAAGAAGGGAAAACATCAGGGAAGTCTCCGTTGCTGGAATGGGGATCGCGCTCGTTTCCGTCGCACGTTTGTTAGAAACAGGTCTCCGATCCGATAGCTCTTGCCGACGGGCTGCACTCCCGGGATCGTACCGTTCCCACCTCCCCACGGTCTCTCCCTATGGCTCGCTTGGCTCTCAAACGCAAGGAATCCCTCTCCACGGGCATCCCGCGACTGTTCGAGGAGCAACTCGGGCGCGCGGTAGATGGTTTTCGCGGCAACGATGCGGACTTGGAGGAGGCCGTCCACCGGACGCGCGCCACGTGCAAGGAACTCCGCGCGGCTCTGCGCCTGGTGCGCCCGGCCATCGGGCCCCATGCCTATCGCGCGGCCAACGGATTCTATCGCGATGCCGCGCGCCAGCTCTCCGACCTGCGCGACGCCCATGTGCAGCTCGCGATCCTGGACACCGTGGAAGCGGATCTGGAGGAAGCCGCGCGCTTTCCACGCATCCGCGCGATTCTGGAGGAGCGCGTGCGCAACGAGGAGGAAGCCGTTGCCGACAAGTCGGCCGTGATCTCCGAGCTCGTCGAGGCGTTCGACGGCGCCCGCGCCAACGCCTCCGTGCTTGCCGTTCCCAACAAGTTTTCGAGCATCCGCGCCGGACTTGCCCGCACCTATGCGCGCGGCCGCGCCGGGCTGCGCGCCTGCGTCAAGGACCCGTCGCTCGAAAACGCCCACGAGTGGCGCAAGCGCGTGAAGTACCTGCGCTATCAGCTCGGGATCCTGCGTCCCCTGTGGCCCGCGATGATGAAGTGCCTCCAGGGCGAACTGAAGCTGCTCTCCGAGTGGCTGGGCGACGCGCGCGACATGGCCCTGCTCGAACGACTCGCCACCGAGGATTCCGAATACACGGCGGCAGGCGCGGAAGCCGAACGCCTCGTGGCGGAACTCGCCCGGCGGCGGACGGTGCTGCTCAAACAATCGTTGCCGTTGGGCCGGCGTCTGTACGCCGAGCCCGCCGACGATTTCGTGGACCGCGTGGAAACGTGGTGGAGAACGCGCAAGGGGAAGTGAGCGCGCTCAGCGCTTCTCCGCCGCGTGCTTGAGCGCGTCGAGGTCGCTCTCCAGTGCCTTGCGCATTGCCCCCATCATCGGCGCCATCATCACCGAGAGCACACGCGCCATGAACGTCATCGGGCGCGAGACGAACTCCATCGTCACGCGCGTCGCCGCGCCGTCCTCCTCGAAGCGAAACACCGTGGTGTAGAGCGAGCCGCACGATGCGCAGGCGACGGTGTAGCCCGCCGGCGGATCGTACTCGGTCACTTCGAGAATCTCCGCGCGCTCCTTGCCGTACATCACGCGTGTCTCGCGCCAACGCGTGCCCGCGCCGAACGGGCCCGGGGTCAGAAGCTCGACCTTGCTGATCGAGTCGATCCGCTCCGTGCAGCCTTCGAGGTCGGTGAAGACCGCGAAGACTTCTTCGCGCGGCGCGGCTACGGAGCGGGTGAGCGTCAGGCGGGCCATGGCGAATCAGCGCACGCCAATGGATTCAAGGAACGCACTCTCGAACACGGGACGGCGCTGCTCCAGCTCCTTGAGCGACGCGCGCACGCCATCGATCGTGTCCATCTTGTTTCCGGCCAGGAAGAAGTAGAACTTGATCTTGGGTTCCGTGCCGCTGGGGCGGCCGATGGCGCGCGAACCGTCTTCGAGATCGAAGATGACGACGTTCTCCTTCGGCAGGTCGAGCGTGTCGATCACCTTGCCTGTCTGGCCGTCGTAGACCTCGCCCTTGTCGACGCGCGTGCGGCGCAGCACCTTGAGCCCGGCGATCTCGGTGGGCGGCTCGTCCTGGAGCACCTTCATGATCGCGCGGATTTTCTCGCCGCCTTCCTTGCCCGGCATCGTCACGGACTTCTGCCACTCCACACGAGGTTCGTGGCGCAGGTAAAGGTCCTCAAGATAATCAACGAGCGTCTTGCCCCGGCCCTTGCACCACGCGGCGACTTCAGCCGTGATGCAGCTTGCCACGATGCCGTCCTTGTCCATCGCGTGATCGCCGATCAGAAAGCCGTAGGATTCCTCCGTACCGTAGAGGAATGCGATTTCGGGATCCTTCGCGGCGAGATCGCGCGAGGCCTTGGCGATCCACTTGAAACCCGTCAGCACCAGCGGGCAGATCGCGTCGTGGTACGCGGCGACTTCGGGGAAGAGCGGCGTCGTCACGATCGTCGTGCACACTGCGGGCTTCGCGGGCAGCGTCCCCAGTTCCTTGCGCCGCGCCAGAATGTAGTCGCAAATCACCGCGCCGAGCTGGTTGCCCGTCATCAACTGATACACGCCGCGATGCAGCACCGCGATGCCGAGACGGTCGGCGTCGGGGTCCGTCGCCAGCACCAGTTCGCCGCCCACTTCCCTGGCCAGGGCGATGGCGCGCTCCAACGCCTTCCCCTCCTCCGGATTGGGCGACGCCGCCGTCGGGAAATTCCCGTCCGGCTTCATCTGTGCTTCCTCGGGGTAAACATCGTTGAATCCCCACTGGCGCAGCGCTGTCGGTGCCAGTGTCCCGCCCACGCCGTGCAACGGCGTGTACACGATCTTCAGCGGGTTTGCGCGAATTGCCTCGGCGTCGATGCACTGCTTGGCCACGGCATTCAGGTAGGCCTTGTCCATCGTCTCGTCCATGATGTGCACGAGCCCGCGTGCCACGGCCTCGTCGAAACGAAGCTGCTTTACCTGATCGTTTGAGGAGATCTTCTTCACCTCCGCCACGATGCCCTTGTCGTGCGGCGGCACGACCTGCGAACCGTCGTGCCAGTAAACCTTGTAGCCGTTGTACTCCTTCGGATTGTGGCTGGCCGTCACGACGATGCCGATGTGGCAGTCGAGATGGCGGACGGCAAAGGAGAGGTAGGGCGTGGGGCGGAGTTCAGGGCTGATGTGGACGACGATGTCGTTGGCGGCGAGCACACCGGCGGCTGTCTCGGCGAACTCGCGCGAGAAGTTGCGGCTGTCGTGCGTGATGGCCGCGCGCAGGGGCGCGGGCTTCTCGGCGTGCTGCTTCAAGTAGTTGGCCAGGCCCTGCGTCGCGCGCGCCACCACCGTGCGGTTCATCCGGTTCGTCCCGGCGCCGAGCAGGCCGCGCAGCCCCCCCGTGCCGAACTCCAGCGAGCGGTAGAAGCGCTCTTCGAGTTCCTTGACGTCGCCGGCGTCGACGAGCGCCTGAATCTCCGCGCGGGTTTCCTTGTCGTATTCCTCGGACGTCCACTCGCGGACACGTTCGGCGATTTCGGGCGAGGAGAAGGAGAGCGTCATGGGTCGGAACTCCGGCAGTGGTTTGCATCTCGGAGTCACCAGAAAAGCAAGCGGGCAGGCCGGACCCAAGGGAAATCGCGCCTCCACCCGCCCGGGTGGCGACTCCGACTTGCCCCCGCGCGAACCGATGGATGCGATGGCGCCATGACTTCCCCCGGCCGCCTCCACGACGAACGCAACGTGCTGCTCGACCGCGAGACGCGCCGCCTGCGCCGCTTCTGGCTGCACCCGGGGATGCTCGTGCTGCTGGCCTGCGTGTGGGGGGGCGCGCTGTTCGTTGGGCTCCGGGGAGAGCGCCTGCTGCCTGCTCATGCGGCCATTGCCACCGGCAACCTGGAACTCCAGAGAGGCACCATAAGACGCACGGCCCGTAGTTCGGGAATCCGGCCGATGAATCCCGCCGTTTTCCAGGCGCCGCGTTTCTCCCGAAGAATGACACCGCAATGGAACAGGCAGGGGGAACCCGAGGTCGACGTCGCCATCGAGCAGCGTCCGTTCGATGGAAGGGACTATGTTCTCGCCGAAATTACTGCCAACGGCAAGGCAAAGCGTCATCTCGTTCTGGCGCCACGCCCCCGCAAGGGCGAGTTGTTCGAGTGCGATGTTGTGTTCGTCTGCGACGGCGAACGCATCGAGCTGGCAGTATGGCGCGCGGACACGCCGCCCGGGCAACGTGCGTGGCAGGAGAGATGGCTGGCCGAGCGCTTCTCCTCGGGCATCAGCCTGCCACCTCGCAGGGATTCCTTCCCGGCATCGATTAAGTGGGTGCGCCAGCTGCCGAATCAGCCATTGGACAGCGTGGTGCACGAATACGTCTCCTACGAAACGACCTCGCTGCCCCACTTGGTGTTTCTGAGCGCAACGAGTGAGGCGATGGAATACCCGCTACTCGTGCCGTTTGCCTTCTATGGGGAAACGGAACTCGACTCTTCCACATTCTTCTCTGCCACGGTGGCCTTCTTCGTGCCACCCGCCCGCTATTCGGCAGTACAGATGATATGGGATATCTTCCCGTGCGCGCTGATGACGCTGTGGGTGGTGTTCGCCGTGCTGCTGCCGATTCCGTTGGCCCGGCGCATGACGCGTTTCGCCGACCGCTATGGCGCGGACACGTTGCGCGTCACCTTCGCCGACGACGAGATCGTCGCGGCGGTTGCTGGTTCATGGCGGCGGGCATGGGCGTGCTGGCTGGGCGCGATGCTGGCGCCCGTGCTGCTGGTGTTCGTCGCGATCTGGGCCCGGCTCGGTCCGGTGTTCGTACTGCCGCCGTTTCGTTCGCGGGCCGTGGCGGAAACGCTTCTCGAACCGGACTGGTTCGGGCCGCTGGCGATTGTGCTGCTGCTGGCGGGAGTTGCGGCGTGGGGCATGTTGATTTCGGTGCTGGCGGCGCGGTGGCGGGCGACGATCGTCTGGCAGGGACTTGTCACGTTCTTCCTGGCCATGGTTCTGTTGCCGGGGCTGCACCTGCTGCTGGGGGTAATGCCGAACAGCGCTTCGTTGAACACGTCAAAGGCTTGGGTGGCTTTCGCCGGTTATGTTCTTGTGCTGCTTGGCGCGCTGGCGTGGTGGATGGCGGGGCGCGCGGCGCGCAGGCTCTGGCGCGAGACGCTCGCCGCACAATCGGAGGGGGCACATCATGAATGACGAACAGCAAATGGGGGACGGAGTCAACGCGCTGCTCGAACGCGAGGAGCGCCGCCTGCGCGGCCGTCTCTTCCGCTGGCCCATGGTGATGCTGTGGGCGGTGGCCGTTCTGCTGCTGCTGGGCTTTGCCGTGTTGGGCCCGAGCGTCATCGCCCCCGGCGGATCTCTGACGGCGGGGCGCCTGGGAGCGGTGAAGGCAACGGACAGCCTCGCGCGCGAGGAGGTTTCCTTCGATCCACTGACCTCCAGCCAACTCACCGCCCCGCACTTCGAGCGCACGTACATTGCCAATGGAGATCAGGCCGCTTATTCCTTTGTCCGAGGATCCGGCAGCGAAGCCGGGTTTCTTGCCGTGACGACGAGTCTCCCCGACCTGCCCGGCAACGAAGTCTGGAGCATCATTGCCATCGTCCCCAACAATAACCCGCGCCTGAGAATGCCGATTCACGCCCTTTCCATTCTCCGGCGTGGCGAGGAAACAGTCCGCCTCGTGGACGACGGTCTTCCGAAGGAAAAGCGCGACGCCGTGATGGCGCTGCTCGGCCATCAACTGGACGAAGCCCGCCGCAGGGCACACTACCGCGGAGCGACGAGACTGCGTCCTGTTCATGAAGTCAGCATCTCGGCCACCGTACGCGTTGCCGATGCAGGCATGTGGGCGTTCGCGGGCACCTCCACGTACCGCGTCTTCGTGAACAGACCCAAGCTGCTGACCGCCAGATTCGTCGGTGCCCACAACGACTCGAACAGCCTCCACGGACTCCTCGACCGTGTCGCCAATAAACTGACTGCCTTGCCGTTCGTGCTCGACCACGAAACCGATGAGTCTTCCCTCGGGATTCTCACGTCCTCGGACATCACGTTCGCCTCGGCCGCGACCAAGCGCTTTCTGGCGGGCGAGGCGATCGCCACGACGCTGCTTCACTGGAGCCTTCCCCTCCTCTGGCTGTTCTTCACCATCGTCCTGCCGCTCGCTTCCGCCGAATGGCTGCCCGCGCGGCTGGCGTACTATGGCACGGAGACGCTACAGATGACGTTCACCGACCGCGACGTTGTGGGCGCGTTCGGACACAATCTGAGGATGATGTGGTATTTCACCGGAATTCTGCTCGTGGGGCCTGTTGCGGGTGCGTTGCTGGTGACCTGGGCGGTGCATTATCCCGCGTCGACTTTTCTCTGGGATCCGTCTCGCTCGGGCACCATCGGCAACACGTTCTCGGACTGGTTGAACGCCCTGCCCTTGCTGATGATGCTGGCACTGATTCCAGTGGTGGGATGGGGGATGCTGCCCCTGGCGATGGGGGCGCGTGCCTCCCGGGTGGCGCGCATTGTCCGCCAGGTGCTGGCGTCGGCGGTGATGACGCTGCTGCTCTTTCTGATTCTGGTGCTGAGCATGGCGTCCTCCGGTCTCGGATCGGATCTGGATAGCGGGCTGCCCGTATTGTTAGCCGGAGTGTTCCTGCTGACCCTGCGGGCGTGGTGGGTCGGCAAACGATTGCCCGACCGCATCGCCGAAATCTGGGAGCGCACGAAGACGCGGTCGGAGGGACCCTGCGGCTGAGTCGTGGACATGAGTAAGAGTCCGAGGTGGCTTCGTCACGGCTGCGGTGACCCCAACGGGGCCCGATCCTTCAGCCAGGGCAAGCGCCGTAGGCGCGATCCCAGACCTGTGGCGATTCAGGTGCACGATGAGCTTTGATCGCACCACCTTCGGGGTGCGGGTTGAAACGCTGCGTCTTCCCAGGGCGGCGCGCCTCGCGGCGCTTGCCC
>JASGMJ010000009.1 GCA_030156535.1 Candidatus Sumerlaeota bacterium
GTACTTGATGCTCAGAGGAAACGAAACCGCCGGATGCCGCAGAGCTTGTCCGGTGGTGTGAGAGGGAGGACGGGGCAACCCGTCCCCCTACTCGATTACCCCGACACAAAAGAGAAACGCCCCGGTTTCCCGAGGCGTTGCCGTTCTTCCTGATGCTCTTCGCGCTTGGCTCAATCGAGCGAGAATTTCACGGTTCCGTCTTCGTTCAAGTGCAGCGGTGGAGTCGGGCCATACAGCTCCGGATCGAGTGGCGGCTCTGCTTCCGGCGCTTCCTCGGGTTCTGCTGGGGCTTCTGCCACGCGGAGCACCGTTTGTCCCGAACGTGCCACCGGTTGGGACGCTGCCTGCGATACACTGGCTGCGGGCGCGGCCGCCAAGTTTTCGCCCCCAGTCATCACCTTCACCAGGCACGCCAACTGCCCCACGACAACCAGGGCGTCCTTGTACTTCAACGTCCGGGGCGTCATCTCTTCAAAGGCGATGGACTCCACGGCATGAGGGAAGCTTTTCCGCACTTCCGTCAGGAGACTGTTGTACATCTTCACTGTGTCGTCGTCCACCACCACTGTCGGATTCGATTGGGTGATGAACCTGATGTCGCGGTACATTTGCTCGGAGAGCGCCGCGAGCAGTGTTTGCGCGCGATTCATCGTCCTTATCCTTCCTTGCCGAGAACAGTGGCGGGGTCTTGCAGTCCCACACGCAGTTCACAGATCGAGTTCGCGGCAATGCCGGCTGCCTGAATCTTTGCCAGCATGGTCGCACGCTCCTCCTCGCTCTGAACGGGCGCAACGAAAGAGACGCCGCGCACATCCTCGCCGAGCACCTTCAGGTCGGCCAGTGCCTTGCGGACGGCCGTCTTGTCCTCGGCCTCGACCCTCAGATAGCGCAGGGGGTGCTGCACCGGAACCTGCTTGGCGCGGGCAGCGCCACTGGCGGTCGTCAGCGGATTCAGCCGGCGCAGTGTCTCCACGTCTCCGGCCTGTGCCACCAGGCACACGTCGCTCAGGACGCCACTCGATGTTGAACCCTGTCCCGCGCCCGCACCCGTCATCATCACGGGGCCGACCGGTTCGGCATCCACCCACAGCGTATTTGTCACGCCCCGCACCCGCCCGATCGGATGATCCAGCGGCACCAGGGTCGGCCAGACACTCAGCCGGGGGGTCCCGTTTTCATCGCGCGAGGCCGTTGCCAGCAGTTTGATCGTCTGTCCGTGGGCTGCGGCAAAATCCACCTCGGTGGGGGAGAGACGCGTGATTCCCATCAGATCGACGTCGTCGATCCTCAGGTCCTGCCCGAAGATCAGCGAGCCCAGCACCGCAATCTTGTGCCCCGTATCGACTCCCTCGATGTCGAGCGTCGGATCCGGCTCGGCGTAGCCCAGACGCATTGCCTCTTCGAGCACTGTCTTGAACTCCACGCCGCGCCGCTCTTCCATGGCTGACAGGATGTAGTTGCACGTCCCGTTCAGAATGCCGTGGAGCACGTTGAACTTGTTGGGCTGCAAGCCCGCCTGCAGCGAACGGATCAGCGGAATGCCTGCGCCCACCGAGGCCTCGAACAGCAGGTGCGCGCCGCCTTCCTCGGCCGTACGGAAAAGGTCGCCGCCATACGTGGCGATCAGCGCCTTGTTCGCCGTCACGACATGTTTGCCCGCCTTCAGGGCTTCCGTCACGATCGTGTTGGCGATCTTTGTTCCGCCAATCAACTCGATCACCACCTCGATCTCGGGATCGCCGATGATGTCGAGATAGTTGCTCGTCAGCGTAATGCCTTGCGTGGAGACTCCACGATCGGTTTCGAGATCGACGTCGCAAATAGTCTTCAACTTCAGCGGGCGCGGCAGCCGTCCGTTGATCGTCTCACCGTACTCCGCCAGATGGCGTACGACGCCCGAACCGATATTCCCGAATCCCACCAGACCAATTTGCAGCGGCTTGCTCATTGTTTCACTCCCGAGGCGTCATTTGGCGTAAGGTTTCAGCGATTTGCCGTTCAGTTTGGGCATCACCGTCATGGCGTACAGCGCTTCGACTCTCGACTGGAACTCGTCGGGCTTTATGCGCAGAGTGCGCTTCAGGCTGAAGTCCTCGACGACGAAGCTGGCCATCGCGGTTCCCACGATCACGGCGCGGCGGATGTTCTCCGGCGTGGCCTTGCGCAGCCGCGCCACGTAACCCGTCAGGCTTCCCGCGAACGTGTCGCCTGCACCCGTTGGGTCCTTCATCTTGCGCAACGGGAATGCCGGAACGGAGAAGACGCCGTCTTTCTGGAAAATCAGTGAGCCGTGCTCGCCCTTCTTGATGACGACTGTCCTGGGGCCCATCTTCAGCAATTCCTCGCCGGCCTTGATCAGGCTCCGCGTTTCGCAGAACTGCCGCGACTCTTCCTCGTTCATCAGCAGCAGGCCGCACTTCTTGATGACCTTCGCCAGCGTCTGCTTCGACCCCTCGATCCAGAAGTTCATGGTGTCGAGAACGACCAGCTCGGGGTTGGTGAGCTGGTTGATCACGTGCAGTTGCAACTCGGGGTCGATGTTGGCCAGGAACACGAAGCGTTCCTTTGCCTGGCGCGGCGTCAGGTCCGGACGAAAGTGCTCGAAGACGTTCAGCGCCGTCGTGTTCGTAAAGGCTTGTGACATCGTGGTCTCGTAGAATCCCGACCAGTGAAACGTCTCGCCATTCTCGACCTTCAGGCCCTCCAGGTTGATTCCCCGGTTACGCAGCCAGGTAACGTACTTCTTCGGAAAGTCCGTTCCCACGACGGCCACCAGCGAGGTGGGGGCAAAATACGACGCCGCCACCGAGCCATACGATGCCGATCCTCCCAGGGAGGAATCGACCGTTCCATAGGGCGTCTCCACGCTGTCCAACGCCACCGATCCGATTACCAATGCTTTCGACACTGTTATTCCTCGCTTTGCGAGCGTTTCTCTTCCCTCCGCCCTACGGCGCCAAGGGTCCTGCCGACATCAAAGGACCCGACCCAAAGCCAGCCCACAGGGGCGGTGCAAGGATAAGCCACCCGCCGCTTTCATCTTCCCGCTTGACCTGCCCTCTGTTAGAAAGTGAACGTATATATACTTCTTTCGGGGGCTTCCCAATGCGCCGTCTTCTGCTTCTCGCCGCTCTTGCTCTTCTGCTCTCCGCCTGCTCCTCCCACTCCCTCAAGGGAACGCCCATCTGGGATGGCGACTACCGGTCCGGCGAGCCAACGAACGCTGGTCCTCCTGAAGAGCGCGTCAACGTCTGGCCCCTGTTCTACCATCGCGACCCCGCCACGTCGATCCTGTGGCCCCTGATCACGCTGACCGACGAGGGGCACAGTGTCTATCCGCTCTACGAGTATCTGAGCGAGAATGACCGCCTTACCGTTGGCGTGCTGCATCCCTGGGTGCCAGCCGTGGCCGAACGGCGCGAGGACGGCAACTTCTGGCGCTTTCTCCATGTCGCACACGACAAGGAGAAGGGATTCACCACCGCCATCCCGCTCTTCTATCTCAATGACTCGCTTCTATGGACTCCGCTCTACACAACGAATCGCGGCGACACTGACGACTTCAAGGGAGTCCTCGGTCCGCTGTTCTTCAAGTCCGGGAAGGGTGACTCCCGCATGGCGTACTTCCCTTTTCCGCTCGCGGGCTTCTGGTGGAACGATTCCGTCGGGGGCCAGCTTCTTCCGCTCTTCTACTACAACAAACCCGGGGGAGTGGGCTCAGAGGGCGCGACCACCAACGTCGGGGGTCTGCTCTTCCACAACAAGTATCGGGCGGAAGACTCATACCGCGGATTCTATGCTTTTCCGCTGGGCTGGTTTGGACGCGACGGCCGTGAGGGATGGAACTATCTGCTCCCCCTTTGGCTGTCCCGTTCCGACGGCAACGTCAGGCAGTTCGCTTCTCCCGTTTGGATTGATATGAGGGAGGAGGATGGAGAGCGCCTTCGGATTGTGCCGCCGCTACTCTTCATCGACAAGAATGATTCGGACTACCAATGGACGTCCTTCCCGTTTCCTTTTGTCCATCGCATCCGAAAGGACGAGGGCAACGGGCTGACCGTCATCCCTCTCTTCAGCCATTTCAAGCGTCCGGACGGCTCGTGGCGGTTTCTCTCTCTGCCGTTCAGCATTGAAAAGGATGAATGGCTGAATGTCATGGGGCCGCTCTACTTCCGGAGATTCGGTGATGACCGTGGCCAGGTTGCTGCCCTGTGGCCATTGTTCCATTACGACTGGGAAGGGGCAGAAGAAAAGAGGCACTATCTCTTCCCCCTCTGGTACTACCGCAAAACCCCCTCCCACCGGACCTTCCTCTCCCCGCTCTACGCCGCGCACTCCAGGGATGACGTTCGCATCGACGCGGCCCCGCTGCTCTTGTCCGGCACGCTTGCATACGACGAGAGTCGCTACTCCACGTTCCTGTTTCCTCTGTTTCACCACTACCATGATGACAGAGGGCAGAGCGTCTTCGGCGCATTTCCTCTCGGTGTTTACAGCAAGAGCGAAAACGGGACGGACGTTTTTTCGCCCCTCGCCATCTTGTCCCGCTCCAAGAATGGCGATTCGCTTGTGAATCTCGGAACAGTTCTCTTCAGCCACATGCGATCGGGGACGTTCTCCAACTGGTGGGTTCTTGGCAGCATCCTCGGCACGTCGGCAGACACGGAGAAGGGGCGGGAATGGCACGTCTTTCCGCTCTTCTATCACTCGACCTTCCCCGCGAACAAGACGCGCTGGCGTTCGCTGCTCGGCTTGCTGGCATGGAGTGAGACGGACAAGCGCACCGAGCAGGAAGTCGCGGAGGAAGTGACGTCGGGAATGCAGAAATATCAGCGGAAGATCATGACTTTCTGGGATTCGCAGCAGACGACAGGGTCACTCGCCACGGCGTTGCCTCGCCCCACATATTCGCATACCATGACGAGGACTGAAGACCTCGTCAAACAACGCTATCTGCTTGGCCTTGGAGGAGTGAACGACCAATTGAAAGTGAGTGCGACACTCGATGCCGAGGGGGAACTCACGGAGACAGACACCCACCGTAGCAAGGGGTCCTGGCTCTTTCCCCTCTGGTACTATCGCAAAGACCCCTCCTACCGGACCTTCCGCTCCCTGCTTTACGCTGTGCACTCCAAGGATGACGTTCGCATCGACGCGGTTCCGCTGCTCTTGTCCGGCACGCGTGCAGACGACACGAGTCGCTACTCCACGTTCCTGTTTCCGTTGTTTCACCACTACCATGATGACAGAGGGCAGAGAGTCTTCGGCGCCCTTCCTCTCGGCCTATACTGCAAGTGGGAAGACACGACAGAGTTCTTCTCGCCCCTTGCCAGCTTTCGCGACGCGAAGGACGGCGATTCCTTCCTGAATCTCGGAATGTTTCTCTTCGGTCATATGCGATCGGGGACGTTCTCCAGCTGGTGGGTTCTTGGCAGCATCCTCGGCACGGCGGCAGACACGGAGAAGGGGCGGGAATGGCACGTCTTTCCGCTCTTCTATCACTCGACCTTCCCCGCGAACAAGACGCGCTGGCGTTCGCTGCTCGGGTTGTTGGCATGGAGTGAGACGGACAAGCGCACCGAGCAGGAGGTCGCGGACGGGTTGGCATCGAGGATGCAGGAGTATCAGCAGACGCTCATGGCTTCGCGGGATGCGCAGGAGACGACGGGAACACTCGCCACGGCATTGCCGGCCCCCGTGTCTCCACGTACCATGTCGATGAGTGAAGACCTCGTCAAACAACGCTATCTTCTTGGCCTTGGAGGGGTGAGCGACAAGTTGGAGTTGAGTGGGAAACTTGATGCCGAGGGCGAACTCACGGAGACAGACACCCACCGTACCAAGAGCTCCTGGCTCTTCCCCGTGTGGTACCAGCGTGACATTGTCGGAGGCCGTCATCGTGCCTGTGTTCTCGGCCGACTCTACGATGAAGTCTCGGAGCCGCACGTCGATGGTGGAACCTACCACCGCCAGCGGGTTCTTTGGCGCGTATACCATCGCGAGCGCCTGGAAGACCACACCAGCATCGACGTGTTCCCCTTCCTCGCGTTCGACACCGCCCCCGATTTGCGCAAGTATTCCTTTGCGGGTGGCTTGGCCGAATACAGCAGGAAGGACGGCAAGCGCCGCATCAAACTGTTGTGGATTCCGATCGGACTGGGGGACTAGGTGCGCCCGCAACGCTGGAAAGCAAATGCGTCGGGGAGCGGCTTCGGTTTGCTTCCGCTATTCCACGATCCAGCTCTCTGCCGTTTTCTCTGCGGCCAGCACGCCGATTCCCGTCCCCAGGATGTTCTCTCCGCGGCTGGCATCCCACGTGCCCTGATTCGCCATACGCACGGAATACTCAGGGCGGTCGCGCAGGGAGACGGCGTTGTCCGGCAGCCACAGAACCCATCGCGCTCCCTGGGCGGCATCCACTTCACGTGGCAACGTGAACAAGCCGTCGAGCACGATCTCGCCGTCCTCTGCCAGCCAACGCCTCGGGTCCGCGTCCTCCATCGGCCACTCGGCAAGCACCTCCGTCCCCAATATCAGCCGCAGCACCACGGGCCGCGGCTGGTACATCGGTGCGAAGCCCACGTTGCGCACCGTTACGGAAGCCGCGAAGGTTTCGCCACCCCGCACTTCATCCGGCAACTGCGCCCGTACCAACTCGAACCGGTAGCCCAGCCGCCGCTCGATTTCCGCATAGCACCCGCCCGTCTGCCATTCCGCGATCACGTCGGGGTGGTAGACGCGGTTGAGGTACGTCGCGTGAAAGCGCGCCAGTTCGGCCAAGGCATTCGGGCACGTGGTGTACTCCGAGGGCGCACAGGTTTCCCCGCCCATCGGCACAAAGCGCGTGTCGGCCGCGAGGAACGCCTTTTGTTCTTCCACGCTTGATGACTCGTAGGTCCCCTGATCCGTTGAGGAGGAAAGAAAGCAGTCGTTGTGGTGGCCGATCCGCGCGACGGGCGCGCTCGTGAACGCCGTTTCCGCCGTCACCTGCTCACCGGGAAAGAGCGCCTCGTTTCCGAATGCGGGATCCTTGAACCACGGACGCCGCACCTGCACGAAGGCATTCGAGGGAAGGAATGCCAGCAGCGCCGAAATCACCGCACGCCGGTTCTCCACCGTCGGCAGATTGTAGCGCACTTCGACGCCTTCGGGTCCAAAGTTCGTGGTGCTGTGCCACTCGCCCCATGCACCGATCACGCCCGCCTGCACGAAGGCGATCACGTCGCTGTTGCGCGCCAGCATCGGCTGCAACTGCAACAGGTGCGCCTGCAGGCGCGAGAAGGACACGTCGTCCTCGTAGCCGTCATTGTAGACGATTCGGACAACCGCCTTCACGCCCGCATCCCGCACGCGCTCCAGTCCGGATTCCAGATTGTCCAGATGAAGCGGCGAAATCGACGTCGTGCGGAACGCCGAAAGATCCACCCGCGTGTAGACCAGCGTCACCCCCTGCGAGCGCATTGCCGCGTAGTTCGTCGTCAGGTCGCTGAGCGAGCCATTGTCGGCGCCGACGAGATAGAAACCGCGCTCGGGATTCAGGATCGCCGCCGTGGTGGGGGAGTACGTGTAGTCTTGAATTTCGGCTTGGCCTGCCATGGGGAGAACGACCGCCAGAAGGAGAATGATGGTGCGGGCAAGCGGCATCGTTGAGTTTATCCCGTCGTTTTGGTACAGCATTAAATAAAATAATGAATCTGGGGCAACCGAATTGTCGATTCTTCTCTGGCGCCCCGGCCGCCACCCCGGCACGAAAGCTCCGAATTCCTTTCCTTTTCCCCGGAGCTTTCCTCCATGTCCACACCCACCAGCGTTCTCATCACCGGCGGCGCAGGCTTCATCGGCAGTCATCTTGCCCGCGCCTGGGTGGCGCGCGGCGCGCGCGTCGTTGTGCTTGATTCCCTGCGCACCGGGCACCGCGCGAATCTGGCCGGTGTTGACTGCCAGTTTGTCGAGGGGTCCGTCGAAGACGCCGCCCTCGTTCGCCGCTGCGCCGAAGGCATCGACGTGATCCACCATCTGGCCGCGCTGGTCTCCGTGCCCGAGTCGATGGAAAAGCCCGCGCTCACAGAAGCCATCAACGTTCTTGGTACCCTGAACGTTCTCGAAGCCGCCCGTGCCGCCCGTGTCGGCAAGGTCGTCTTCTCCTCCACGTCGGCCGTTTACGGCATGATCGACCGCCCCATGCATGCCGAGACAGATCTTCCCGCGCCCGCCAGTCCCTACGCCATTACGAAGCTCGCGGGCGAGCACTACATGCACCTGTATGCCGAGGCGTTCGGCGTTCCCACAATCTGCTTCCGCTACTTCAACGTCTACGGCCCGCGCCAGGATCCCAAATCGCCCTACGCCGCCGCCGTCGCGATCTTCGCCGATCTTGCGCGCGCCGGCAAGCCACTGCGCGTGTACGACGACGGCGAGCAGACGCGCGACTTCGTCCATGTCAACGACGTCGTCGCCGCGAACCTTCTCGGTGCCGAAACGGGGAGCGGCGTCTTCAACGTCGCCTGCGGCACGCGCATCACCGTCAACGATCTCGCACGAAAGATCATTGCCACGGCGGGCTCTTCCTCCCAGATTGAATACGCTCCGCCGCGCCCGGGCGACATCCGCCATTCCCGGGGCGATTCCACCAAGCTGCGCGCGCTGGGATGGCAGCCCGCCGTGACGCTTGACGAGGGGTTGCAGCTTACGTTGAACGAGGGAGGCCCCCAATGATCGAGGATCGGGAAATCGTTCAGCTCGAGGCGACGGGCGAACGGGTCAAGCTCCTGGTCCGCCGCGGCGGCAACGCCGGCGAGGCCAACCGCCTGCGCTCCTTTCTCGGGCACAAGGGCTCGCCCTACACCGAGCACGTGAACGACTTCCTCAAGAACGGCAGCCGTGGCCTGTACGAAGGCCTCGAATGGCGCTTCTACCTCGCCGAGATCGATGGCGTCTACGCTGCGAACATCTGCACCTGGGAGTACAAGGGCGTCGGCCTGCTCGGGCACGTCTTCACGCATCCCGTCCATCGCCGCAAAGGCCTCGCGCGCCTTCTCATGGATTTCCTCCACGACGATTTCGAGCAGCGCGGCGGGCACACCATGCAGCTCAACACCCGGCCGGATTCCTACCAGCAGAACTTCTACGCCAGCCTCGGATACGAACGTCTCGCCGCCGCGCCCGGCTCCATGTTCCGGCTTTTTGGCGAGGACCACACCGAGCCCGACAGCGACGTCGCCCCGGTTGTCTTTGAGTGGCGCCACTGGCCCACGCTGCACCAGTCGCTGCTGATGGAAGGGCGCCCTTTCGTGCGCTCCGTCGGCATGGGGATTTACGGACCGGGATCCGCCGAGGGGCGGCTGCTCGACGTCTTCTATCGCGGTGGAATCTCGCGGCACCGCGAATCGCTTTGCGTGCTGGAGGCCGCCGCCTCGCGCGTCGTCGGTTGTGCCAGCATCCTCCCCGATCGCCTCTGGGGGGGGAAGGGGACGCACAAAGTTCTCGACGTCTATGTCGAGTCCTTTCACCGCCGGTGCACGGGCGACCTGGTGGCCACAGTCCTCGAGAAGGCCACAGGTCCACTCCTCTGGTACCGCGAGGTGGAGGAGGACGAGACCGTGAATCCCGCGGCCTTCGGGTTCGAGCCCGCGGGCTACCTGCCGGAGTCCGGCGACGGCCGGGACATTGAAATCTGGCAGTTGGCCGCCGGGAAATAACACTATTTTATCTGCTTAAATTTAATGCCAAACTAAATCCTTGCGCCCCTGCCCTCTCCCGTGCCAGCGAGAGGCATCCTTCATCTTCGCAACCGGGTTGATCCCATGTCTCGCCATCCTCTCTTGCTTCTCCTTTTCGTGCTTCTTCTCTCCGCCTGCGGGGAGAGCACTTCCACGTCGGAAACCACGTTGCGCTACTCGCGCTGGGGCCTTCCTGAGGAAATCGAAGCCGAGCGCGAACTGCTCAAGCAATTCGAGGCCGCCAATCCCGGCATTCGCGTCATCGTCGAATACAGCTCGTGGTCCGAGTACTGGAACAAGCTGCAAGCGCAGATGGCGGCCGGCTCCGCGCCCGACGTTTTCCTGATGGGCGGAACCTATGTGCATGACTACGCGGAGCGCGGCCAGCTCGAGAATCTCAACGCTCTTGCCGCTGCCGATGAGTCCTTCTCGCTCGACGATTATTTCGCCCGCACCAACGAAGTCTACACGTTCGACGATGGCCTTTGGGCACTGCCGCGCGACTGCAACACACTGGCCGTCTACTACAACAAGGCGATCTTCGACGAGGCGGGTGTTCCATATCCCGAAGAGGGCTGGACGTGGGACGACCTTGTTGAGAAAGCCCGCGCCACCACCATCGACCGCGACAACGACGGCCGCAACGAGACGTGGGGGTTCCTCGCCAGCTTCGAGTCCCTGGAAGTCAACTGGGGCACGTGGGTCTGGCAGAACGGCGGAGCGATTCTGAACGACGACCGCACGAAGTGCCTGCTCGACCAGCCCGAAGCGGTCGAGGCGCTGCGGTTCTACACCGGGCTCGTGCTCGACGAGAAGGTCTCCCCGGACACGGCGGAGGCGTCACGCTTCGGCAGCAACATGTTCCTCACGGGCACGCTCGCGATGTCCATGGAGGGCTCCTGGCGTCTGCGCGCCGCTTCGCGCATCGAGGACTTCGAGTGGGGCATCGCGCCCCTTCCGCGTCACAAGCAGGCCGTTGCTCCTGTCAATGGACTCGGGAATTCCATCTACGCCAAGTCGAAGAACAAGGAAGCCGCCTGGCGTCTCGTCCGTTTTCTCGCGAGCGAAACGTACCAGGCCAATCTCGCCAAGTCCGGCACCTCGATTCCCGCGCTGAAGAGTGTTGCCGAGTCCGACGTCTATCTCGATGGAAACCCGCCGGGAAAGGAACTCTTCCTCCGCCAGATCGACTCGGGCCGTACGCTTCCGTTCACCACGGGTTTTGCAAAGTGGGAAGACGCGATTCGCGGCCAGCTTGAACTCGTCTGGCTTGGCCGCAAGGACATCGACACAGCCCTGCGCGACGCCACTGTTCAGGTGGACGCGATCCTCGCCGGCAATGCGGCGGGGGAGAAGCAGTGACGGAGGGCCCCGTGCCAGCGCATCAGGCCGTTGCTCCACAGCCCGTTCCCGGGCGCCGCCGTGGTTCCCTGGCGCGCACCGAGCGTTTCTGGGGGCTCCTGCTCAGTTCCCCCTACATTCTTGGCCTGCTGTTCTTCGCCGCCGGTCCCATCCTGTTCTCCTGGATCATCGGGTTCTTTGAATGGGACAGCCTGACGCCGCCGCGCTTCGTTGCCCTGGCGAACTGGCAACGCCTCTTCACCGATCCGCTCTTTCACAAGGCGCTCTTCAACACGCTCTATTTCGTCCTCGGCAGCGTCCCCCCCGGCGTCTTGCTCTCGCTGCTGCTGGCGATGGCGGTGAACCGCGGCATCAAGGGCATCACGATCTTCCGCACGATTTACTTCACCCCCGTTGTCACGTCCGTTGTGGCCGTTGCCCTTGTGTGGACGTGGATCTACGACACGAACGTCGGCATCCTGAATCTGCTGATCGAGCGCACGTTCAAGCTCTTTGGCGCGCGTCCGCCCGAGCCCATCGCCTGGCTCAACGATCCCCGTTTCGCCATGCCCGCCATCATCGCCATGAGCATCTGGAAGGGGCTCGGCTACAACATGGTGATCTTCCTGGCGGCACTGCAGGACGTTCCCACCCAGCTCTACGAAGCCGCCGAGCTCGATGGCGCCGGGCGCCTTGGCAAGTTCCGGCACGTCACGCTTCCCATGATTTCTCCTGTCACGTTCTTCGTTCTCGCGGTTTCCCTGATCGGCGCGTTCCAGGTCTTCGACCAGATTTACATCATGGCGAAGGATGGCCGCCCCGCCAACTCCACGCTGACGATTGTCTACCACCTGTACAACCACGCGTTCCGGTATCTGGAAATGGGCTATGCGAGCACCATTGGCGCGGCGCTGTTCCTGATGATCTTCGCGGTCACGCTCTTCCAGCTCTGGGCGCAGAAACGGTGGGTACACTACCAATGAGCACCAGGCGCCTTTCTCCCCGTGCGGTTTCCGCGGCGGCGTTGCAGTACCTGCTGCTCGGCCTGCTGGCGTTCCTCATGGTCTTCCCCTTTCTGTGGATGGCGAGCACCTCGCTCAAGTCTTTCGGCGAGGCCTTCGCCTATCCGCCCACGCTGCTCCCGCGCGCCTGGCGCTGGAGCAACTACGGCGAAATCTTCAACGCCATGCCGATGACGCGCTTCCTTCTCAACAGCTGCAAGATCACCGGCCTCACCGTGCTCGGTATGCTGCTCTCCTGCTCCATGGCCGCCTTTGCACTGGCGCGTCTTGAATTTCCCGGCAAGCGACTGCTGTTCGCCAGCACCCTCGCCACGCTCATGGTTCCGTACCAGGTCACGCTGATCCCCGTCTTCATTCTGTTCCAGTATCTCGGCTGGAAGGACACGCACTACCCGCTGTGGGTTCCGGCGTTCTTCGGCGGCGCGTTTGGCGTTTTCCTTCTCCGCCAGTTTTTCATCGGCGTCCCCAAGGACCTCTATGAAGCCGCGCTCGTGGACGGCAGCACCCCCGGCGGCATCCTCTTCCGGATTTATCTCCCTCTCGCCAAGCCCGCCCTGACCACGCTCGGCGTCTTCACGTTCATGGCTTCCTGGAATGACCTGTTGAATCCGCTCATCTACATCGACACGCTGGAGAAAATGCCGCTGACGGCCGGGCTGAGTTTCCTCCAGACCCAGTATGGCAGCGACTGGCCCCTGATGATGGCGGGCGCCATGATCTCCATCCTCCCGATCCTCGCGATCTTCTTCGTGGCCCAGCGCGCCTTCATTCAAGGCATTGCCACCGCCGGGCTGAAAGGTTGAGACAGAACAAGCGGGTTTGCCGCATTGTTTTCCGGGATCGTGAATCAATCCGGCTGACAACCGTGCCCCGCCCGTAGGAAAACAAAAGTGCGACACCCCTCCAGACGACCAGCCACTGAACCTTTGGAAACGGACCCCATGACTCCCGCAGCGAAAATTCCCACCCGCCCCGATCTCGTTGTCGTTCCCAACAGTTCCACGCCCGCCGATCGATCCATCGAGAAGCGCCGCCTGCGCAAGCACTCCGTCCTCAACGTCGTCCGCGCCCACGGCCCGGTCTCCCGCGCCGGGATTTCCAAAATTTCGAACTTCAACCTCCCCAGCGTCTCCGCTCTCGTCGATGAACTCGTGGAAGAGGGCCTCGTGCTCGAAGAGGAGGCCCAGCGCGTTCCCCGCGGCCGGCGCCCCATCCCCGTCCACTTGAACGAGAGCGCCGCATCGATCCTCGGCATCGACATCGGCAAGAGTTCCACGATCGGGCTTCTTCTCAACCTCGGGGGCACGCTCATCACCCGCGTCGAGAAAAGAACCCCGTCGCTCTCCACGCCCAAGGCACACGAGGAATGGGTTGCGAAGATCGCCGCTCAGGTCTTTGCCGAGACTGGCGACAAGACTCCCCCCCTCGCCGGCATTGGCATCGGTCTTCCGGGGCTCATCGGCAAGTCCAGTTCAGGCACGGAAACCCACAACATTGCCACGCATCTGGCCACTTCCCTCGAAGCCATTTACGGCGTGTGCACCATTGTGGAAAACGACGCGCGCATGATGGCGCTCGGTTGCATGCTCTTCGGCCAGGGGAAAGCTCTCTCCAGCTTCGCTGTCCTCAACATCGGCTTCGGTCTCGGCATGGGCCTCGTGCTCGACGGACGCCTCTTCCAGGGCACCCAGGGGTTCGGTGGCGAGATTGGGCACATCCCTCTCGGCGAGTCCGGCGTCCCCTGCTATTGCGGCAAGAGCGGCTGCCTGGAGAACATCGTTTCCGGTTCCGGCCTCGTTCGCCTGGCCAAGGCCAAGGGCCTTGCCGTCAGCGACGCCGCCGAAGTGGCCGAACTTGCCCGCAAGGGCGACCGCAAGGCACTCGCGATCTTCCGCACTTTCTCCGAACACCTCGGCCGCACTGCCGCCGTCGTGATGAACCTCTACGATCCCGAGGCCGTCATCCTCAGTGGCCGCGTTTGCCGGGCAGGCGACCTGTTCATCGATGGGGCTCGCGCCGAACTCGAACGCCACGTCCTCGCTCCGATTGCCCGGCACAGCGAACTTCTCGTCAGCACCCTCGACGTCGACCTGGGTCCGATTGGTGCCGCCGCCGCTGTTCTCCACCGCATCTTTTTCTCCAGTCACGTCAGCATCGACGAGGTTATCTGACCCGTTGCGGCCCCGGGCCGCGCCGGGGCGCCGATTTCGCCGTTGACAATCCCCCGGCCAGCCCCCCACACTCCGTTTATTACAGGACTAAATTTAATACAAAAGCAACGAACCGGACAACGCCTCATGCATCGCCTCGCCATTATCGGATTCGGAGACATGGGCAGCGCCCACGCTGCCGGCTTCAACGCCCTCCCCTCCTGCGAGATCGTCGCCACCGTCGAGCCTGACGCCGCACGCCTCGCCTATCGCGACGTCCCCTGGAAGAACGGCGCCCCTCCGAACTTTGCCGACACGGCCTCCATGCTCCGCGCCATCAAGCCGGATGCCTGCGTCGTCGCCGTTCCCGACCTCCAGCACCGCGCGGTCTCCGAACTCGTTCTCGATGCCGGGTGCGACTTGTTCCTCGAAAAGCCCATCACCACCACGCTGCCCGACGCCGACGCCATTATCGCTCGTGCGCGCGAACGCGGGCGGCTTCTCCAGATCGGTCTCGTCTACCGCTACTCGAATCTTTACCGCCGCATGGCCGAGCGCGCCGCCGAGCCGGGCCATCCCGTCCGCCTCATGTGGTGCAAGGAGTTGCGCCAGTGTTTTCCCCAGCGCCCCTGGTTCTACTCGCAGCATGCAACAGGTGGCACGCTGGTGGAGAAGGACTGCCATCACTTCGATCTCTTCAACTGGATGATTGCCAGCCGCCCCGTCCGCGTCTTCGCAACGGGTGGCCAGCACGTGTGGAAGTCCGGCGCCGTCATT
The DNA here is from genome assembly GCA_030156535.1 of Candidatus Sumerlaeota bacterium. Classification (GTDB taxonomy): domain Bacteria; phylum Sumerlaeota; class Sumerlaeia; order SLMS01; family JAHLLQ01; genus JAHCAW01. Next base: position 15,010 of record JASGMJ010000009.1, read on the forward strand.
GACTGCAATTACTGCCCCGACGAACCCCGCGCCATCGAGGAGATCGACACCATCGATCACGCGCTCGTCACGATTGACTACGAGAACGGCGCGCGTGCCTGCCTGATCCTGTGCATGTACCTGCGTCCGGAGAACGTGATGCCCGAGGGGCTCGAAGTCGGCGCCATCGCCCTGAGTGGCAGGCAGATGATCGCGTATCGCGACGAGCGCCTTGGCGTTGGCGGCGTTGGCGATCCGCTGGCCTTCGAGCGGCTCGACATGTGGGCCGACAACCAGGGCTTCGGGCATATCGGCTGTCAGCAGCAGCGCATCGAGTTCCTCGAATGCCTGGAACAGCGCCGCGAGCCGTTTGCCAACGGCGAGGTCGGCCGCGATTCCCTTCTCGTCGCTCTCGCCGCCGAACGCTCCATCCGCGAAGAACGTCCCATCGACCTCAAGGAGTTTGCCGCATGTCCGACCTGCGCATAAGCTCCACGGAAGCAGCGGCCGCGATTGAAACATCCGCTCCCGGGCGCATTTGCCTTTTCGGCGAGCACCAGGACTACCTTGGCCTGCCCGTGATTGCCGCCGGAATCGACCTGCGTGTTTCCATCGTGGCGCGTCCGCGCGCGGCCTCTCCCTTTCGTGTGGCCATGCCCGACATCCACAAGGTCGTGGAGTTCGACCCCAACAAGGAAAACACGTACTCCCACGACCGCGACTACCTCATTGCCGCCGCCAACGTTCTTCGCCGCGAAGGCGTCGAGTGGCCCTGCGGATACGACGTCGAAGTCACTAGCACGATTCCGATCAACAGCGGCGCCTCCAGTTCCTCCGCGCTCCAGGTGGCGTGGTGCGCGTTCCTGCTCGCTGCCGCCGGAGACGTCCGCGCAGCCGATCCCCGCACTGCCGCGCGCTATGCGCATCTTTCCGAGGTTGTGGAGTTCGGCTCGCCCGGCGGCATGATGGATCACTATTCGACGGCGCTCGGCGGAATCATCTGGCTCGATTGCGCCACGCACACGCCCGCGCCGCTCCCCGCCTGGGCATCGGAGTACGTCCTCGTGGATTCCGGCATTCCCAAGGACACGAATGGCGTTCTCGGAAGCGTTCGCGCCCGCGCCGAGAGCATTGACGTCGATTTCCATGCTCTCAACGGCGCCGAGGAATGGCCGGCCATCCATGACTCCCTTCCTCCCGATCGCCGGGGCGTCTTCCTCGCCAACGCCCGCAACAAGCAACTAACCCTGGAGGCGCGTGGCGTGATCGAGAACACCACGGATGCAGTACGCCTGGGCCGTCTCCTGTCCGAGCATCACGTGCAGCTCTCGCGCAATCTCGGTGTGTCTCTTCCTGCTATCGACGACCTTCTTGCCCGCGGCATTGCTGCGGGAGCACTCGGCGGAAAGATCAACGGTTCCGGCGGGGGAGGATCGCTTTTCCTCTTCTGTCCGGGGCGCTCGAATGAAATCGCTGCCCTGTATCAGGGCATGGGCCTGCGTGCCTTTGCCGTCGCTGTTTCAAGCGGCCTCGGACTTCTCATCGACGGAAAGGAAAGAGTCTGCTCATGAACAGGATTGCTCCCTCGCTTGCCACAGCGGCGCTTCTCGCGCTCCCCTCAATGATGATGGGCGGAGGCGTCTCCTGGTCGATGCAGGACACGCTCGACGCGTCTTCCTCTGCCCGGACGCTTGCCTACTTCCGCTCCGATGACTCCGTGCTTTGTCTGGAAGTCGAGGAGGATGTCTGGAGCGATCCCCGTGTTGCCGACGCAACGCGCCCCTACAAGTGCGTATTTGTTGACGTGAAGTCACCGGCTGCGGCCAGTACGGCGCTCAGGCAAGGCGTTTACGTCGTGCCCACGACGCTTGTTCTTGAAGGCGGAAGAGAAGTCGGGCGCCTGGAACGCCTTGCCGAACGCGAGGCCACGCTGCGCTTTCTCGAGAAACCGGAGACGGTTCTCGCCCAGGCTCCCGCCTCTGCTCCCTTGCCCGCGCAGGGCACCCGGACGGGAAACTCCGAGCCAGTCTTCATGGAAGATTCCGCGGCTGATTACTCCGTCCCTGAATTGAACCTGATTGGGTTGGCTGCCGTTGAACAGGCTGGCCGCATCACCATTCAGATTCGCCTGCAATCGCCGCCCGATGCTGGCGCGTTGGGGCGCTACAATGTTTACGTGGACGCGGACGACAACGAGGAAACGGGGTTCGCCGATGCCAAGCATCGCGGCGCTGACTATTTGATTCAGGGGGCCAATTTCTACAAGTTCGGCGGCGCACAGCCCACCGAGTGGAACTGGCTGCCACCAAGGACGATCACCTTCAACCTCAGGGGGCAGGGAGTTTCCTACTCCTTTGATCGTTCCATGATCGCCGCGCCTCCCGATTCGCAGATCAACATCTGGTCCTCCACGGTGGACGACTCCTGGAACCCGGTCGACTGGGCGCCGGACGATCGCCGCCTCACGCTCGGCAAGGGCATTTCCCTCGCCTCCACGCCCCAGCCTGCGGGTCCCGGCTCTCCCCCCGTCGCCGAGGCAACGGTCTTCAGTGACCCTGCCGGCGATGCCGATCAGCCACAGAACGACTTTGTCAGCGCGGCCGTCAACTACCAGGGCAACGACCTGCGCGTCGTTCTCGAATACAATGCGACGCCCAATCTCAACGGCCTGCACGTGATGATCGATGCCGATGCCGATCCCACGACAGGATTTGGGGACGGAGTCCGGGACGGCGCCGATTTTATGGTCGAGGGCGTTTCTCTCTATCGTCATCCGCCCTCGGCGGGAAAGAACTGGCAGTGGGAGAACCCCGTCGAGATTCCCACACGTGTCATCGGAAAGCGCGTCGAGATTCTCGTCCCCCGCTCTCGCGCGGGCATCGTTTACAACCAGCCGATTCGTCTCTGGTTCTCCACCACCGATGACGCTTGGGCGCCGTCCGACTGGTTGCCCGACAGCGGCGTCGTGAAGTTCCCCAAGCAGTAGACGGCAGGATCCGCAGCTCGTTCTTCATCCCACCGTGAGCTTCCCGCTTAGCACGGGCACGCTGAACACGCGACGCAACCCAATGCTTCTGGACCGATTATGACGCCCCGCCTTCCGCTCATCGCACTCCTGCTCACTTTCACTCCTCCAGTCCTTGCGGCGTTAACGCTCGATCCAGCGTCGCCGTCGTTCCTTCTTCAGGACGGCGAGCCACTCTCCCGTACGCCTCCACGGATTCTGCTGACCGAGTGGATTCCGACAGGAGCTTCCGCTGGCGGCGAGTCGGGTGGCGCCTCGCAAGCCCAGGGTGTCGGCTCGATCATCGAAGCGGAAACGCTCGACGCGCGCGTCCTTTCCTGGCGCGAGGATCCATGGCTAACTCAACCCACTGTGACATCCGATGGCGCGCCCCTGCACTATCATGCTGTCTTTCCACGCGATCTCGTTGTGGACTACGAATGGCAGCAGCACGGCGACCACCTTCGTGTCACCGGTGCGCTCCGCAATCTCGCCAACGATCCCGCGCGCCGCGAGGTCCCCGTCACGCTTGGCCTCGCTCTCTTCGTTGAGGACGCTAATCTGGAGTGGCTGCGCGACCATCACGTCAGCGAATCCGCCGCCAGCAACGACGAACGCATCTGGTCGGTTACGACGACGGCCGGTCCTCTCGGCGCGATGTCGCGCTACCTGCATGGCGCTGTTCGTGGGGACCGCGTGGCTCTCGCTGCAGCCTTTCCCCCCGATCAACCGCGCATCCAGCGCATCCGCTGGGACGGCGTCCACCGGGCGCTTGTTATCGAGTTCGACGCCGTCGTTTCCGATGAGACCCTGAAGTTTCCGAACGAAGTCCCTTTCGAATTCTGGGTCTTCGATTTTCCCCGCGAGTTCGGTGCGCGTGGCGTCCTGCGTTCCTACTACGACCTCGCTCCCGATTCCTTCGCCGCGCGCAGCATGGACCAGGGGCAGTGGATGCCCTTCACCCAGATCGATCATGTCCAGCGGCCCGAGGACTTTCATTTTCGCTATCACGAGTACCATCCCAACGTTTCCGTGGCCTACAACAACGCCAATGACATCGAGTCGCTGGTCTACTGCGAGCCGCCTGTGCAGTACGTGATTCTGCCGCAGGATGCCTTCGAGGACGCGGCACGTCTCCAGCGCATCATCGACTCGAAGAGCGATGTCCAGGGCTCGCAGGTGCGTGGCTCGGCCGCATACAGGAGCGACGGCTCGCTCTTCGCCAACTACGTCGTGACCCCTTGGGCCACGGGCGCGCGCATACCCACCAACGGCGACCCGGAACTGCCGCGCACCGCCGGGAATCCGTACAACAGTTTCGATGCGAACTGGAAACCGTATCTCGATCTCTATCGCAACCGGGCTGCCGCGCCACCGCAGTCCTGGACCGGTGGTCTCTCCATGGACGGCGTCGTCGGGGCCAGTGGCAGGGCGTTGATGTTGTCCGCCGGGGGAAGTACGTCACAGCCAATCGAAACAAAATCAGGGACGGAGTCTCTCTCCGGCTCGGTTCGCGCCAAAGGCCGCGAAGGTGCGCACCTGCGCGTAGCCCTTTCCGGTCTGGAGGGTGACGTACGCGACTTCGCCCTCTCCGCCTCGTTCGCCGAGTATGCCTTCGAGCTTCCCGGCGGCACGGTGCTCCCCACTCTTCTCCTTCAAGCCAGTGGTGCCGATGTCTGGATCGACGAAGTGCGTCTCGATGGCGCCTCGCTCGACAACGCCGGTTTCGAGTCGACGACCGCCGATCCCGAACAAGTGACCGGCTTGTATCTCGACAGCTTCGAGGGGTGGGATTCCAAGGACATCAACTTCCGCCGCGAGCATTTTGCCACATCGGATTTCCCGCTGACGTTCGAAGCCACGACCGGCACCACGGGCCAGGTCATCATGATGGGCAATTTCGAACTCGCCGCGGAAGCGCGCCGCCGTTTGCACGAGCGCGGCGATTTGCTTATGGCCAACACGGCTCTCTATCAATGGGCGTGGTCCGCCCACTACCTTGACGTTCTCGGCATCGAAACGAATTGGGGAACGGGCGAACGACTCAGTCCGCCGGACATCGGCATCATGGACTACATTCGCGCGCTCTGCTATCAGAAGCCCTACTGCTATCTGCAGAACGTGGAGTTCGACAAGTTCCGCGGCGCGAAAGTCGATCAGTACTTCGCACGCTGCCTCCACTACGGATTCTGGCCCGGGTTCTTCAGCCACAACGCGGCGGAGGCCCCGTACTGGGAGAATCCCGATCTCTACAACTCCGACCGCGCCCTCTTTATCCGCTTCATGCGCCCGCAGGCCGCCGCGACACGCGCGGGATGGGAACCCATCACGCTGGCCGCCGTTGACGATGACGAGCTTCTCGTCGAGCGCTGGGGTGGTGCTCCCTATCGCGGCGAGATCCTCGCGCCGGACACCTTCTTCCTCACCGTTTACAATCCCACGGATCGACTTCGCCAAGGCAGTCTGACCCTTGATTCGCGCCTCACAGGCGGGCGGCGCTATCTTGCCATCGACGCGCTTGGCGGCAGCCGGGCCACAACCGATTCCAGCGGCAACGTCACGCTTGCGCTCGCTCCTCTCGACGTGACGTTGATTCAGTTCGTCGCACGTGACGACGCGGGAACGGAAACAACTCTCGCGGCCGCGCAGCAGGAACTCCTCGCTCTCGCCGCCAAGTGGCAGCGCCACGGCATGATCGATGCAGAGGCCGTCCAGCAACTCGCCCGTCTTCAGAACACAGAGGCACTCGGCGACCGTCTTGGCATCGTCACCTCCTGGCGCACCGGGCATCGCTCGCAACTCGAACCGCTCTATCAGTTCGAATTCGACCGTGCCTTCTCCACATGGCGCCTGCTCCTTGCTGCGCGCGACGAGGCGGCATCGGGTCAGTTGTTCGATCCACAAGTGCCTTCGCTCGTGACGCCCGGCGAAGACGCCATCCTTCGTGTCAGCGAAGCTTTTGCCGATCGTGATCTGATCGCCAGCGCTGAGTTCGCCGGCACTTCCTCCTCGTATCCGCTCACCGACGGCGTTGCCACGATTCCCATTCCCGCGTCACTTCCCATTGGCGAGAAAGTGCGCTTCTCCATTCAGCCCCGCGACGCCCTTGCTCCCTCTCCGCATTTCGAGTCACACGCCGAAGTGCGTCCGGCACTCGGACTCCTTGCGGTTCCGGCATCCCTGACGGCGGGCGATCAGGTTCCGCTTGGCTTTGCCGTTCGTAACAATCTGGCAAGGCCGCAGGCGGGAACGCTTCGCCTTGTTCTTCCGCCCGAGTGCGGCGCCGTCGCCCCGATGCCTCTTGAACTCTCGGCGGGCGAGGAGCGCTCGATCCTGATTCCCCTGTCCATCGAGCAACGCCCTGCCGATCTGGATGCCGTGCGCACGGTTCGTATTGAGTGGCACCGCCGCGATTCCGGCGATCTCATTACGCAATCGCTCCCGCTCACAATTCTCGCGCGCGGCGCCAGCCTTCTGCGCGGGCATGGTATTACGGCGCATGTCGATTCCGCCTACTTCGGCTACGACACGCGTCCCCTGACGGATGGCGTCACGGACACCCGCAACGTTGATTGGGTCGATGCCGCCTGGGCCAGCGAGGAAGCCCTCGTACCGCACTGGGTCGAGTTTCGTTTCGCGGAGCCGCTTCGCATCTCCGAGGTCAAGATCTGGTGGGCGCTCGACAACGGCGTCTACCACACATCCGCGCACCTCTTGATTCAGGGCACCCGGGATGGAGAGACGTGGCAGACGCTCGTGACGCACACCGATCCGACTCCGTCCCCGGTTTCCACGTATGCGCTCGATGCCACGCCGTTGCGCGGCTTGCGCCTTCTCCAGCCTGCGGGTGGTGGTGCTCCCACGCGTCCTGGCATCCTCTGGCTCGGCGAGGTGGAGGCGCGATGAAGAGCGGCACCGAAGTTCTTCCCGTTCAGGCGTCCCTTGCGCAGGAGGACGTCCAGACTGCCTTGCAGCGTGCCCGTGACGCCGGTGCTTCCCTGGCCGAATGCCTCGGGATTCTGCAACGCTGGTCCGAGGCCGTTGGGTACTTCGCGCATCTCGGCGAGCCGAACGAGTTCCTCGTCTTTCCCGACGCGTCGCTTGGCCTCGACCTTCGTTTGCAAATCAACTATTCGCGTCTGGCGTACAAGGCGCCCGAGGGCCGCCGCATCGGATGCCCCCTGTGCTTTGAGAACATCGGCACACCGGGCAAGGAGCTGCTGCGCGTCTTCGAGTTCAATCTCGCGGGCGTTCCGTACTTCTCGCACCTCACGCCCTTCCCGCTTCATTCCGGCCACTTCGTCCTGAACGCACGCACGCACGAGCCCATGCGCATCGGCGAGCCTGCGCTGCGCGAAGCCGCCGCCTTTCTCGCTGAGGCTCCCGGCTGGCTCCTTGCCTCCAACAGTGATGTCGAGTGGGCCGGCGCGTCCGTCCTGAGTCATCACCACTGCCAACTTTTCCGCGAGCTTCGCCTACCCATCGAGGACGCCGCCGTTCGTTCTCCAGGCCAAGTGGGTGACGTTGCCTGCGACCTTCTTTGCTGGCCGGGTCCCGTCTATCGTTTGTCGGGACCAGAGGAAGCGACGCTCGACGCCGCGGCGCGCCTGATTGCGCTCTGGAAAGCGCGCGACCCGGGGCGCTGCACGTGCAACTATCTCATGCGCCGGACGGACAGCAGCGGGCTCGTTTTGCATCTCTTCATGCGGCATCCCGACTGGCGCACGCCCGAGCACCTGCGTTCCATCAAAAGTGAGGGCGTTGGCATCATCGAGGTCGCCGGCGAGGTCATCGTTCCGCCTCTTGCCGGCAAGACACGCGCCGAGAACCGTGAGTTCTTCGAGGCCGAAGGCCTGCGCGTCATCCACGGCATCATCGGCGGCAACGCGCCGCTCGACGAGCGACTCGACTGGGATTTCTACGCCGCTTTTCCATCTCTTCTTTGAGAAAGTCGTCCCCCAACAAAAAAGCCCGGAGACATCGTCCCCGGGCCTTCTGACATTCCTCGTACTGACGAACCCGCCTCAGTAATTCATTCCCCGGTTCGCGTAGTACTGCTTCACCTCGACGTTGGCCATGAAGACCAGCGTCAGGATGCCCGCCGTCATCGTGATAATGTTGCAGTCCAGGATCGTGATAATCATCATGACTGTGACCCATTTGACAGGAGCACCGGGCGGATTAGCCAGCATTTTTGCCCCCACAATAATAGCGCCGACTGCCGCCACCAACTCTACAATCCAAAACACCCACGTGCACATCGCACAAGGTAGCATAACGGCCATGCCCGAAAGGGTGAGCGTGGCAACAATCGGAACCCAAATCAGACTAAAAATTCCGGGAATCAGGTAGAGCAGAGCCATCGCCATGATGAGACCCGGCTTCTGATCACCGCCTCCCAGCGCGGTTCCTCCGCTGGTGGGAGGCACCGTGAAGCCGCCAGAGCCCTGCTGAGTGGGCGGCGGAGGAGGCGGAGGCGTTGGGTAGGCCGAGGCACTCGGCGCGGCCGGGGGAGTTGGATAGGAAGGTTGTGGTGGAGGGGGAGGAACTGGTGGTGCTGGCGGCGGAGGAGGAGGAGCGGCAAACCCGCTCCCGCCAGTGCCTGAAGGGGGCGGTGGCGGTGGTGGTGGAGGGGGAGGCGGAGGCGGCGAAGCCCAACTGCTCTTTGCCGGAGCCGAGTCCTTCGGGATGGGGAACTGACTGTCGCTTGCCAGATTTGTCCGCTCGGGATCGTCATTATAGCCCGAAGACGCTTGCTCCTCGGGCGGCGTCGAGGGAAGGGGGGGCGGTTGCCCGCCGGGGTCTTGGGAAGGATCGTGCGATGTCATCGGTCGGCTCCGGAGTGGGAGTTGGAGTGCCCCCTGCCGGAATCGGGCATCGTCCTCGCTCTGGTCAGCGGCAGGGCATCGGCCTTGGTGAATTCCGATCCAACGTGCCGCTTACTGATGGAGCAACGAAATAAGGAGCATTCATGGAAAAGATCATCGTTCACGCCAGATTCCACACCGGGCACCGCCAGATCGGCTATCCGGGCAAATGCCGCTTTGTCCACGGCCACACGTGGCGCGGCACCATCACGGTCGAAACGGATGAATTTCCGCGCGACGAACTCGACATGTCCCTCGATTTTGGGGATCTCAAGCGAATCCTGCGCGATCTCGACCACAAGATGCTCGTCGTTCCCGACGACAAGGAGTTCATCGACGCGGAGCTCTTCGAGCCCGAAGGTGTTGTCATCCTCGAAGGCAAGGGCCCGAGCGTCGAAAACGTCGCCAGCTATGCGTGGAACAAGGTCGTCGAGACCATCTGCGGCAAGTACCCGGGACTCGGCAAGACGTACCATGTCGAAGTCCAGATCCAGGAAACCGAGAACAATTTCTTCATCATTGCCAAGGACACGGTTGTCTAGCCATCAGGCACTCCGATGACGCCCTCTTCCTCTTCCTCGTCCGCTCCCCCCCCTTTGTCCAGGGGGGAGCGTGAAACGATGGAGGGGAAGGGCGGCTTCCTCCGCCGCCACGCAGACACGTGGATCGCCCTCGGATTGCTGGCCTGTTTTGCCCTGTCGCGCTTCATCGCCGTTCGCCAAGGGCTCGTCTTTAATTTCGACATCCTTGATTTCGGCTATCAGTTTCTCGACCCGGCTCTTCTCAAACACGACCTTTCTCGCAGCCTCTGGTTCCTTCATTCCCAGCCACCTGGCTTCAATCTCTTCCTCGGTGTGATACTGAAGCTCGCGCCCGGAACGGGCCGCACGCTCTTCGCCTGGGCGTTCCGGTTGATGGGTGTGCTGCTCGTGCCGAGCCTGTTTTTCCTGCAGCGCCGTCTCGGCGTGCCGCGTGCGGTGGCGGCGGGCGCGACGCTTCTCGTCGTTCTGTCTCCCGCCGCGTTGCTCTATGAAAACTGGCTCTTCTACACGTATCCGGTGGCGTTGTTGCTCGTCGTTGCCGCGCTCTGCTTCGCCCGTTTTGCCGAGCAGGGCAAAGCCCTCGACGGTTTCGCCCTGTTCGCCGCGCTCGCCGCACTCGTGTATCTTCGCAGCATCTTCCACCCCGTCTGGTTTCTCGCGCTCGTGGCGCTGGCCGCATGGAGCCGTGGGCGTGGCGAGTGGCGCCGCACCGCGCTGCTTGCGCTGGGCCCCTTTGTCCTCGTCCTCGCGCTCTTCGGCAAGAACCTCGTTCTGTTCGGCGAGTTCACGTCGAGCACCTGGCTCGGCATGAGTGCCTCAAAAATGACCACGACCGGTCTGACGGACGAGGAGTGGGCACGCCTTCGCGCAGAGCCCGGCTATCCCGCGATCCTCGACATCGAAACCTTCGAGAGCGTCGCCCGCTACGAGCCCTTTCTCCCTCCGCATCAGGCACGCGGCATTCCGGCGCTCGACACGATCGACAAAACAACCGGCTACACCATCGAGGAACGTTTCATTCCGTTCTTCAATCTCAATCATGCCCAGGTGATCGACGCCGCGCACCTGTACGGAGATGCCGCCAAATGGGTCTTCGCGCGCGAGCCGATGGGCTACTGGCGTTCCGTCAACCTGGCGCTCATCGTGTTCTTCAAGCCGGCGAGCGAGTATCTCTTCCTTGCACAGACGCCCGGCGACATTCGCGGCTACGAGAAAGCCTACAATCTCATCGTCCACGGCAAGATCGGCCGCCACACCTACATCAACGACGAAGGCCGCGTCGAGTATGGCGACCGCCGCAACGATTGGGCAAACATCGGTTTTCTTCTTCCGCCGCTGGTGCTTCTGCCCATCCTCTACGGTTTTTGGCTGTTCTGCGGAATCGTGCGGAGACGGCGTGCCGCCACTCCGGCCGATCATGCCATCCTGTTTCTGGCGGCCAACATAACATGGCGTGGATCACGCTGCTTGGGGTCTTTCTGGAAGTGGGCGAGAACAATCGCTTCCGCTACATGATGGAGCCCGCAAACGTCGCGTTGGCTGCCGTCCTGTTGGCCCGGGGGGGTGCCTTCGCTCGCGGGAGAGCGGCATCGCGGCGTGCGGAGAACGCCTGATTCCCGTGTGGCGCGGCATCATCCCATGCGCGCGGTCATCTTCTCGACTTCTTCCCGGGTGGTGTTGCCCATGCCGCTTTCCGTGGGCACCTTGGGGCTGCTCTTGCTGTCGCGGCGCTGCTGAGGCTCGGATTTCTTGTCGGGATAGTCGATACGCGTGTGGAAGCGGCTTCTGAGCGTCTTGACGAAGGACTCGCGGATGATGTTCAGATCGCGCAGCGTCAGGTTGCAGTTGTCGAACTGGCCGTCGTTGAACTTTTCCGTGATGGCGTTGCGCACAATCAGCTCGATGTCGTCCTCGCGCACGGCCCGGGCACTCAGCTTCGCCGTCGCCGTCGCCTCCACCGTGTCGGCGAGCATCACGATGGCCGACTCGATCGTCTGTGGCTTTGGCCCCGGATAGCGGTAATCGTCCTCGCGCACCGGTTCCTTCATCTCGCCTTTCTCGAATGCCTTCTGGGCTTTTCGGTAGAAGTACTGGATCAGGCTCGTGCCGTGGTGTTCCGCGATGAAGTCCGCGACCACGGGCGGCAACTTGTGGCGCTTGGCCAGCTCCAGTCCCTCCTTCACGTGATTGCGAATAATCAGCGTGGACATCTGCGGCCGCAGATCGTCGTGGCGCTTGCGGTCTTCCGGCGTGATCTGGTTCTCCGTGAAGTACTCGGGTTTCGACATCTTGCCCACGTCGTGGTAATAGCACCCCGCGCGCACCAACAGGTAGTTCACGCCGATCGCCGTGGCCGCCGACTCCGCCAGCTTCGCCACGTTCAGCGTGTGTTGCAGCGTCCCCGGTGCCTCCTCCTCCATGCGCCGGAGCAGCGGATGCTGCAGGCCGCACAACTCCAGCAGCCGCATGTCCGTCGTGATCTGAAAGAGCACCTCGAAAACGGGCAGCACCGCGAACGAAATCAGCGAACACATGATGCCCGAGAAAGCACCGATGGCCGCGCCCGTCCACGCCGCCTGCAGGTTTCCGCCGATGGCGTGCAGAATCAGGATCGTCGCCGCATTCACGAATCCGATCAGCAAACCCGCGTACAGCACCTCGCGGCGTTCGCGGAACGTGTACAACGCCGCAACCGCCGTATAGCCGCCGAACAGCCCCACGATCACGAATTCGTACTCCAGATTCGCTTCCACGCCAAAGAGCAGGCAGCCCAGCGTCACGAGCATCAGCGCCATACGCACGTCAAGCATCAGCACCCCGAGGATGCCAATCACGCCCGCCGGGAACGCATAGCCCGCCAACGGACTGGCGTCCCCCGCGATCAGGAGAAACAGGCGCCCAAGTCCCAGTGCCAGCAACAACGGCAGGCTGAGCAAAAGCACCGCCGGCGTGCTGAACGTCAGCTCGTGGCTGAACTTGATGACGAAGAACGAAATGATCAGCAGCGCGATCAGAACGAACAGCACTTCCGCCCCAAATCGCAGCGCACGGTACTTGCCGTAGGGGACCGCATAGGCTCTCAGGAGGTCCGCTTCCTCCTCCGTAATCTCTCTCGGAAACGGCCCGCTTTCCTCGGCGATCAACGGGGTCTCCTTGGCGATCTCACGGGGCCTGTCGCGCGGAAAGCTCTCCCATCGGCGGCGTGTCTCGTCCTTGCTGAACCGCAGGTTCGGACGCACCGCCATGTTCAGCAGCCGCAGCGTCACCTGACCCGGCAGGGAATCGAGAACCGCAAAGCTGTCCGTGCCCGTTTCCGCCGGGGCCTCGTCTCCCATCGCGTTTTCCAGCAGCGTTCCCATCCGCTTGGGGATCAGGTTCCTCAGCAAAACTTCCGCATCCTCGGGGAAGCGCCGCACCCGTGGCTCAATGCCGGGAGGAAGACTGGTGTACTGGACCTCGCGAAACTGTTCCTTGATGCTGCTGTAGTGCGACCAGTCAGGCGTGGTGATCAGGAAGTCGTCCCCGTACAGTTCGCCCAGCACGAGCGCCGCGCGATTGCGAAACCGCTCGTCCCTGGCCAGCGAAGCCAGCATCCGAAGTTCCGCCGCCGGCCAGTTGCCCAGTTGCGGGTCTCGCTCGGCAAAGTAGTTCGACAGGGATTCGTCATTACCCAGCACGTGGGGAGGGGCGCTTTGCGCGGCCTGAAGGATGCGCTCCAGCCGCTCCATCCCGCGGTCCTGAACCGATGAGTCGTAAATGAAGACGCGCCGGTGTTCGCGGTCGCGCCGGGCTTCCCATGCCCGCAGGGCTCCTGTTGGCGAATAGGAAAACGCCACTTGGGCAACAATGGGCCCCTCGATTTCCGCACCGGCAACCGTGGGAGGCTGGTCCAGCCAGATCGAAGGCGAGACCAGCAGAACCGTCAGCACGAACACGACGCCCAGCATCACCCAGCGAAACGGGTGCTTGCCGCGCGGTGTTTGCACCTCGCGTCCCCGGGCGAGTTCCCGGGCCTTGCGCGCAATCGGAACGACTTTCAAACTCGTCTGGCTCCCTCTTCAGAGCGTTGCCTGGTCTCACATCATGCCCCCGCACACAAGGCGCGAGGCATTGCCTGCCAACGGTGCCGCACTCTCTCGAATTTCCGGCACGAGCGCAAACGATCTTCTCTTGCCTGGCGGGGGAGAGGGAACGGCTGCCCGCCGCATCAGGACGCTTCCTGAGTCGAAGGGAGGCGGGGCGCCGCTGCTCTCAGGTGCCCGTGGGCGGCCGATTCCGCTGCTTCCTTCTCGTTCTTCTTGTCCTGCTCGTAGGCGTTGATGATCTTGGTCAGCAGGGGATGGCGCACCACATCGCGGTTCGAGAAGCGCGTGAAGCCGACGCCTTCGATGTTTGTCAGGATGCGGTGTGCATGAACCAGTCCGGAGGTCTGGCCCCGAGGCAGATCGACCTGCGTCACGTCGCCCGTGATCACGGCCTTGGATTCGAAGCCCAGCCGCGTCAGGAACATCTTCATCTGCTCGATCGTCGTGTTCTGTCCCTCGTCGAGAATCACGAAGGCGTTGTTCAGCGTGCGCCCGCGCATGTAGGCCAGCGGCGCGATTTCGATCACTCCCGAGGCCACGGCCTCGCGGATGCGCTCGGCCTCCATCATCTCGTACAGGGCGTCCCACAGCGGCCGCACGTAGGGGTCGAACTTTTGGGCGAGGTCGCCCGGCAGGAAACCGAGCCGCTCGCCTGCTTCCACCGCCGGCCGGCAAAGAATGATCCGGTTCACCTCGCCCGCCGTCAGCGACGCCACCGCCATCGCCATCGCCAGATAGGTTTTTCCGGTTCCCGCTGGTCCAATTCCAAAGATAATCGTGTTCTGGCGAATGGCCATGATGTAATCGCGCTGGGTTGCCGTCAGCGGCGAAAGACGACGCCGTTTCAGTGGCACGTGGATCGGCTCCAGCAGGTAGTCCGTCAGCTTCTCGCCCGCCCTCTTTTCCGTCTCCCGTTCCGCGGGGAGGGCTCCCTCCACGGGCACGAGGCCCGAGCGCGCGCGCTCGGCCGCATAGCGCATCGCCGAGCGGAACTGGTGGTCGGACAGACGCCCTCGCTGGCGCACGACTTCCAGAATTTCCTGGATCACGTGCGACGTGCGCTCCACCTCCTCCGCGCTGCCGATGATCTTTAGCCGATTTCCCCGCAGCACCAGCTTCGCTTCCAGATGGCCCTGCAATTCCCTGATTTTCTCGTCGTTGCGGCCGCAAAATTCCACTGCTTCCGCTTGGCTCAACATGATGCTCGTTTCAATGAGTTCTGGCAAAGGGGGGCTGCTCCCAGGTTATTCACAGGTTTCTCTCGCAAACTCCGGAACACCCCGGATTCACCTCTTCGCCCACGCAATTGTCAATCGGAACCGGGGTGTGCGTGCATGCCTGCCCATCGTTGTTGGAACCGGCATGAAGGTTGGGCTTTCAAGTCATATGAATTCAGTAGTGCAGGCGCCTGAGATACGTCACCATGCGTTGGTTGGCGCGCCGCAGCCGCGCCGCCAGAATCTCCGCCGCATTGCGGTAAATCACGGCCCCGGCTTGCGGGTTCTTTCGGCAGGTGCCGCGCAGTGTCACCGCCGGAATCTGCAGCAGAATGGAGGGCTCCGACGCCACCGCCGTCACGTGGCGGCGTTGCTCGTCGAGCAGGATCGTTTCGCCAAAAACCTCGCCCTCGCCCAGCTTCGCAATCTCGACTTCCATGTTCGGCGAGATCGATTCCACACGCAGCTCGATCCGCCCCTTCACCACGTGAAACACGTCGGTGGCGAGTTCGCCCTCTTCCATCAGCGTCTGGCCCCGGTAGGCGACGACGGCCGTTGAGTCCCGCACGACTTCTTCTAGCGCGTCTCTCGCCACTCCCCGCAGCAGCGGACAGCCTATCACCAGCAGCCCCTTGTCCTGCGTATCCAGCAGGCGTTCCAAGGCAGCCGTCCCGCTCTCCATTCCATCGCTGTACGACGTCACGATCCCACTCCGTCAATAGGGCTGCGCTCAATCCTTCGAGTTCAGGAACTCCAGGCATGCACGCATCATCGCGGGCAAATCCGGTGGTGTTCTCGATGTGACCAAGTTGCCGTCCACCACGACTTCCTTGTCTTCATAGGTTCCGCCGGCATTGATGCAGTCGGTCTTGATCGCCCCGACCGAGGTGAAGCGCCTGCCGCGCAGGATGTCCGCTTCGCACATCATCCAGGGGCCGTGACAGATCGATGCCACCAGGCCGCCCTGCTGGAACACGTCGCGGACGAACTTCACCATCGCCTTGTTCCGCCGCATCTTATCCGGCGCATAGCCCCCGGGAATCACGACGCCGTCGAAGGCCGATGCCTTGGCCGATGCGATCGCCATGTCGGAGGGGAGTGCGTACCCGTGCTTGCTCTCGTAGACCACGCCCTTTTCCGGGCCGATCACCCTGACTTCGATTCCGGCCTCGCGCAGGCGAAGGATCGGATACCACGCTTCAAGGTCTTCATACACATTTTCGGCGAGAACCGCCACCCGCTTGGGCCGGGGGCTTTTTTCGCTCTCATTTTTCGGCATGGCAGACTCCGCAGGAAAGCAACCTCTTCAGTTGTCACGTTACGCACCGATTTCATCGCTGTCGAGCCAGATTGTCACTGGGCCGTCGTTGACCAGGCGAACCTGCATCATGGCGCCGAAGACACCGGACTCCACGGGGCCGCTGGAGTAGACCTCGCGAACCCGCGCGACGAACTTCGCGTACAGTGCCTTGGCCGCCTCTGGCTCCAGACTCCGCGTAAAGGAGGGGCGCCTCCCCTTTCGGATGTCCGCGTAGAGCGTAAACTGCGAGACAAGAAGGATGCCGCCCTGGACGTCGGCCAGAGCCAGGTTCGTGTTGCCCGCTTCGTCGGCAAACAGCCGAAGGCCCACGAGCTTGTCGATGACCTTGCCCAGCCGGGCCTCGGTGTCCCCCTCGCCAAAGCCGACGAGCACCACGACGCCGCGTCCGATCCGCCCATGGCAAACGCCGTCGATGGTGACTTCTGCTTCCGTAACTCGTTGAATGACAAGCCTCATACTTTGGCCGACTCCTATTGTCGTGCCTCTTCCCTCACCCCCGCGGGGTGGTCAACCCATCTTGCCCGTCCGGATTTGGCGGGTGATTTGGGCAGATGCCCTGTTGTTGATCCTCTTGGCACTGACATCGCTGTGCACCATGCTACCTTGAACGCGGGAATGGGATCCCATCGCATGGCCTTTCATCTTCCACCTCTCAAGCGGCTTTACCAGCGTCTTCGCACCCGATGGCGCGAGACCATGCGGACGCGTTGGGTCTACCGCCTTCCCGTCGACGGGGCCGTGTTCATTTTCGTCACGCTGCTCATCGGGCTGGCCGCGATGAACACCGGCGCCCAGCTCCTCTACCTCGTCTTCGGCATGATGTGCGCCCTGTGGATTCTTTCCGATTTCATGGCGACGTCCTCCATGAGCCGGTTGCGCTTCTCCCGCCATCTTCCCGCCCACGCCGTGGCCCGCGAGCCCGTTGAGATCGCCGTCACCATCGAGAACCGAAAGCGCACTCTCAGCAGTTTTTCGCTGCGGGTTCAGGACAGCGACAGCGAGGGGCGGCTGGTGGGCGCCACGTTCTTCACCCGCGTCCCTCCCCGGGGGAGCGCCCGCGAAACCTATCAGTGCGTCTTTCCCCGCCGGGGGACGTACCGCCTCAGCCGTCTCACCATCGCGACCCGTTTCCCGTTTGGGCTGATCGAACGCCGCATCCACCGCAAGGAGGAGTCCGAGATTCTCGTGCTTCCTCCCACGATTCCCCTCGGTTCCCTGGCGGCCACCATTCGCGCCGAATTTGGCAACACTGAAACCCGCGTGAAGGGGCACGGTTCGGGCCTCTACGGCATCCGCGAGTACACCGAGGGGGAATCCGCGCGCGATATCCACTGGAAACTTTCCGCCCGCGCCTCGTCGCTCATGATCCGCGAATTTGAAAGCGACCGCCGCCGCAACGCCACCATCATCCTCGACAACCGCTTTCCCGCCAGCGCGAACAAGACCGACCGCGACAACCTCGAACGCGGCATCGTTCTCGCCGCCTCCCTGGTGCTTTGGCTCCTCGGCCGTGGATACGAAGTCGAACTCGCCACGGCCTCCGGGCGCGTTCCTTTTGGGGCGGGTGCGTCCCATCGTACCCGGCTTCTTCGCGCTCTTGCCTTGCTGGAGCCGCTGTTGGAAACAGGATGCGATCCGATGCTCAGTCTTCAGGATCCGCACAGCCTGCGTCTGGCCGTGCTCTATCGCGATGCCGCCGCACCCGCGGGCACGATCCCCATCGCCACGTCCCGCTGGAGCAAACTGCTCGACGAGGTCATCGAGCATCCCCTCGACGACGCTCCCGCCACCGGCACTCTCACGCTCGACGCCTTGCCCGCTTCTTCCGGGGCCGGCAGGGGGGAGGCGCGCCGGCCATGAGTTTCCTGCGCTCCTTTCATCTCCTGACTTACGCCACTGCACTTTGGGCCTTCCTCGCCCTCGTTTCCACCGGCCAGCTTCATCTCCCGGCCGTGGCGTTCTTTCTTCTCGCGTATATCGTGGCCATCAGCTGCCACCGCCGCGGTATTCGCTTGCCCGGACTGATGTGGACCTTCGTCTCGCTCGGGGCCTTTGCCCTCGCCTTGTACGGCTGGCAGATCGTGGGAGAACGTCTCTACTCCGTCACGTATTTCTTCCTGTACCTTGAAATCAACAAACTGTTCACGGCGGAGAAGAACCGCGACTACCTTCAGGTCTACGCGCTTACCTTCTTCCAGGTGCTCGCCGCTTCCGTCTCCACGGAATCCGTGCTCTTCGCTCCCATGCTTGCCGTCTACGTGTTCCTCGTGATCGCCTCGTTGATGACCTTCACGATCAAGCGCGATGCCGAGATCGCGTTCGCCGCAACACGCCGGAAGGATCGCTCCACTGATCCCTCCGCCCCCCGGCCCGCCGCTGCCACGCGCGCCGTGGCCGAGCGCATCGCCGCCGCGCCCTACCTCGACAGCCGCCTCACCGCCTGGCTGAGCATTCTTACGTTTCTCGTTCTTCTCATTGGCTCTGTTGTTTTCTGGATCGTCCCACGAACTTCCAGTCCCAACTTCTTCACCGGCCTGTCGGGACGTCAGGGCAACACCGCGAAGAGCGCCTTCTCCGACAACATCGACTTCTCGGGTATGGAGCAAATCCAGAACGACCCGACCATCGTCATGCGTGCCACTCCCGAAGCAGACGACTTTCAGACCCGCCCGGAGTTCCTGCGCATTCGCGGAACCGCCTTGGATCTCTTTACCGGGCGCGAGTGGAGCAAGTCGCCCCTCGTTGCCGGGCGCATCTCCTCCCGCCGCGAGTCATCGGTCATCCTCACCGACCAAGGGGTGCAGGGCACTCCCTTCACGGCGCGCATCACGCTCGAGCCCGAATCCTCCGGCTATTTGTTCTCCATCGATCAACCCTACAATATCGACCTCCCCGAGTTTCACCATCTCGACATCGACGTTGAAAGCGGCTCGGCACGTTCGCTTGTTTCGCGCTCCGCCCCCATCAGCTACACGTCCACCGGGATGCTCAGCGAAACGGCACAGAGCGCCGGATCGAATCCGCTGCGCAACAGCCTGGCAGCGCCCGGCGGTGCGCGGCGGGCTCCCGCCATCATCGAGGAGACCGGGCGCCGGCTTGCTGAAATCGCCGAATCCATCCGCCTCATTTCCGGTCTTTCCTCCCGGGGCAAGCGTGCCATCGTCAGCGATCCGAACTACCTCCAAACACCCCGCACGGCCGACATGCGCGTCATCACCGAGACTGCTGCCGCCTGGACGGAGGGGCTGACGGACGACAATGCCCGGGCGCACCGAATCGAAGAACGCCTCCGCACCGAGTTCGACTACTCACTCGACATTTCTTTCAGCAACCGCGAGGACCACCTCGCCTACTTCCTCACCGAAGCACGCCGCGGGCACTGCGAGTACTTTGCCACCACCATGGCACTCATGCTCCGCTCCCAGGGCATTCCCTCGCGCGTCGTGAACGGTTACCTCACCGATGAGTGGAGTCCTTCCAGCCGCCGCTACATCGTCCGCCAGGAACACGCACACTCCTGGGTGGAAGCCCAGATTGACCACACTGGCCGCTGGTTCACCTTTGATCCAACGCCCGCCTCCGGCATCGGTTCCAATCGTATCTCCCACTCCTTCTATCACACCTTCAGCCAGTGGACGGACGCGTTGAAGGTGTTCTGGTATGAGAGCTACATCGACTTCAACCTTACCGACCAGCGCGAGGGAATCATCGCCTTCCTGCGCACCCTGCGAGCGGGGCGCGAGAAGGCCAGAACAGGAATGACATCGCTGGGCAGCTTGTGGACGGGCGATTCGGTTCTACCGATAAACGGACGCCAGCTTCTCGGCGGCATGCTTCTCTTCATTGGTCTCGGG
Organism: Candidatus Sumerlaeota bacterium; assembly: GCA_030156535.1. GTDB lineage: Bacteria > Sumerlaeota > Sumerlaeia > SLMS01 > JAHLLQ01 > JAHCAW01. The sequence goes on from JASGMJ010000009.1 coordinate 34,879, forward strand.
CTGGCGGCTTTCCTCAGCGTCCATGTGCGCCGGTTCCTGCCGCTCGCATCGCGTGACGGCCGCTCTCCCCGCGACGGCTATCTCACGCCTGCGCGGGTCCGCGTGTACATCGGGCTGCTGCGTCAGGCCGAACGGCTTCGTCCGCGCCCACCGTCGCAGACCCCCCTGGAGTATGCCCGCACCCTGGCTGACCAATCCGGGGAACAACTGCGGCCGTTCCACGAGCTGACCCAGGCCTACTACGCCGTGCGTTACGATCAGGCGCCTTGGACGCCTGAACTCGACGAGCTCGCCGCCCAGGCACGCCAGCGTTTCGCTGAACTCAGCCCGGAAACGTCATGACCACTCTTTCCGCCATTGCCACCACTCGTCCCGGTGCTTAGCACGGGGCGACGCAACCCCGCACTCCATCGCGCAGGCAGCTTCCCGTGACTACCGCTTCTCTTCCGCAAGATCTCCTGAAGTGCCACTCCTTCTCCATCGGCTCCGTCCCCGTGGGAGGGGCCAATCCCCTCGTCCTGATCGCCGGACCGTGTGTGATCGAGAGCCGCGAGCACGCCCTCGAAATGGCCGAGCGCATCGCCCGCATCGCCCAGCGCCTTTCGATTCCGCTCATCTTCAAGGCTTCCTACGACAAGGCGAACCGCAGTTCCTCGCAATCCTACCGGGGGCCGGGTCTCGAACGCGGGCTGGCGATTCTCGGGGAAGTCCGCTCTTCCGTCGGGTGTCCCGTTCTCACGGATGTTCACACCGAAGAGCAGGCTGCCGTTGCCGCCAGCGTGGTCGATGTCCTGCAACTCCCCGCTTTTCTCTGCCGCCAGACGGATTTCGTTCAGGCATGCGGACGCACGGGCAAGCCAGTTGCCGTGAAAAAGGGGCAGTTCCTTGCTCCCGAGGACATGACCAACGTTGTCGAGAAGCTGCGCGAAGTTGGGTGCAACGACATCCTGCTCACCGAACGCGGCGCTTCGTTCGGCTACCGCAATCTTGTCTCCGACTTCCGTTCACTTGCCATCATGCAGGCGCTGACCGGTCTTCCCGTTTGCTTCGACGCAACGCATAGCGTTCAGCAACCCGGTGGCCTCGGAACGGCTTCTGGTGGCAAGCGCGAGTTCGTTCCGCTCTTGGCGCGGGCGGCCTGTGCCGTTGGCATCAACGTCTTGTTTCTCGAAGTACACGACCGGCCCGAGCAGGCGCTGAGCGACGGCCCCAACATGGTGCCTCTCACTGATCTCGAAGCCCTGCTCAAGGTCTGCCTGGCACTTGATGCCGCTGTTCGCTCGGCTCTGCAGGACGGTGCGCAGTGACTTCGGATTCTCCCACCGGCACCGCGAAGGTTGTTGTCCTGCCGCGCCAACCGCTGATGCGGGTGGCCGCCATTGTGGAGTACGACGGCACGGGCTTCGCCGGCCTCCAGCGCCAGGTCGGTCAGCCCTCCATCCAAGCCTGCTTCGAGAAAATGGCGGCGGCCTTTGGGGTGCGCGATGCCGGATTCAGGGCTGCCGGACGCACCGATGCGGGCGTCAACGCACGGGGACAGGTCATCGCCATCCATATCCCCGAAACGATTCGTGGCAAGAACCTCATCAGCGCCATGAACTGGCACCTTCCCGAATCCATTCGCGTGCGCCGCGCCGAAATTGTCGGCCCGGACTTTGATCCCCGGATCGATGCCCGCCTGCGCACCTACCGCTATCATCTTTGTGGTGGGCAGGCGTTTCCGCCCCTGATGCGTGGACGCATGGGACGCGTGCGTGCCCATCTCGACCTTGATCTCATGCGCGAAGCCGCCCAGGTTCTTCAGGGTCAGCATGACTTCAAGGCATGGCGGTCCACGATGTGCCAGGCCAAGCGCACGCTGCTGGACCTCGTGCACGTGTCCGTCGAGCCCTGGCGCGACGCCGGTCCCCACGGCATGGACACCCAGTGCTTCCAACTCGAATTCTCGTGCCGTTCCTTCCTCCACCGCATGGTTCGCTATCTCGTCGGCGGCATTGCCCGCGCAGGGGCAGGTGATCTCACGCCAGACGATCTGCGCGCTCATTTGAAGGCTGGCACGTTGCCTCCGCGCGTCGCACCCGCCGACGCCAATGGGCTTTCACTGGAGCGCGTTGAGTACCTGCCGGAGAAAGACCCTTTTCGTGGGCCGCCATCCTGCGTCTGAACGTCGTCGCGAAGGAACAAAAAAAGCGCGCCGCAGCGCGCCAGTCCTTCGTCTTCACGTCCTTTGCGACCGTCTCTAGGCAACCACGTCCTCGACGTTCGCCACGACGTTCGCCAGGTTGGCGTCTGGCATTTCGCGAATCGTGGACTTCCGCCCGCGGCGGCCTGCGCGATGAGTCTTCTTGTAGGGAACACCGCCGGTCTCGTAATCCGCCAGCACCACCCAGTCGAGCGGCACGACAATCTCCACTGCCTGGCCCACCACGGAAATCGCGGAAGCCACGCGTGCTTCGCGCTTGTTGCGCCAGACAACGATCCCCTCCACGCCTTCCAGCGGCCCCGTCACAACGCGTGCTCGTCGTCCGCGCTCGGGGATGGGGCCCAGCCGGACATCGCGCTCAAGCCCGGCAACGTAGCGCACGACGCGCATCTCCTGCTCGGGAATCGCCGAGGGCGTACCCGGACGCATTCCCACCAGATAGCGAGCCTCCGGGATTCGGGCAGTGGATGCCGAGAGTCCCTGGCTCATCCGTGCGAGAAAGAAAACATACGAGGGAAACAGTGGCTCGGCTGCGGCACCAGCGGCACCGCCTTTCACCGTTGGCACCAGAACTTCCTCCACGGCCGGAAGGTCTTGCAGGGCATCCGCAACCCGGCACTCGGCGCCCGTGCGCGTATGCACGGCATACCAACACGGTGCGCCACCGGATTCACGTGCTGTACTGGAAGAGGCTACTGCCATACTTCGATTGCCGATTCTGCCTGAGAGTCCCGCGACTACAACGGGTTGTAGGTGGCGTTCACGCCGGCCCTTGTGCCGCTGGCAAACACGTCGCCCAGGATTGCCGCGAAGGTTCTCCAGTTCGACTTGTAGATGAAGATCTGGTCATTGTCTTCGAGCACCAGGTCGGGCTGCTTGCGGCGCATCATCTCGCGGACATTCACGAAGTAGGACTCCGTCGAGCCGTTGGGATGCGTGCGCACGACTTCGGCAATCGACTTCGCCTTGAAGTCGAGCCCGCCCGTCTCGGTGATGACCTGCACCAAAGTGCGGAGACTGGGGCCCAGGAAGACGACGCGCGGATTGCGCACGTTGCCGTTGATCGAAATCGTTCCAGCGGGCGGCACGTAGATCACGTCGTAGGGACGCAGCGGGATGTTATAGCGCAGGTCGCCGCCAAGGATGAACTCGTCAAGAGGCAGGACGATCTCCTCGCGCGGGACGATGCGTCCGTCGTCCTGGAGAAGGCGCAGCAACGCTTCCGGTTCCATTTCGACGCGCTGCTTCTGCGTCACCTTCTCGCGGTAGATCTTCAAGATGCGCGCCGGAGGCAATCCGCCCGTGCGGCCGCCGAAGGTAAGCCCGCCCGCCTTGAAGATGGCGTCGAGCACCGTATCGCCCACGGCCAGCTCGTAACGACCGGGTTCGCGAATGCTGCCGAGTACCGTGACCTGATTGGCGTAGTACTTCTTGATGCGAACGACGGGCACCGGGTCCTTGATGAACGGCGAATAGGCGACCTTGATTTCCTGCTGCAATTGTTCCGTCGTCTTGCCGTGCACCGTAATGGCGCCGATGTAGGGGAGCGTGATCGTCGGGCTGTCCGAGACAGTGATCTCATAGCCTTCCTGATCGCTGCCCGTCGGGCCCAGAAGGTCGGGGCGTCCGACGAACGTCAGCGACATCACGTCGCCCGGCCCGATGGCATACTCGCGCCGCGACGGCAACTGCATGTCCATGTCGGCCAGACGTTCAACTGATGTCTCCCAGTCCCGGCGCGCGGGATCGAAGGCCGGAGGAAGCCCGGCGTCGAAGGGACTGCGGGAAGGCGAGTAGCAAGCTCCCAGAAATACTGTCAGTGCCAGAAGGAACAACTGGCCCGCACTTGCGAACGCTTTTTTCATCGGATCAAACCTCACACTTTCGTCAGTCGGTTCATGTGCCGCGTGTCGGCGCCAGCACTTGCTGGGCCGCGGTGGTGTCCTCCGAGGCAGACGATTCGCGTGCTGCCTGGATTTCCTTCTGCTCTTCTTCCCTGCGGTGGGCGAGAAAGGAAACATTCTCGATCATGATGATGAATCCCGCGAACAGAAAAGCGGCGTTCGCCAGAATCAGCGCCGGCGATCCCGCCTTCTCGAGCGTGAACGCTGTCAGGCCAAGGTAGGCCGTCAGGAACCACAGGATCCAGACGACGCGCTTCTGTGACAAGCCCAGCCCCAGCAGGCGGTGGTGAAGGTGCTCCTTGTCGGCACTGAAGGGATGACGTCCTTGTCGTGTTCGCCGCACAATCGCCAGTGCCGTGTCCATCACGGGCACCGCAATGCACAGCAACGGAATCACCAGTGTCAGGATCGCCGTGCTCTTCGTCCCGGTTGTCAGCGTTGTGCACGCCAGCATGTAACCCAGGAAAAGACTTCCCGTGTCGCCGAGAAAAATCTTCGCGGGATGGTAATTATGAAAAAGAAAGCCGACGCACAAACCGGCCGTGAGCGCCGGCATAATCGCGTAGAACGACGTGTCGAACTGGGCGATGATCGCGGCCAGCACCAGACTCGAAATGCCACTGATGCCCGCGCACAACCCGTCCAGACCGTCGATGATGTTCAGTGCGTTCATCAGTCCGGCAAACCACAGGATCGTGATCGGCAGGCCCCAGTATCCCAGCGCAATGCGCCCCGATTCCACAAACGGCCACGTGAGCGATTCCAGGCGCAGGCCGCCCGCGAAGACGATAACGGCCACCACGATCTGAGCTCCGAGCTTGTACAACGGGCGCATTCCCCGTGAATCATCCCAGATCCCCACAACGACGATGATCGTGGCTCCCAGAATGATCGCCAGAAACTCGCGCCCCGCTCCGGCGAACAGGGCGGGAGCCAGAAAATAGAGAGCAAGTGTCACGAGGGCGAAGCTGGTGAACAGCGCGAGCCCGCCCAGTCGAGGTGTCGGCTTCGTGTGAACCCGGCGGGCATCAACCTGATCGATCGCTCCGATCACGTAAGCGATCCGCCCCGCCACGGGTGTCAGCAACCACGTCAGCACCGCTCCCGCAGCGCACGCAAGTGCCAGCAGAACCCAAAGTGGAACTTCGCCTCCCAGTGTCGGGATCACTGTCATTTATCTCTGCCCGTCGAGCCAGCCAATGCCGGCTTTGTGATTTCCCCAGACTCGTCCTTCGACGCGTCCTTCCCGTAACTGTATCCGTATCCGTAGCCGTATCCATAGCCGTAGTCGTTGCCGCTGTTGCTTCGCTTCATCGTGTTGTAGACCACGCCCAGAATCTTCGCTTCCATCGAGCGCAGCTTCTTCGTTGTGTGAACGAGAGCTTCCATCTGGGTCTTGCCAGGCCGCACGACGAGGATGACGCCGTCGGCCTTCTGGGAGAGCACCAGAGCATCGGCCATCCCATGCGCCGGGCACGTATCGAGCAGGATCGTCGAATAGCGTCCGCGAAGCTGGGTGATCAAATCCGTCATTGCCTTGCTGTCGAGCAGCGACACCGACGACGGTGTTGCACGTCCTGCCGGGAGCACGTCCAGATTATCGCGCACGGAGGAGACGATGGCCTCGTCGATGGTGGTCTGCCCCGTCAGCACGTCGCTCAATCCGGGCACCTTGGCCAACTGGAACTCGCGATGCACCACCGGTCGCTTGAGGTCTGCGTCGATAAGCAACGTCCGCTCGGAACGTTCGCCAAAGAACGACGCCAGATTCGAGGAGACCGTGGACTTCCCTTCCTGGGGAAAGCAGCTTGTGATGACGATCACCTGCGGCGAGCGTCCTGCACTGGAATATTGAATCGATGTGCGGACATAGCGCACGGCTTCGGCAGCTGGCGTCTTGGAATTCTGAGCCAGCGGTGCATGTACCCGCTTGCCCCGTCCGCGGATAAGACCTTTCTCGCCGGCATGCAGGTAGGGGAGGACTCCGAGGAAGGGGAGGCTCAGGCTGTTCTCCACGGCTCTGGGGTCTCTCACCGAGCGGTCGAGAATGCTGATCGAAAGAACCAGGCCCGCGCCGAACAGCAGACCGAGGATCCCCGCGATGACAAGGATGCGCGAGACGTTGGGTGAAATGGGCTTGGTTGGAATGCTTGCCGGCCCCAGCACCGAAACGTTCGACTTCCGTGCATCATCCGTCACTTCGATCTTCTTGTACTGATCAAGCAACGAGTTGAGCACCTGGCGCGTGGCTTCGATCTCCCTCTGGGGGATTCTCAGGGAAATCAACTGCTTCTCCAGCGCATCGACGCGTTCGCGCTGAGCTTCCAGACGGTTTTCAAGTGCGGCGAGTTTCAGCCGGGCGACTTCCAGCTTGTCCTCGTTCAGTTCCTGATAGTCCGCCGTTGCCTTTCGGATTTGTTCCTCAATGCCATCGAGTTCCTTCTTCAAGCGAACGAGTGGCAGGAAGGTGTCATCGTTTTCCGCTGAGAGCTTCGCGTATTCCGCCAGCAACTCGGACTTGCGCTCCAGCAATCCCTGGATCAGCCGGTTGTCCATGTCGAGCATCATGCGGCTGTCCGGCGAGCGGTAGGCCGCCGCCTCCGCCTCCAGCAGGTCCACCTCATAACGCTGCGTCTCGACCTGCTTGGTCAGCGTCGTCAACGTTTCGATCGCGATCTGGCGTTCAGCGTCCGTGACGCTGAGGTCCGCCTTTCCGCTCACCTGATACAGTTCTTTCTCGGCCTTGGCGAGTTCGCTCTTGGTCTTGTCGATCTGGTCCTTCACATAGCCACGGGCGTAAGTCGACGATTGCCGCTGTCCCCGTTCCATGTAAGCGATGAATTCGTTCGCGTAGGCATTGGCGATTTGTGCCGCCCGTTCCTTGTTGCTGCTTCGCACCTTCACTTCGATGATGCGTGTTTCGGGGCGAAGGCGCACGTCAATGCTGTTGATCAGCGAATTGATGCGTCGTTGTTGCCGGACGACTTCGCCGTCCACACTCTTCTGCTCCGATACGAGCACATTGTTGACCTTCTCTGACACAAAACTCACGAACTCGCGAATGCGTGCCAGAGGTGATTCGTCCTTCACCTGTTCCGTTGTCTTCATTGGGCCCAGCACGCGCAACACTTCCGTTGCGATTGCCGGGCTCTTCAACATTTCGACAGCCGTATTGATCTCATCGCGGGGAAACATCATTGACTGGCTTTCGCCGAAATCCACCACGGCCGACTTGGGGTCGTACTTGATTTGCACGACGGATTCGTACACCAGGGCCGAACGCTTGATCTGGAAGGCGCCCAGCATCAGGAACAGCACGACGAAAAACAGTACGAACCACCGGCGATGCCAGAGAAGTTCGATGTAACGGCGCACTTCCGCGAAGTCGTCTCCCGACTCCGCTTCCCGAGGCACTGCCTCCAGCAAAATCGGCTGCATTGCTGCCGTGGGAACCATTTGGGAGTTCGCCGCCGGGGCACTCCCTTGCTCACGATTCGATGAGTTGCTCAACGATCCACACCTGTCTGGGCCACCCGCGGTATCTGCAAGGGAAGGCCTTCTTTTTTTGGAATTAAGAATAACGCCGGATTGGGAATGCTGACAATTCGGAAGATAAATGGTTCAATTGTAGTCTTCGGCAGAAGCCGATCTATATTACTCATGTCTGCCCACGTGAGCCTATTGCCTTGGTGCCCGTCAAGAGTAAGGCACCCACCAAGAGAAAATGAAATCCCACGATGGGCAGCCGTAGATGAAAGTCGAAAAAGGCATGAACAAGCGTGATGGCCATTCCCGCCAATGCAGCCCGGCGGAATCCTCTCATCCGCCTGCCAAGAATCGCACTTCCACTGTCCCATTCTCTCTTGAAGCATCGCAGGAACCACACCAAGGCGCCAAGAACGGCCGCCGTCCAGACCAACCCCAGTTCCGAAACTACTTGCACATAATCGTTGTGCGACCAAACGGCAAGAACACTTGTGGGTCTGCCAAGCAGGAAACGGTTTATGGATGCCTCGGCTCCGCCCAGCCCCAAACCCAGCAGCGGAACCTGTGCCAAACCCTTCAGTGTCGCCAGCCAGTACGCGGCTCGCCCTCCCAAATCCTCGGTCTCTGGCAGCCGGGCCGCGAAACCTTCGAGCGCCGACGAAAAGAGAAGAAGAGTGATGCCGGAAGCAGCAATCAGCCCCATCACCCAGACGTTTACCCCCAGCAGCCCGCCACCGTCACTCTTGCGCTTCTGTGTGCCTTGTTCGCGCTTCCTCCCAATCGGAAGGCGCATCGCAACATCGGCCAGTCCCACCAAGGCGACGGCTAGCAACGAACCGCGCGAAAGCGCCAGCATCCAGCCGATAAAAGCCACCGCGACCACGCCACCCAGAAACAGCATCAGGTCGCGCCGCTGCGACTCCATGTAGCCGTAGCGATTGTATTTCTGCCGCGTTGCCACCCACCATGCGGCAATGGGCAGACCCAGCATCACAAGCGCTGCGTGATGGTTCGAGTTGTACGCAATGCCGAAAGCACGGTCGGTGCTTCCCAGCACATAGACCACAGCCCCGATCCACGCCTCCACCACGGCACCACCCGCCACCAGGACAGCCAGAATGACAAAGCCGCGCTGGCGCGATGCCACGACGCAGGCACCGATGAAATACAGCAGACTCGCTGCCATCTGGTTCCAGCCGCGCCATGCCGCTTCGGGCGTGATGGCCAGTGGCACGCGGTCGGGCACCGGATAGCCTGCCTGCCGCATGGCCGCCAATGCTTCACGCCAAAAGGGCGACACCCGTTCGACAAAATCCACGGGTAGGGGAATCAGCGTCGCCCCCGACCACAGAAGCGTTCCCACGCCAATCGCCAGCAGAACGCGCAACGCCGTGTACGGACGCAGGCTGAACCGCCCCGATGCCCAGAACGCAACTCCCCACACTCCCAGCAGCCCGCAGGCAATCCAGCCCCAGGCCCGCAACATATCCTCATACCCATATCCAAAAGAAAAGCACGCGCCCGCCTCGATCAGCAAAACCAACGCAGGCCCTACCCAGTAAAATGCCTCCCGAAGGGTGACCCCCGAGCCCAGCCCACCACTCTCCCACTCCTGCTCCCAAGACGCATGGGTCATTGAGTGACTTCTCCTTGCGCGGTGGCGAACTCGATGCCTTCCAGATAAACGACCTGATCCCCGGCCTCCGGGGCATCACGGTGTGTGCGCCCCAAGGAAAGCGACAGCATTACCGGTGCATCGGTGGGAGCGAGAACAGCTTCGTACACGCTTTCTTCCTCCGCCATTGGCACCTTGCGTGCGCTATTGTGAAAGGCTTCTCCCTGCTTGGCGATCAGGATGCACGGCGACTCGGTCGCACCTTCCGCCCGCAGGCGAATGCGCACGCGGACAGGATGCTCGTGCGCGGGCATCGGCAACTCATACATCAGCCAGCGGAACTCTTTGCTCTTCACCGGAGAGGCGCGGAACGTCAGCCTCAGCCTTCCTGCTCCCTCGCCTTCCAGCCAGTACAACTCCGCGTTCGGTGTTATTGTGAAAGGCCGCCAGCCAAAAGGAAAATTGTCTGACAACGGCGAGCGTTCCAGCGTCAGGTTCTCCGCCAGCAGAGGAGGTTGCGTGTTGGCGCCGGGCACCTGCTCCAGGCTGCCGCTCTCCAACTGCCAGACCTTCCAGGCCGCTTCCAGCACGACAGGGCTCTTCAGCAGTCGTGCCAGTCGCTGGCGAAACTCCGCGTCCGAATATGTCTCTTCGGGGATCAAGGACACGACTTCGGCTACGGCGTCCGCATCATTGTACCAGAGTCCCTCAAGAAGATCCGCCGTCTCGGCAGGGGAGAGCCCCTCGCGCCACAAGAGACCCCAAGCCTCGCTCGGAGGCACTCCGATCCACAGCAGGCGTTGCGCGGCGGCCTTGCGTGCGCTTGCCGTCGTACCGCCAATCTGCACTGCCAGAGCAACGGCCCGGTCGCGCTCACCGAGCAAGTCCCACAACTCGACGGCCATCAGACGCCGATCGGTGTGGAACGGATGGAGGACGTCGGAATGCTCCAGCGCCGCTCTTGCCTGGTCGGGTTCGCCCTGAAACAACCGGTAACGTGCTCCATAGAGCCAGAGTTTGGACTTCATGGGCGCCAGCAGCAACGCGCGTGCGATCAACTCCTGGGCCCCTTCGTACTGCGGCGGAATTGGCTGCTCGCCAAGGAAGTACGCCATCGTCAGCAGCTGCTCCGAGTCGGCGGGAACATCCGCGAGCGTCTGCGACGCCAGAAATTCGAAGTCATCGCGCTCCCACTGCACCCGCCAGGCCTCGCGTTCCTCGAGCGACTGCAGATTCGCTCGCCCCCAATACGCGACGGTGGGGACAAGAAATGCCAGAACCAACCAACGGTGCCAGCGGGAGCTTCTCTTTTTGCCTGATGGGGACACGGGAGAATCGCGAAAGGGGAGTGTGCAGAAGGAGCAGCGGTGCAGTCACAAAAAAGCGCCGGGGCAAGCAACCGCCCCGGCGCACGTATCATTGTAAGGAAAGGACTTCGCCGATCAGGGGATCAGGTCGCTGGCATCCAGATCGTTGAGTTCCTTGCGGAGCTTGTGCACGTCGTCTTCCAGATTGCTGGACTTGTTCAGGCCATAGATTCCAACGCCCAGGCCTGCAACGCCAACGCCAACACCGGCGAGACCCACTGCGGAACCGCCGCCACCGCCGCCACCGCTGGATGCTGCGGGTGCGGTGGTCTGGGCTGCATCCTGCTGGGCCAGCGGCTGGAGGCCGCGCGTACCGGGCATCCACTTGCCCGCTTCGTTCAGCACCATTTCGAGCGTATCGTTGGCGCCGACCACGGCAAGCTGCGCGCCGGTCTTGATATCCTTGACCACGGCCATCTCGTTGAGCGCGGAGAGGCGGATCGTCTGCGGGCCAAGCTGTTCCACGGCGAGAACCGCGGACTTCGCTTCGCCAGCCGTCGGCACCACTTCCGTCTCACCCTCTTCGGCGAGCGGCTGAACCGTGCTGAAATCAATCGTGTCGTACTCAACACTCATCGGGTTGCCCGACTGGAAACCGGCAGCCACGGTGCCCGACTGCAAGCGGACAATGCGCTCCTGGACCATGGAGACTTCCGAGTTGCTGCCAACCAGCACAGTGCCGTTGTCCGCGAGGCGGATTGTCACAGGCTCGGCACCCGCGATGACGCGGTCGCCCACCATCAGGCGCGCCATCTGGCCAGCACCCGGTGTCATCGTGTCCGTTGCCTGGACGATTTCATAGCCACCCTTCCCATCCACAACCCCAACCCAAGTTGCGGCGGCCTCAGCCCCCATTCCAAAGGCGGGCAGCGATAGCACTCCCGCTGTCAGCAAGATTCCGAGAAACTTCTTCATGTTGAGCTGCCTGTCCTATATTGAGATAGTGAAATGCTTAAAGACGAGAATGGATACGCCTCGACTTGCCGGTGATGAGAACCGCTCCCATGCCCCGTGTCAAGCTGGAAGGGAGACTTTTTTGCAGATACTTCTCGCCGATCCACAAATCGAAGAGATTTTCTGTCTGATACTTTGCATTCTGATTCTATTGGGCTTGAGGGTGGGTGGAGATGCGTGTCGCCGGGCTCTGAAGCTGGCTGCTTAGTTGTCGGGGCCAAAAAAAATCACATTCGGCACCCTGAATCTATCGCGCTCCACATTGCCGTCATCAGGCGGGATCTTCTGCTGCGCCATCAGCCGATATCATGGTGGACTTCTCTGGACGCCCGGCGGCAAGACCTCTCCGCCGCCCTATAATTGAAGCTACCCTCCTTGCCGCTCCCCAGGCAATCAGGAAAGCGCCCCATCCTGCAATAATCCCCCCCCAAGCCCACTGGAGGTCCTCCCATGTTGCGTTGCGTTTTGGGATGAACTGTTGCCGATACTCATCATAAGCGGGAATCAGGAGCACCGCCAGCAGCGGAATCCCCAGTGCCACCCACTTCCACCGCCGCCCCAGAAGGCGTATTCCCAGAAACCCCAGAAAACCGGCCAGCAACCCGTAGGGCACGGAGACGGCGAAGTGGAGATAGTAGTCGATATGCCTGGGAGGGGTCTTGCGCCATCTCGGGGGAGTCAGTGCATGGACGATCCGGTTGCTCCGGATTTCCTTCTCATACCGTTGCGTCGTCGCAACGGGGGAGGTGGCCAATGTCGTGGTGAAGGCAAAGTAGCCTCCCAGAATACAGAGGGCCAAGCCGAGCAGCACGCTCAACCTAAGGTGACTCCGGCGAGACTGATTATTCTTTTGTGGGGAACATTCCTGCATTGTCGGGGCAACTTCCCTATGTTGTCATTCTTCCGGAAAGAGCAACTCGCGGGCCGGAGAGTCAGCACGGCTTTCGTGCCTGCAATCTCGTGTCAAGCCGCGCAACGTGTCCACCCTTTTGCATATGCAAGCACAACGTGGCTTGACACGCGAAATCCTCCGCCCTTACATCCCCCCGCCACTGCGAGGGGCGTCGCGTTCAAGGCTCCATGGATTGTTGTTTTCCATGTCGAAGCCGTTCTGCTCTCCGTCTCTCCGTCTCCTGAAATGACTCTCTCGAGCCTTTTCCGTTTGTTCGGAAATCGGCAACGGGGAAGATTTCGTCTTCCCTCACCCACTTGATTCCCAATCCTGAAGTCTTGTTCGAGAGCACCTCGCATTGCGCTGCGCCAGTTGATCTGGCTTCTGTGACAGTAACAATTCCCCCAAGGTAGGAAATTAATGACAGCAACAGCTTCTCTTCTCGATCAATCCTTGAATCCTGCTGCCACGCAACTCATCGACAAAATCCGCAACCGCACCGCAGTGATCGGTGTCATCGGCCTTGGCTATGTCGGGCTTCCGCTGCTCATCGAGTTCCACAAGGCTGGCTTTCCGGTTATTGGGCTCGACATCGACACCAGCAAAATCGAGAGCCTGCGTGCCGGCAAGTCCTACATCCTCCACATCCCCGGCGAGAACGTCGCGGCGATGGCTGCGAGCGAAAAGTTCTCCGCCTCCTCCGACATGGCCGACGCGAACAAGTGCGACGCGCTGCTTCTGTGCGTTCCGACGCCACTAACCCATCACCGCGAACCGGACATCACGTATGTCACCTGCACCTGCGAGAGCATCGCTCCGGCCATGCGCGCCGGCCAGATCGTCATCCTCGAATCCACAACCTACCCGGGCACGACCGATGAAGTCATGGTGCCGATTCTGGAGAAGGGCTCGGGCCTGAAGGCCGGGCGCGACTTCTTCGTCGCCTACTCGCCCGAACGCGAAGACCCCAGCAACAAGAGCTTCAGCACGGCAACGATCCCAAAGGTCGTCGGCGCCATGACGCCCCAGGGACTCGAAGCGGCCAAGAGCCTCTACGATGCCGTCGTCGTGAAGACGATCCCCGTTTCCTCCACGCGCGTCGCCGAAGCCACCAAGCTGATGGAGAACATCTTCCGCTGCGTCAACATCGCGATGGTCAACGAACTCAAAGTCGTTTTCCAGCGGATGGACATCGACATCTGGGAGGTCATCGAGGCCGCCAAGACCAAGCCCTTCGGCTTTATGCCCTTCTATCCCGGCCCCGGCCTGGGTGGACACTGCATCCCCATCGACCCCTTCTATCTGACGTGGAAGGCGCGCGAGTACGAAACGCCCACCCGCTTCATCGAACTCGCTGGTGAAATCAACACCGAGATGCCCAAGTACGTCGTTTCGCAGACGATGGAAGCTCTCAACGAGCAGGGCAAGGCACTCAAGGGAAGCCGCATCCTGCTCATCGGATTGGCCTACAAGGCTGATGTCGACGACTTGCGCGAAAGCCCCACCTTCAAGCTCATCGAACTCTTCGAGAAGCGCGGCGCCGAAGTTCTCTTCCACGACCCGCACATTCCCGAAATCATGATGACGCGTGAACACGCCGCCCTTGCAGGCCGCAAATCCGTCCCGCTGGACGAGGCTGCGAAGTGCGACGCAACGGTCATCTCCACCGCGCACGCCGCCGTCGATTACGCCAAGCTTGGTAAGATCGCCAAGGTCATCGTCGACACGCGCAACGCCATGGTGGGTGTCACCGACGCCACCGCCGCCATCCACAAAGCCTGATCGCCTTCAACATTCGACTGCCGGCCGGGGGTCTTCTTTGACCGTTCCCCTCCCTGGCCGGCACATCTTCCCTCCCCCTACAAGAGCAAACTCATGAAGATTCTCGTTACCGGAACGGCCGGTTTCATCGGCTTCCATCTTGCCAACTCGCTGCTCGATGACGGCCATGAAGTCGTCGGACTCGACAACTTCAATCAGTACTACGCCCCCGTTTTGAAGGAACGCCGTCACGCCATCCTCGAAGCACGCGAAGGCTTCCGCCCGTTCAAGTGCTCGCTCGAGGACTCTGATCGCGTCCTTGCCTGCATGAAGCAGGAGCGCTTTGACGTGGTCGTCAACCTGGCCGCACAGGCCGGCGTGCGCCACTCGCTCACACATCCCTTCGATTACATGCGCTGCAATCTCGAAGGGTTCCTCAGCATCCTCGAAGGCTGCCGTCACTCCGAAGTCCCGCGACTGGTGTACGCCTCCAGTTCCAGCGTCTATGGCAGCAACACCAAGCTGCCCTTCAGCGAGTCCGACAGCGTCGATACTCCCGTCAGCCTCTACGCCGCCACAAAGAAGGCCAACGAGCTGATGGCCCACACCTACACGCACCTCTACGGCCTCCAGACCATCGGCCTGCGGTTCTTCACGGTCTACGGCCCGTGGGGACGCCCCGACATGGCCATGTGGCTGTTCGCCGACGCCATTCAGCAAGGCAAGCCCATCAAGGTCTTCAACCACGGCGACATGCGCCGCGACTTCACCTACATCGCAGAAATTGTCGATGGCGTGAAGCGTTGCGTTGTCACCGAAGGCCTCGACAAGTACGAAGTCTTCAACCTCGGCAACCATCGCAGCGAAAAGCTGATGGATATGATCGAGTACCTCGGAAAGTGCATGGGCAAGCAGCCCGAAATGGAACTGCTTCCCATGCAGCCTGGCGATGTGCCCGCGAGCTTTGCCGACATTGATCGCGCCCGCACGAAGCTGGGCTTCGAGCCGCGCACGACCATCTTCGACGGCGTCTCCGCATTCGTCGAGTGGTTCAAGGAAAACCAGGACCTCGTCGACCAGGTACGTGCCTGGGAATCCCGGCCGCAAACCGGCACAAAGGTCTGAGCAACAAACCCATGACATCTCCCCTTATCCGCATCGAAGGTCCCACGCCGCTCTTCGGCGAAATCGACGTGCGTGGCGCCAAGAACGCCGCGCTGCCGCTCCTCATGGCCGCCGCGGCAGGCTCCGCGCCAGTCACACTGACGAACCTGCCCACGGAACTCCGTGACATCCAGGCCGAGATCGAAGCCCTGCGCTATATCGGCTGCAACGTCGAGCAGGCCGACGGCACCGCCACGCTCGCGCTCTCCGACCCCACGACCACCGAGCTTCCCCCGGAAATCTCCGGCAAGATTCGCACATCCCTACTCTTCCTTGGTCTTCTGGCCGGCAGATTCGGACACGCGAAGATCACCATGCCGGGGGGGTGCGATCTCGGTGACCGCAAGTTCGACCTCCATCTCGAAGGCCTGCGCCTTCTTGGGGCCGATATTCACGTCGACGAGCACTCCATCGAAGTCACGGCCAAAAAGCTGAAGGGCGCCGACATTCACTTCTACCTTCCTTCAACCACCGGGACGGAGAACGTGATGATTGCGGCGTGCTTTGCCGAGGGCCGCACGCGCATCTTCAATGCGAACACCCGCCCCGAAGTCGCCGACCTTGCCGTCTGCCTCAACGCGATGGGAGCACGCATCTCCGTGCGCAACCGCGTCGTCGAAGTGGAGGGCGGCCGCCTTCTTGGTGGTGCCACGCACAAGGTGATGAAGGGCTGGGACGAAGCGGTGACGTACATTCTCGCCGCGGGACTCTCCGGGGGGGAAATCTGTATCCGGGATTTCAGCACCGACTTCATCCGCAACGATGTCGCCTACATGCGCGACGCCGGACTCGATGTTTTCGAATGGGGCGGAAATCTCTATGCCAGCGGCAAGGGCAAGAAGCTCCGCGCCTTTGATCTCTTCACGGCTCCCTATCCGGGAGTAAACTCCGACATGCAGCCGCTCTTCGCCGCCTTCGCCAGCAAGTGCGAGGGCTCGACGAGTGTCACCGACCAGCGATTCACCGAACGCTTCCAATACGCCGCCGAACTCCGCAAGATGGGCGTGCCGATCGAATCCTACGGCAATTGCGCCGTGATCGAAGGACCTGCCCGCCTCAAGGGCGCCAATGTCCGCGCGCTCGATCTGCGTTGCGGAGCCGCCCTTGTCATGGCCGGCCTTGCCGCGGAAGGCACGACGGTCATCGACAATTGCCAGCAAATCTATCGCGGCTACGAGCTTCTCGTTCCGCGCCTTCGTTCGCTTGGGGCCAATATCAGCGGCGAGACCGAAGAAACAAATGTCCGGTTGCAACCCTCTCATGCCTGAATCCGGCGCGCTTCTCAAGCCGCCGGGTGAACACATCGTCGGCACTGTTCGCTGCAACGAGCCACTCTGTCTCCACGCAAACTGGGAGATTGGCGGGCCTGCGGACTACTTGCTCGAACCTGCCAGTCCCGCGCAGCTTGCCGCCGGACTGCAATGGATTCGCGAGAACTCTCTTCCCTTTGCCATCATTGGTGACGGCACAAACATCCTCTTTCCCGACGAGGGGTTTCGTGGCGCGATCATCAAGATTGGCCGCCGGATGAGCAGCCATCGCATCGAGGGCATGACGATCGACGCGCAGGCAGGCGCGTGGATTCCCAGTCTTGCACGCATTGCCGCCGCCGCCGGCATTGGTGGCATGGAGCACACGATCGGCATTCCAGGCACGCTGGGCGGACTTGTTCTGATGAATGGCGGCAGCCTGCGGAAAAGCATCGGGACCATGGTGCGCCGCGTCTGGGCACTTGATCGCGAAGGCAATGAGCACCAACTCGATCATGAGGAGTGCGCCTTCGAGTACCGCAAGTCCGCGCTCCAGTCCAACGGTCTCATCGTCACGCGGGTGCTTCTCGAAGGTACGCCGCGCGATCCCGGCGAATCCCGGCGCGAAATGCTCGACATCATTCGCAAACGCCGCCTGAAGTTTCCCAAGAAGCTCCCGAACTGCGGTTCCGTCTTCATCAGCCGCCCCGAAATGTACGACACCTACGGCCCTCCGGGAAAGATCATCGAGGAGACCGGCCTCAAGGGGACGCGTATTGGCGGCGCCATGATCCCCGATCTGCACGCGAATTTCATCGTCAACGCGGGAGGCGCCACGGCGGCCGACATCAAGAGCATGGTTCGGCTCGTCCGGGAAAAGGTGCATGCCCGCACCGGTTTCTGGATGATCTGCGAAGTGCGCACTCTCCTGCCCGACGGTTCTTTCCGCCCCGTCCACGAGGTCCTCTAGCTCCACCACATGGGACTCTTCGCTTGTTTCTCCCAAGACCTTCGCGCGCGTGGCCGCCGCGTTCCCGGGCCGGGTGCCCTGCTTGCCCGCTACTTGTTCAATCCGGGCTATCGCGTCGTTGTTCTCTACCGTCTTGCCGAGTGGCTCCGCCGTCTGCCGTTGCCGATGCGCATCGGCCGTCTGTTTGCCCTCGCGATTCTGACGCGTCTTTCCCGTGTTCCCGGCGTCGAGATTCGCACTCGCCAGCCCATCGGCGAGGGCGTGGTGTTTCCACATCCGCACGACATCGTCATCGGCGGGGGAGCCCGCATTGGCCGCAACGCGACCATCTATAACGGTGTGACGTTTGGGGGTAAAGGGGGCGACATCGAGGACGAATCCGGCGATCTGTTTGCCCGCTATCCGCGGATTGGCGACGACGTGATTGTTTATCCCGGTGCAAAGATCATTGGGCCGGTGGAGATCGGCTCGCGCTGCGTGATCGGAGCCAACTCCGTTGTTCTTCAGTCCTTTGATGAAGACTGCGTGATTGCCGGAGTTCCAGCACGTCTTGTCAGGCGGATATCCCGTGAATCGTAGTACCGGGCCGTCACGGCAACGGCCTCCCCAGGAAACCTTTGCAAAGTCCAGTGTCCAGACGATCGGTGTTCGCTTTATCCTTCTCGTGGCGAACTTCGGAACGGGCATCATTACGGCACGCTGGCTCGGCCCCGAAGGTGTTGGCCTGTGCGCCCTGCTCTACATGATCAAGGACGTTGCCTTTCGATTCGGCAACCTTGGCATCGGGACGGCCTTCTCGTTCTTCATTGCGCGCAAGCTCGCCGGCACGCGGCGCCTCACTTTTCTCGCCTGGGTTCTCGGAGCAACTCTCGCGCTCGTGAGCAGCGGGGTTCTCCTCGCCATTCGCAAGCAGGCCTGGAGCCCCTGGAACAACGTCGATCTGCCGCTGTTCCTCCTCGCGTTGGGCACCGTTCCCGTGATGTATCTCACGACGTTCTTCCAGCGCATCCTCAGCGGCCAGCTCCGCATTACACCCGTCAATGTTTCCAGCATCATCGGCGACTTCGCTCAGTTCGCCGGGCTTGTTGTTTTCATCGTGATTCTGCCTTGGGGGATTGCTGGCGCCGTTCTCGCCCTCCTTGTCAGCGACCTTCTCCGGCTCTCGTACCTTGTCCTGACGATGATTCGATTTCCATTCGATGACGAGGACAAAGCCCACGCCGACGACGCAAAGCCTGCGAGGGAATTGATTCCAGCCATTTGGCGCTATGGCCGCTGGCAGTACCTCATTATGTTCGCCATGTATCTGGTCGAGGAGATGCCCATTCTCCTGCTCAAGGGAATCACGATGAACGATTCCTTTGTCGGCTTCTTTGCCCGCGCCCGTGGGCTGGGGCGCCAGACACGCCTGATGACGATGCCGATTTCACAGGTGCTGTTCCCCTTTACGGCGGCCTCCGAGGAAAAGGTCGCCGTTCGCCGCACCAACATGTTGTGCCGAAACCTCCTGATGATTTCGACTGTCGGCATCGCCTTTTCCTGTCTCATCATCGAGCCCGTCATTGTGTTCCTCTACGGCGAGGAGTTCCGCACGGCGGCGTCGGTTTTCTATGTCCTGGCGCCAGGCGTGATCAGTTGGCCAATCGGCCATTTCCTGGCCACGCATCTCTCCGCCTCGGGCGAGCCGCACAAGGTCTTCTGGGCCTCGCTCCCTCCCGTTATTGTCGGCGGCATTGTTGGCTACTGGCTTGTTGGCGCCTACGGCGTTGTTGGCGCCGGCATGACGGCGACGATCATCTACACCCTGCAAACATTCGTGCGTCTCCTGCAATACCACGCAACCTATACCACCACGTACCGCGAGATCCTTGTTGTTACCAGCGAGGATCTCGCGCGCTACAAGCAGCTCCCATCGCTCGTCATGGGCCGTCTGCGCAGAAAGCCCGCTTCTTCATGAATGCACCAGCCACCGAGCCCCGCGTCCTCTTCTTTATTTCCGTCATGGGACACGGACGGGGCGGCCACTTCTATAGCCTTCGTACGACGGCTGAGGCTCTATCCGCGCACTTCCCCTGCCGGATTGTGATGCTTGGCAAGAAAGTCTCTCCCGTCATTGCTTCCTCCTCCGTCCCCCATTCGCTTGTTCGCGCAACGGGATGGAATCATCCGGCGGCCGTGCTTGCCATCAAGCGCGAGATTCGCGAGTTCCGTCCCACCGTCCTGCATTCCTTTGATGTCTCCAGTCACGGGTTGGTCCGCGCCGCAGGGGTATTGAGCAGGCTGCCCGTCGTGATGACCAAAGCAGGAGGCCCCAATCCCAAGCGTTTCTTTCCGCGCGCGGACCACATTGTACTCTTCAGCAAGGAGAACGCCGACTTCTTCGCGGCGCATCCCAAGTTCCGCCGCGCACGCCGCTATCACATTCCCAACCGAGCTGTCGAAATCCAGGACGACCCCCGCCGCATCGCCAAGGCTCGCGCCACGCTCGATCCCAACCGTCCCACGTTCTTGCGCATCGCACGATTCAACCCTCACTATCGCGAGAGTCTGGTCCAGGCGGTCAACCTCGTAAAACGCCTGAACGGGGATGGTGCGCCCTGCCAGCTCGTGCTCATCGGTACCCCACAGATTCCGGCCGTTTACGGCGAGATTCTCGCTCTGCGCGACGAGCACATCCACATCTTTGCCGAGGACGAGTACACCGTCGAAGCGAGCCAGCTACTTGGCCTTGCCGATTTTGTTGTCTCCACAGGCCGCTCCATCATGGAAGCCAGCAGCAAAGGGAAAGTCCTGCTGACGCCCTATGCAGGCGGCACGATCCCCGTTCTCGTCACTCCGGAGAACTTCCAGTCGTTCTTTGAGACCAACTTTTCGCCGCGCAATTCGCTTGCCGACTACAACGAAGAGGCCAACTACGCGCGGCTACGCACCCTGGTTACTGATCGCTCTCAGGCAGATCAACTCAAGAACCAGTCGCGCGAATGGTTCGACCGCCATTTCAGCATCCACGGTGCCATCGACGCTTACCGTGACGTCTACGAAACCGCCATGAGAGTTGGAGTTGGCTCTCCGCATCCTGTGGATGCTCTCCTTAACTCGGCCCTCTCACTTCGCCATTATGCCCGCGCAGCCAATGAATAATCCGCCCACAGCCTCATCTCCGGTTCGTGAAGAGGGACGTCCCCTTTTGATTGTGGGCGATCTGTGCCCCATCAATGCGAATGAGTCTCTCTTTAGAGAAGCGACCTCTCCCGAGGATTTCGGCGGCGAGTGGACAGCCCTTTTTCACAAGGCAGCTTACTCGATCGCTAATCTGGAGTGTCCGCTAATCGAGTCCCCCTCTCCGGTGATCAAGACCGGTACGGTTATTGGGGCGCCACACGAGACGGCCACAGGTCTCTCCCAACTGGGGCTAAAGGCCGTCAGTCTCGCCAACAACCACATAATGGATCATGGTGCGGCGGGGCTCACCACCACCATGAATACCTTGCAGGGAATCGGAATCGAGCACTTCGGAGCCGGTGATTCTGATGTTATTGCCCGGCGGCAGCATGAGTTCATGTTGGGTGGGCAGAGCGTCATTGTCTTTTCTGCAGCTGAGCATGAGTTCTCTATCGCGGGCCCGGGTACTCCTGGAGCAAACGGACTCGATCCGGCTCGTCTTGTTCTGGATGTTCATCGTGCCGCCGAGGCAGGCAAGTTTGTGATCGTTCTGCTTCATGCCGGCAAAGAGTATCACCCCTACCCGCCGCCCGCTCTTCGCGCCCTGTGTGCCGTCCTTGTCGAGGCCGGAGCCCGCTGCATTGTCTGCCAGCATTCTCATTGCATGGGGGCCATCGAGCGCTTCAACGACAGCGTTGTGTTCTATGGCCAGGGCAACTTCCTGTTTGACTGGCACACGCGCCGGCCAGCCTCGTGGTATGAGGGCTTCCTGATTGAACTGGCCATTGATGATTCCGGAAAATTCGATTTCGACCTCCATTGCCTGAAGGCCGAGAGGGGACGACCGGGAACCCGTCTTCTCGCTCCCGAAGAGTCCACCGCCATACGCGAGCGTCTGTGCGCGATGGGGGCTCAATGCTCCGATCCACTTTTTCTGGAAGCCGAGTGGCGCCGCTTGTGCGACGCGAAGGCTGCGTTGTATTTCGCCATACTCCGAGGCCACGGGAGAATCCGGCGGGCTCTTGACGCGAAGATTGGCAGGATCCCCGCACACAAGGGAGAAGAGCTCACGACGCTCCTCAATATAATACGATGCGAAAGCCATCGAGAGGTTCTTTTGACAATCCTGGAACAAGCCCATGCAGCACGGAAAGGCTCGTGACTCTATGAATACATCGCGCGCCCATGAATTGGAATCGCCTCTTCACCTCTATCAGGCCGCCCGCTATCAGAGTGCGGATGGAAAATGGCACGACAAATTCGACTCCGCTGTAGAGGCACTTCCGGCGGAATGCCATGTCTTGACCTCTTCGATTTTGTCGCTTCTCTGTTTCAGTCAAGTCTGTGGGAACGCAACGCTCCTGCGGGAGATCGTTCGCCAACCGTGGCTCTCGTCCATAAATCCTGATGGAACAGTCAAGCTTTCCGAGATTCCTCCGCACGGCTTTCTCGCTCCTTCGGTTGATACAATCGGGAAGGAACTCCTGAGCCGCCTGGAAGCGGAAGCGGAACGAGTTTGTTCGCGATTCTCCCGCGTTTATCTTCTTCTTTCCGGTGGACTCGACAGCCGGATCATCGCTGGTGTCACGGCGAAGCTTCATCGCAAGGGGATTTTGAAGGAAGCCCCCGTTGCCGTTACATGGGGATTCGCGGATTCCCGAGACGCCCACTATGCAAGGAAGATCGCTGAGCACTACAACTTTGAATGGATCAACATCCCCTTTGGCCCAAAGGAGGTGGAGGTCAACATCTCGGAGACCGCTTTGCACCTGGGGGCGCTCCATTCACCCGAGATGCTCCACTACATGACCTGGTTTGAGCGCATCGAGCCTGATGCACTTGTTCTCGCTGGCAGCTTTGGCGACTCGATCGGTAGGGCAGAGTTCTCCGGCCGGCACCTGCTGGAGTTGAATGAGTTCAAGCCCTCCGACCCGTTTTCCCTGCTAAAGCCGGAGGTACGTGGCGCTTCGATTCAGGGCGTCAAGCGTGCGATTGCCGAGCTTGGCGAGCGGGCACCTGGAGCACCCAGGCATGCCAAGCTTGAGCACTACATGCAGGGATACCGGATGCGAGGGAACCTCTGCCATGCGTTGGGGCTCATCAACAGATACGCAACCATTTACCAGATGTTCACGGACCCAAGCGTCTATGGCTACATGTGGTCGCTTCATCCATCGTCTCGTACAGACGAAGTGTATGCGAGCCTGCTGGAGGAACTGGACCCCTTTCTGGCGCGCCTCCCCTGGGCTCGTAACAACAAGGCCGTGAGAGGGAAGACGGCCGGTGCCGAGCAGCGCCTGCTTGCCGCCTATCACGACTACACGGGATGGTCGGCAGGTCCATTGCGCAGCCATCTGGAAAAGCTCGTTGATCCTGAATGGTTTGAGGCTCAGGGCGTCTTCAATCCTGATGCGCTTGTCGCCATGCGCAACACGGTCGCTACGTCGACAACCCGTGTCGGGCGAATCAACGACGTTTGGCTCTGGCTTGCCGGATTCCGCGTCATGGTTGACCACCTGGAACAAACGGGCCGCAAGATCTCCTACGAGATTCCCGAGCCAATGGATGGGAAGGGCCAGATCAAGGACGAGAGCAGAAGTCTAAAGGTGACCGTTCTCTCTCCTCTCCTGCGCACAGCCCAGCGTTCTGCTCCGCTTACTGCTTTCCTCAAGGAATGTCGAACGAGATTCCGCCATCTCAAGCGTCTCCGCTTGCGCGCACAGGCACTGAAGGAATTCCCGCCCACAATGGGGAGCCATGATGCCTCATGACGCTTGCAGGCCGAGGTGTTTTTCGCGGAAAGAAGTCTGCGCCATTGGCGCTGCCCCGCCTGTGAATCAGTTGCCACGTCATTTGGGCACGACGGGATTGCACAGGATTTACCTCCTTGACGTGGGTGTGGGCGAATGATCCGGAGGGTGGGCGGAAGGGCTGATGAGCCTCGCGGAAGCGACTTTCGCCAGAGCCCCCGCTTTGGCCGGCAGCTCTCTCGTCTGCCCAGATCTATAGAAGCAATCAGAAGGGCATCCAATGCAGGCTGAGCAAACAATGAACGCCACTACCGCTTTACCCCCCTCCTCCTTCAGGGTGGTGCGGAAAGACGACAAGAGCCGCGCTGATGTGCCTTTCTGGGATTCCATCACGGCTGGCATTCTTTGTTTTGGATTGGTCTACCTGACATTTACCGACTGGCTGGTCGAGTATTTCAATCAAGACATCTTTGTCGCTATCAGCCGTTTTTCCCGTGCCATTCTTCTCGGTTACTTCCTGTACTATTTGGCGCGTACTGGTTTTTCGTTCACCCGGTATGGCTTTCGTTTTGGCGGAATGCTGTTCATTCTGGCCATTTCACTTTTCGTCTACGCACTGTTCGACAACCATGTGCTCGAAGGGCTATATGCGTACGTTCGTACTCTGCATTGGATTATCGGTATAGTTGTCGCCTATCGTCTGGTGAGAAGCGGGGCTCTGACTCTTGAAAAGCTGGCGAATGCAATACGTGCCATTATTGTGATCGCAGTTGTGTTTACTCTTTTCTATATGCGCACACCTGCTTTTGAGACCAGTTACAACGCCAGCGCCTACCCTTTGCTCTACACTCTTCCACTCCTGTTGATGAGGCCCAAACTCGGCGCCAAGGACCTGATCTTTCTCGCCATGGCTGTCCTTGGCATTATCGTCACAGTCAAGCGCGGGGCTGTGCTGGGGCTTGGGGCGTCTGTTCTTACGTATCTTGTCTGTGCCTTCTATGTTACGCGCAGTGCCCGCCATGTTACCCGCCTCATCATGCTCTCGTTTGTTCTTCTCGTTGCGATTTCGGCAACGGCGGCCTGGCGATGGGAACGAATCCAGGAGAGAACCACGGACGAGAAGTTGCTCGATCCCCAGAAGGGTGGCTCCGGGCGCTTCGGATTGTGGAGGCGAATTTACTACAACTGGTCCAGTGGCGACACGACGGTCATTCTGTTTGGCCGTGGCAATCGTACGCACATGTTTACGCATCCAAATCCCAAGCGTATTGTTCACGCGCATAGCGATTTGTTTGCCTTCCTCCATGATCAGGGATTGTATGGCGTTCTCCTTCTGGGCCTCTTTCATCTCTCCTATCTCCGAATATTGTTCCCACTTCTATTCCGGAGGGATGCGCGTGCGCCTTCCTTTGCGATGGGCTATGTTGTCTTGTGTTGCGTGAATCTTTACTCCGGCGCTTTTAAGGACCCCAATTTCCTGGTGTTTGCCCTTCTGATCTCCTACGTGGCCGGAACGAGTGCCAAGCCGCCTGCGCGCTACTTCTTCCTTCTCAATCCCCCTCCTGATCCGCCCGCCTCCGAGGAGGTCAAGGCACAGGCCTTGGTTCATGACCCGGTCTCCTGACGTTCCGGCGGTTCTGATCGCTACGAAGGATGCCGAAAGCCGGGGAGGGGTCGCGGGATACTACCGCCTCTTCTTCGAGCGCTACGCTCACTCTTCGCCGCGCATCCTCCGCTTCGAGATCGGTTCACGCTCGAAGGATTATTACCGGCGCACCTCCCGCCCGGTGGCCTATGCTCTCGATTTGCTTCGGGATCTTTGGCGCCTTGGTGCTCTGCTGCGGCGCGACCGTTCCATTCGCGTTGTGCATGTGAACCCCTCCCTGATTCCGGTTCCTCTGCTGCGCGACGGTCTCGCCATCTTGGTAGCCCGTTTGCTGCGGCGCAGGACACTCGTTTTCTACCGAGGCTGGGATGAGTCGGAAGTCGCGCGCATCGACCGGTCATCCGTACTCCGAACTCTGTTTCGCGCCGTTTTTGGACACGCGGATCATTCGATTGTCCTCTCGGAGGGATTTGTTCCGCCTCTTCTCCGTTGGGGCGTCCCCTCCGGAAGCATCAGTGTCTCGAAGACGATGTTCGACGGCCGACTTGTCCAGATGCCTGTCGACCGAACGGGTCAGCCCCCACGCATCGTTTTTCTCAGCCGCGTCAGTCCCCTCAAGGGCGTCGGCGAACTCCTCCAGGCCGCCGCGGCTCTCCATCGCGAGGGGCATCAATTCTCACTCGACATCTACGGCCATGGGGCCACGGACACAATCATCGCCGAACTCGAAGCCATGGCCCATCGCGAGGGGCTCGACGGAATTTGCCGCTTCCCCGGTTTCGTGGATGGGCCCGACAAGTACGCGGCACTCGCCGACACCGACATCTTCGCGCTTCCGTCATATCAAGAGGGGTGCCCCAACGCCGTGACAGAGGCCCTCGCTTCAGGGGCTTTTGTGGTCTCAACGCGCGTTGGGGCGATACCCGAGCTCGTCACGCAGGACTATCAGGGCTCGCTGGTCGAACCGCGCGACAGCCAGGCACTGACAGAGGCGCTCCGCAGTGCACTCGAGAACATCGATGCCATTCGTGGTGGCGCCCTGCGCCGCCGAGCCGCCGCGCTGGAGTCCTTTGAGGCTGACATCATCATCAAGCAAGTCCACCAAATCTACGGTACTCTCCTTGAGTCACCTTCCCCGGCGAATCAATGACCAAGCCTTCATCCGAACCGATCGTCTACATCGTAACTCCCTTTGAGAACCGAATGGCAAAGCGGGGAACGCGCTTGCCCGTCCTGGCAGACATGCTGGCCGACCGGGGATTCCAGGTGGAGTATCTCACGACGAATTTCAGCCATGCCTACAAGCGTCACTTCACTGAGGAAGAAATCGCGACGGAGCAGGCAAAGCTGAAGTACCGGATGACCGTCTTCTCTGTTCCCGGTTATCGTTCGAACATCTCGGTGCGGCGTATTATCTGCAATCTCTTGATGGCTTGGCAGATCTGCCTGCATCTGACAAGGAAGCTGCGCAGAGACAGCGTCATCGTTGTTCCCTCAAGGCCAGTGGAGTTGGTCTTTTGCATCGCCATCGTCAGGCGCTTGCGTGCGTGCCGGGCAGTCCTGGATATCCGCGACATTTGGCCGGATGCGCTGATGATTCGCAGCGCCCCGAAGAAAGCTGTATTTTCCGCTTACTGCAACATCCACCTTCATCCGTCTCTTGCGCGCTACGACAGGTACGTCCACATCTCTCCCAGCTTCGTCGATTGGCTGCACCGATACGCCCCGGCCAAGGACTCCATTTTTCTCCCTCCGGGTTTCGATGCATGGCGTTGGGAGGGGCTGACCAAGAAGGACTATACTGCTTTTCCCCAGCCGCTGCGCATTGTGTGCGTCGGCCTGCTCCAGCACCAGATCGACGTCATGCCGGTCCTTGAGGCGTTGGTTACCCGCCCCGACGTCACCCTCACGATTGTGGGTGATCCCGGAGAAGGCCAGAGGTACCCGAAGGTGAAGGCGTTCATCGAGGAACACCGCATGGCGAACGTGGAGCTCATCGGCGCCGTTCCCCCCGAGCGCATGCGCGACTACCTGGCCGACAAGCACATTGGTCTGGTTCCGATGATCTCCGACTCGATTCCGAACAAGGTTTTCGACTACATCGGCGCCTTTTTGCCCATTCTTGCTCTTGGTGATTTCGACACAGCAGATTTTGTCGAAGACCAGGGAATCGGATGGCGTGCGGGATTCGACGGAGAGTCGGTTGGGAAACTCTTGGACGCCCTGAGTGTCTCCGATCTTCGCGAGAAGTCGCACCGTGTCGCCGAGATACGCGACAGTTGGAACCGCGAGACGCTCTTTGAGAAATTTATAGATATCATTACGAGCCTGCTGCCTGAGGGCGCTCGAACTAGGAAGGTTAAGTCCTGATGGAACAACTCACTCAGAAACTCGGCTCCGGCGAGATGAAAATCCAGGAAGTCCCCGTTCCCCAACTTGGGGCGGGCGAAGTCCTCGTCCAGAATCATTATTCGCTCATCAGCAGCGGCACCGAAGGCTCCACCGTCAAGACGGCGCGCAAGGGACTCATCGGCAAGGCGAAGGAACGCCCGCAGCAGGTGAAGCAGGTCCTCGACGTTTTGCGGAAACAGGGACCCGTCCAGACCTACCGCGCTGTGATGAAGAAGCTGGAAGCGTACTCGCCGCTGGGCTATAGTTCCGCGGGCATCGTTGTCGACGTGGCCACCGATGTGCGTGGCATCGCCGTTGGCGACCGCGTGGCCTGTGCGGGTGTTGGCTATGCGAATCATGCCGAGTTCGTTGCCGTCCCCGAGAACCTTGTTGTCAAGCTCCCCGCCGATGCCGATCTCAAGCGCGCGTGCTACAACACGCTCGGCGCCATCGCGCTTCAGGGAGTTCGCCAGGCCGACCTGCGCCTGGGCGAGTCGTGCGTCGTGATCGGCCTTGGCCTCATTGGCCAGCTGACGTGCCTGATGCTGCGCGCCAGCGGTGTTCGCACGTTCGGGATCGACGTCGATCCCGCAGCAGCGCAGACGGCGCGCACGCATTGCGCCGACGAGGCATGGGCGCGCTCCGAGCCCGGCGTCGCCGAACGCATCGACGAACTCACCGGTGGCCTGGGCTCCGACGCCGTCATCATCACGGCAGGCACCAGCAGCCTCGACCCCATCAACTTTGCCGGACGCCTCGCCCGCAAGAAGGGGCGCGTCGTTGTTGTCGGTGCCGTTCCCACCGGCTTCGACCGCGATCCCCACTACTACCGCAAGGAACTCGATCTGCGCATGTCGTGCTCCTATGGGCCGGGACGCTATGATCTCGACTACGAGGAGAAGGGGCTCGATTATCCGGCCGCTTATGTTCGCTGGACAGAGAACCGAAACATGCAGGCCTTCCAGCACCTCGTGCATTCAGGCTCACTCGATCTCGACTACCTTAGCACGCACGAGTTCGCCTTCGAGGAAGCCGCCGGTGCCTACGATCTGATCGTCGCACGCTCCGAGCCCTTTCTTGGCATCGTTCTGAAGTACGACACGTCGAAGACGCTCAAGCGCGAGCCCATCGCACTCAGGGCCCCGCGCCCCGCAGGCCGCGTGCACCTCGCTTTCATCGGTGCGGGCAGCTACGCGCAGGGCAATCTGCTGCCGAATATTCCGGAGGATGGGAAGATCATTCGCCGGGGAGTCCTGACGAACTCTGGTACAACCTCCAAGCGTGTCGCAGAGCGCTTCTCCTTCGAGTTCTGTGCCGACCAGGAAAGCGACCTCCTGGCAAACGACACGATCGACACCATCTTCATCGCGACACGCCATGATTCCCACGCGGACTACGTTTTGAAGGCGCTGCGCGCGGACAAGCATGTCTTTGTGGAGAAGCCTCTTTGTCTTCGAGAGGACGAACTCGAAGAGATCAGCACCGCCTTCGCCGACCGGGCCGCCGGCAAAAATCCCGCTCACCTCCTTGTCGGCTTCAACCGCCGTTTCGCTCCACTGGCCGTTGACCTCAAGAAGTCGCTCGGCAGTGGTCCGATGGCGATGATCTATCGGGTCAACGCGGGGGCGATTCCGCCCGATACGTGGATTCAGGATCCCGATATCGGCGGCGGCCGCATCGTCGGAGAAGGATGCCATTTCATCGACTTCCTCGCGTTCCTCTGTGGATCGCTGCCCGTGTCCGTTTCGGCAATGGCCGTGCCCGATCCCAACGCGCTCAACGACACTGTCAGCATTTCGATCACCTTCGCGAATGGGTCGATCGGAACGGTTCACTACTTCGCCAACGGATCGAAGGAGTTGCCGAAGGAGTACGTCGAAGTCTACCAGGCGGGGCGCACGGGAATTCTCCGCGACTTCAAGGCACTCGAAATCTATGGGAGCGGCAAGCCGAAGAAGCAGAGCCTCGTGAATCAGGACAAGGGCCAGGCCGTAATGGTTCGACGTTTCATCGAAGCGATTTGCGACGGCGCCGACCCTCTGATTGCATTCGAAGAAATTGCCGCAGTGACCCGCGCCACCTTTGCCGCGCATCACTCGCTGCAGTCCAAGCAAACCGTCGTTCTCTGACCGTTTCGATTCGAGTTCACTTCTCCGATGCCTTCTCTCTCATGGTACCGCCAACGCCTCTCCGCGATGAAGCCCGCAGAGCTTCCATGGCGTCTGCGGCGCAAAATCGCTGCAGAAGCCGGGCGCTTTCGAACCTGGCCTCAGGCCGCTGATCTTGCACCCGCTGCCTTCTGGCGTAGCGGTGTTTCCCCCATGCAATTCGCGGCGGGAAATGACTCCCGCCTTCCGCATCGCCCCGGGGCAGAGGAACTTGCCGCGTGGCCAGCGGAATGGCGCGAGCGATGCATCGCCGAAGCCGAGGACGTTCTTGCCGGCCGCGTGACGTTCTTTCATCTCGACCGACACCAGCTCGCCGATCCCATCGATTGGTCACGTGATGAAGACAGCGGTCTCTCCGTCCCTGTTTTCTATTCCCCCAAGCTCGACTACCGGGATCCGGCGCGCGTAGGCGACGTCAAAATCATTTGGGAACTCAATCGCCTCCAGCACCTCGTGCGTCTGGGCCAGGCGTGGCTCCTGACACGCGACGAGCGTTTTCCTGCTGCGGCCTGCCGTCTTGTCGAATCATGGATCGCGGCGAATCCGTGGATGCACGGCATCAACTGGACAAGTGCCATGGAGGCCGGACTCCGCGCGCTCTCGCTCACGTTTCTTTTTGAATACATCCGCGACTGGCCCGGCATGGAAGCGCGCTTCGTGCAGTTGCTCGCCGCTTCCATCCATCAACATCTCTCATTCATCGACTCGCACTACTCGCTTCATAGTTCCGCCAATAATCATCTCGTGGCCGAAGCCAGTGGCGCCGCCGTTGCCGCCGCCTACTGGACGCCTTTGCGCAACGCCGCTGCCTGGCACGAACGCGCGCGCGCACTTCTCGAACGCGAGATCATCAACCAAAACCACCCCGACGGCGTGAACAAGGAACAGGCGTTCCTCTACCAGTTCTTCGTCTTCGATCTTTTTCTCCTTCCAGCTCTTCAAGCCCGGCGTAGTGGCCGGGCTTTTTCGTCTGCGTATCACGAGCGGCTCGAACGCATGGCCGAGTTCCTCGCATGGGTCACTGATGCGCGCGGCAATACCCCCAACGTTGGCGACCAGGATGACGGCCGGGCCCTGCAGCTGGCTGGTCCTCACGAGTCCACCTGGCCGTCGCTCTGCCATGCCGCTGGTTGCTTCTTCCAGCGGGCCGACTTCCTTCGGTGGGGGAGTGGCACGCTCGACGAGCGCAACGCCTGGCTCTTTCGCCCGGATGAAAAAGAACCTTACCTTGCTTTGTCCGCCCAGGCAGACGCCGCCCCGCCCCGGCGCACGCGTCTCTTTCCCGATGGCGGCTATGCCGTCCTGCGGGAGGGTGAAGGCGATTCCGAGTTTCTCGCCTTGTTCGATGTCGGACCGCATGGATGGCCTGCCACTGCTGCCCATGCTCATTGCGATGCCCTCTCGCTTATCGTGCACATTGGCGGGCATCCCGTGCTGGTCGATCCAGGCACGCACTCCTATCGCGACGGCAAGTGGCGTCGTTTTTCTCGCTCCGCTGCCGCGCACAACACGGTGGCCTTTTCTGGCACCGAGCAGGCGGAATATCTGAATCGTTTCATGTGGGGTCGTCAGCCCTCTATCACTCTAGGCGAATGGACGAATGATGATAAGGGTGTTTCCGTGGCCGCTTCAGTGGTCTGGCATACGGGCCAGCGGCACACGCGCCAGGTCGAGTTTTGCCCCCGCCAAGGGCGTCTCACTGTCAGTGACAGCTGGTCAGGGGCGGGCTCCGCAGTCTCTCTTGGATGGTTGCTCGCCACTGACGTAAAGGCACTTGGCTCTGATGAGGCACTCCGAATCTCCGTCGGAACGCGGGAGTGCATTCTCCATTTCGAGGGAGCAACTCCGCAACTGGTCGCGGCGCTTCACTCCCCGGTTTGCTATCGGTTCCGCGAGACCAGCAGGTACCAGGCGGAATTGGAGACAAATCAGACATCAACTATAACGGAGTTTATTTGTCCTGCATAACCTCATTGTCCGCTTGCGCCTGTTTGTTCGCTTCAAGTAGGCGCTTCATTGAAAACACATTTTTGTGTCACAAGTTAGCACTGGACACGCGGGAAATGCTTCCACTAATGTCCGCTCCACTATTGAGTTAGCACTTGGTCACTAACCCACATAACGTTCCTACAAAGCAATGAACCTCGGTTAACGTCAGTGCAGGGTGGCGAAAGACCCGGCTGCTCTACACCAATTCAGAATCAATCGAATCACGGACAGGCGGGCGGCTATGCCTGTTGTTCACTATGGATCAAGCCTCAGGGTGGTGCATACAAATGTCAGCGAATAACACATCTTACTACACCAGTACGGCAACGCCGATGCCTGTCGGGATGATGTCCTCGGCATCGCTTGAAGGTTTCTCCAGTTCGGCGGTTATCACCCCGGGCTTTCGCCGCGAACGCGTTCAGGGGCACCCCGAGAACACTGGCACGCTCCTGCCCGACAACGTTGATGTGCACGGCATTCCCGTCACGATGTTCGACAGCTATGAGCACGCGGTGCGCTGCGTGCGCGACCGCATCAATGCCGGACGCAAGACGTTCTGCGTGGCCATCAATCCCGAGAAGATTTTCGGGGCCCATCGCAAGCCCGTGTTGCGCGACATTCTCCTCAAAGCCAACATGCACATTTGCGACGGCGTCGGCGCTGCCATTGCCGCTCGTTTGCTCCATGGCGAGCGTCTTCCCCGCATCACGGGCGTCGGCTTGTTCACGGAGTTGATGAAGGCCGCTCCCCGCGAGCGCTGGTGCATCTACCTGCTTGGCGCTTCGCCCGAGGCAAACGAAGGCGCGCGGCGCAGGCTGGAGCAGGATCACCCCGGCATCCGCATTGTCGGTGCACGCGACGGATTCTTTGAGTCCAACGAAGAAGTCGTCCGCGACATCAACGACAGTGGTGCCCACATGCTCTTCGTTGCGATGGGATCACCCAAGCAGGAACAGTGGATCATCGACAACTATGAGCGCCTTGACACGACTTTCATGATGGGAGTCGGCGGAACATATGACGTTGTCAGTGGCCGCGTGAATCGCGCGCCCGCCTTCTTCCGCAAGACCGGCACAGAATGGCTTTACCGCCTTTTGTCCCAGCCCAGCCGCTGGCGCCGCCAGACGGTACTTCCTCGTTTCGCCCTTCTCACGCTTAAGGCCAAGCTCTCGTTCAAATGAAAATTGTCAACATTGTCGGTGCACGACCCAACTTCATGAAAATCGCCCCCATTATGGAGGCGTACCGTTCAGTACCCGAACTCACTCCGATCCTCGTCCACACTGGTCAGCATTACGACGAGCGGATGAGCGATTTGTTCTTCCGCCAGCTTGGCATTCCCCGCCCTGACATCAATCTTGGAGTCGGCTCTGGCAGTCATGCCACCCAGACAGCCGAGATCATGAAGGCCTTCGAGCGCGTCGTCCTCGAGGAAGAGCCCGACGCTCTCCTCGTCGTTGGCGATGTCAACAGCACCATCGCCTGTGGACTCGTCGCGGTGAAGCTCGGCGTTCCTCTTATCCACGTCGAAGCAGGTTTGCGCAGCGGCGACCGCTCCATGCCCGAGGAGATCAACCGCATCCTCACCGATGCGATCACCGACCTCTTCTTCTGCACCGAGCAGGGAGCCATCGACAACCTGGTCCGCGAGGGACACGATCCCAGCCGCATCCACTTTGTCGGCAATGTGATGATCGACACCCTGCTCAAGAATCTCGACCGCGCGCGCCAGTCCACCATTCTCGACGACCTCTCGCTCGATGAACGTGGCTACGCCGTTCTCACGCTCCACCGTCCTTCCAACGTCGACAACCACGCCACGCTCACGGGACTGCTCGATTCCGTTGAGGAAATCCAGCGCGATCTCCCCGTCGTCTTCCCCATTCATCCCCGCACCCGTGCCCGCCTTGCCGAGAACGGCCTGGGAGCGCGCATGGAGGCGATGCCCGGCCTGCGCGTGATCGACCCCGTTGGCTATCTCGATTTCCTGCGCATTCTCGCTGGCGCCCGGGTTGTCCTCACGGATTCCGGCGGCATCCAGGAGGAAACGACGATCCTCAAGGTGCCCTGCCTTACCCTGCGCGAGAACACCGAGCGCCCGATTACCGTGCAAGCCGGCTCCAACCAGATCGTTGGCACCTGCCCCGAGCGAATCCTGCAGGCCTATCGCTCCCTGCCCGCCGACTCCGGGAGCACCTGCGGCACGCCTCCCTTGTGGGACGGCTCGGCGGCCACCCGCATCGTCCGGATCATCGCCGACACCTACTGCCCCGGCAGCGCAGAAGCAGAGCCCGCGGCTGCCTCAAAGCCTTCCTGACGCCTCTCCCTTCGCCGCACCGGCACGCACAAGCCGGAATCCGCCTCTCACCTCCTCTTTTCGCTTGAAGAGCCCCCCGAGCACCCACTAAACACCTCCTCCCTTGCCGGGAAGCTCTCACGCAACATTGCACCATTCGCGCAACCGGCATCGCCCGGGAGAACCACCTGCCACTCCGGCAGTGGCGCCCTCCCTCCACAACGGCCCCGACCACGGCCGCCATTCACGGAGTTCGACTCGAAGGAGCACCCAGTGTCCGACAATCCTGCTGAATCCGCCGCCACCATGGAAACAGACGGCGATACCCTTTCCGCCGTTCTCGACAAAAAGAACGAGCAAGTTCCCCACGAAGTGCTCGCCGCTGAGAACCTCGAAAACTCCCGCATCCGCTATTCCGTCAAAGTCCCCTCCGAGGCCTTCGCGGAGAAGGTGGACGAAGTTCTCAAGGACCTCAAGGGCCAGGTCCAGGTGAAGGGCTTCCGCAAGGGCAAGGCCCCCATGAACCTCGTTCGCAATCAGTACATCAAGCACGCCCGCGAGGATGCCATTCGCAAGATCGTTCCGCGTCTCGCCGAACTCACCGCCGAAGAGAAGGGCGTCGAAGTTCTCGCCCAGCCCGTCTTCGAAGGCTGGGAGGAAGACGCCGACAAGAACCCCGTCCTCAAGATCGTCCTCGAAGTTCGTCCGGAAATCAACATCACCGACGAAACGCTCAAGGACATCAAGATCGAAGTCACCGAAAGCCCCGTCACAGACGAAGTCGTCGAGAAGCAGCTCCAGCAGATTCGCGAGTCCAACGCCACCTTCGAAGCCATCGAAGGCGCAGTCTTTGCCGAAGGCGACGGTCTCACCTATTCGGCTGAAGCCACCGAAAACGGCCGCCGTCTGCCCAACTTCTCGGCCACCGAAAAATACTCTCAGACCGTGGCGCGCGAACTCCCCGAGGCCGTTGTGAAGGCCCTCGTTGGCAAAGCCAAGGAGGACGTCGTCACCGTGCAGGGAATCGAGCTGCCGCCCGATCCCACAACAGGCCTGAGCGCAACGGCCGACTTCAAGGTCACGATCCACGAAATCAAGAAGCGCGTCCTCCCCGAGCTCGATGATGAATTCGCCAAGGACGTTTCCGAGGAATTCGAGACCCTCGCCGATCTCAAGGCCAAGGTGCGCGAGAACCTGACGGCACGCGAAGAAGAACGCCGCCGCACGGAAACGCTCAACGCCCTGTTCGCCGTTCTGCGCGAGCGCCTTGACTTCGAGATCCCCTTCACGCTCGTCGAACGCCTTGCCAACAACTCCATCGGCCGCATGGAACGCCAGCTCAACCAGTACGGCCTTTCCCTGCGCCGCATGGGACGCGATTACGTCGAGAACTACCTCACCCATGCCGAGACCGAGGCACGCGTTGAGGCACAGAACCTGCTCATCGTTGACCAGGTCGGCCGTTTCCTCGGAGTGGAAGCCACCGACGAGGCCGTCGACGCCGAGATCGCCCGCATCGCCGAGCTTCAGGGCCGCAAGCCCCTCGCCATTCGCGCCACTCTCGAAAAGGAACGCCGCCTCGACGAATTCAAGGCAGAACTTCGCGTCAAGGCCATCAACGACAAGCTCATCTCCCTCGCGCAGATCACGGTTGTCGAACGCAAGGAAGAGCAGGAAGAGCAGCCCGCCGAATGACCCGCCACACCCAGATTCCGTCCGACATCGCCGCCGGATTCCGGGAAATCGAAGAATGCACACACGCAGAGCCGCGGAGCGCATGGCGCACCGCGGCTCTCGCGTCTTCCGCTCCACGCTCAGATGACGACGATGACGACGGCATTATCTACATCCCCGTCCCCCGCGTCATTGAGGAGACCGAACGTGGCGAACGCGTCTTCGATCTCTACTCCCGGCTCCTCGTCGATCGCATCATTCTCATCAATCGCGATTTCGACGACAGACTCGCCAATCTTGTCACCGCCCAGCTCCTCTTCCTGGAGAGCCAGGACGCCGACAAGCCCATCAGCATGTACATCAACTCCCCGGGCGGCGTCATTTCCTCCGGCATGGCGATTTACGACACAATGCAGCTCATCAAGCCCTCGATCAGCACCACCGTCATCGGACAGGCCGCCAGCATGGGTGCCGTCATTTTGCTCGCCGGTGCCAAGGGCAGCCGCTACGCCCTCCCCAACGCCCGCATCATGATCCACCAGCCCAGCGGCGGATCGCACGGAACATCCACCGATATCGAAATCCAGACGCAGGAAATGATGCGCATCCGTGAGTCCCTGTACACCATCATGGCCAACCACACCGGGCACACCGTGGATGAAATCAAGGACGCCTGCGACCGCGACAACTTCATGAGTCCCGAGGAAGCCATCGAGTTCGGCATCATCGACAGCATTCTCCCGCCCAAGAAACTCGCAAGGGCATAGCCCGCGGTCTTTCCGCCCCCTCAACTCCGATTCCGACTCCACCAAAGGATCACCCTCTCATGGACGTCCCCTTTGTCCTCGAACAGACAGAACGCGGCGAACGCTCGATGGACATCTTTTCGCGGCTCCTGATGGACCGCATTGTCTTCATCGGCACGCCCATCAACGACACCGTTGCTTCGCTCATCACGGCACAGCTTCTCTTTCTCGAAAGCCAGGAACCCGACAAGGACATCAACGTCTACATCAACTCGCCGGGCGGCAGTGTCACGGCCGGGCTCGCGATCTACGATACCATGCAGTTCGTGAAGCCTGACATTGCCACCACATGCGTCGGTCAGGCCGCGAGCATGGGCGCCGTCCTGCTTGCCGCCGGAACGCCCGGCAAGCGCTACGCCCTCCCCAACGCCCGCGTCATGATTCACCAGCCCCTCGGCGGAATGCAGGGGCAGGCCAGCGACATCGAAATCCAGGCACGCGAGATTCTCCGCATCAAGCGCCGCCTCAACGAAATCCTCTCGCGTCACACTGGCAAGACACTCGACGAGATCGAGAAGGACACCGATCGCGACCGCTTCCTCACCGCCCCCGAAGCTGTCGAGTACAAGATCGTCGATCAGGTTGTCGAACACAAGCGCGGCCTCGCGAAACCGTAGCGCCCGCCACCCCCTTCCTCCGTCACACCCTAAGCCCGGCTCGTGCCGGGCTTTTTCCTTGTCCGGCCTACGCTCTCCTGCCATGCCGTTGCCATCACTGCGTTTCTCTGCTGCTGACAACCATGACGAACGACCCGCCTGCTGGCCCCTCTTCCCCCGGCCCGGAACCCCAGCATCCTCCCGGGGCCACACCCGCGTGGATGTTCGCGCGCAACCGTGCCGAGGCCATGCCTCCCGCTTCCGAGCCCGAGCCACCCGCCAGTCTTCCGCCTCCTCCCGTCCCCACCACTGGATGGGCAACGCCACCGCCCCCCAGCCAGGCGGCCAGCACGCCTCTCGGCCAGCCCGGTGTCCCACACCCTCCCACTCCTGCCGGCCCCGTCTTTCCCGCAGCCACCTATCGGGCCGAAGACCCCGCTGCGATTGATCCCATTGACGAGATCACTCTGGAACCCAGCCGCACCGTCATCACTCCGATGGCGATTCTCGCGGCCACGGGAGTCGCCTTCCTGGGCACACTGCTCTGGGTTGTGCTCGTGTCCACCACTTCCATGCGGTTCATGATCCTGCCCTGGCTCATCGGCGCTGCCGTCGGCTATGGCTCGACGCGGGCGGGTGGACGGGGATTCCTCATGGGGGGGCTCTGTGCTTTGCTCATCCTGGTCTTCGGACTGCTTGGGCGTCTTGCCTGTGTCAGCGCCTCTCCCGACAGCTTCTATGTTCCCCCAGCCGTTTCCGAGGACATGCGCCTGGTGGCGCAGACCTACGAGGAGCTCGCCGATACAATGAGTGCCGCCTACGGAATGAGCGACTCCGTCCCCAGTTTCGAATCCGATGAAGACCTGCGCTGGTACATCGTCGACAACGGCCTCACCGAGGCGACTGCTCCCGAGGATGTCACTCTGGCGGAGCTGCGTCAGTGGCGCGATGCCCTGCAGGCAAACAACGCCAAGGGCAGCAACGCCTCGCACTCCGAGTTGACGGCGATCATCGAAGAACTCGACGCCGCGCATCCCGACACACCTCTCGAAATCTATTCCGCCACTCTGGGGCCATGGGATTTCATTTGGATATTCTTTGGCATGGCCGCCGCCTTTTTCATCGGCGGTGCACGCGAAGGTTCTCTCTGATGGTCAATCAGTCCCCGCGCCGTCATCACCGAAACCCAGTGAGTACGCGATGACCATCGAAGCGCGGAGCGTGTCCTCCAGTTCCGTTACGCCGACAGCGCGTCTGTGCGATGCGTGGGCGCTGGCGCTCGCGTTTCTCTCCCTTGTCATTCAAGGACATCGCTTCGGCGTGGGCATTCAGGAGATTCTTCTCGTCCAGGTGCGCCGCGCCATCGACCCCGAGTACCTCTCTGCCGACTGGCTTGTCGGCGCACAAACGCATCACCCTTTGATGACGGCCCTGCTGGCGCTCCTCGTTCGTCTGGTGGGGGAGTCCCTGGCCTTTCTTCTCGCCCATCTCGCCACGCGTTTTTTTCTTCTCACCGGGCTCCACCGTCTCTGCCGTGCGCTGATCCCAAAAGCCCGGCTGGCTCCCTTGCTCGTCATGGTCTTGGCCATCTTCGAGCCGCGTCTCCGCATCGGATCTCACTATCTTCAGGGCGGGCACTTTGAAGTCGCTTTCCTCGGCATGGCCGCCGCCGTCTGGACGTTGGCGTTGGGAGTGCGTTGGCTGCATGGCGAGGCACCGTGGTGGAAGGTTGCGCTCTCGGCGGGACTGACGATTCTCGTCCACCTGTTTATCGGGCTTCCCGTGCTTGCGATCCTTCTCTTTTCAGCCCTGCTTCGTCCTGGCATAGGACTCCGTCCCCAATTATGGGATGCCGCCCGTCTGCTCCTGCTTGCTCTTCTCATTGCCCTGCCTTCGCTGGGCCCCGCGGCCTGGTCCTTTTTTCATCCCGGGGAGACACCGCTTTCGCCTGCTCTGCTCATCGCCGTGCTCGAAGCTCGTCATCCCCACCACCACATGCCCTGGACGTGGCCCGCTGGCGACCTCGTGCTCGGCGCACTTCTCCTCCCCACGCTCTTTCTCTTGCTGCGCCGTTATTCCGAACGTCCCGCGCTGCCGGTGGTGCTGTTCGTCTGGTATCTTGCCACCGCGTTGCTCTTCGTCGTTTCAACGTGGTTCCTCGTGCTGCCCGTCGTGGCCTACTTCCAGGCCTTCCGGCTTCTCGGGCTTCTGCTGGCCGTTGGCGCTTGCGGTGCCGCTGCCGCCATCGAATGTCTTCTGCTCCCTGCTGATCGTCTCGCCGGTTATCGAGGGGTTCTGCGTGTTCTTGCCGCGTTGGCGCTCTGTATTCTCTTTCGCGTGCCGGTGCTCTTTGTCCCGGCGGCACTTTTTCTTTTGTGGCGGACCCGTGATGTCTCCACTGCGTCCGTGGAGGAAGCTCCCGCGCCCTGTCTTTTGCGTCTCTGGCCGCTGGCTCTCGCGGCGGGTTTGCTGGGCGTTCTGCTGCTTCAGTTCGCGCCGCCCTTTCGCGCCCTTGCCAACCGCTTTCATGGCGAGCACTGGCTGGCCAGCATCGAACCCCGCACCGCCTCCCGGCGCGAGCTTGCCGAGTGGGTTCGCGTGAACACGGCGGGGGACGACGTATTCCTCATTCCTCCTGATCTCCACGGATTTCGCCTCGTCGAGCAGCGCCCCGTTGTCGCCGACTGGCTTTACGTCCCTTACGAGAACGCTCCTCTCTGGGAATGGGCGCGCCGTCACCTCGCCCAGAGCGCTCTTCCCGAGGCCCAGGCCGCCCCTCTCGCTTCCACGCCGGATGCTCTTGATGCAGCCGCCCTTCTGGCCTGGCGCCGCCACGCCACCGAGCCCTTCGCCCTTCTTCCCCCCTCCGGACGTGTCCCTGTCGCCCGGCGTTTTGGGGCCACCTACCTGATCCACCCCACGCCCGCCGGGACGCCGCCTTTCCCTCCCGTCTTCCAGAACGCCGCGTACACCGTTCTCGCCGTTCCCTCTCCCTGATTTTTCCGGAAGTGCGATCAATGCGCGTTCGGATTAACCTCACACTTGCGCCGAGCGCCGGAATCGGCCACGCTCTTTCCGTTGCCGTTGCCCGGCGATGATTCCCCTGCCGTATGCGCTCAGGAGGCGCCCCCGACCATGATGGACATGAATGACATGCTCAAGATCATGGTGGAGCGTGAGGGCTCCGACCTCCACCTCGCCGTGGGCAAGAACCCGGTCATGCGTAATTCGGGCATTCTTGAGGTCATCGACCCCGACGTCCTCGTCCCCGACGACACCGATCGCCTGATGCGCGAGATCA
Source organism: Candidatus Sumerlaeota bacterium (assembly GCA_030156535.1). GTDB lineage: Bacteria > Sumerlaeota > Sumerlaeia > SLMS01 > JAHLLQ01 > JAHCAW01. Next base: position 75,184 of record JASGMJ010000009.1, read on the forward strand.
CGCCCCCGCGCTACCAGCAGATGCTCCAGGAACACGGTTCGGCCGACTTCGCCTACGCCTACTCCGAGCAGGCCCGTTTCCGTGTCGCTGTCCTCAAGGCACGTGGCAACATCTCCATCGTCATGCGCCTCATCCCCTCCAAGCTTATCCCCTTTGAAGTCCTCGGCCTCCCCAAGGCGTCCATCACCGAACTCCTGCACGCCCACCGCGGTCTCTGCATCATCACCGGCCCCACGGGCTCCGGCAAGACCACGACGCTGGCCACGATGATCGACTACATCAACACCAACCGCTACGCGCACATCATCACGATCGAAGACCCCATCGAATACACGCACCCGCACAAGAAATCACTCGTCACCCAGCGAGAGGTCCACGTCGACACCCCGTCATTCGCCTACGCCTTGCGCGGCGCCCTGCGCCAGGACCCGGACGTCATTCTCGTCGGCGAAATGCGCGACCTTGAAACCATGGAAGCCGCCCTGACCGCCGCGGAAACGGGCCACTTGGTGTTCGGAACCCTGCATACCATCAGTGCTTCCGCCACCATCGACCGTATCATCGACGCTTTCCCCGCCAACCAGCAGGAGCAGATTCGCTCCGTCCTCTCCGTGGCTCTCAAGACGATCATCGCCCAGACGCTGCTGCCCCACATCTCCGGCAAGGGCCGTCTCGCCGCCTACGAAATCCTGCACTGCATTCCCGCCGTCGCCAACCTCATCCGCGAGGCCAAGACCAACCGCATCATCTCCACCATCCAGACCTCCATGAAGCAGGGCATGGTGACGATGGACGACTTCCTCTTCAAGCTCGTCTCCGAGAAGAAGATCAGCGGCGAAATCGCCCTCGAACGCGCCCACTTCCCAGACGAACTCCGCGTCAAGATGATGGCCATCCAGGAACCGGAAGAAGAGGAAGAGCCGGTGATCTGAGAGCTCTGTCCATTGACGGCCGGCCCATGATCTCCTCTCCCGCTTCCCCATGACGCATTGGAGTACCATCTCTCAGGTTCGCGCGGCGTTCAACTCCGCAAGGATGGACGACGTCGCCCATTACCTCGCGGCTGCTGTCTACTGCCTCGCGCCGGAGCCGAGGGCGAACGCGCAAAAGGGCGTGACTTTCGAGCACCGGGTTGGCGTACGCTCCGTGCGTGCCTCCCACCCCGACGAGGGAGTCTGGGCGGCACGCATCGAGGAACCGGCCTGGCGTATCGAGATCGTCTGTCTCACTACCGACGAAGAAGGGCAGTTGCTGCTGCGCATACAGGTGCGCGGCATCGTCGGAGAAGACCTTCAGCACATACTCCTCTTCTTGCGCCGGCGACTTGCATCGCTCTCAGCCGAAGTTACGCCCCTGCGGCTGGCAGGCGGAGTCCTCGGAGTTCCCGTGCACGTCACCGACACAGCCGGTGTCGAGTCGCTCGAGAAGTTCCTCCTCTCATCCTTGCGCTCTCTTCCCGTCCTCCTCATCTCCGAGACCGACCCGTACCGGCGCGGCATTGAAGTCGGTCACCCGCGCTTCTTTCTCGATCCGTTGGCCACGGCATCCGACTATTCGGATGCCTTTCATGTGTTTACCATCGACTACGATCTTGCCTATGAGTTGACCGACCGCCTGACCAAGCAGTGGTCCTGTTTCCTCGGCGCCATCCGCTTCTACCTGCCGCAACTCGACATTGTCAGGGACGACCCTTGGAATCACCCTCTCTACCTGCCTGAGAGAATCACCCCCCAGTTGCTGGAAGAGCAGGCGCGCCGTGCCCGCAAGGCCACTTCCAACTGGCCTGATGCCGATTTCTGGCTGACCGATTTCATCGAGCAGCCTTCCCAGAGCCGAACACACCACACACCACTGCCGATCCGCGCCGAAGAACCCCCTCAAGAGCAGCCCGCGCCCGCGCCTCCCGGTGATGCCCAAGCCTTCGACCTGCGCCTTGTCCGCCTCGAAGCCGAGATTGAACGCCTTCAGGCCATCATCCGGCGTCTGGAGGAACACGTGGGCTCCAACCTGAATAGCGTAACGATCCCGGACTCCCTTGCGGCACTCCCGGACTGGTTGGCAGAGAACTATGCCGGCAAGGTCGTCCTTGCTTCGCGAGCTCGGCGCGGTGCCCGCGACTCCACATACAAGGACCCCCCTCTCGTCTACCGTTGCATTCAGTTCCTCGCCACCACCTACCGCGACGCACGCCTCGCCGAGGATTCGATGAAGGAGGAGTTCGACGAGGAACTCGCCAAACTGGGCGTGCAACTCACGAGGTCCATCAATCCTTCACGCGCCGGCGAGCAGCAGGATGACTATTTCGTCCAATGGCCCCCGGACAGCAGGGGGCGCAGGTGCTTTCTTGAATGGCACTTGAAGAAAGGTGATAATCGCTCGGAGGCCAACTGTCTGCGAATCTACTTCTTCTGGGACAACCAGCGCCAACAGGTCGTTATCGGTTGGCTGACGTCCCACCTCGACATTCGCAGCACCTGAAGCGCGATTCAGATTCGCATCCGCCGCGCCATTCGTGGAACCTCGCGTCCCTCGTAGCCTGCAAGGAACGCGGCGCCGATGCGCGCGTACCATTCACGGGGGCCGTCTGTTCTGCCCAACAAACTCCGCCACCACATGCCTCTCATCGCCTCGCCCACGGCTTTGCGGTACTCGTCCAGAATGCGCCCCTCAAGTTCCGGGTACAACTCCACGAACCGCCGTGCGCTCCGCCCGCGCATCACCGATTTGGCAAGGTACTGATCCGGCTCGAAGAAGTGATGGTGGTACACGATTGCCTCCGGCGCGAAGGCGATCCGCAACCCTTCCTTCTTCCACAAGCGGTACACATGCTCGGTGTCCTCGAAAGCGGGATCAGGGAAGGATTCGTCGTACCAGTGCCCGTTGTCGAACCAGCATCGGTCCATCGAAGCATTCAGGGTGTGGAAAAACTCCCAACTGATGTCCGAGTGATCGCCGAGCAGGTAATGCACATGGTCGTGGTGCGCGCACCAGTGCATGAAATCCGTCCGAATCACTTCGGGGTGCCAGCGCGTATTGCCCATCACGGCGTGTCCCGGCCGGCGGCGATGGGCGGCGTCGTGAGCCGCCAGCAATCCCGGCTCGGTCACCACGTCATCGTTGAGAAACAGCAGCACCTCGCCCCGGGCCTCGCGCGCCGCGCGGTTGCGTGCCGCAGCCGGGCCGGCCTTCTCCTGCTCGATCCAACGCAACGGCCACGGCCCCGTGTACGATGAGCACGCCTCGGCCATCGACGCAGGACCGCCGTCACAGAGCACCAAAACCTCCGCCTCCCCCGTGTATCCGTCCTTCGACAGCGAGGCCAGACACGCCTCCAGCCGCTCCCGGCGGTCATACACCGGGATCACCACTGTCATGCGGATCCGATTTTGCTCTCCGTTCACCTTGCGGCCGAGCCTCCCCTGCGCATCAGTTTTGCAGCGTCCGATTCCGCCCTGAGGCGGTCAACCACACATCCCCGGGACTTCTTCATGGAAATTCTCTACATCGATCCTTTTGCCGGTGTCTCCGGCGACATGTTCCTCGGTGCTCTTGTCGATCTCGGCGTCGATTTCGACGACCTTCGCGAGGCGCTGCGTTCGCTCGACGTCAAGGGCTTCGATCTTCGCCTCACCGAAACAAAACGCCACCAGATCGCGGCGACCAAAATCGACGTCATCGTCGAGGACATGCCTCATCCCCATCGCCATCTGAACGACCTGCTTGCCATTGTCGAAAAGGCCCCTCTTTCCGACATCGTCAAGGAACTCTCCTGCGCGGCCCTTGCCCGCCTGGCCGTCGCCGAAGCCCGCGCACACGACATGCCCATCGACCAGGTCCACCTCCACGAAGTCGGCGGGCTCGACTGCCTCGTTGACATCGTCGGCACCATTCTCGGCGTGGAATCCCTCGGCGTCCAGCGCATCTATTCCGCTCCCGTCGCCGTCGGCTCCGGCACGGTACGCTGCTCTCATGGCGTCATGCCAGTACCCGCCCCCGGGACGCTGGCCATTCTGGAAAACTTCCCCGTTCGCCGTACCCAGATTCCCTACGAGATGACGACCCCCACCGGAGCCGCTTTGATCGCCACGCTCGCCGATCCCATCGACGGGTCCGTGGTCCTCACTCCCCGCAACATCGGACACGGTGCCGGCACACGCGACTCGCCCGAAATCGCCAACTTCCTGCGTCTCATTCATGCCACTGCCGATCCCCGTCACCTCCCCGGCTACGAATACGACGAGGAGCACGATCATGACCATGAGCACGGCGAGTGCTGCGGCGGTCACGGCCACTGCCATGATCATGAACACGATCACGAGCACGAACACGATCATGAGCACAGCCACGAGCACGAGCACGGTGGCTGCTGTGGCGGACACGGACACTGCCACGAGCATGACGACGAACACGAGCACCCTCACAGCCACTGAGGCGTCAACTTCCCATTAACGAAATCGGCCCCCGCATTGTGCAGGGGCCGATTTTCTTGTATGTCCGCCGCACTTAGGCTGAAGCGCGTTCCTTGCTGATCTTCACCGCCATCTGGGCGCCTTCTTCCATGTTCTTCGCCAAATGAACCGGCGCGTTCTCCAGCAGCTTCTTCGCCTGCTCCTCGTTTGTTCCGCTCAGGCGGATCACGATCGGATAGTCGAATCCGGGAAGGCTTTCCAACGCGGACAGAATGCCCGATGCCACCATGTCACAGCGCACGATGCCGCCGAAGACGTTGAAGAAGATCGTATTCACCGTCTTGTCCGACGTGATCAGCTTCAACGCGTCGGCCACCTGGCTCGCCTTCGCGCCGCCGCCGATGTCCAGGAAGTTCGCGGGGCGTCCGCCAAAGTGCTTCACCACGTCCATTGTGCACATTGCCAGACCGGCGCCATTGACGATGCAGCCGATCTCGCCGTCGAGCTTCACGTAATTCAGTTTCTTTTCGCGCGCCTCGACTTCCAGTGGCTCATCCTCGCCATCGTCGCGCAGTGCCTCAATCTCCTGATGCCACGGCAGCGCATTGTCGTCGAAATTCATCTTCGCATCGCAGGCGATGACGTGCCCGGATCCCGTGAGGACGAGCGGGTTGATTTCCGCAAGCGAGCAGTCCTTGTCCAGGAACGCCTGCACAAGGCCCTTGAGCACTGCCGCGAACGGCTTGCGCGCATCGGCGGGAATCTCCAGAAACTCGGCGACGACGTTGCAATGATAGCCGCGCAATCCGATCGTCGGCGGCACCTTCAGCTTCAGGATCTTCTCCGGTGTTTCCTTTGCGACTTCCTCGATTTCGACGCCACCCTCGCGCGAGGCCATGATCACCGGCCCCTTGCTGGCACGGTCCAGGATGATGCCGAGGTAGATTTCCGTTTTGATGTCGATACCCGGCTCCACGAGGAGCTGGCGTACCTTGATTCCCTTGATTACGAGTCCCAGGATCGTTTCGGCTGCGCTCTTCACCTCGTCGATCGACTTGGCCAGCTTCACTCCTCCGGCCTTGCCGCGGCCTCCGGCGTGTACCTGCGCCTTCACCACAACGGGCCAGCTTCCGATGTCCTCTGCGGCCTGCACCGCTTCCTGAACACTGCGCGCCACGTGCCCCTTGGGGGTTGGTACGTTGTACTCGTCGAGAATCAACTTTGCCTGGTATTCATGAATCTTCATCTGTTCCGGCTTTCTTTCATGGTGGTCATGCGTCGAGCGGCATCAGCATAACGGATCCCCCAAAGGCGGTGTCAATCCTGTGGAGGAGTTCGCCGCTTGACTTCTTGTTCAAATCGAGTCCGCCCCGGGCACGCAAAGGGCACGCTCCTCACGCATTCCGAAGCAGCTACGGGCCAAGGCGGACTCGCAACCTTGCCTACTTCTCCCAGTCCTTGTGCCACAGCAGCGGGTTCAGCGGGCCGTCTGCCACCGAGCCCGGCGCCTTTCCATCCAGGAAGACCTTCAGGTCTGCCGGCTGGTGCTGGTTGCGGGGCTCGTGAACCTTGGTGCCATCCGCGAAGTAGATGATCGTCATTGCCGCCCGCATCCGGTTCGTTGCGTTCCCGGGTGCCTTGTGCAGCGTCCAGCCACTATGGAACGTTGCGTCCCCGGCCCGCATTTCATTGATCGCCAGAGGGTACTCCTTCTCCATCACCGTACGGTTGAAGAAGGCTTCCGCCTCGTCGGAAATGTGAATCGAAGCCAGTGGGCCGTCGATATGCGACCCCGTGGCAAAGACCAGCGTGCCCAACTCCAGCGGCGCATGTACCAGCGGCATCCACATCGTGATCGTCTTCGTCGTATCCAGCGGCCAGTAGTATTGATCCTGGTGCCAGGGCGTGTGTCCGCCGCCGGGTTCCTTGAAGAGTGCCTGGTCGTGGTACATCCGCACGCCGTCCACGTCCATCAGCTTGGCGGCGATCTTCGCGAAGCGCTTGGCGAGGGAGAACTTCTTCACCTCCGCGTCCTTTTCCCACAGGTTGCCCGTCTGCAGGAATGCCTTGTGGTACGTGTCGCGGTCCTTCAGTGCCTTGGTTTCCTTGTTGTGACGCGCCGACACGTCCGCGATGACCTGACGCGCAGTTTCTGCCTCTTCCGGGGTGATGACTCCCCGCAGCAGGATATGTCCCTCGTTGAGATACTTGCGCGTCTGATCCGGACGGACCCCATAATCTGCCGTGAACTCCGGCATCACCAACTTCTGTTCCTTGGCCTGCATGAATCAGGACTCCTCGGGTACAATCAGTCTCTCCCGATATCACCCTCGTCCATGAAATGTAACCGCTTACGGATCCTCCGTTCAATGGAAATCAACTGCGACCGGAGAACGGCTTGCCGGACTACTCCAGCGCCCCGGCGGGCAGCGACTTGCCTTGCATGTAGGAGAGGAACCGGTGCTTGTCCAGCGCCTTCATGTACGCCTCTTCGGCCGTGATGACGCCTTCGCGCAGGTAGCCCTCGATCGCGTCGTCCATCAGCTGCATGCCCTGCGCGCGGCCCGACATGATGACCTGCGCGATCTGGTTGGTCTTTCCCTCGCGGATGTAGTTCGAGATCGCGCGGTTCTGGATCATGATTTCGTTGGCCGCACGGCGTCCCTTGCCGTCCGCCGTCTTCAGCAACAGCTGGGCGCACACGGCCTTCAGGGAAACCGAGAGCATCGCCCGGATTGCAGGCTGCTGGTCGGAGGGAAAAACGTCGATGATGCGGTCGACTGTCTTGATCGCGCTGTTCGTGTGCAGCGTTCCGAAAACCAGCACGCCCATCTCTGCCGCCGTCACGGCCAGGCTGATCGTTTCCAGGTCGCGCATTTCGCCCACGAGCACCACGTCGAAGTCCTGGCGCGTCGATGACTTCAGGCCGTCGCTGAACGAATGGCAGTCGATATGGACTTCGCGCTGCACGATGGTCGACTTCTTGTGCGGATGCACGAACTCGATCGGCTCCTCGATCGTCAGGATGTGCCGCGCGTAGTTCGAGTTGATGTGATCGATCACCGCGGCCAGCGTCGTTGACTTGCCGCTGCCCGTGGGGCCCGTGACGAGCACCATGCCCGAGACGAATTCCGCGAACGTCTCCAGCACCTCGGGGACCTTCAGTTGTTCGAGCGTCAGGATCTTCGAAGGAATCGTGCGGAAGACCGCTCCATACCCCGTGTACTGCTTGTTGAAGTTGCAGCGGAACCGCGCCTTGTTCTCGTACTGATAGGCGAAGTCCATGTCGCCACATTCCTCGAACTTCGCGAACCGCTTTTCGTCGCAGATCTCCGCCATCATGGCGCGAATCTGTTCACTTTCAAGCGGCGCCCATCCCTGCACCGGCACGACCTTGCCATGCAGGCGCAGGCGCGGAGGATTACCCTCCGCGATGTGCAGGTCGGATGCACCGGAATCGAGCATTTCCTGAAAAAGTACGTCGATCGCTGCCATTTGAGCGCGCCTCAGTTCTGGTCCTTCACGGCTTCGAAGGCGGGTTTGTTGTCCGCCGCGGCGTACGCCACGGCACCCGTGATGATGTTGGCCTTCAGCAGGCTCATCAGCGAATCGTCCATCACCTGCATGCCCACCTTGCGGCCCGCCTGCATGGCACTCGTCAGTTGATGAATCTTCGCATCGCGTATCAGCGACGAAACGCCGGACGTCACGATCAGCACTTCCAGGCACATCGCGAGTCCCTGGCCGTCGGCGCGCGGCAGCAGCAGTTGACTCAGGATGCCGCGGATCGACTCGCTGATCATCGTCGCCACCTGCGAGCGCTGGGCGGCGGGGTAGACGTCGAGAATGCGATTCACGGTGCGCCCTGCGCTTCCCGTATGCAGCGACCCGAAGACCAAGTGCCCCGTTTCCGCGGCCGAGATGGCGATCGAGATCGTCTCGATGTCGCGCAACTCCCCGATCATGATGATGTCCGGATCCTCGCGCAGGGCTGCGCGCAGCGATGCTCCGAACGACTCCGTGTGGGCGCCCACCTCGCGTTGCGTCACCTGACACCTGATCGGCTGATGAACGAACTCGATGGGGTCTTCCACCGTGATGATGTGGTCGTCGCGATTGCGATTCACCTCATGCACCATCGCGGCCAGCGTCGTCGTCTTGCCCGAGCGCGCCGGACCCGTCACCAGCACCATTCCCTGCTGGTAGTCTGGCAGGCGGCGCACCGCATCGGGCATTCCCAACTGCTCCAGCGTCGGGATCTCATTCGAAACGATGCGGTACACACCATCCCAGCCAAGACGCTGGCGGAAGGCGTTGCAGCGATGCCGCCCGATGCCTGGAATCTCGAGTGCAAAATCCAGATTCAACTGCTGGACCAGCATTTCGCGCTGCTGTTGTGTCAGAAGCTGGAAATTCAGTTTCTCCGACTGCTCCGGCGTCAGAGGGTCCATTTCGAGATAATGGATGGCACCCCTCAGCCGCACGAACGGCGGGCGTCCCGTCGAAACGTGCAGGTCCGATGCGCCCCAATGGCGTGCCAGCCGCAACATGTCCTTCAGCGTCTTCGGTTTGCTGGCGCTCGGTGTCGGCGTTGGGGCCGGGGCGGGAGGAGGCTGAACAGGCGGAGCCGTGGGTTCCGGAACAGCAGGTGGCGGTGTCTGGGGAGCAGGCTGCGGGGGAGACGTGGGCGCGGCCGGTGTTGCTGGCGCGACGTTCTCCGGTGGAGCAGATGACTCGGAAGGCTCGGCGGGTGATTGTGCGGCTTCCTGGGTTACAATACCCTGCAAAGCCTCCAACTGCTGAGGCGTCAGGAAATGCTTGGCCAGCATCACCTGCTCGGCCGTCGCATTGGGCGACAAGTCGAGCTCGCCGATAATGTACTGGTACTGCTTTTTTGTGATGAGCCGGTGGGCCAGTGCTGCTTCAAGGATGGGGTTGGGAGAACTCACGGATAGCCGCCACCGCCTGCAAGTTTGTCTTCATTTTCCACAAAGCCGGGTGCCATGCCGGGAAACCTGTTCTGTTCGCTGCCCGTCGAAAGCACACAACCACGGAAGACAAAGAGGAGCCTGGCGCGAGCCCGCAGGTCGCTGCTCAGCCCCTCCGGTACTGGTCGACCGCGACGCAGAACGCCTTGTAGAAATCCTTGATCGTGCGCATTTCCCACTCCGCCAGCAAGCCGTCCTCGTAGGTCTTGCGCACATCCGTGAACATCCCGATGAGCTGCTGGCGCATCTTTTCGAGCTGGTCGGGCGTCAACTCGCGCATGTCGCTCAGGCACAACGCAACGCGCCGGTCCTCGGGCGAAATCTCACTCGTTTCGACTTTCGGCACCGTCCCTGATGGCTGGGAATCAGCATTGGCGACGGCGGAACCGGGTGCGGGTGTGGCGGGTGCCGCCGGCACCTCGGGAAGGTCGGCCTGCTCCAGCCAATTGATGAAGTTGTTGGCGTCGGCGTCTTCCTCTTCCTCGGCTTCGGAGTGCTGAACAGCGGCGAGTTCCTCGGCCAGCTTTTCCCACTCGCGGGTTAGTTCCTGAACCTTGGTGCTGCCCGGCCGCAGTTCCCGCGCCTCCTCGAGAACGATGTTGGCCCGGTGCAGTTCGCGGGAGAGCAGCAGCAACTCCGCGCCCTTCTCGAACGCGTCTGCGGCCTGCCCCTTCTTCCCCGCCTCCTTGTGCGTCAGGCCCATCAGGAAATAGGCCATCCCGTTGTCCGCGTCCAGCTCCAGGATCGTGTTGATCGCTTCCTGTGCGCCTTTGATCTGGCCGTACTTCATGTAGAAGTCCACGACCCACTTGAGCTGCTCGGCGGCTGCGTCCGGGCGTCCCATGCGCGAAAACAGATAGGACAGTTCCTTGCGCGCCTTCACGGCTCCGGGTTGCAGGACGATCAGGATGTTGTAGATCGACAGCGTCTTGTCGAGTTCTCCGCGCACGGCATAGGACTCCGCTGCCGCCAGATACTCGCGGTAGGCGTCGTCCTTGCGCCCGAGTTCGAGCATCAGCGCCGCCAGCTTGCAGCGCGTCACCTCGTTGCGCGGGTCCATCTGCACGGCCTGCTCCAAGTAGGGCAGAGCCTCCTCGTGCATCCCCTTGTTGATGTACATCTCGCCGCGGAACAGCAGGTCCGTCGACTTGTCTTCCTCACCAAAGAGGTTCTTCGTCACCTCTTCGATGTCACAGTCGTAGTACATCGCGACCAGTTCGATCAGCAGGCCGCCCTCATAGGCATCACACTGCGAGTACTGGCACTTGAACGTCTTCTCTTCCGTATCGATAATCATCGATTTGCGGACGAGATCCCGATGGATCGGGCAGTGAATGCGGATGATGTTCCCTTCCTGGTAGATGGAAGCCTCAGTGAAGCCCATCCTCTTCAACACCACGAAGGGGTCGAGGGACGCGTTAAACGAATAGTCCGAATCTTTCAGTTCGAAGCGATACATGAAGACGCGCGCCGACCTCGGTTTAGTTTCAAGGGAATGCCGCGAAGGGGCACCTTTCGGTTTCGCCGCCAATCCCGTAATGTTCCATGACCTTAAGAACGGCCTGAAAGCGCGGCAAGCCTTTTCCCCCCACCCACGCAAGTCCGCTGAAGATCACGGCATTCTTTGATCCGGCCTGACTTGCCCGGCAGGCTGTTCAAACCCTTGCCTTGCTCTTGCTCCCCGGGCCTACGGGCAACATGCTTGTTCTCCGTTTCGCCGAGAGAGGAGCGCCAGTCCATGCCCAATGCCGTCCCCAACCTGCGCGCCTTCCTTGAGCTGCTGCGCCGCGACCGCCAACTCGTGACGGTCGATGCTCTGGTGGATCCGGATCAGGAAATCGCCGAAATCCACCGGCGGGCGATCGCCGCCAATGGCCCCGCGCTGCTCTTCACAAACGTCAAGGGGAGCCGCTATTCCGTCGTTACCAACCTGTTTGGCAGTGGCGAGCGCACCATCCGCGCCTTTGGCAACCGTCCGTTGGCCTTCATGAAGGAACTCGCCGAGCTGGCCCACGAGGCGTTGCCGCCCAAACCCGCCACCTTCTGGAACCACCGGGGCCTGCTCGCCCAGGGGCTGAAAGTCGGCCTGAGAACCGTTCGTCAAGCTCCCGTCTGCGAGGTCTCCGAGCGCCCGAAGCTGAGCGAAGTACCGCTGCTCAAGCTCTGGCCCGAGGACGGCGGCGCCTTCATGACACTCCCACTCGTCCTGACGACCAGCCCCAACGACGGAAAGCCCAACATGGGCATGTACCGCATCCAGCGGTTTAATGACCGCGAGACGGGCATTCACTGGCAGATCGGCAAGGGCGGCGGGTTTCACTATCACGAGGCCGAGGAACGGGGCGAGGCGTTGCCGCTGTCACTCTTTGCAGGCGGCCCGCCGGCCCTGATTCTCGGAGCCATCGCTCCTCTCCCCGAAGGCATCCCGGAACTGATGCTTGCGTCGTTGCTGCTTGGCGGACGCCTCCCCGTTCGCCGACTCAAGAACTGGCCGCACCCGATCCCGGCGGAATGCGAGTTCGCCTTCCTCGGGCACGTCCCGCCGAAGAAGCGCCGTGGCGAGGGGCCCTTTGGCGACCATTACGGCTACTACAGCCTCAAGCACCCCTACCCGGTGTTCCAGATCAAGAAGGTGTTCCACCGCAAGGATGCCATCTGGCCCGCCACCGTCGTTGGCAAGCCGCGCCAGGAGGACTTCTACATCGGCGATTTCCTCCAGGAATTCTTCAGCCCCATCTTCCCGCTCGTGATGCCGTCGATCAGCAAACTCTGGAGCTATGGCGAGACGGGCTTCCACTCGCTCGCCGCCGCCGTCGTGAAGGATCGCTATGCCCGCGAGGCGATGATGAGTGCGTTCCGCATCCTCGGCGAAGGGCAGTTGTCGCTGACCAAGTTTCTGCTGGTGACGGATACGCCGATTGATTTGTGCGATTTCAAGACGACCCTTCGCCACTTCCTTGAACGCATCCATTGGGAGACAGACCTGTTTGTGTTCTCCAATCTGTCGATGGACACGCTGGACTACACGGGCCCCGAGGTGAACAAGGGAAGCAAGGGCGTGATGCTGGCCCTGGGGCCCGCCGTGCGGCAACTCCCTGGTGAATTCAGCGGAGTTCCCGCCAACAATGACGTGCGCGATGCGCGCGTCTATTGCCCGGGCTGCCTCGTCGTCGGCGGTCCATCGTTCGATGAGGATCGCAGCTTTCCCGAGCGAATCGCCCGCGACCCGGCCTTCGCCGACTGGCCCCTGGTTGTGGTCAGCGACCGGCCGAAGTGGGCAACGGCCAGCGACATGAACTTCCTGTGGACCACCTTCACGCGCTTCGAGCCGGGTGCCGACATCCATGCCCGCGAAAAACGCATCGTGCGCAATCACATCGCCTGGTCCGGGCCACTCGTCATCGACGCACGCATCAAGCCGTGGTACCCAAAGGAAGTCTTTGCCGCGCCCGCAATTGCCGAACGCGTCACGCAGCGCTGGCGTGAGTACTTCCCGTCGGGCAACGTTGAAATGGGCTCCAGCGACCGGGCGCATCTCGCTCCCGGTTGAGCACTACCCCGTCGCCATCAACATTTCCGTGGCGAGTTCGAGCGTCTTGGTGCTGGCTGCTCCATTGAGAAGGCGTGCAACTTCAAGACGGCGTGCTTCCGCATCCATCACCTCGACAGTCACAAGCGTGCGTCCCTTGCGCTCCGATTTGCGCACGGCAAGATGGCGCCGGGCACGCGAGGCAATCGTGGGCTGATGCGTCACGCACAGCACTTGCCGGTGAGCGCCAAGAGCCTCCAGTGTGTCCGCCAGCCGCACGGCCGCCTCGCCGCTGATCCCCGTATCGATTTCGTCAAACACCAACAGCGGCACGCTCTCGGCCTCCGCCGCCAATGCGTGCAGAGCAAGCATCACCCGCGAGACTTCGCCCCCGGAGCCCACATCCGCAAGCGGTGCCAGTGACTCGCCCGCGTTCGCTGAAAAACGGAACTCGACACGCTCGGCCCCATCGGGAGCAATCCGGCGTCCTCCCACTTCGATTCCGTTCGCTACGGCCTCGAATGCCGCCTCGAAACGGGCACCGGGAAGAGCAAGGCTGCGGATGGCTTCCTGAATGCGGCGAGCAAACGCCTTCGCTCCCTTGCGCCTCAGCGCGGACAAGGCGTCCGCAGCATCCGCGAGCTTCTGCTCGAAGATGGCCAGATCGCGCACGAGATCATCACGCTGCCCCTCCGTTCCGCAGATCGCCTCCCGCTCGGTCCGAAGCGAATCGAGCGTTTGAAGAATACCGTCGGCGCCCGTGCCGTACTTGCGTTCCAGCCGCCTGATGGCATCGAGCCGGCTTTCGATCTCATGCAGCCGTTGCGGGTCATGTTCGAGACGGGCGGCGTAACTTTCGAGCTCGCGTGTGCTCTCCTGAAGAAGAGCGGCTGCCCCGTGAAGTTGCTCGAAGACCGGGTTGAGCGAAGAGTCGAGCGTAACAAGATGTCCGAGTTCGTGGAGCGCCTGGCCCATCAGGTCGCCCGCGCACGGGATCTCGCCGTCGGATTCGTGCAGAAGGCGCTGAAGAAGCGACACGCCCGACTGGAGCGCATCGACGTGCGCCAGCAGATCGCGTTGCTGGCGCAGCTCCGCGTCCTCGCCAGCCTCCAGCCCCAACTCCTCGATCTCGGCGATCTGGAAATTCAGGAAGTCGAGCCGCTGGCGGGTTTCGCGGTCGTCGCGTTGAAGCCTCTCCAACTGGGCCCGCGCCTCGGTCACGGCGCGGTGTGCCGAGGCCACCGCCTGCCTGGCGGCATCCGCCCCGGCGAGAGCATCGTAGAGTTCGCGCTGACGCGCCGGGCGGAGCAGCGCGTGGCTTTCGTGCTGCCCGTGCAGTTCCGCCAGATGCTCGCCGAATTCGGCGAGCTGGCGAATCGTGGCAAGCCGTCCATTGATCCACGCCCGGCTCTTTCCTTTGGCGAGGAGTTGGCGGCGCAGGAGAAGATCGTCTTCCACCGGGCCGAAACCGTGTTCGTCCAACCAGGCGCGCAGGGCCGGATGGTGTTCGAGATCGAAAATCCCCTCGATGTCCGCCGCGCGGGCACCGGTGCGAATGGCCGAAGGCTGGGCACGCTGGCCCAGAAGCAGGGCAAGGGCGTCGAGGACAACGGACTTGCCTGCTCCCGATTCGCCCGTCAGGACGTTGAGCCCCGGGCCCAGTTCCACTTCGAGTGATTCGACAACGGCGAGATTTTGAACGCGCAGCAGGGTGAGCATCGCTCGAGAGCCTCCGTGCAAGTCGGAGGCGAATATTGGGCGAAAGCCCGGTGCTCGTCAAGTGAAAGGCGAAGAAAAAGCGGAGAGGGCTTCCCCGGACTAACTCCGCACGGGGCGGCCGACGCGGCGCGGCACGACGCTGCGCCCCAGCTTCTTCTCAAGGCGCTTGATGAATGCCTTGCCGCCAAGGGCATAGCCGCCGCGCGTGGCGGCTTCGATTGCTGCGATTTCCTCTTCGGGTTGCGGCTTGGCGAGTTCGCGGACCCATCGACGTTTGGCCGCCGCGTCCATCCACGCCGTGCTCAGCAGCAGGCTGCTCTTCTTTCCGGTGCGGACGCTGGCGCTGCTCCATGCATAGCTCTCGGGTTTGCGGGCCGCGCGCGTGCGGACGGGTTGGCGCTCCACGTACTTCACCACGGAGGCCGTCAGCGACTTCTCGACCGGGCAGGAAGAAAACCGGCTCTGCCAGACGGTGCCTGCCGTGCCTCGCCTTGCGTTCAGGGCCCGGCTGAAAGCGCTGTGCGTCCGCCGCAGGGCGAGCGACAGGCTCTCTTGCTTCTTCGGGACGAGAACGAGATGAACGGCATCCTTCAGCAGAGCGTACGCAAGCACCTCGACTTCAAGGTCGGCCGCATTTTGCTCCAGCAGATTGAGGTAGAGCTGGCGGTCCGTCCGATCAGAAAAGATCGTCTCGCCTTCGGCTGACTTCTGCAGAATGTGATGGGGACATCCGGGGACAATAATGCGGGCTTCTCGTGCCATGATTTCCTCGCAGCGATGGTCTCGCTCTTCACGTTCGGGAACGAAACGCACTCACGACGGCACTCGCCCCTGTACACGTATGCACAGGGTAGAAGCAGCCAGCGGGCGAGACAACCAAAAGGTTCGGACGAATGCTCCGTCACTGATTTTGGGAACGCGGGTTCCCGGCTGATGCCGTGCGCAGAAGCAGCACCCATTGCTCGAACAATCGTTTGTAGCCTTCGGGGCGGATTTCGAAGACTCCCTTGGGAGTTCTCAGGGTGAACGACTCGCTGGCCTCCGTCCCCGTCTTCACATCCAGTTCCTCGAACCAGTAGACGGTTTCTCCCGCTTCGTTCTGAAAATCCAGACGGGCTTTGACGATCGGTTCACCGACGAGTGCCGAGATGCTCGTCCATTCCAGCTCTTCCACGATGCCCAGGAAATCCGCCACGGCCACGTCTGCCAGCACGTTGGCTGAGGAACCCTCCTGCCGCTGGATCCAGACGCCGTTGCGCTGTTCGATGGTGAAGCCTGTGCCCGTCGTGGGGTCCGAGTAGACGATGCGCTTCACCTCACCCGTCCAGCCGTGATCGATCCGCTTGTCCTGGAGATCGGCGCGGAACGCCCGCACGAATTGCACACGCGTGGCGTCCACCTTCCAGACCGAGCCGTCCTGAACGCGCCGCATGAAGGCACTCCCCTCGGCGGGCTCCGTGATTCCAAGCTGCAATCCGTCGATCGTGCCGTCGGCACGCATCGCGAGCACCTGGTAGCTGACATCGCGGATGCCGAACTTCGCGCGCGCTTCCTCCGCCGTGGCAAAGTCCATCACCATCTCGCGGCCGCGCCATGCGTCCAGGGCACCGAGGAACAACTCCAGCTTGCGCGGGTGGATCGGCACGTCTGGCGTGTCCTCGAACGTCCAGGTGCCCGACTCGTCACGCAGCAGCGTCATCCGCATCGATCCCGACATCGTTTCGATGCGCGTGTAGCGATCCGTTGGCATCCAGAAGAAACGCTTGGTTCCCCAGTCGCTGCGCGACCGCACAAGCGGCTCGATGTACCCGGCGCGGACGATGGCAACGCCATCGTGCAACGGGCTCTGCACGTAGAACTGATCGGCGCCGGGAATCTTCCTGCCGATCGCGAGCGTGCGAGGTTCGGCGCCCTCCTGACTCAACTCGATGGCAAGACGCGGCGTCTCCAATCCCAGTTGGGCGGCTGGCGTTGTCGGGTCGTCGGCAATGTGCACGGCGTTGGCGGTTGCCAGGGTGCGGAGAGCCGTATCAACGAGCGATTCGTTCGCCGGTTGTTCCCACTCCTTGATCCACCATTGTCCCTCGGCGCGATTCAGTGTCAGGGACTCCTGCGGAAAGCGCAGCGCAATGCGGCTGACCCGTTCGGGCTCGATGGCGAGCAGTGACTTGTCGCGCAGGTGATCAATCGTCACGAGACCCTGATTGCGAATCCAATCGCCGACGGTGAAGACCTGCTTCTCGCCGCTCATCGTTGCATAGACGCGGCCGATGCGGTTCGCATCAGTGCCGAGAAGTAGCGTGTACTCCCCGTCGGTTCCGCGCACCGTCAGGCGGGGGAGAGGCGCGTCCAGTCCGTATTCCGCAAGGCTTTCGGGGGTGAATGGGGCGGACTTCTTCGAGGCATGAAGATTGTCGACAATGGTCTTCACCTGGGTGTCGCTGGCGCGCAGTTCACGTGGCTGCGTCATCCACCATTCCCCGTTGGGGCGGCGTTCGAGAACGAACTCGCCATCGTCATTGACGATGCGCAGGAAAGTGGCTTCGACCGAATCGAATGGAATGATCCGGGCCGTCTCCACGACGCGCGAACGCTCGGCGATCTGGCGCCCGCGGTCGTACAGGAACAGGGCGAACAGAAGGCAGGCGGCCAGAGCCGCGATGATCGGCTTGCGTGGGCTCATCCGGCGCGCCTCCGGGCAACGGTTACGCTGATCCCGCCAACCAGAATGCCAAGCCCGATCAGAAGCAGCGTTCCGATCATCGCCCAGAAGCGCTGCTGCGTCATCACGAAGGAGGAAGGCGGCAGAATCTTCGGCGGAATGGCGAGCAGATCATCGCGCTGCACCAGCCAGTTCATCGTCTGGAGCGTGAGCACCAGCGGGTCCTTGGCGAGGAGAGAGTCGTTCGTCAGGAAATCGGAATCGCCGAAGACGACAACGCGTGCGGCGGCGCGGCGCGGCGCCCCGGGCGTCGGCCACGACGAAGCAACGGCAACGGGTTGCGCATGAATCTCGGCGGAATCCTCGGGCTGCTGGGGGCGGCCCCGGCGCAGAAACGCCCCGGGATCCTCGCGCCACACACTCTGCATTGACTGAAGCAGCGTTTCCACGCGCGGCGCGTGTCCTTCGGCAAGCTCCGGCGCGGGATCCACGGGACGCGCCATGAACAGCTTGATCTGCGGGGACTCGACGCTCGTCACAATCGGATGGGAACTGCCCCGCTCCGTCAGGATGTGGCGGAAGTCGCGCTGGCCGTACTTGTCGATCAGCACCTCGTTTGGCATCGCAATTCCCGCGTGGGCGAGCACAGCCGCGAGGTTGGCGAGATCCTCGCCCACGAACGTGGGGTCGAGCAGGACAAGCAGCGAGCCGCCCTCGTCCAGATACTCGATCAGCATCTCGCGTTCCATGTCGAACAGATCGACCGCCGGACCCATGATCGCAATCGCGGCGGCGTCCTCCGGCACGCGGCTCGCCTGCCTCAGCACCAGTGGCTTTGCCTGCATGATGCGCTGCTCGGTCAACTCGCGGAACACCTGAATGCTATCATCGCGCTGGGCAGACTCGTCCTTCTCGAACGGCCGCTCCTTGTGTCCCGCAAGGAAGTAAATCTGCTTCGTTCCTCCGCGGTCCACCTTCAGCAGCGCATTTGTCAGGACGCTCTCGCGATACTGATTGCGTGCCGACAACGCAAAACGTTCGCGGCGTTTCTCCACGCCGTTCTCGGAAGTCACGGCATACGTGTCGCCGGGATAGACGTAGTCGTCGAATCGCCGCGCGACGCTGATATCCGTTTCCGGATTGTAGATTTCAAAGGAGAGCTTGTCCGTTTCGCGTTCGTACTGGGCAAAGAAGCGGCGCAGGGATTCGTGGTCGCGCGGTTCGGCAAACGTCGTCACGCGAATCGGCGTTTCGATCGAGCGCAGAAAGCCGACGGTTTGCTCCGACAGCGTGTGGATTCCGTCGCGCGTCAGGTCGATGCGCCGCGAATGATTCGCCGCCAGAAGATAAACGAAGACCGCCGCCAAAAACACGAAGAAGCAGTACGCCAGCGACGCCACGGAATCGCGCACGGAACCACGATCCTGCCACAGCAAACCCGCCACGAGAACGCCAACACCACTCCCCCCCATCCCCAGCAGCCACGCGGGGAAATGCCCCAGCACGCTTCCCCAGATAAGCGTTCCCAGCAGCATCCCAAATCCAAGGACGGGCAGCAGGAACGCGCGAACGGTGGCGAGGCGGTTGCTCATCAACTTCTCCACCTCAGTGATTCAATCTGGCGGACGGCGAAGAAAAGAAAGACGAAGGAGAAGACCACGAAGTAAGCCGCGTCAACGAGCGCCACGTTGCCTTCGAGAAAGCCCTTCACATGCGCCATCAGCGTCAGGTGTTCCGACAGCCGCAGGAGTCCCTCGATTCCGAATGCGTCCGCCACACCCGCAAAAATCAGCATCACGAACAGCGCCACATACGTCAACACCGCCGCGATCACCTGCGAATCCGTCAGACTCGAAAAAAACATCCCCAGTGCCACATAGCCACACGATGCCAAGGCAAGCGCCACATAGCACGAGCCAATCACCGGCCACTGCGGATCGCTCAGGTACTCGGTCATCAGCGGGAAGACGAGCGTCACGCCCAGGTAGACGAGCATCGCGCCCGCATTGGCGATGAACTTGCCCGCGACGATGGCCCACTCGCTGGCCGGCGTCGTTTGCAGCAGCGCGAGCGAATTCTGCCGCCGCTCCTCCGCGAACGCCCGCATCGTCAGCATCGGAACCTGCACCATCAGGAAGAAGTGCAGAATGTAAAACAAGTCGTGAATCACGGCGATCGTCACGTCCGCCTTGATGTTGTTCTCTTCGCGCAGCGTTGGATCGCTGAAGCCGATGATGAGGCTGATGTAGACAAGTGCGGCTGCGAGAAAGAAAACGCCCGTGAGCACCCAGAACATCGGGGTCCCCAGAAGAAGGCGGAACTCGCGCCAGGCAATCAGCCGTGTATGGCGAAGGAAGGATTTCACGCCGGTCGCTCCACTCCGGACGCCGTCGCGTGCAGGAAGATGTCCTCCAGCGTCGCGCGGTCCTCGGTCAGCTCGATCAGCTCCCAGCCCTCTTCGACGATTCGGCGGGCAATGGCGGCGCGCTTGTCCTCCGTCCCCGATTCCACGGCCACCGCCACGCGCAGCATCGCGTCCACGGTGCTGACTTCGATGGCCTCTGGCGGGAAACCACCCGCGCTCGCGACGGCGGAGCGGACGCCGTTCTCTTCCCCTCCGCGCACGCGCAGCACCAGGCGCCGTCCGCGCACACGATCGCCAATCGTTTCAACGGGGCCCTCGGCAACAAGACGCCCGTCCTTGATAATCACCACACAAGAGCACGTCATCGAAACGTTCGACAGAATATGCGTGGACAGAATCACCGTCCGTTCGCCTCGCATCGAACGGATCAGCTCGCAAACCTCGGCAATCTGCTTGGGGTCGAGTCCCACGGTTGGCTCGTCGAGCACCAGCAGGGCCGGATCGCCCAGCAGCGCCTGCGCAATCCCCACGCGCTGGCGGTTGCCCTTCGAGAGGTTGCCGATCAGCCGCCGCCGCACACCCAGCAGATTCGTCTCGTCCAGCACACGGTCGATCTCGCGCTTCATGTGCGTGGCGGGCAGGTCCTTCAGCCCGGCCATCATCTTCAGATACTCTTCGACGCGCATCTCGGGGTAGACGGGCGAGTCTTCGGGCAGATAGCCGAGCAGGCGCCGGATTTTCAGGTGCTCCGTTGCGACATCGAATCCCGCAACGCGTGCCGACCCCGAAGTCGCCCGCGTCTGTCCCGTCAGGATGCGCATGGCCGTGGTCTTGCCCGCCCCATTGGGACCGAGCAGGCCAAGGACCTCCCCCTCAGGCACGCTGAACGTCAGCCCGTCGAGAGAGCGCGTTGCCCCATAGAATTTTGAGAGATTACGGACGTCGATCATGGGTTCCGATTGCCGGGCCGCAATGTGGGACAAGCGCGGCCGGGGTTACGCACGGCGGATGATTTCCTCGACCAGGCGGCAGAACGCATCGCCCACCTGTTTGCCGGTTTCGATGACTTCCTCGTGCGTCGTCACGGCGAGCTTGCGTTGAACGTGGGAATTCGTAATCGCCGAAATCGCCAGCACCCGCGCGCCTGCGTGGGCTGCGGCCAGCGTCTCGGGCACCGTTGACATTCCAACGGCGTCGGCGAACTGCTTGTACATACCGACTTCGGCCTGGGTCTCGTACGTCGGCCCGGTCAGCGCCACGTACACGCCTTCCTTCAACGAGACGCCGAGATCAAGCGCCGCCTGCCGGGCAAGGTCGCACAGGCCCGGGTCGTAGGGCGCCGACACGTCGGGGAACCTCGGCCCCATCTCGCTCAGGTTGGGGCCTTCGAGGGGAGCGCGAAACTGGAAGTTGATGTGGTCCGTGATGAGCATCAGGTCGCCCGGCAGAATGAACCGGTTCATCGAGCCCGCCGCGTTGCTCAGCAGCACCGTCTTCACTCCCGCCCTCAGCAGTGCGCGCAGCGGCACGATGGTCTGGCGCACGTCCACGCCCTCGTACACATGTTTGCGTCCGCTCATCACGACGGCCGGCTTGCCGCCCAGCTTGCCCCAGACCAGTTTGCCCGCATGTCCGACCACCGTGCTCTGCGGGAAGTGCTTCAGCTCCTCGTAGGAAACCGACTGCGCGTCCTGCACTTTGGCGGTCAGGCCGCCGAGTCCGCTTCCCGCGACAACGAGCACTTCCGGCACGGTCCCAATCCGGGCGCGCAGAGTCTCGGCGGCTTCATCGATCAGGGCCTGGTGTTCCGTTGCGTTGTCGAAGACGGACATGCGGCTTTCCCTTCCTTACATTTTCTGGAGCTTGCCGCGCAGGCGCCAAAGCGTCGCAAAAGCCTTGGCAATTTCGCGCGACGAAATCTTCGACTCGCCCGCCCGCCGATCGTAAAACACGATGGGAATTTCCCGGACGCGGGCCCCGCGGCGCTGGCAGATCGCCAGCAGTTCCATCAGGCAACTGTATCCATGCGAACGGATGCCAGCGAAATCGAGTTGCCGCAGCAGCTTCGTGCGGTAGCAGCGATAGCCGCTCGTGCAGTCCCGCGCGTTCAGATCGAGAATCAGGCGCGCCAGCGTGTTGGCCCCCCAGCTCAGAACATAGCGGTGCGGTCCCCAATTGCGGATGCCGCCTCCGGCAATATAACGCGACCCAATGACCACGTCTGCCAGTTTGGCCATGTGTAACATTTCGTACATGTGTTTGGGGCTGTGTGAGAGGTCAGCGTCCATGGTCAGAGCGAAACGGTAGTCGCGGGCGAGGGCGAACTCGAAGCCCGCTAGATAGGCCGTGCCGAGGCCCAGCTTGCCGGGACGTTCGAGCAGGTGCACCCGGCCCGGGTACTGCTCCATCTTCTCACGCACCAGTGCGGCAGTTCCATCCTGGGAAGAATCGTCGACGACGAGAATATCAACGGGGGCCGGTTGCTCGATCAGCCCGTCGATGAGAACACCGATGTTCTCGACTTCGTTGTAGGTGGGGACGATTGCCAAGGCTTTTGGGGACGCCATGAGTGCCTGCCAGTGGCGGAGTTGGGCTCGGGAAAGAAGACTGGCCGCGAAACCCCCGAAATCACGGGTTCCGCGGCCCAAGGTGTCAAACGGAGAGGCTCCCCTCTCTTATGCCACGAATACGCTGCCGAGCAGACGGGGATGCCCCATGCAAACCACGAATCACGAAAGACGAACCGCGCCCCTAGTCGTCTTTCCAGTTCTTGATGTCGTCTTCCGTGCCTTCCTTGCCATCCGGCCCATTGCTCCACAGATCGTAATCCGTGTGGTTATCGCCGGGCGAAGTGTAGTTCAGTGGCCTCTTCCAAGCGTCTGAAGGCTTCTCGTCCAGATACGGTCCATCCCACATTTCCTCGTCCACGTCGTTGGGCTTTTCAATCAGGGCTTCGAGTCCCTGGTTTGTTGTCGGAAACGCGCCGACGTGCATCTCGTACATTTTCAGGGCAACGCCCACGTTGCGAATCTGTGCCTCGGTGGCTTTGATGCGAGCCTTCTGGGACTGACCGGTCAGTTTCGGGACGGCAATTGCCAGCAGAACGCCGATAATCACGACGACGAACATGATCTCCAGGAAGGTAAAGCCGCGTTGTGCTCTTGTCGGGCGAATCATCATGATATCTCGTTCCTCTCCGAACTCGTAATGGGTGTTGTTGGCCCACGCTGGCGCAGGCCGTCAAGCGGACTGGTCACAGAACCCGTGGGGTTGTAGCCGGCTGATTCGTGCTCGTTGCGGCTGCTTCCACGAACTCTGTCGTTTGTGGCTCTTCGCTGGTGCCCGAAGGGCGAACCATGGCCTCGAAGAGCGGATCGGTCTCCACGCGCAAGGCTCTTTGCGGGGTGCTGACCCGGCTCAACACGGTTGCCAGAACGATCAGCACGGCAAGGATGGGGAGCACGCTGTTCACGATCTTGAGTTGTTGCGGACGATTCATTCGTGTTGCCTCTTGCTGGGAGCTGAATCTTGGAGCCCGGTCGCCTGCTTCGTGTTCCCCGGAAAAGCAGAATCCCGGGCCTCTCGACCCGGGAAGTGCAAAAGCCAGTCCAGTTTTTCCAACGGCGCGTTATTGGTCGCCGCCCTGCTGGATTTGCTTTGTCAGGTAGTTGACGATGCTCGCCATGCTGGGGTCCTCGTCGACGGCCTTCTTGATCTTGCGATAGGCGTAAATGACCGAGGTGTGGTCCTTGCCGCCGAACTTCTGGGCGATGTCGGGGAAACTCAGGTCGGTCATCTCGCGGCAGAGAAAGAGCGCCAAATGCCGCGGCTGGCTGAATTTCTTCGATCTATTGCGGCCCAGCAGCTGCTGCGAGGTGATCTCGAAGTACTCGCAGACCGCCGTTTGGATTCCTTCGACGGTGACGCGGGTCTGGGGCTGGCCGACGACCAGATGGCTCAGGACTTCGCGGCACGCTTCCATTGTGATGGGGCAGTTGTGCAGGCTGGAATAAACCTTGATGCGTTTGAGCGCACCTTCCAGTTCGCGGATGTTCGACCGCACCCATTCGGCAATGAACTGCAGAACCTCGGTGGGCACCTTGATGTTCTCAAGACGCGCTTTGTGCCGTAGAATCGCGATCCGCGTTTCGAGGTCCGGCGGTGCAATGTCCGCGATCACGCCCCACTCGAAGCGCGAACGCAACCTGTCCTCCAGCGTCGCTAGTTCCTTGGGCTGGCGGTCGCTCGTCAGCACGATCTTCTTCCCCGCGTCGAACAGCGAGTTGAACGTGTGGAAGACCTCGTGCTGGGTGCGCTCCTTGCCCATCAGGAACTGAACGTCATCGAGGAGCAGCAGGTCCACGCTGCGGTATTGATTGCGGAATTCCAGGGTTTTCTTGAGCTGGATGCTCTCGATGAACCCATTGATGAACTGCTCGGACGTGATGTAAACGACGTTGGCACCGGGAAAGCGGCGATAGAAGTCGTGCCCGATGGCCTGCATCAGGTGCGTCTTGCCGAGCCCGGAAGGACCATAGATGAAGAGCGGGTTGAAGGCCTGCGACTTGGGATCCGCGACGGCCTGTGCGGCAGCGTGAGCATAGCGGTTGCTCTCGCCGACGACGAAGTCCTGGAAGGTGTAGCGCGGGCTGAGCCGCGGCCCGGCCGGCGAAGCCTTCGGCGCAAAGTCGAAACGCGCTCCGCGGGTCTGGAGGTCGAAAGCGGGAGCCGAGCGGGAAGGATGCGACGTGCCGTTGGCGCTCGCATCGCCGGTCTCGGGTGCTCCTTGGGTGTCGCGCTGGCGAACCACCATCTGGACCGAAACATCGGCCCCATTGGACTCAATCAACGCAGCCCGGATGGTGTCCAGGTACTTGCGCACGATCCAGTTGTGGTAGAACTCGCTCGAAACAGAAAGGGTAACAGCCCCCGCCTCTTCATCGAAGGACTCGATGGCGATCGGCGAAATCCAGGCGTTATATTCTTCCTGACCCAGGCTGCCCCGCAGGTTTTCGAGCGCGCGTTCCCATGTATCCTGCATCAAGCGGGTCATACGATCATGTTCCGTTTGTTGCTTTTTAATCGGAATCTGTCCCCGACAGGTCGTGAGAGGTAGCAAAGCCCCACGAGGGCCTTCAAGGCTTTTCTCCAGAGCGGGAGAATCGGGGATAAGTGACTCAAGTTCTATATTATCAGTCATCTGTGCTTTGGTTTCAGTGCCTCGTGGCCGTTTGCGCATCGCGCGCTGGCCGTGGAAGTCGTTTCGTTTCAAACGTTCGCCTAACACTTTCCGATGGCGGCGGGAAAATCGCTCCGTCCCCATCGGCCAGGCCGTCACGAGTTGTGGCGGGTGAGATTACTACGAAAATGTTGGAACGGCGTTTTTCTCGATTAATTCGGCGGCCCGCCGCATCCGCGCAGCGGACTCCTGCTGGCCGACGCCGATCAGGACGTCGAACAACCCGGGGCTCGCCATCGTTCCCGTCACGGAGAGGCGCACGGGCTGGGCGATCTTTCCGAATCCCACTCCCCGCTCCTCGGCCAGAGCACGCAGGGCCGCCTCCAGAGTGGCGGCGTCGAAAGGCGAAAGGCCCTCGATCACGGCGGCAGCTTCCCGAAGCAGGGGAGCCGCGTCACCCTTGAAGATCTTCTTCACGCCCTTTTCCTCGAAGGCCTCGGGGGCCTTGAAAAAGTAGGATACGGCGGCAGGAAATTCCGTCAGCAACCGGCAGCGCTCAATCACGTGGCCGATGATCGTGTCGATCCATTGGGCATCGTGCTCGGCGGTCTTGTATCCCGCTTCGTCGAGCACCTTGCGCACGCGTGCCGTCACGTCCTCCCTCGGCAGGTTGCGCAAGTACCACGCGTTCATGTGCAGGTACTTGTCCTCGTCGAAGTTCGCGTTTGACTTGGAAAGTCCCTCCAGCGTGAAGGCCTCGATGAGTTCCTGGCGCGAGAAGAACTCGGCCTTGTCGTCGAGACTCCAGCCCAGCAGCGCGATGAAATTCATCGTGGCTTCCGGCAGGTACCCGCGGTCCCGGCGCGCGGAAACGGAGACCGGAAAACGCGGGTCCGCGTCTCCGTCCCTCTTGCTCATCTTCTTGCCCGCCTTCAGGATCAGCGGCAAATGCGTGTACGTCGGAATCGGCGCGCCCAGGGCATTGAGAACCATCATCTGGCGGGCGGTGTTCGTCAGGTGGTCCGAGCCGCGGATCACATGAGTGATCGACATGTCGGCGTCATCGACGGCACAGCAGAAATTGTAGAGTGGCAGGCCCCATTCGTCGTCCGTCCCCGAGCGGGTGAGCGCGAAATCGCCAAGCCGCGCGTTCTCGAAACGGCAGCCCTCCGCGTCGCCCAGCAGCGTTTCGGGAACGACGGTTTCGCCCTCCGGAACCTTGAAACGCCAGACGTAAGGGCGCTTCTCTTCAAGATAACGTTGAACTGTCGCCTCGTCCAGATTCAGGGAACGGCGGTCGTAGACCGGATCACGTCCTTCCGCCATAGCGGTGGCGCGCATCTCCTCAAGTTCCTCGGGCGTCTCGAAGGCGCGGTAGGCGTGGCCGCTGGCGATCAGGCGCTTGAGGGCCGCCGTGTAGATGTCGGCGCGGCGGCTCTGAAAGAAGGGCCCCTCATCCCAGTCAATGCCCAGCCAGCGCAGGGAGTCGAGAATCTGTGCGATGGACTCATCGGTGCTGCGTTCGGCGTCGGTGTCCTCGATGCGCAGGATCATGACCCCGCCTTCGTTCTTGCGGGCCCAGAGCCAGTTATAGAGGGCCGTGCGGGCGCCGCCAACATGAAGAAAGCCGGTCGGCGAAGGGGCAAAACGGACGCGAACGGTCACGGATGCGTGTCTCCTGGAGAGGTTCCCGCCTCAGGCGGCAGCGCGGGGGCGCTTCTTGTGGACCAACGGGTTCCCGTGGGTCAAGGAGCCTGCATCTCAAATTAGCGTAAGGGGGCGTTTACCTGTTGTCGCCTGCGTCCCGGGGCGGCACTGTTGCGGAGAAGGTACTCCACAGCCGGACCTCTGCTCATGGGACGCCCACCCCGCAAGAAAGCCATCATTGAACGTTCCGCCCTGGAACTCTTCGCCGAGCACGGCATCGACGGCACCAGCATCCGCATGATTGCCGAGAAGGCTGGCGTCACCGAAGGGGCTCTCTATCGCCACCATGCGAGCAAGGACGACCTGGTCCGCTCGCTCTTCTTTCAGTACTTCGAGCGCATCGCCGAACTTCTCGCCCAGGCCCAGGAGTCGGGCGAGTCCGTTGACCAGAAGATTCGCGCGATGATCCGGGGATTCTTCACCTTCTACGACGACGATCCCAAGGGCTTCCGCTTTGTCCTGCTCGTCCAGCACGTCCTGCTCGAAAACGTTCGCGGCGACATGGAAAACCCGGTCGAAGTCATCATGGGCGTGCTCAAGAAGGCAGTCAAGAAAGGGGAAATCCCAAAGCAGGATGTTGCATTGAGCGCTCAGATTCTGCTGGGTATTGTCATGCAGACGGCGATTGGGCACCGGTACAAACGCGTTCAGGGGCCATTGGTCCAGCACTCCACCGTCATCGCGGACGCCTGCCTGCGTGTCCTGCAGTTTCGCGGTTCAGGAGAATCGTAATACACTGATTTGAAGAGTTTTCTGTTTCTGTTGTTCAACTCGTTTCGCGCGCCTGGCTGCCGCGCTCCATCCGTACCTCGACAGGCAGTGTAAGCAATGGCCCAAGCTCTTCCCGCTACTCCTCAACGTCTCGTCTCCCTTGATGCTTTCCGCGGATTCACGATCGTCGCCATGCTGTTCGTGAACAATGCAGGCTATGACGAGGCCTTTCCCGCCCAGTTCCGTCATGCTGCCTGGGGGGATTTCGTTACGTTCTGCGACATGATCTTCCCCTGGTTCCTGTTCATCATGGGAGTGTCGCTGCCGTTTTCCGCCGCGTCCTTTCGCAAACGCAATCCCGAGGCGGGGCTTGGCCAGTACGCACTCAAGTGTGCCCGCCGCGCCGTCCTGCTCGTGTTGATGGGAGTCCTGATCGATTGCAGCATCCACAAGCGCATTCACGTTGGCATGAACGTGCTCCAGCTCATCGGTCTCGCCTTCTTTGTGGCTGCCATGCTGTACGAGACTCCCCGGCGCGTTCGCTTTGCCGTGGCTGCCGCGTCGCTGGTGCTCTACTGGATACTGATTCGCTTCATTCCGCTTCCGGGGCTGGAGGCCGGCTCGTTCGATGCCGACGCCAATGCCATTGCCTGGATCAACAACCGCCTCCGTCCCTATCATCTCGCCGGAATTCTTTCCGTCTTTCCCGCCTCGGCTCTTGTCATCACCGGCACATGGTTCGGCGACCGCCTTCGCGACTCATCCATCAAGCCCATCGCGCAGACGAAGACTCTCTTCGCCGTGGGTTCGGTTTTGGCAGTGCTCGGGCTCCTGTGGCATTTCGACCTTGAAATGAGCAAGGCCGTCTGGACGCCGTCGTACATTCTGTTTGCCGGCGGGCTCGGGGCCATTGTCCTCGGTGCGTTCCACGGCATCATCGACGTGCTCGGCTTTCGCAAGTGGGCGTTTCCGTTTGTCGTCTACGGAATGAATGCCATTACGGCCTACTTCATTTCCATCATGGTGCGCGTTCACACCGTGCAGGAATGGACGACCAAGTGGGTGGGGAGCGATGGCGTCGAGCAGACCGTGACGTTGTGGAAGGCCCTGCTGTTCTTCTGGACGGATCTCGCCGGGCGCTTCTGGGGCTCGTGGCTCTTCACCTCCAGCTACATCGCCTTCTGGTTTCTGGTGCTTCTTTGGATGTACCGCCGCCGCATCTTCTGGCGCGTCTGATGTCCCGACGGCCTTCCACGCCTCCGGGCTGTCCGCTGCGTGCGGTGGTCGAAGAAATCCTCCCCGCCGGAGAGTACCCCGGCCTCGCGCGTGTGCTGGCGCCTCATCGTGCCGCAGCGCTGGCTCTCCTTGAGAGTACCCGGCTGAAGCAGGCGGACTCGGCGGCCCTGGCGGCGCTTCTCGACAAACACTTTCCCGCACGCCCCGGCGCGGTGCGGCGTTCGTTTCACGAGCCACCGTGCGCCGCACCCGATGAGACCGTCGCGTTTCACTGGGCGAACGAGCACCAGATCCTCGTCCCCGGTGCCTCACGCGGGAGCGGTCTCGGCGATCTCTTCCTCTGTCCCAACCTGCGGACTCATCTTACCGCCCTCGCTCCGGAGGGCACCGCCGCTCAGCAGCTTTTCCGTGTCTTTGCCGACGCGGAAGAAGGTCTTCTCGGCCTCTTTCATCAACTGCGCCGCGTGACCGAGTCGCGGTGGTACGTGTCTCTCGACCGCGTTCCTTCCGCGCTCCTGCCGCGCGTCGTGGCCGCAGAATCCCAACAGGAGGCCTGGCTGCGCGATCATGGCGTCGATGCGGCCTCCATGACGCCGTCCGCTCTCGCCGTTGCCCACCCCGGTCTCCCCGTGGACACCGGGGTGCTCGACGAACAGCTTGCCAGTGAGTTGCTCTCCTCGCTCGCTCCGCTCGATCAGTGCCTCGATGGCCTTCTCCTGCATGCCGACAACCTCGATGCCCTTCGCCTGCTCGCGCCGCACTTCGAGGGCAGGGTCCGAACCGTCTACATCGATCCTCCCTTCAATACCGAGGATGGGCGATTCCTCTACCGTGACGCCTACGAGCGTGCCGTCTGGCTGACGTTCATGGCCAACCGGATCGACGCGGCGCTGTCGCTTCTCGCGTCCGACGGTTCCTTCTTTGCCCACATTGACTACAACGAGAAGGAACACCTGAAGCTGCTGCTCGAAGCGCGCCTCGCGTACATCACCGAAATCATCTGGCGGATTGGCTGGATTTCCGGCTTCAAGTCCCGCGCGCGCAAGTTCATCCGCAACCACGAGACGATCTACCACTTCGCCAAAGCCCCCCGTCCCTTTTTTCGCAAAGTCTACCTTCCCTACCCGCCGGGCTATGTGCGGCGGGGGAGTGGCAAGCCGGCCGGCAAGGGCATTCCTCTCGACGACACGTGGAACTGTTCCGAGGCCGATCCGCTCGCTTCCATCCAGATCATGAGCTTCTCGCGCGAGAAGGCTGGAAGCCAGCAGCTGACCCAGAAGAACGAGAACCTTCTCGAACGCATGATCGAAGCGACCTCCGAGCCGGGCGACTGGGTGCTTGATTTCTTTCTCGGTTCGGGGACGACAGCGGCCACGGCCCAGAAGATGGGGCGCCGCTGGATCGGGATCGAGGTGGGCGAGGCCTTTGATTCCTTCACCCTTCCGCGCCTCAAGCGTGTCCTGTACGGTGATCCGTATGGGATCTCGGAGAAACGGGGCCATCCGCGCGGCGGCATCTTCCGCGTGGTTCGGCTGGAATCCTTCGTGGAGGCCCTGGAAAACGCCGGTGCGCCGCCGCCCCCGGCCTTCGATCCCTTTGCCCCCTAATGACAGAACCCGCCCAACCGCTGATGCGGGGGACGGGTTCCGAGTCTTCTACCGGCTCCGATCCCGGCGGGATAACGGACCGGGTTTCCGGTAGAAAGGAAGGATTGGGTCCTCTCAGGGGTTTGCCGGAGGGTAGTTCTGAATCCGGATCAAGTCCACCTGTAAGTCCTGAAGGTAAATCGTCTTGTCCGACGTTTCAAACAAAATCCTGTCGCTGGGTGTCGCGAAGGCCTCGAAACTGAGCAAATCCCAGGCGGCATGCATGTCGAGACTGCCTCCTGCCGCCTTGGCTGGGACCGGCAGGTAGGAATACACGTAGCGATCTTCATTCAGACGCGGGACGAATGTGGCGCTACTGATGTCCAGAATCCCCGTCTCCGCAACGGTTGTGAAGTCGGTGGGCATGATTCGCAGGCGCTGCTCGGGCACCTTGTATCCGCTGGGTTCGTCCGCGCCGAGGCGGGCACGTGCCCGGACGAACAGGGCTCCGCTCTGTCCTGTCAGGTCGGCCGTCAGTGTTCCGGGGAGGTTCTGCCAATTGCCGTGTGCACCGTCCGGATCGGGGGCGGACATCTGGAGGGCCCCGCTTCCTGTTGCTGAATCCGGTGCAACAAACTGGCTGTAAGTGAAGAACTGCCAGTCGTCAAATTGGGTCGCCGTCTCGAAGTCCCAGTCTTTCACGGGGGCGACGTACTCGATGCTTTCAAGCGGCACGACGTAGATTTCCACCCGGTCGATCAGGTACCCGCCATTGATCGCGTCGCCTCCTGGTGTGCTGGTCTGGTCGGCATTGATGATGTCTGCGGAAACGTAATAGGTACGGTCCTGAGCCGCCTGTTCATACATCAGGGGATGCGGGTGGATCAGCAGGTCGATCGGCTGGGACTCATAGATGTCCGGAATGCCGCTGGCATCGTTGACGCTTGGCATGATGAGCGAGTGATAGGACTCGAAATTCTTCGAGTTCGCTCTCAGGCGCAGGGTGGGCGCCAGATTGCGATCCGCCACGGCACGGCGCACCCAGTAGCGCAGGAGATAGTGCGGGCCCTGGCGCTCCCAAAGTGCGCCTGTCTGCGTGGAGTCGGCCATCGGATCGAAAGGCAGCATCTCCAGGGCATTCGCGGGCGAGACAAAATATCCGTAGGTCTCGTCGTTGTCGTCGTCGCTGGCAAGACCCAGGTACCCTGGGTTCACCATCGTGAAGGGTTCGCGGAAAACAGTGCTCGCGACGTAGGACCATCCCTCCGCGTCCTGATCGAAGCCGTAGCTGCGCAGGAGATCCGGCGCTGTGGGAAACAGGACTTCGAGGGAAACGGCGATATATTGCGGGGAATTCGTCGCTTCCGGTGCGGAAACCGTGATCCTGGCGGTGTAGTTGCCAGGCGAAAGATTTCCTGCATCAAAGGATACCGTGATCGTATCCGCCTCACCCGTGGAAGAGCCAGCAGCCGGCGACACGGACAGCCACGTGGAAGTTTCTGACACGGTATAGTTCAGCGTCCCTCGGCCGCTGTTGCGCACGGTGAAGATTTCGTTCGGTGCATTGGCGCCCATTTCGATCGTCTTCGAGAGCGTCGTCTGACTCAGTTCGATAGTTGGAGGAACATACTGGAAGCTCAGCGTAAACGGATCCTGTGCCGTTCCGAGGTTGGAACGGTTTCCCTGAGAGTCCTCTGCTTCGAAATAATACTCCCAGTCGCTCGAAGCTGCCTGCGGACCCGGAAGGGTCACGGAGAAAAGGGAGCCTCCCGCATTCTGAAGTGACGTGCTATGGAACGTCGTTTCGGTAGCAACACGGTAGAAGAATGGTGTGTCGACAATGGCACTTTCGTCCGTGATGGTCGCTTCGAACGTGATGCTGTCGACGGGGACAAGGACGGGTTCAGCGGGTTTGGTGTGCTGAATAACAGGGGGAGTTGTGTCCTGGGCCTGTACGGAGGCGAAGGCACCGGCGAGCAGCGCCAGAAGGGCAA
Organism: Candidatus Sumerlaeota bacterium; assembly: GCA_030156535.1. Lineage (GTDB taxonomy): Bacteria > Sumerlaeota > Sumerlaeia > SLMS01 > JAHLLQ01 > JAHCAW01. Next base: position 107,269 of record JASGMJ010000009.1, read on the forward strand.
GGAAGGGCTTCAGAATTTTCACAATATCAGTGTTCCTCCGCGAATCTGATCCACACCGGATAAGGTCGGGCGGTGTGAGGCAAAGGTCAAGCAGCCCTTTGTCGTTCTTGCGCCGCCGGACGGCCGGGGGTACTCCGAATGCGACTCCCGAACGGAAAGGTGCCCCCCCATGAGTGTCTCGTCCTGGCAGCGTTACAAGGAACTCCTCTGTGCGCCGGAAGGTCTCGGTCTGCGTCTCGACATCAGCCGCATGGCCTTTCCCGAGGACTTCCTCGACCGCATGGAGGAGCCCATCCAGCACGCCTTCAAGGCCATGGCAAAGCTCGAAGCGGGCGCCATCGCCAACCCCGACGAGAACCGGCAGGTGGGGCACTACTGGTTGCGCAATCCCGCTATCGCTCCGGAAGGACCGCGCCGCGAGACCGAGCGGGCTCTCGCTCTCGTCAAGAAAACCGCCTCGGCCGTTCACTCCGGCGCGATTGCTCCTCCCGCGGGCGGTAAGTTCGAGAACGTCCTCGTCGTCGGTATCGGCGGCAGCGCTCTCGGCCCCCAGTTCGTTGGCGCCGCGCTCCGCACGCCTGCTGACAAGATGCGCACCTACTTCATCGACAACACCGACCCCGACGGCATCGACCTCGTCCTGGCGCAGCTCGGTTCCGCGCTGGCGAAAACTCTGGTCCTTGTCATCAGCAAGTCGGGTGGCACCAAGGAAACCCGCAACGGCATGGTCGAGACCCAAAGGGCCTTCAAGGCGGCCGGGCTCGATTTTGCCAAGCAGGCCATCGCGATTACAGGCGAGGGGAGTCAGCTCGACGCCGTGGCGGAGAAGGAAGGCTGGCTCGCCCGCATTCCGATGTTCGACTACATCGGCGGCCGGACGAGCGAGATGAGCGCCGTCGGCCTGCTCCCCGCCGCGCTCCAGGGCATCGACATCGACGCGATGCTCGCGGGTGCCGCCGCCATGGACGAGGCCACGCGCTCGACCACCACGCGCTCGAACCCCGCTGCTCTGCTGGCCCTCATGTGGCACCACGCGACGAACGGGCGTGGCGAGAAGGACATGGTGGTCCTGCCCTACAAGGACCGCCTTGAACTCTTCAGCAAGTACCTCCAGCAACTTGTCATGGAATCACTCGGCAAGGAGCTCGACCTCGACGGCCGCGTCGTGAATCAGGGCATCGCCGTCTACGGCAACAAAGGGTCCACGGATCAGCACGCCTACGTGCAGCAGTTGCGCGAAGGCGTGAACAACTTCTTCGTCGTCTTCATCGAGGTGCTGAAGGACCGCGCCGGAACTTCCATGGAAGTCGAGCCGCAGGCGACCACGGGCGATTATCTCAACGGGTTCCTGCTGGGTACGCGCGACGCGCTTTCGGAAAAGGCACGCGAATCCATGACAATCACCGTGCAGCAGGTTGATGCCGCAACGGTCGGCAAGCTCATCGCTCTCTTCGAACGCGCGGTTGGCCTGTACGCCACGCTGGTCAACATCAACGCCTACCACCAGCCCGGCGTGGAAGCGGGCAAGAAGGCCGCGGGCGAAGTGCTCGCACTCCAGCGGCGTCTTCTCGGAGCCATCGACGCCGAGCCCGGTGAAATGCGCACGGCCGACGAGTGGGCCGAGGTACTGGAGGCCCCCGAGCATACCGAACGTGTCTGGATGATTCTGGAGCACCTCGCTGCGAACGACCGCCTCGTGCGGCGCGGAAGCGTGCATCCGGAGAGCGCGACGTTTGGGCGCGGGGCGTAGGCCTCAGTCCCCGAAGTTGCCGATCAGAATGCGGTCCGGTCCAAGCACCGTGTGGCGGAACCCCGGAGTGGCGAAGATGTTGGCGCCGGGGTCCTCGATCCGATTGCCCGTGGAGAGAGCGACCCTGATATCGCCAAACTGGCTGAACTGCACAACGTCCATCATCGCGTCGCCATTGATGTCGCCCGCGAAAATGTGCCAGCCAAAGCCAAGGTAGGGCGCGTAAACGAGACTCGTTGTTCCCCAATTCTGTGGAGCCGAAAACGACGCACCGTTCGAGATTGCGAACCAGACAACCCCGTTGTTGTCGAGGAAGCCGACGTCCATGCGGCTGTCACCGTTCGGGTCGCAGAGAAACGCCGGAGTCGCGGACTGGGGGTCGATCGTTGTTCCCCGGTAGGAGCGGAAGAATCCCGTGTCCGCCCAGACAGCCGGGAGGTCGAACGTCGCCGCCGAAGCAAGAGCGACGGAGAGAACGCCCGTGGGGCTGAGGTACACGAGATCGGCCTTGCCGTCGGCATTCACGTCGCCGACCGAGACCCAGTGCTCCTCATTCGGCCGGTGCTGAAAGCCCGTCTCGCCCCAGAGCACCGGCGTATCGAATCCCAGACCGTTGCTCGCCGCCACATACACGGCTCCGTCAACCGGTGTGATCTGCACGAGGTCCTGGCGTCCGTCGCCGTTGCAGTCGCCAGCAAACAGGCTCCACCCGTCGTACTCGTTGAAAACGAAATCGGCCGCGGTCTTGACGGGCGTTTCGATGGAATTCTGCCCCGTGTTGCGTGCCGTGTAGAGATCCCCCTGCGGATCGACGGCAACCAGGTCGGCATAGCCATCGCCCGTGAAATCGCATGCCAGCGTCAGCCAACCCGTCGGCAGGTCCGTCCTCAGGCCCGACTGTGCGAGCCAGCGCGTGCTCGGTGTCACACCCGTCGAGCGCGTCAGGGCCACATTGACGTCGGTCGTTCCGTCCATGCCAGCAAAGTCGGGCTTGGCACCGTTGTAGACCGGTTCGTCGCGATTCAGGATGCGGCGTGCATAGGCGCTTTCGCGCCCCGCAGCGTCGATCGCGAGCATCTCGACGACATTTGCGCCGACTTCCAGATCGGCTGTGAAACTCCACGCCGACCAGTTGCCCGAATCGTTGGCCGGATTGCGCCACGGCACCGTTGCCGGATCGACGCCCGGAGGAACCAGACGGTAGAGCACTTGCCCCACCGTCCCGTCGTAGTCCGCCGCGCGCCCTGCCACGACGACGCTTTGCAGCGTATTCGCCAGCGTGCGGTCCATCGGCGGCGCCGTCACTTCCACCACCGGTGGGGTGGGGAAGGAGGTTCCGGACATCTTGAAGTGCAGCGACCAGCGGTTCACACCGCCCGTGTCGCCCGCTTCGAGATCAAAGACTTTGAGTTTCCACGTGCCGGTGGCCACCTCACCGTTGAAGAGGGCCAGTTCGTCCGCCGGGCGAAAGCGTCCCGCGAAGGGAGCCTGGCCGCGCGCTTTCTGGATCGAAACGGCTGCGGCGTCGTCGAAAATCGTAGAAGCGAAATTGCGGTCGGTCTCGTTGGCGGGCACGCGGTCGGCCAGCACAACCTCCGTCCCCGCAGGCGAGACGAGCACCAGGCGCAAGTCGCTCACATACGGATGATCAATGCCGTTGTTCGTGTCTTCCACCACCGTCGTCGGCAGGCCGCCTGCATCGAGCGACACATCGAGGTCCTGAATCGTGCCCGAAACTCCCGAAACAGTGATCGGAATCTCGACTCCGTCCGTGCTGTTGTCGGGAATGGCTGCACGCTGGGCCTTGTAGGAAAACGTCTGGGCAGCGGCGGGCAGGGTGCCCAGCACGGCAAGTGCGGCAGCGAGGTGCTGAAGGCAGGGGCGTAATTTCAGGGGCACGGTCGTCTCCGGTTGCGGAACCTTCGGCGCAGTCATGCTCGGAGAGGGGCCGGGCCGTCAACGCCAAGCCACAAGCCGCTGCCTCAGGGTTGTGAGAGTTTGTCCGCCATGGTTATCAGCATCTTCCAGAACTTGGCGACCGAGCGGACAAAGACCCGTTCCTCCGGCGTATGGGGTTCCTCGATCCGGGGACCGAACGAAATCATCCGGATTCCGGGGATCTTGTCGCCAATGATTCCGGTTTCCAGGCCGCCATGGATTGTCGCCACGCGCGGGGCGGCGCCGAACAGTTGCTCATAGACGGTGCGTGCCGTTTGGAGCAGGGGAGAATCGTGGTCCGGCTGCCAGGGCGGGTAACGGAACTTGCCGCGAAAGCCTGCGCCCGTGCGCTTGGCCTCGCGCTCCAGGTGGGCGACGACTTCGGCGAGCTTCTCCTGCCGGAGCGAGCGGATCGAGATTTCCGCTTCAACTCCGAAGCGGCCGTTCTCGCGGGTCTCCCGCAGCAACGCCACATTGCACGACGTTTCCAGAATTCGAGGGTCGTGCTCGTCGTGGGCCAGCACGCCATGGGGCAGCATCGCCGTGGCATCGGCGAAGGCGTCGCTGTCCGCGCTGTTCCACGCCTCGCTCGCAGGCACGTCTGCACGGAGCACCTCAATCTCCAGTCCAGACCCATGGGGGCCCAGAAGAACCCGGACTTCATCGCGAATCGCCTGCGCCAGACTCCCGGCGATGCTCTCCAGTGCGGGAGAAACTGCCACCGTGCAGCGCGCATCCCGGGGGATGGCATTCGTCCGGGAACCGCCCGAGCACGAAGCAAGCCGCCATTCGCCCGTGGGCAGCCGCTGCAGCAGCCGCGCCAGCACCAGGATGGCGTTGCCGCGCGACTCGTGAATCTCCAAACCCGAATGTCCGCCACGCAGTCCGTCGACGACGATCTCCAGCGTCAGCCAGTCGGCAGGAACGGGTTGCAGAGCCCGCGTCCAGTCCAGCCATCCCGAAGCGCCGCCGACGCATCCCACGTACAGCGCGTCGTCCTCCTCGCTGTCGAGGTTCAGTAACGTTCGGCCGTGAACCATCGAAGCATCGAGGCCATGGGCCCCGGACATACCCGACTCTTCGTTCACCGTCGCGAGAATCTCGAGAGGCCCGTGGGGAAGATCAGGCGAATCGGCGAGCGCCAGTGCGGCACACAGGCCCATGCCGTTGTCCGCGCCGAGCGTCGTGCCGTCCGCGTGAACGATCGATTCACCGTAGTGCTCCCCCAGCACCAGGCGGATCGGGTCCTTGTCGAAATCGTGCGAGCTGCCGGGTGCCTTGATCGTCACCATGTCCATGTGGGCCTGCAAAACAACGATCGGCGCCTTGTCTCGGCCTTCGCTTGCGGGAACGCGCAGGAGCACATTCCCGGCGCCGTCGGTTTGGGACTGCCAACCCTTTTGACGGGCCGTTTCGATCAGGAAGGCACGCACCCCCTCCTCTCGTTCCGACGGGCGCGGAATCGCCGCCAATGCCTGGAAGTAACGCCAGACGGCGCGTGGCTCGAGTTCCCCAATGCTGCTCATTGTCTTCACTCCCCGGATGTTTACTGTTCTTCGCCGTCTTCCTGAAAGAACTCGGCCTCGAAGTCATCGTCGATGTCGATTGCGACCGGCTCTTCAGGAGTTTGGGAGGCGCGTGCCTCCCTGCGCCGCGTGGCCACGTCCTCCCACTCGTCCATCTTCTTCTTGTAACGAAAGCGCAGCGGAGTCGCGTCGATCGCAAGGTGCATCCGGAACTGGTTCTGCAAGAAGCGCTCGTAGCTGAAGTGCATCAGCTTCGGATCGTTCATGAAGAACGTCAGTGCCGGCGGGCAGTAGCCCGTTTGCGTCACGTACTTGATGCGCAACTGCTTGCCGCTGACGATTGGAGGCGAAAGGTAGCTCATCGCCTGCTTGAGCACGCGATTGAGTTCGGCGGTCTGGAACTCGCGGCGATACTGCTCGGCGCAATGCTGGATCAGGCCCCACAGCTTGTGGGCCCGCTGTCCTGTCATTGCGGAAATCGTGATGATGGGCGCCCACTTGAAGGCCTTGAATTCCTCGCGCACCTTCTTGATGTGGGCACCGTAATTCTCGCGGTCCGCCACAGTGTCCCACTTGTTGAGCACAATGATGAGAGAGCGCCCCGCCTCCTGCGTATAGCCGGCGATGTGCAGGTCCTGGGTCGTCACGCCCTCGGAAATGTCAACGATGAGCAGGGCCACTTCGGCGCGCTCGATTGCCGAGAAAGACGAATGGACAGAGAGTTTCTCCGCGCCGCGCTCGATCTTGCCGCGGCGCCGGATTCCCGCTGTGTCGATCAGCGTGTACGGCTGCCCTTCGACTTCCACTTCGCTGTCGATGGAGTCTCGGGTCGTCCCGGGTTCGTCCGAGGCGATCATCCGGTTCTGGCCCAGCAACCTGTTCGTCAGCGTGGACTTGCCGGCGTTCTGGCGGCCCACAATAGCGACGCGGATTGGCCCGGTGCGGTCCATTCCCACTGTTGGGTCCGCCGTTGAAAAGCCTTCGGTGACGTCGTCGAGCAGATCGAGAATCCCGCGGCCATGCAAGGCAGAGACGGGGTAAACCGTGTCGAGGCCGTACATCGAAAAATCGGCGATCGCCTGGGTTTCCTGCGTCTGGTTGTCGGCCTTGTTGACGGCGAGGAAGAAAGGCTTCCCGCTCATGCGCAGACGCTGAATGATCTCCGCGTCGATGGGATCACTCGGGACGCTCTCCTCTGTCAGGAAGATGATGCGGTCCGCCTCTTCAATGGCGATGATGCTTTGCTCGCGCATGAGGCGCAGCATCGGAGAGTCCGTCGAATCCTCGTAGCCGCCCGTATCGATCAGGATGAACGGCTTGTTGGCGTGTTGCGCGCGTCCGTAATGGCGGTCGCGGGTCATGCCCGGCCGGTCGTGGACGAGCGCTTTGCGCTCGCCGAGAATGCGATTGAACAACGTCGATTTGCCCACGTTTGGACGGCCGACGATGGCGATGATGGGAAGCCGCCCTGTACTCATTTTTCGGTTCTCCCGAGCTTGTCGAAATCTTCTTCCCAGTCGCTGCCGGTTTCCTGTACCTCGTTGCCGCGTCTTTCGCGAACGAGCTCCAGAACGGCATCTGCCGCCCTGTCGGAAGCGCCGTCTCCTCCGAGTTTTTCCTTCACGTCCTGCAGGTCGGAGACCATGCGCGCGTACTCGTCCGGGTTGGAAAGATAATGGTGTGTCTTCTCCGCGAGGTTGCGCGGTGTGAACTCGTCCTGCAGCAACTCCGGAACGATGCGGTCGCCCGCCACGATGTTGGGCAGGCCAATGTGCCCGATCGTAAAGACCTGTTTGCCGATCAGCCACGTCAGCGAATTCACGCGATAGACGATCAGCATCGGCGTCCCGAGAATCGCAGCCTCCAGCGTCGAAGTCCCCGACTTCACCCAGGAGAAATCGCAACTGTTGCGCACACTGTAGCGAAGGCGATTGACCACCAATGGCTTGAAATCGAGTTCCGCGCGCGCGATGGCTGACTCAATCGTATCATCGGAAATCGTTGTCGCCTGCACAATGACGAATTGGGCCTGCGGATCAATTTCGTGATAGCGCTTCACGCCTTCCAGCATGATCGGCAGAAACTGGCGCACCTCCTTGCGGCGGCTCCCCGGGATCAGGCCGATCAACGGACGCGACGCGTCCAACCCGAACTCCGCACACACCTGCTCGCGCGTCAGATCAACCTTGATGACGTCGAACAGCGGATGGCCCACGTGGACGACATCCACCCCCTCCTCGCGGTACAAACCCACTTCAAAGGGGAAAATGACGATCATCCGGTCAACGATGCGCGCCAGCTTGTACAGGCGGCTGCGATGCCACGCCCAGATTTGCGGACTGATGTACCAGATCACCGGAATCCCGAGGTTCTTGGCCTTCTCCGCGATGCGGATGTTGAACCCCGGGTAATCGACGAGCACCAGGGCGTCCGGCCGGAACTTGTCGAGGAAATGCACCGTGTTGTAGAACAGGCGGCGAATCTCGGGGAAGTTCGTCACAACGCCGACGAAGCCAATGATCGCCAGGTCCTCGACAATGTTGGCCTTCAGCTTGACCCCAACCTCATCGAGCAACGGGCCGCCCAGTCCGTAAGCACGGATCGTGGGGTCCTTGCGGAAGAGCGCCTTGAACAGGTTGCTGCCATGCACGTCGCCGGAGTTTTCGCCGGCGATGACAAACAGCTTGATGGGGCGCTCGTTCTCAGGAGTGGGCGTCACTTCGGGCGTCCCTGCGGGGGAAGGGTTGGTCAATCCGGTGCGATACTGGAATCGCGGAACCGCTGGGTCAGGTCGACCAGCTTCTCGTTGTTGTACAAAGGCACGCGCTGTTCGCGGATCATTTCCGTGATCTTGATGACAATGTCGAGCGCCTCCATGGCCTGCTCACCCGTCGTTTGAGGAACACGTCCGACGCGCACGCAATCCAGGAAGTGCTCGATCTCCAGCTTCAGCGGTTCCTTGCGTTTCACCCGCACCTTCTTCGTCTGGATGAAGTAGGGGAGCTCACCTGTCAGGTTGCTGCGCTTCTTGAAGCGCTGATGAATCTCCATCGTCTGCTTCTGGTAATCCAGCGAGATGTAGGCGTTCTCCTGGAAGACGCGCAGCTTGCGCATGGGCTTGGGCGTTACACGCGAGCACGTAATATTCGCGATGCAGCCGCTCGTGAACTTGATGCGGGCGCTGGCGATGTCTTCCTTGTCCGTCAGGATCGGGACGCCTGTGGCCTCGATGGACTCGATGGGCGAGTTCACGATCCGCAGAATGATGTCCACGTCGTGGATCATCAGGTCCATCACCACGCCGATATCCTTGACGCGGGGATCGAAGGGCCCAAGGCGATGGCACTCGATGAACAACGGCGTGGTCAGGTATTCCTTGAACTTCTGGACGCCGACATTGAAGTGCTCGATGTGGCCGACTTGAAGGACCAGGTTATTGCGCGCGGCGATCACCGAGAGCTTGGCCGCGTCCTTGACGTTCGTCGTGATCGGCTTCTCCACCAGGCAGTGGACGCCGTTTTCAAGGAGCGTTTTCGCGATTTCGAAGTGATCGACCGTCGGTGTCGCGATGCTGACTGCGTCCACCTTGCCGATCAGATCCGTGTACTTCTTGGTGGCCTTGGCCCCCCAGGCGCGCGCGATTTTGCGCCCCTGATGGCCGTTGGCATCGCACACATAAACCAGTTGCGCGTTCTCGCTCTGGGCATAATTGCGCGCGTGGTGCTGGCCCAGATGTCCGACGCCCACCACGCCCACTTTCAGTTTATCCGCCATTCCTTCTGCCTCGTTCGGGGGCCGCGAGCAGTGCTCCGGTTCCCAAAGAGATTTGCGGCCGTTTACGACAGGGAGGCCAGGACTGCAACCACGGTTACGGCCCAAAAGAAGACCGTGGCCAGCAGCGGTTTATCCTGCAGGAGCACCAGTTCCGGCGCTCCCCCCTCCTGCTGCTGACATGCCAGCCACAAGTATCGAAACACACCATAGAGCACAAACGGCATCGTCAGCACCAGCAGGTAGGTGTTTTCCACGCCCTGTATGCTTTCGGCACCGCTGCTGGCAAACTGCCCCTGGGTTGCCCACAAGGCATAGCTGAAAAGCGTTCCTGTCGTCACGATTCCCAGCATCAGGTCCAGAAAGGCAGGGGAGTACTCGCCCAGCACGCGCCGGTGCGAGACCGCCTCTTCCCCCAGCGTCAGCAACTCGCTGCGCCGCTTGGCCGTCGCAAGGAACAGGGCCAGAAACAGCGTCGTCAGCAGGAAGTAGGAAGTCACTTCCACCGGGTTCTCAGGGTGAATCTGGATCACCTCGATCCCCGCCAGGGCCCGGACGACAAAGCCCAGGGCCAGAACCAGGATGTCGAGGATGACAATGTGCTTCAGCCAAGCCGAGTAGGTCGCCGTCAGGAGCAGGTACAGCAGCGCCAGCCAGAAGAACGGCCTGGGCAGGAAGAGGAAGCTCCCCCCCAGAGCGGCAATGGCCAGCAACGCGGCTCCCGTCCCGGCTACGGCGGGCGAAATCCGCCCCGCAGCGATCGGACGCAGGCGCTTGCGCGGATGTTCGCGGTCCTGCGCAACGTCCATGATGTCGTTATGGATATAGACGACGCCGCTGAGGGCGCAGAAAATCGCGAATCCCGCCAGGGCGCACACAATGGAAGCCGGGTCGTCCCAGCGGCGCGCAAAGACCAACCCCGCGAAGACCAGCAGATTCTTGATCCACTGCTTCGGGCGCAGGCTGAGCAGGAATCCAGTCGGCATCGCTAGAGGTCCAGCAATCCGTCGGGAATGTTCACCCGCACCTTGCGGGCCGTGACGTTGACTTCCGGGACGTAGAGGGGGATCAGTGGCAGAAGCGTGTCACTCCCGGCCACGCCCTCCAGATCGAGGATCAGGAAATCGTGTGCCGTGCCCTCCTGCGCTGTTCGGACGCTCCCGAGGACAGTTCCCGTGGCATGATCGACGACATCCATTCCCTCAAGATCATGGATGTAGTACGTCTCCTCGGGTTGTTCCCAGAGGTCTTCCTCCCGGATCAGCAGTTCGCCGTTGACGAATTGCTCGGCCGCCGTGCGGTCGGGGACTTCGGCAAAGCGGGCATAGAGAATCTTGTTCCCCATCCAGAACTCCTCGCGCGTCAGGGGTCCGGAAATCTTCCGTCCCTGACGCACGTGGAACTTCTCCACGGGAGCATCAATCAATTCCTCCGCCTGCCTGGTCATGGGCTTCAGGCGCATCACGCCCTTGAGCCCGTGAGGACGCAGGACGAGAGCAACCATGACCCACGACTGGCCGGAGGCCTGTTCCGGTTCGCCCAACGAGTTACTCCACGATTTGAAGCAGCGACTTCTTCTTATGCTTGGTAGCGGCGGCGCTCAGGATTTTTCTCAGCGCCTTGGCCGTCTGGCCGCTCTTGCCGATGACTTTGCCAACGTCTTCGGGGCAGACGTGCAGCTCCACGATGATGCTGGTGTCACTTTCGACGGCCGTCACGCTGACCTTTTCGGGTTCATCCACAAGGGCTTTGGCGATAAACTCGACAAGTTCCTTCAGGTTGGGTTCCTCGTACATCAGTTTCGTCTCCTGGAACGGGAAAGTGCCGTATGCTGCGCGGCGAACAGCTTCAGCGGGATCAATTGCGCCGCATCAGGGCGGGAGCAGGGGAAGACGTGCAAGAAAAAAACGCCCCTGAAGTTGTGAAGAACTCCCGAAGTACCAGGCGCGTCACTTCGCCTGGTTTTCCTTCTTTGCGGCCACCTTCTCCTCATGGAAACGCTTGAGAATGCCCTGACGGCGAAGCAGCGCGCGGACCGTGTCCGTCGGCTGGGCGCCATTGTGGAGCCAATACAGCGCGCGATCGGCGTCGCAAACAACCTGCTGCTCTTCGTTCTTGTTCAGCGGCTGGTAGCGTCCGATGATCTCAATGAACTTGCCGTCGCGGGCGCGGCGGCTGTCCGCCACGATCACGCGATAGTAGGGGGCTTTCTTGCGGCCGATACGGGTCAGACGAATCTTGACCATGTTGTGGAACTCCTTCCATTTCTTTGAGTTGGCTTGTTGTTGTGAAACCTGTTTCCAGGGGTTTTACCGATTCTTTTTTCTCTGCCGTTTGCGCTGATTCCGCGGCAGGGGTGCGGTTGTCGGGCGGCTTTGCCGCTCCAGTTGCTTCATTTGTTTCAATTGGCGCCTGTATTCCTTGTACTCACGCGAGCCCGGCTGAGGCATTTCCTGGGGCATTGCGCCGGGGCCAAAGGCATCGGGCGAGGGAGTCTCGCCGCCTTTCGCGCCTTTCCCCATCATCCCCTTCAGGCCGCCGAGCATTCCGCCGCCCCCAGCCATCTGCTGCATCATGGCGCGCATCTGCTCGAACTGGCGGACGAGATCGTTCACCTGCTTGAGCGTGTGCCCCGAACCTTTGGCGATGCGGTCGCGGCGGCGGCCGTCCGTGCGGATCAAATCAGGATTATCGCGCTCCTGCTTGGTCATGGAAAGAATGATCGCCTCGACGCGGCCGAATTCCTTCTTCAGCGCGTCGTTGTCCACGTCACGCAGCATGTTTCCCACGCCCGGCAGCATTCCGAGCAGTCCCTTCAACGACCCCATCCGGTTGATCATCTTCATCTGCTTGATGAAGTCATCGTAGGTAAACTTACCTTCTCCAAGCTTCTCTCGCAGGCTTTCCGCTTCCGTTTCGTCGATGGCCTCCTGGGCCTTTTCGACGAGTGAGGAAACGTCGCCCATGCCAAGGATGCGCTGGGCCACGCGGTCGGGATGGAAGCGCTCCAGGTCGTCGGGCTTCTCGCCTACGCCGACGAAGACAACCGGTTTGCCCGTCACCGCCTTGATCGAGAGCGCGGCGCCACCGCGCGCATCGCCGTCCAGCTTGGTCAGGCAGACGCCGTCGATCCCGATTTCGTCGTTGAACGACTTCGCCGAGTTGACCGCATCCTGCCCCGTCATGGCATCGGCGACCAGGAACACGTAGTCCGGCTTAATCGTGTCGCGGATTCCCTGCAGCTCCTCCATCTTCACTTCGTCAATGTGGAGCCGGCCGGCCGTATCGATGAGCAGCGTGTCGCGGTGATTCTCGCGGGCCCACTTGCGGGCTTCCTGCACGATCTTCAGCGGGGGTGTCTCGGTCCCCATCTCGAAGACCGGGATGCCGAGTCCGCCGCCGACCTGCTTGAGTTGCTCAATGGCTGCCGGGCGGTAAACGTCGCAGGCCACCAGCAGCGGCTTGCAGCCTTCCTTCTCAATCCACCGGGCCAGCTTGCCGCAGAACGTCGTCTTGCCGGCGCCCTGCAGGCCCAGCAGCATGATGTTGTTTTCTTTGGCGGGTTGGACGGCGAATGGCTTGTCGGTCTCCGCCTCGCCCTCCATCATCCGCACGAGTTCCTTGTGGACGATGTAGAAGAGCTGCTGGGCAGGGTCGACTCCCTTGACGATTTCCTGGCCAACGGCGGTCTCGCGAACGCGCGAAACGAATTCTTTGACGATCAGATAGTTGACGTCCGCCTCAAGAAGCGCCATGCGCACTTCGCGCATCGCCTCCTTGATGTTGTCTTCAGACAGGGATTTCTGCCCCCGGAGCTTCCGGAAGATTCCCTCGAACTTGTCGCCAAGTGTCTCGAACATGCGGTCGTTTTCTCAGTCTCGTATTCTTGGCCCCGCGCTGCGTTGCCGCCGCGAAATGGCCGTGACTCTGTAAATTCTGCTATTGGGGCGGAAGAACGCCGTCCAGCCGCTGGGCGATTTCCCCGAGCTCGCGCACCACGCCGTCCGCGTTGTAGATAATCCCGCCACTGCGGCGCAGGCGGTCCTCCAGTTCGCGGAGCTGGCCGACTGTTTCGCGGGCGGCCGTCACCAGAGTCGCCGGTGGCGGGGGAGCATCGGAGCCTGAATTGGGGCTTCCGGAGGCGGCTTCGCTCCCGTCACCCGTCTTCGTGTACCCGCGATCCAGCAGGCGGAGTTTCTCCTCGTAGTCGTCCAGCGCCTTCTCGGCGTGCTTCACGGCGTCATGAATGGCCTGGCGCGAGACTTCGTAGGTCTTCGCGATTTCGCCGAACGAAAGATCCTCTTCGTAGTGCAGCTGGATGAACGTGTGCTGGCGTTCGGTCAGCAGGCCGCCATAAAGGTCGATCAGCTGACCAATACGGACAATCCTGTCCAGTGGATCCTGCTCGGGAATCTGGTCTTCCGCGCTCATGCCATCATCCATTTCGGCCTCTGAAAGCTGGCTGTCAGCCCCGAAGGCTTTACAAGGAAGTGCGATCTTCCCCGGCGCGTCAAGGTCAAAACGCTGCCACCGCCGTCGATGATAAAGAACTCTCTCGCCAATGAAGTTAGCCAGCGCCTTGCCGCCCCGTTTTCCGTTGTGTCTGCCCGGTGCGATCTGTTTGCCTCTCGTCAGCCTCATTGGGATGTCGTCCTTGGCCCGCCGCAGACGCAGAGTTCCACCCCCTTCCGGAGTCGCCCCCGCAGCGGTGGAGCACGCTCAGGCCCCCGCCTCGGAGGTCCGTCCCGCTGCCTGGTCCCGCCAGACGTGGATTCGACTCTACTTGGTGCTTTTTCTGGCGGCGGAGGCCGTCATCCTCATCGGGTTTGCCGCGCTCGGGGGCGACAGCCGGGTGCGCGAGGAGATGCTGCAGCAAGCCGAGGCACTCGCTGCAGCGGGGGAGCACGGCGAGGTGCTCGACGTTTATCTCGAATATGGCCGCCGCTGGCCGGGTGCCTATGGGACGCAGAACTTCGAGCTTCGGCTCGGGCAGGCGTACTTCAACGCCGGAGACTTCGAGGAATCCGCCCTTCACTTCGAGCGCAGCGTTGCGGCCAATCCGCGGGTGCGCGACACGCGGGCGCTGGCGGGGCGTTCGTGGTGGCAGGCAGGCGAACGCGCCCGCGCCCTGGAACTCTTCAGCCAGGAACTTTCCGTGGGGAATCCGGAAAACGACATCGCCCAGATCCATCTGGGTTTGGCGGCTCTGGAGGAGGACCGGTACGCCGAGGCGCTCGAGTATCTGGCCGCCGCCGGAAATGCCGCCGAGGCGGAAACGCGTGAGGCCCGCGCCCGCGCTGAAGAACAACTCCTTGCGCCTGCCCGCGAGCGAGCCCAACAGCGGGCGCGCGAATTGTTCGGCGAACCGTCGAACGGTTGACTCCAATTCTCAGGCATTCCGATGAGCCAGTCGTTTCCCTTTCTGCCCGACCATTCCCACCTCAACGAGGTGCGCTACGAGAAGGTCGCCGCCCTGCGCGCCGCAGGCCGCAATCCCTACCCGGCCTTCTTCGACTGCACGCATCTTGCCGCAGACATTCTGGCCAATGAGGCCGACTACATCGACCAGCCCGGCAAGGTCGTCAGGATCATGGGGCGCGTTGGCCCCATTCGCGCCTTCGGCAAGTCCGCCTTCTTCCACGTCACCGACCGTTCCGGCAGCATCCAGATTTTCATCAATAAGAAGAACACCGACGAGGAGAGCTTCGAGACCTACAAGCAGTTTCTCGACACGGGCGATCTCGTGGGAGTGACCGGCACGCTGTTTCGCACGAAGACGGGCGAGACCACCGTCGAAGCTGCGAATCTCGCGCTGCTTTGCAAGAACACGCGCCCGCTCCCCGAAAAGTGGCATGGCCTCACGGACAAGGAGGTTCGCTACCGCCAGCGTTACGTCGATCTCATCGTGAACCCCGAAGTGATGGAAACCTTCAAGGTTCGCTCCCGGCTGGTAAGTGCCATGCGGCGCTTTCTCGATGGCAACGACTTCATGGAAGTCGAAACGCCCATGATGCAGCCGCTGTATGGCGGCGCCGCAGCGCGTCCGTTCGTCACGCACCACAACACGCTCGACATGGATTTGTACCTGCGCATCGCGCCGGAGTTGTACCTCAAGCGCCTCGTGGTCGGCGGGATGCACCGCGTCTATGAGATCAACCGCAACTTCCGCAACGAAGGCATCTCCACCCAGCACAACCCCGAGTTCACGATGCTGGAACTGTATGCCGGCGGCTGGAACGCCAGCCTGCTGATGGACTTTGTCGAGGAGCTGCTGACCGAGCCGATCCGCGCGGCGCTCGGAACGACGGTGATTACGCTCGGCGGCGCCGAATTCGATCTCGCGCGCCGTCCCTGGCCGCGCATCTCCATCATCGGAGCGCTCGCGAAGTTTTGCGGCATCGACGTCAACTGGAGCATGTCTCTGGGGGAAGTGAAGAAAGCCGCCAACGGATTGCACGTGCCTGATGAAATCTCCACCCCCGTGGATGCCATCGTGCATCTGTTCGAGGAAAACGTGGAGCAGCACCTTGTCGAGCCGACGTTCATCACCGAGTTCCCCAAGGCGATTTCGCCCCTGGCAAAGTCCAAGGACGACGATCCCGAAGTGACTGATCGCTTTGAACTCTATGCGAACTGCATGGAAATCGCCAATGGCTTCAGCGAGCTCAACGATCCGGCCGAGCAGTACGGGCGCTTTGCCGAGCAGGTGGAGCGCCGCAAGGCGGGCGACGCCGAGGCCGTGGGCGTGATCGACGAGGACTACGTTCGCGCTCTCGAGTACGGAATGCCGCCGACCGCCGGACTTGGCGTTGGCATCGACCGCTATGCGATGCTCGCCACCGGCAGCGCCTCCATCCGCGACGTGATCCTGTTTCCCCTGATGCGCCCCGATTCGGGAACAACCGGCTCCGCCGCTCCATCAGAGGATGACGCCAGCACCACCGAGCAACAGCCGGAGAAAACGTGAGCGAAACAACCGTCCCCAGCATCACGAACCGCCGAACACCCACGTCCACGTTTCTTGGGCGCGTGGGTGGCTTCTTGATGGACCTGCTTCTGCTCGCCCTCTTTCTCGTGTTTGGCGTGGCGCTGCTCGACATTGTTGTGAAGCTCATCGTTTTGATCGTCGGCTACGTGATGGCCGTCAAGGAGCCGAGCTACTTCAAGCTCGCGCTCGAAGGGTGGGGGCCAACGCGGCATCGCGACGACTGGGTTGGCCTGGTCGTGTCGATTGGTGCGTCCGCCGTGCTCGGCGTGCTCTTCTTCTACGGACTGAAACTCCGCCGCTTTCTTCTCTCACGCCTGATTGACGCCGGGTTCGAGAGCTTCATCAGCAAACGCTATCTGATCTCCCGGGAAAGTGGCTCGCTCGTCAGCCTCATCACGGTGGTTTCCGTGTTGGGCGTTTCCGTGGGCGTGATGGCGCTCGTCGTCGTGATCTCGGTGATGAACGGATTCGACAGCATTTTCCTCGACCGCATCATGGGGGTGTTCGGGCACGTTGAGGTCCGCGCGGACTACTTCGATCCCGACGCGGAGTTCAGCGAGGCCCAGGCCGAGCAGATCATGAAGCTTGCGGAAAGCACTCCCGGGATCGTGGCGGCATCGCCGCTGATCCGCCGCGAGACGTTCTTCCAGGTTCAGGTCAGCGCCTCGCAGAAGCAGCACGGCATCCGCATCTACGGCATCGACCCGACGCGGGAAAACAAGGTGACGAATCTGATGGCCAGCGTCATCGAGACGAGCCCCGGCGTCCCCGGGCAGGCAGTCCCCGGGCGCAACGAGATCGTTGTCGGCAGCGAACTCGCCCGCCAGGCCGGCATCGTTGTTGGAGACACGATTCACATCTTCGGCAAGACGGTCGTGACAGCGCGCGGGCCCACGCCCAAATGGATTCCGCTCAAGGTTGTCGGTATCATGGAGACGGGCCTCCACGACGTGGACTCCTTCTTCGCCTATACGAACATCGAGACGGCCCAGAGTCTGTACCTGACTTCCGGGAAGATCCCGGTCGTCCACATGAAGGTGAAGGATGCCTACGAGGCGACGCGCATTGCCGAGCAACTTGCCGGGCAACTGCCGCGAAACTCCTACCTGATTACTTGGGAGAGCTTTAACCGCGAGTTCTTTGCCGCGCTGAAGACCGAGAAAATCGCCATGTTCATCATTCTGCTGATGATCGTGCTCGTCGCTTCGCTCAATATCGTCGGCACGCTGGTCATGGTTGTGACCCAGAAGACGCGCGAGATTGGCATCCTGAAGAGCATGGGCGCCACCAAGGCGATGATCCTGCGCGTGTTCCTTTTTCACGGTGCCTTCATCGGACTGGTGGGAACGTCGCTCGGGACGGCGTTCGGGCTGTGGCTTTGCCGCTTCGTCGACAAGGACATCCACAAAATCTTCCAACTCCCCGGTGCTGTCTACGGACTCGACCGGCTGCCTGTGCTCGTCGATTTCACGACGATCGCCTCCATCTGTATTTGCTCGTTCCTTATCTGTCTGATTGCGGGCCTGATTCCTGCATTACAGGCGGCCAGGCTCAACCCCGTGGAAGCGCTCCGCTATTCCTGAGCCCCGCCGAGTGATCATGGAACCCTGCTTGAACGATCTGGCCCAGAAGATCGGTATCCCGCTCACCCAGCGGCACATTTTCCTCTGTGCAAGCCCTGAGAATTCAACGCACGAGGAACGCCAGTTGCTCTCCGAAGCGTGGGGCTACCTGGAGCACCGGCTCAGCGAGTTGCACATCGAGGATCACGGCAAAGTCTTGCAGGCTCGCATGGGCACGCCCAAGGTGGAGGGCCCGGCGCCTCATGCCGTCGTCTACCCCGAGGGGACCTGGTATCACTCGTGCACTCCGATGGTGCTCGAACGCATCATTCGCGAGCACCTGATTGGCGGCCGCCCTGTCACCGATTTCATGGTCCACTGGGGCAAGCCGCGCAATGGCGCTACTGAGGTTCACTGACTCCGTTCTGCACTTGCCTGCGCATCCCGATTTTCGTAACCTCACACCAATGAATCCGTAGTCTGGGCCAGATTTGATGGCCCCGGACAGGAGGAGTTGTATGCAATTCGACATTGTTCTCCGCGATGAGGTCAAAGGACTTATGGCCATCATCGAGATCAAGGCGTCCAGAGACCCGTGGTCTGCTGAGGAAGCGGCCGAATATCGTTCTTCCCTGCTCGCCTCTCTCCCGGTGCGGCCAAGGTACTTCCTCCTGCTCACTCCCGAGCAGGGGTACCTGTGGATGCAGGACGATGCCATCGCCCCTCCTGCTCCGCCACGCCTGAGTTTCCCCATGGCCCCCATCGTGACTGGCTACTTCGACCGAAGTGGAAGAGAACGGCCGAGCAGGCCTGAATTCGAGTCCCTTGTCTTTCGCTGGTTGCTTGGCTTGGTCAGCCGAGTTGCAGATGGGCAGGAAACAGGAGGCCGGGAGACCGAAGACCTGTTGGCTGCCTGTGGATTCATCGACGACATTCAGGGGTCTCTCGTGCTTCCCGAGGCAGCGGCGTGATCCTCTACGTGGAGACCAATTTCCTCCTGGAAATCGCGCGGCAACAAGACCACGCTCAGGAAGCCGAGGAACTGCTGCTACTCGGCAGTGACCGCAGCCGTTTGCGCCTTTTCTGCCCGGCGCACTGTATTGGTGAGGCAGCGGCCAACATTGGATACCATCACCAAGAGCGCCTTCCATTGCTGGTGAGTTTGCAAAAGCAGCAGCGCGAATTAGGGCGCTATGCAATCGAAAGCGGACTGACCGATTTGATCGGAAAACTGGATAGCAGAATGCATGCTGTTCGGAAGCACGAAGAGTGGCGCCTGGAACAAACAGTTGAAAAACTGCTTCGCTTCGATGGGGCCTTGCCTACACCTTATCTTGCCTGTGGAGACGCTGCGGAGTTCGAGCTTGAGTACGAACTCCGTTTCTCAGATGCTCTCCTGCTTGCAACCGTCATCCGCCATGCCCGAACACTTTCTGAAGAACTAAAGGCCTTCGTCAGCCGTGACAGAAAGGATTTCGGAGGCCGTGTCGCGCGCGAGGTTCTGCGCCGTGAGAACATCAAGTACCTGACGACTTTCGAGGCCGCTCTGGCACTCGCGAAGCGGCATCGCGGGGAGCCGGGCAAGTCCGATTGATTTCTCGTCTTCGAAGCTTTTTTGAGCGCTACCACACAAGAAGGACCCAACAAGCATGAGGCTTTGCACCGTTCGCACAGGGGATCTCGATCCCTTCTTTGGCATTCTCATCAAGAACAAGATACTGCGCCTCTCTGTGGCGGCGGCACGCATGGGTCTGCGTCCAGCCCAGCGCGCCTACTTCGACGATCTCCTTGTCTACCTCCAGGGGCTTCCCCATTCGGAAAAGCAACTCCGCAAGCTGCTCCAGGCCATTGCGGATTCCCCCAAGCAGATCGTTGGCAACGCCGAGGACGGATTTCCGTTTCTCATCCCTTCGGGTGACGTGACGTATCTGCCGCCCGTGCGCCGTCCCGGCAAGTTCCTCTGTATTGGTCTGAACTATCGCGATCATTGCGAGGAGCAGAACAGGCCCATCCCCGAGTTCCCCATCGTCTTCAACAAGTTCGCCACCTCGCTCATCGGGCATGGCGCGGAGATCCCGCTTCCCCTGAAAGCCGACGAGCAAATCGACTACGAAGCGGAGTTCGCCTTCGTCATTGGCAAGACGGCCAGGCGCGTCAAGAAACGCCACGCCATGGCGCACGTTGCGGGCTACATGATCGTCAACGACGTTTCAGCGCGGGCGCTCCAGGCGCGCGAGCGCCAGTGGTCGCGCGCCAAGGGATTCGACGGCGCGGGTCCGTGCGGGCCATTCCTCGTCACGCCCGACGAAGTCGAAAATCCCGGCAGCCTCGCCGTTCGCCTCAAGCTCAACGGCAAGGTCATGCAGTCGTCGAACACCAAGCACCTCGTCTTCGGAATCGAGGAACTCATCCAGCACATCTCTGCCGTCATCACACTCGAACCGGGTGATGTTATTTCGACGGGTACGCCGGGCGGCGTGGGGCTCTACCGCGAGCCCCAGGTCTTCCTCAAGCCGGGTGACATGGTGGAAGTCGAGATCGAGAAGCTCGGCACGCTGCGCAATAGCTGCATCAAGGCGTAGGGAGCGCCACGCCTTTCGGCCAGAGGATCAAATCGGCAAAGTACCACGGTTCTTTGCCCCAGCCAATGCCGGGGGTGAGTTCGATCCACCCCTCGCGCGCACCGGGTTGGTCTTCGTCCGTATCGTTGTGGATGACGTTGAAGCCCATGATCCGGCCCGGTTCCATGATGGCCGGATCGATCACAGCCGCAGGGATGCGCAGTTCATAGGACACGCGCCCGGCCGATTCATCGGCGTGGATGGCGATGGTGCATTCCTTCTCGACAATGGAGGCGATGCGGCCTTCGGGAAAGTGCCCGGGATAGAGCCAGTTCGTGCCGTCGCGCATCCTGGCGATCTCGAACTCGTAGTCATTTTCGTCAAACGTCTCGCCTTCCTCTGCATCGTTCAGAACATCGAGTGCGATCTGCAGGGAATCGTAATCCCAGAACACGGTTGAGAAGGGAAAAATGAGAGCGTCGTCCGTCACTTCAATGGCGATGTAGAGCGCCTCGCTGTCCCACCCGAGCCAGCCTTCGATGGAGACATCCTGCGCGCCACCCGCTCGATTGGGATTAAAGTCGACTTCCGTGAACCACGAGGGATGAAGCACCGGAGTCCGGCTCTTCCATTCGGACAGATTTCCGTCAATGGTCGGTTGGGTTTCCAGAAACGGCACGGGAATCGGAAGGAGCGTTGTGGAGGCTTCTGTCACGGCTTCGTTGGAACGGACCTTCGCCGAGATTGGAAAGGATTCGCCGGGTTGGATCGTTGTCCAATCCACCGCCGCGCTGGCCGTTGCCAATGCCTGCGCGGGGAGACCGAGCGGAACGGTGATTGGCGCGAAATGCGGGAAGGTGAATTCCACGGAAGCCGTTCTTTGGCTGGCCGTTCTGTTGCTGACTTCAAGCAGCACTTCACCTTGGGGAAGTGCCGTGCGCGAAAGCGCGGGGAAGCGCGCATTGATCGGTGGAAGAACGTTCAGGCGATAGCTGACCGGGTACTCCACGCCATCGATGACGATGTGCCCGGTGACATCCAGCAGACCGGTGGGGGTGCCTTCGGGCACTTTGACGAGCCACTGATCGCGTCCCCAGAAGATGGGCGCGCCCTCCGGGAAGCGCAGGGCTGATGTCTGTCCGCCGGTGGCGCAGGGAAACGGCACTACTTCGCCCGGGACAACGTCCAAAACTCCCAGGTACTCTCCGTCCGCCCGCCGCATAGTGTGGCGAACGACCTCGCGAAGTGCCGGGCCAGTGCCTTCGAGGAACACGGGGCCAAAGCCGTCCGTGTCATTGGCAACGGGAGCGGTGCTCAACCGCGAGATGATCATTCCCCCGGCGTCGGCCGTCCGTGCCAACCGCTGTTCGACCACCGCTGCGCTGTCCAGTGGCAGGCCTTCCGGTGTTTGGTAGTCAGAAGCTTCCTCGTCACTCCAGAGTACGAGAACATCGGCATCCGGTCGTGCAAAGAGAAAGCCCTCCACATCGGGCCTGGGCGTCCAGCGTCCCAAAAACTCAGCGTTCCCCAACTGCCTGGAGAGCAGGCGATGCGCCCAGAAGGAAGGCTTGGGCGAACCGTCGGCTCGCACCAGGCCACGGAACGATTTGGCATCCGCCGCGTTCTCGTCGCCGGTCCAGTCTTTCAGAGTCAGTTGAAAGACACGTTCCACGCCGTGCGAGACCCAGAGAACCTCGCTGCGGATCATGCGCTCGGCCTGCTGCGCTTCCGTGACGCCTGCCGGGCCCGTGTAGATTCCCGTCTCCGTGATCCAAAGGGGCTTCTCGTCATCGTTCTCGCGCATGATGCGGCGAAGGATGTCGATTTCGCGGCGCTGCCTGGCTTCTGTCGGGTCGTTGCCGTAAGTGTGATAGGAGAGAACATCAAAATAACCCTTCGCCCCATTGGCGTACATCCCGCGCACGAAGCGTTCATCCGCGCCTGCCAGAGCCCCGCCGAGGATCACGCAGTCCGGGTCGGCCTGCTTGGCGCGCTCGTAGCTGACCTGAAGGAGGCGTGTGTAGTGGGCGACGTTGGGCTTTGGGGCCCAGAACGGCAGGATATTCGGCTCGTTCCAGATTTCCCAGTGCTTCACGTGGTCCTTATAGCGGTCCACCATGCGATAGACGTACTCGCCAAACTGCTGGATCTCCTCCTCGGTCGCGGGAGCATCCTGCTTCCACGCGGAACCATAGCACAGAATAATCACAGGATTTACGTTGGCATCACGAAAATCCTGGACGGCTGCGTCGAAGTAATCCCATTCCCAGCGGTCGGGTTCGGGCTGGACAAGTCCCCACCAAAGATCCCGACGGTCCCATCGTGAACCTGTCAGGAGATAGAGGTCCATGAAGGCATCAGCCTCTTGCAGGGCAGCGGGGTCCGGCTTCGCGTGGCTGTACTGGAACCCCATAATGCCAAAGGGATTCGGTGACGCCTCCGCTGGTGCCGGTGCCTGCCTTTTGGCGCATCCGGTCCCGGACAACATGACGGCCACCACACAGGCGGCCAGAATCGTCTTGAAGCTCATTCCCCACTCCTCGGCCCGATATCAGAGTCCGTACAGAACAAACCCCAGCTCCATGCCGCCGGCGATCAGGGCGAAGAGCAGCAGGGCGCAGAAGATTGAAAGCGCGAACTCGACGAGAAACTCGTCGGTTTCCATGCGCCTCCAGTCCGCCCGGATCATCCGGTGGAGCCGTTGCCAGTCATTTACCGCCTCGCGCGGATCAGGGGAGTTCCGCCAGTCCATGGGGACAGGCTTCCCTCCCCGGCTCCGACGGTCAAAGGGATTTGGAGACTCACGTGGCTCGTTCCAGGGGGCATCGCTGTCCCGGGGATCGGGCGCCCCTGTTGGCTCTGTTCTTCGAACCGCAAACCGCGAGCCGCGAGGAACGGAAAGGTCCGCTCCTTTCATCTCTCCTTGCCCGCCCCTTGCTTCCCGGGGCACCGTCCTCCGCCATTTCTCATGAGGATGCCACGGCTATGTCCAAGAGCTTCAAGATTGCAGTTATTCACGGTGACGGCACCGGACCGGAAGTCATGCGCGAGGGCCTGAAGGTTCTCGACGTGGCCGCCAAAAAGTACGGCTTTTCCTATGCGCGCGAGGACTACGATCTCGGCGGCGAGCGCTACTTGCGCACCGGCGAGGTACTCCCCGATTCCGTGCTCGAAGAGCTTCGTGCCCAGGACGCCATTTACCTCTCCGCCATCGGGCATCCAGACGTGAAGCCCGGCATTCTGGAGAAAGGCATCCTGCTGCGTCTGCGTTTTGAACTCGATCAGTACATCAACCTGCGCCCCGTGAAGCTCTATCCGGGTGTCAAGAGCCCGCTCGCCAACAAGGGCGCCGAGCACATCGACTTCGTCGTCGTCCGCGAGAACACCGAGGGCCTTTATGCCGGTGCGGGCGGCAACCTGAAGAAGGGCACGCCCGACGAAGTCGCCATCCAGGAATCCATCAACACGCGCAAGGGCGTCGATCGCTGCCTGCGCTACGCCTTCAACATCGCGAAGGAACGCCAGCGCAAGCAGCTCACGCTCGTCGGCAAGACCAACGTGCTCACGTATGCCTTCGACTTGTGGGAACGCGCCTTCAACGAAATGGGGCCGAAGGAATTCCCCGCCGTGAAGCGCAACTACCACCACGTCGATGCCTGCTGCATGTACATGGTGATGGCGCCCGAGATGTACGACGTCATCGTGACGGACAACATGTTCGGTGACATCATCACCGACGTGGGGGCGATCATCCAGGGCGGTCTGGGCATTTCGGCCTCCGGAAACCTGAATCCCGACGTGGGCGGCGTTTCGATGTTCGAGCCCGTTGGCGGTTCCGCGCCCCAGTTCACCGGCCAGAACGTCATCAACCCGCTCGCGTGCATCAACGCGGGGGCGATGATGCTGCGTCATCTTGGCGTGGCCGACGCAGCCAATGCCATCGAAGGCGCCGTCGCAAAGGTGTGCGGCGAACTGCCGGGTCTGAATATTGGCGAAACAGGCAAGGGAACCGACGAGATCGGCGACCGCGTGGCGGCACTTGTCGCCGGATAAACCGGGTATGCTCGTTGCATCCGCCCGAATCCATTCCCACCCGGAGGTGCTGCATGGCAGGCAAGGCTCACGAAATTGAGTACGAAGTCCGCGGCGACGACATGCAGTTCGTCGAGATCATCCTCGATCCCGGCGAAACAGTCGTCTCGGAAGCCGGCGCCATGATGTTCATGGACCAAGGCATTGAGATGCAAAGCGTCATGGGCGCCAACAAGGAAGGGGGCCTGATGGGCAAGCTCTTCTCCGCCGGCAAGCGCATGTTGACGGGCGAGAGTCTCTTCCTGACGACGTTCACCAATCAGGGGCAGGGAAAGCAGCGCGTCGGCTTTGCCGCTCCCTATCCCGGCAAGATCATCCCGATGGACCTCTCGCAGTACGGCCCGATGCTCTGCCAGAAGGACAGCTACCTCTGTTCCGCCATGGGCATCGACGTGAACATTGCGTTCACGAAACGCTTCGGCGCGGGGCTGTTCGGCGGCGAGGGATTCATTCTCCAAAAACTGAGCGGCGACGGCCTTTCCTTCGTCCACGCCGGCGGCATGATTCACTACTACGATCTCGCTCCCGGCCAGCAGATGCGCGTGGACACGGGCTGTCTGGTCGCCTTCCAGGAAAGTGTCTCGTACGACATCCAGATGGTCGGCAGCATCAAGACGGCTCTTTTCGGCGGTGAAGGGCTCTTCCTCGCCGTTGTCACGGGGCCGGGACGCGTTTTCCTCCAGTCGCTTCCGTTCAGCCGCCTTGCCAGCCGTATCTACGCGGCCGCGCCGCAGACCGGCGGACGCCGCCAGGGGGAAGGCTCGATTCTCGGAGGCTTGGGGAACCTGCTCGACGGCGACGGACTCTAATTCCTCAACGGAGGCCGCGCGTGCCCAAGTACTACCCGGTCATGATGAACATCGAAGGCGCCCCCGCCCTTGTCGTTGGCGGGGGAGCCATCGCTTCGCGCAAGGCCGAAGGGCTTCTGGAGTACGGTGCCCGCGTCACCATCGTCGCCCGCGAAGCGAGTCCCGACGTTCGCCGCTTGTATGACGAGGAGCGCGTGCAACTGCATGAACGTCCTTTCGTCGATGCCGACCTCAACGAACCCGTCATCGTCTTTGCCGCGACAAACGACCGCGCCCTGCACGAGCACATCAAGACCGAGTGCGACCGCCGCAGGATTCTGTGCAACGTCGTCGATGTTCCCGACCTGTGCGGTTTCATCGTTCCCTCGATCATCCGCCGCGGCGAACTGATGATTACCATTTCCACGGACGGGCTCTGCCCGGCCTACTCAAAGTTCCAGCGCAAGCGCATGGAGCAGTGTTGCTTTCCCGAGGGCGCCCAGGCGATGCTCCACGTTATCGCGGCGGCGCGAAACGAACTCAAAGGGCCGCTCGGCAAGGGGCTGGGCGACGAGAAGAAGTTCGAGTTGCTGCGGCAACTTGTCGAGGAAGGGTTGGAGGATCGCCTCGCGCTTGAAGGCGAAGCCGCCGCCTCGGCCTACGCCGTGAATCGCATTCACGAGTTGGCGGCCAAGTAAGCTGATGGAATCCCGACGCTTTCCGATTACAAACTCAAGGAGACAGCCAACAATGACAAAGCGCGTTCTTCTCAGCATTGCCCTCCTCGCTGGCCTTTTGCACGCGGCCATCGCACAGGAAGTCACTTCCAAGGGCCCCGAACTCGACAAGTCCAAGGACTACTACGCCGTCCTCGACACCTCCTTCGGCAAGATCGTCGTTTCCTTCTTCGAGGACGAGGCGCCGGAAACCGTGCGCAACTTCGTGAACCTCGCCGAGGGGACCAAGGCGTTCAAGGACCCGGCCAAGCGGGAAACGAAGGGCTACTATGACGGAACGGTCTTCCATCGCGTGATCAACGATTTCATGCTGCAAGGCGGCGACCCCACAGCAACAGGCAGCGGTTCCCCGGGCTTCAACATCAAGGGTGAGGTTGCTCCGTCGTTGAAGTTCAGCAACAAGGACTGCCTGATGGCGATGGCGAATGCAGGACACCCCGACACGGCCGGGGCGCAGTTCTTCATCACCGACGTGGGCGCCAAGCCCGGCTGGTTGGACGGGGGCTACGCCATTTTCGGTGAAGTCGTTGAGGGACGCGACGTCGTGAAGACCATCTGCGAGGTCCCCGTCAAAGCACAGCCCAGAGGGCGTGAGGTTTCGCGTCCCATCGAGGACGTGGCACTCAAGACTGTCACCATCATCCGCGTGCCGAAGGGCTCGGATGAATGGAAGAAGGCCCTCGAAGCGCCCGCCGCTGCGGCGACGGAAGAAGTGCCCGCGCCCGAAGCAGCGGAATCCGAGGCCCCCGCCAAGGCAGAGCCCGCATCGCAGCCGGCCGTGAAGCCCGAAAGCGCACCGGCCAAGCCGTGATGAGCATCAAACAGCCGTTTCCGCTCCCCGAACCGGGGCATCGTGATTGGTACGCGTGGGAGGCGATTCGCGCCCTCCCACGCCTGATCCTCATGGTTGACAAGAACCCGTTCAGCAAAACGTACGGCTGCTTCGATCGTTCCTACTGGCACTATCGCACGATGGATTTTCCGTGCGGGATGAATCAGGAGTACGTTCTGGCCCTTGCTCTCGCGTGCAAGCTCGACATGCCGGGCAATCCGTACTTCGGCAAGGAGCGTCTGCGCGAACTCGTCGAGGCCGGCATCGACTACGCCCGCGTCTCCTCGCACCGAAACGGTTCATGCGACGACTATTTCCCGTTCGAGCGTGCGCTCGGCGCCCTGGTGTTCTCACTCTACTCAATGACGGAGAGCGCCATCGAGCTCGGCCTGCGCGACGAGCGCCATCTCGAGTTCTTTGCGCGCCGGGGCGACTGGCTGGCAACGCACAACGAAACAGGCCAGCTCGCCAATCATCAGGCCTTTGCCGCCCTCGCGCTCTACAACGTCTACATCCTTACGGGCGAGGAACGTTTCCGCAAGGCATCGAACGCGTTTCGCGATCTCACGCTCGGTTGGCAGAAGGACGAGGGCTGGTTCCAGGAATACGAAGGCGCCGATCCCGGCTACCATTCGTGCTCCATCAGCTTTCTGTCCAAGCTCTGGCAGAAGAGCCAGGATGAACGCCTGATTGATCCGCTCGGCCGGGCCATTGATTT
The DNA here is from genome assembly GCA_030156535.1 of Candidatus Sumerlaeota bacterium. Lineage (GTDB taxonomy): Bacteria > Sumerlaeota > Sumerlaeia > SLMS01 > JAHLLQ01 > JAHCAW01. The sequence goes on from JASGMJ010000009.1 coordinate 134,532, forward strand.
TGCGTGGTACTTCATGCACCCCGACGGCTCCTATGCGGGCGAGTATGGCAGCCGGAATACGTACCACTTTTACCCGCACGGCTTCGAGGTAATGGCGCATCGCTTCCCCAAGGCGGGGGAGATCGCGCAGACCTACCTCGAACGCGCCATGCCGCGGCGCACCCGGTACTTCAACGACGACGACCGCATGGCAGCGCATTATGTCTACGACTGGATGCAGGCGTGGCGCGATCATCGCGCGGAGCGCGAGCCGTCCATCGTGCTGCCGGAAAAAAAGGAAGCGACGTACTTCGAGCAGGCCCGCCTGCTCGTCGTGCGCACGCCAGCGTACCACGCTGTCGTTGCCGCCAACAAGGGCGGGGCGTGCAAGATTACGACGCCGGAGGGGGCGCTGCACAGCGACACCGGCCTGATCGCCGAACTCGAAGATGGCCGCGTCGCCGTCACGCATCTCGTGCAGAACAACGCGCGCGTCAACGTTGCGGCGGATGCCTCCCACATTGGTATCACCAGCCGCTTTCACCAGCGCCGCCAGCCGCTACCCACCCCGTTCAAGCAAATCCTGTTTCGCCTGATGACGTTGACGGTCGGCAGGTTCAGCGCCAACGCCGTGCGTGCCCTTCTTCAGAAGGTGCTCATCACCGGCAAGGCCCCGCTCCCGCTTCTCCACCGCCGCCGCTTTGCCTTCCATGCGGATCGCGTGGAAATCACCGACGAAGTGACGGCGGGAAAGTCAGGACGTCCCCGGATCATGCGTCTCGCCTCGGGGAGCGACGCCACTTCCATTTACGTCGCCAACTCCAACGTCTTCCAGCAATCCGTGCTGCTGCCGTGGACGTGGCTGAACGGCAAGGCCGCCGAGTTCAACCGCACGGGGCGGGTGCGGATTCGCCGCACAATTCGCGCGGGGAAGGAAGACGCATGACGTTGCGGCGCCTTTCTCCTGTCGTCCTGCTGTTCGCTCTCCTGCTGGGCGCGTGCGTGAAGCCCGCTTCCTCGACGCTGATCACCGCCAGTGGCGTTGCTCCGATTGAAGAGACGCATGCTTCCGACGCTGCGTCCTCGGGTACGGAATCACTCGCATGGGCTGGGGAGGTGCTGGCGGTTTCCGCAACCGTGGATCTTGATGCGCAACGCCGTCAGGAAAGCGAACCGCTGGCTCTTGCGGCGGCACGCCTGCTGGCGCGCGACCGCGCGCGCTCCAGCGCCCGGGAAAAACTCCGTGCGCTTCAGGTTGGAGAGAGAGCAACCGTAGCCCGCTTTGCCGAGCGCGACGCGGCTGTGGCTGACGCACTTGAGGCGGCGATTGCCGCGGCAACTCCCACGTGGGAGGAGAGCAGCGACGGCAACTCCGTGACGGCGGAACTCGATGTGGAGTTGCGCGCACTCGGGGAGGCGGTTCGTGCAGCGGGTGGCGGGGGAGAAACCCGGCCGGGCGACTCGTCGGCAACGATTCTCGCCGAAGCAGCGGCGCAACGCGTTGCCTTCGAGCGCGCACGCGAGGAACTCGGCCGCCGGCTCCTCGCTTTCCCCGGCCCCAACGGTCAGACCGTCGGCGACCTGCTCCGCAAGTATCCCAGTGAGCAATCCGCCGCCCAGGCGTGGCTCTTCAATGCGCGCACCTTGATGAGCCGCCGCATTGCCGGAGATCGATGGAAGATCGTTCTGGAAGCCGACACGACTCCCGTGATTCGCCGGCTCGAAGTTCTTGAGACCCCCGTTGAGGAGAGACGCTGACGTGGCAGATCCCCACAGCACCCTGGTTCTTGCTTCCGGCTCCCCCCGCCGGCGCGAATTGCTCGAACGCATGGGGGTCCCTTTCGAAGTGATTCCGTCCACCGTCGATGAAAGCATCATCCCCGCCGATCATCCCCGCACGTTCGCTCTTCGTGCGGCCTACGCCAAGGCCGCCGACGTTGCAGCCCGGGTCGAAGAGGGGCGTCTGGTTCTGGCCGCCGATACCGTTGTTACGCTCGACGGCCTGCTGTTCGGCAAGCCGTCCTCCGATTCCGATGCGCGCCGGATGCTGATGCGCCTCTCCGGGCGCACCCATGACGTCATCACGGGGCTGGCTTTGGCGCGTGCCGGGCATGCGGATATCTCGCTCGATTCCTCCACCACGGCGGTTGTCTTCAAAGCACTTGCAGTTCACGAGTTGGACCATTATCTGGCGAACGGAGAGCACCACGACAAAGCCGGAGCCTACGGAATTCAGGGGAAGGCAGGGGCATTCGTCGAGCGGCTGGAAGGCGACTATTTCAACGTGATGGGCCTGCCATGCGGACTGGTGGCGCGAATGTTGGCCTCGGCGGGACTGGGGGAGTTCTCCGCTCCTGCTCCGCCACGCTGAGAGCAGGCGCTTTACAGGCTTTTGTGGTCTAACTATTCGGGGACCGAACTGTTCGGTTGACGTGGGAGTGATACTGCGGCCAATGCCACCCGCACGGCTTGGAGCCCCCAAAAATCATGAGCAGCATTCAATCTCCCGAGTTGATCGCACAGGCGCGCCTGATTCATCAACACTTGCAGCGCATGAGAGCATACCTGACAAGTGGCGAAACCCCAGGCCGCATCTGGCAGGGGATGGGCAAGGCGCCGACATTCCCGCAGATTCGTACGCTGTTCGCGCTCAATCTTCTGGGGCCCTGCCAGCTCAAGGACCTGAGCCGCATGCTCGACATTTCTGATCCGGCGGCCTCGGAGATGGTGGACCGTTTGGTTGAGATGAAGCTGGTGACACGCGATCAGGACCCGGTGGACCGGCGCCGCGTGATTCTCCGGCTCACCGCCGATGCCCGCCGCCGTGTCGAAGCACACGAGCATCATACACTGGAACGCATCATGCGCCTTCTCGATACCATTGGCCCGGAGCAGGTCGCCCAGTGGGTGGACCTCGCCGAGCGGATGACCAAGGTCGTTCAATCCACGGAAAGAAAGGTGCCCACGCGTGAGCACTGAGAACCAATACACCCCCGCCTCCAGTGAAGGCGGGGGAGAGCAGATTGCCCGCCATTCCGTTTGGGCACGTCTTGCGTTGGTGGTAGCGATCCTGGCCGTAGGCGTTGTTGGCCAGTCACTCCTGGGCCGTTTGAAGAAGGAGCCCCCCGTTCGGGAAGTACCGAAAGTCGTTGCCAGCGCCACCGGAATCGTCGGTACGCGCCAGAACGTCCAGTCCGTCCTGTACGGCTATGGTACGGCGCGGCCACATCGCACGACGATGGTGGTTCCCGAGGTGGAAGGACGGGTTGTTGAAGTGCATCCCCGGCTCGAAGAAGGCAAAGTGATCGAGAAGGGCGACGTTCTTTTTCGCATTGATCCCACCGACTATGAGCTGGCCCGCGAGCAAAGCCTTGCTGAAGTTGCGCAGATCGAGCAGGAGATCGAACAACTCGCTGTCGAGGAAAAGAGCGACGCGCAACGCCTGGAGCTGGCGCGCCAGAATCTCGCACTGGCGCAGCGCGATCTCGACCGTGTCGACACGCTCGTTCAGTCCGGTGGTGCGGAAAGCGAGGCACGCCTCGACCAGGTCCGCGGAACCGTTACCCAGCGTCAGGATCAGGTCGTCGCGCTTGAGCGTACCCTCGCCCTGTATCCCACCCGCCGTGGCATGCTCGAAGCCCGTCTGAAGAGCGCCCGGGCGCGCGTTGATCTCGCCGCCGCCAACATTGAACGCACAACGGTGCGGGCACCCTACGATGCCCGTATCGTGAAGAAGAGCATTGAACTCGACCAGCGCGTAGCTCCCGGCATGGAAGCGCTGCTGCTCGCCGACGACTCCATTCTCGAAATTCCCGTTTCGCTCGACGGCTTCGAGCTCAGTCGCTGGCTGGAAGTGGAACGCGATCCCGCCGACCTCCATTGGGTCGGCAAATTCGCGAAGCATCCCGTGACCGTCGAGTGGTCCGATGACAAGTCCGACCATCCCTATGTGGGGCGGTTGGATCGCATCGAATCGTACAACAGCGACACGCGCACGTTCCACGTGATCGTCGCCATCGACGCGACGCACTTCGACCCGAATGCCTCCGCGCCGTTTCCCCTGACGGACGGCATGTTCTGCGAAGTTGCGATTCCGGGACGAATCGCCAGAGACGTGATTCCCGTTCCCCGCGACGCCGTCGATTCCAATTCGACCGTGCTCATCAGTGAGGACGGCAAACTCCGCACGCGCCCCGTCGAGATCGTCCGTTACCAGCAGGATGTGGCGCTCATTGCTTCAGGCATCGAGGACAAGGCAATCGTGCTGACGTCGCGGCCGCCGCGCGTCATCGACGGGATGAATCTGGAAGTCAGTCTTCTCGACGCCTCCGCCGTGATTCAGGAGGAAGGGCGTCCCATTCGCCCTGGGGACGAGCCTGCGGCAGCCGCTGCGGGCAGCAACTCCACGGCCCGCACGGGCCTCGAAAATCTCTGATTCACCAGGTGCGGCATGGCTAAACTTCTCGGCTACTTCGTTCGCAACACGGTCTTCGCCAACCTGCTTCTCGCGCTGATCGTCTTCGCCGGGATTGGCAGCGCCGGCATGATGGTCCGTGAGGTTCTCCCGTCCTTTGCCGTGGAGAACGTCATCGTGCGCGTTCCCTATCCGGGAGCAGGCCCCGAGGAAGTGGAGGAAGGCATCAGCCTGAAGATCGAGGATGCGATCGAAGGCGTTCAGGGCGTGAAACGCTATACGACCACGTCGGCCGAGGGCATGGCCACCGCCATGATCGAGGTGAAGACGGGCGAGGACGTCCAGGTCGTCAAGGACCGCATCAGCGACCGGATCAATTCGATTCTGACGTTTCCCGACGACGCGGAGAAGCCCTCGATCTCCGAGATGATCATCCGCCGCAACACGATGGTTCTTTCCATCGCCGGCGAACAGCCCGAAGAGCAACTCAAGCAACTGGCCGATCAGATCAAGGACGACCTCACGGCGCTCCCGCAAGTTTCCCAAGTTGAAATCCAGGGGACGCGTGACTACGAGATTTCCATCGAGGTTTCCGAGGAGAAGCTGCGCCGCTACGGCCTGACGCTCGCTCGCGTGGCCGACATCGTGCGGGCCAACAGCCTGAACCTGCCGGGCGGCGAGATCAAGTCCCACACCGAACAAATTAAGATCCGCACGATGGGACGCAACTATTCCGGCAAGGAATACGCAGATATCGTGCTGCTCGCCAACCCCGATGGCACCAGCCTGCGTCTGGGGCAGATCGCCACCATCCACGACGGTTTCGTGGAGAACGAGATCATCTGCCGCTACAACGGCATGCCCGCCGTCTCCATCTGGATTTTCAACAACGAGGACGAGGATGCCCTGAACATTGCCGCGGCAGTGAAGGAATACATGGCGGGCAAGAAGGCCGAGCTCCATGCCCAGGGCATGGACGAGGAGATCCATCTCGACCTGTGGCTCAACAGTTCCCGCTTCATCACCGAGCGCATGGACATGTTGATCAACAACGGCATCATTGGTCTCACGCTGGTATTCCTCCTGCTTTGGGTTTTCCTCGATTTCCGGCTCGCCTTCTGGGTTTCACTCGGTATTCCCATCTCGCTCTCCGGCGCCTTGTTTCTCATGCTGCTCATGGGCGAGACGCTCAACATGATCAGCCTGTTCGCCATGATCATGGTGCTCGGCATTATTGTGGACGACGCCATCGTGATCGGCGAGGCCATCTACGTTCATCGCAAGCGCGGCGACGGCCCTTTTGAGGCGGCGATCAACGGGGTGATAGAAGTCGGGATGCCGGTGATTGCCGCTGTTCTCACCACGTGTGTGGCCTTTGTTCCGATGCTGTTTGTCGAAGGCATCATGGGCAAGTTCATCAAGGTGATTCCGACGGTTGTGATTTGCGCGCTGCTGGTTTCGTTGGTCGAGGGGCTGATCATTCTCCCGGCTCACTTGAATCACCTGCCTGACATGACGACCCCGTCGAAGCCGCGCTTCTTTCTCCAGCGCTGGTTCCAGAGCTGCCGCCGCGGGTTCAGTCATGGCTTCGAGGCATTTGTCGATACCGTCTACCATCCCATCCTGCGCAATCTGCTCTCCTGGCGATACGCGACACTTGCCGGGATCATCGCGATCCTGCTGATTACAATAGGACTCATTCACGGCGGCATGTTGAAGTTCGTCTTCTTCCCCCAGGTGGATACGTCCTTTCTCTATGCAAGCGTCGAATTTCCGGAAGGCACGCCAGCCGACGTTACGAAGGACGCCGTCGTGCGGATGGAGGAGGCACTTCTTGAGCTGGAGGGGGAGGTAAAGACGCTGTCGGGTGACCCCCTGATCGTCGGAATGCAGACGAGTGTTGGGCTTCCCGATGTACAGGTCTCGGCGGTGGAAGGAATGCAGGGGGAGGTGAACTTCGGCCAGATTCTTGTCGAGATGATCGACTCGGAGAAGCGAGGCATCTACTATCGCGAGATTATTCGCCGCTGGCAGGAGAAGATCGGTCCCATTGCCGGTGCGCTTGCCGTTCGCATCGAAGCCGACTCGGGAGGCCCTCCCGGCAAGGCCGTGGAAGTCTGGTTGCTCGGCAACGATCTCGACGCCCTGCGTGCGGCGGCTGGCGAAATCAAGGACACGCTCAACACGTATGACGGTGTCTTCCAGATCGAGGACGACTTCCGCCCCGGCAAGCGCGAGCTTCGTGCGAAACTGAAGCCCGAGGCGCGTTCGCTCGGCCTGACGACCGTGGACCTTGCCCGTCAGCTTCGCGCGGGCTTCTACGGCGACGAAGTCGTGCGCGTCCAGCGGGGCCGCGACGAGGTGAAGGTCTGGGTGCGTTATCCTGAAGAGGAACGCCGGACACTTGGCGATGTGGACAGTATTCGCATTCGCACGGCGGATGGTGGTGAGGTGCCCCTGGACGCGGTGGCGGAGGTCGCCGTCGAGGAAGGCTACACCACCATCAATCGTGTGGACGGCCAGCGCCGTGTGCGCGTCACGGCCGATGTGTTCAACGAGGTGGCGAACCCGAGTGAAGTTCTCGAGAAACTCAGTGAAGACTTGCTGAGCGAGATTCCCTCCAAGTATCCGGGTGTTACGGCAACTGTTGAGGGCGAGAAGCGAGACAGTCAGGAGTCCTTCGCCAGTTTGAAGATCGGATTTCCGTTGGCGGTCCTCGCGATCTATCTGATTATCGCGACGCTCTTCCGCTCCTATCTCCAGCCCGCCGTTATCATGGTCACCGTGCCGTTCGGAGTCATTGGCGCTCTGTGGGGGCACTACTTCCTCGGTTTCGACCTCACGATGATGAGCATGTTCGGCATCGTGGCGTTGACGGGCGTTGTGGTGAACGATGCGATCGTGATGATCGAGGCCATCAACGTCCGTCTCGCCAATGGGATGAAGTTCGTTGACGCGATCGTGGATGGTGGCTGCCGCCGTTTCCGGGCGATTCTTCTTACGACCGCCACCACCGTCGGCGGATTGACCCCGCTCATCATGGAAGACTCCTTCCAGGCGCAGTTCCTGATCCCGATGGCGCTGACCATTGCGGCCGGTGTCGGCTTTGCAACGGTGCTGACGCTGGTCGTTATCCCCTGTCTGATCTTTATCCTCAACGACCTGAGAATGCTGGTCTATTTTCTGCGTTATGGTCGAATGACCACGCGCGAGAATCTCGAGCCAGCGACCCATCGCCTCGATGATCCCGACCGCGAAGAGAAGGAACGCCATCGCCGGGCGTTGGAGGCCCCCACTCCCGCAGGTTGATTACGGTTTCCCCCCACGAGGGCGGTTCGTCCATTTGTGCCAGAGAAAGTATTCCAGCAGGTCTGCTTCCGGATGGTACACGAAACCCGCCAGGCTCTCGTCCCTTCACCTCTCGTCAACCGCCTTGAGGCGCGTGTTGATCGCGATGCGGAGACGGTGGAGTTCCTCTGGGTGCCCCGCTGGTTGATGGCGGCACTCGGAATCGAGGCGCGGTTGCCGCTCCGGGTTGCTTACGACGAGGGGAGGGGGCCGCTTGACGAGTTCACAACGCTGCTGCTGGACATGGCGGAGGCCGGTCTCGCCCTGCACGACTTCCTGATGACGCTTTCTCTTTCGGGCGGCGACACGCTGATGCTGCTCGCCGCGGGTTCGGTGGATCCCCGCACAGGGCTTGCGCAACTGGAGGTCCGCGACGTCTCGCAGATCGTCGGCGAGCGCCAGCGTGCGGCCGCCGTCGGCAACTACCACGGTCTTGTGGGCAAGTCGCTTCGGATGCTGGAGGTCTACCGCCGCATTTCGCTTTACGGCTCCGCCCACGCACCGGTCGTCGTCACGGGAGAGACCGGCACGGGCAAGGAACTCGTTGCGCGTGCACTGCATGATCGCAGCACCCGGGCCGACGGGCCTTTCGTTCCCGTGAACTGCACGGCGTTGTCACCCGAGCTTTTTGAGAGCGAGCTCTTTGGCCACGAGAAGGGCTCCTTCACCGGTGCCCATCGCCAGCATGCGGGGCGATTCGAGCGCGCCGACGGAGGAACTCTCTTTCTCGACGAGATCGGCGACATGCCACTCTACACGCAGGCCAAGATGCTGCGTGCACTGGAGGATGGGGTGATCGAGCGCGTCGGTGGCGAGACAGCCCAGCGTGTCGATGTTCGCGTCGTGGCCGCCACCAACGCCACGCTCGAGCGTTCGGTCTCCGCAGGCCGTTTTCGCAGCGATCTCTACCATCGCCTCAGTGTGTTCCGCATTCACCTGCCCCCCTTGCGCGAGCGCGTCGGCGATATTCCGCTTCTTGTCGAGCACTTCATCGGCATCTTCAACCGCCGCTACAAGCGCACGGTGAAGCGCCTCAGCCCCGAGGCGCTCCGCATCCTTGAGGACTACCCGTGGCCCGGCAACGTGCGCGAGTTACGCAACGTGATGGAACGGATTTTCGTGGAATCAACCGGTGACGTCATCGGCGCACGGGCCTTGTCCGCGTGGGTGGCCGAACGCGACTATTTGATGCCGGGGGACTGGAACGCCGATGCGCTGTTCGAGCCCCGCCCGCCGATCATTCCGCCTCACCAGCCCGCACAGACGCCCCCCGGATTCTCCGGTGCAGACCCCAGACAGCCGGATCCCTCCGGGTGGACTTCGCCGGGACACGAGCCCCTGTACCTTCCTCCGGGTGAAGTCGTCATCGACGTTCCCAGTGCCCCGCCTCCGCCCACTCCTCCGGCGGAAATCACCACGGATGTTCTTCAGGCCGCCTATCGGCAGGCAGGCGGCAACATTACGGCAGCCGCGCGTTCGCTGGGGATGCACAAAGCCACATTCTACCGCCACATGAAACGTCTCGGCATGGAGCGCGGGGACCTCAGCGGTGGGGGAGAAACGGCACCATGACATCAAAGCCATCTCTCAATCGGGAAGAGCAGGCCCTTGAAGAATTTCTCCAGTCCGCGACGGGGCTCGTGGCGGTCTGCGTCACCGACCCCTTCCATCCCGGCTCGCAACTGATGGCCGACCGGCTTCAGGCTCTGGCGGAATCGGAACGCGGGCTACGGGCCGTCGCCGTGGGGCTGGAGGGTTACCGCTCCTGGGCCCGGCGTCATCGCATCGCAGGCACACCCTGCATCGCCGTTTTTCGCGGTGGGCTCCTCATTCGCCGCCTCAACGGCATCCTGACCGAGGAAGACCTGTACGAACGCCTCACTTCAGGGCGCCAACACCAGGGAGCCCATCCTGGTGCAGGACTTTGAGATCATCCTGCGCTAACACCTGTTGCCGTCGCTCCCCTCCTCTTCTAGCATGTCCGACGATTGCTCAATATTGTGGGAAATACGAAATACCGGAGGCGTTTTATGCCCATTTCCAAGAAAATGCAGGACGGAATCAACCAGCAGATCGTCAATGAACTGTTCTCGTCCAACGCGTATCTGGCCATTGCGGGTTACATGGATTCCCAGGGACTCAAGGTTCTTGCCGCGCATTACCTCGAGCAATCCGCCGAAGAGCGCACGCACGCGATGAAGCTGCTCCACTATCTTCTCGACGTGGGCGCCTCGTTGAGCATCGGCGCCATCCCCGAGCCCCAGAACAAGTTCAAGTCCGTCGAGGAAGCCGTGAAGAGCGCCCTTGATCAGGAGGAGATCGTCACAACCCAGATCAACGACCTGATGGGGCTGGCGCATACCCAGAAGGATTACGCCACCGTCAGCTTTCTCCAGTGGTTTGTCGATGAGCAGGTCGAGGAGATCTCCACGGCCTCCGAATTGTTGCAGCTTGTCCGCCTTGCGGGCTCTGAACGCATTCTGCTCGTCGAAGACCGTTTGATGAAAACCGGTACAGCCCCACTCGCCACCAAGGAGCCCTGAACACCATGATCCGGAACTTACGTTCATTCACCTTGCTCAGTTGCGTGCTGCTTGCCTTCACGCTCGCCGCGCCACTTCGCGCGGCGGAGGAAGCCGAAGCCGCACCGGAACTCCCCGAGTTCAACAAGATGGTCCTCGACATCATCGCCACGTACCCGACCGACGGCACTCATGACTACTGGTGGCCGAAGAGCGGCGGAGGCGGCTTCGACGGCTGCTCGATGGACATGTATCTTCTTGGCGAGAAGGTGATGGATGGCGAGCCGCAGAAGCGGACTTTCTGCTGTGGGCTGACGCTTGAAGTCTTCCTGCGCGCCTACAACGCCTGGCTCGAAGCGCACCCCGGTGTCGATCCACCGGTCAAGCCAGCCGACTGGAGCGATTTCCAGCGCACCTGGTTCGTGCTTGAGCTCAACGGCCCCGGGCCGTCGGCCGCACTGGTCAAGTACGGCATCGGCGAGGAAGTTCTTCCGGCCGATGTTCTTCCCGGTGACTTTGTCCAGATCTGGCGGACGAAGAACGCCAAGGGCCGCGTGAGTGGCCACAGCGTCATCTTCCTGGAGTGGGTTCGCAACGCCGAGGACGCCATCATCGGTTTCCGGTATTGGTCGACGCAGACATCAACGAAGGGCGTGAACGAGAGGGTCGAGTACTTCGGGCCACTTGGAGGCATGTCCACAGAGTACACGTTCTTCGGTCGCGTGAAAATGCCAGAGGCGGGCGGTGCGGCCGCTCCCGAGGCCACCAACTGATTGAGAACAGGGGAGAGATGATGCCATGAAGAAGCCACTTCGCCAACCCAACTTCGAACGTCTTCGCAAGACTCTCTATGGCGGGCAGGCCGACGCGGTGCCGCTCATTGAACTCGGCATCGCGCCGCCCATTCGCGATGCGATCATGGGGCATCCCGTGCGCACGCTCGAAGAAGAGATCGAGTTCATGCGCCTGCATGGGTACGATTTCGTGAAGATTCAGCCCGTGATCCGTTTCGATCTTGGCCGCACGCAGGCCAGCGTCTCTCCCGGCCGGGCAGACCGCGCCTGGGCGTCCGAGCACGGCAACATGATCGAGACGATGGAGGACTTTGAGAAGTACCCGTGGCCCAAGCCCTCCGACATTGACTATTCTCGCCTCGAATCCGCCAGGGACAAGCTCCCCGAAGGCATGATGGTGATTGGCCAGTACGGCGACATCTTCACCACCGCGTGGGAACTCATGGGCTTCGAGAACTTCTCCATCGCGATGTTCGAGGAGCCCGAACTCATCGACGCGCTGTTCGAGAAAATCTCCTCGCTCATCGTCGGCATGTACGAAGTCATGGCACAGATGGACTGGGTGGGCGCGCTCTGGTTCAGCGACGACATCGCCTACTCCACCGGCCTGATGGTCTCGCCGGACTTCCTGCGCGCAAAGTTTTTCCCCATTCTCGCCAAAATCTCCTCGTATGCCAAGGCCGCGAACAAGCCGCAACTCTATCACACCGACGGTCTGCTTTACAACGTGCTCGATGACATCATCGACGCGGGTGTCAATGCTTTGCATCCCATTGAACCGAAGGCCATGCGGATCGCCGAGGTGAAGGAAAAGGCCGCCGGGCGCCTTTGCCTGTGCGGCCACATTGAAGTCGATACGCTCTGCCGCGGAACAACGGCCGACATCGAGCGCCTCGTGCGCCAAGCCATTGATGATGCGGCGCCGGGCGGCGGTTACTGTCTCGGCTCGTCGAATTCTGTTCCCGACTATGCGAACGTCGAGAACTACCTGACGATGATTCGGACGGCGGTGGAGTACGGCAACTACTGAGCCGGGCGGCCAAGGCAGGCGGCAACGGTGGAGTAAAGGGACGGCGGCGCGGCTGGCATCCAATAAAGACCAGCCGGGCCCTTCGTTTCGTTTTTTTAGTCAGCCGTTTTCAGCCACCCTGAATCGTGTTGTCATTCCGCCCTTGGGCGTCCCATCCTCAATTGCACGCAGGGCCGCGCCCTGATTGACAAGGATGCCGAGGAACCCGATGGAAAAGATGCGCTCGCTCCGTTTTGCCACATTGATGGCTTCCGGCCTTGCAATGGCCGCAGCCGTTCCGGCCCAGCAGTTCGCCTTCCAGTCGGACAGCCTTTCCGCCACGGCAGGCCAGAACGCGACTCTGGAAGTCTTCCTTTCCGGCTCCAGTGCTCCCGTGGCCGCCGTCAACTTCACGGTGCGCGTCAGCGCCGCCGGTGCAGGTGCTCTTCAGTTGGCGCAGGCCACGAGCACCAGTCCCCTGGAAGCCAGCGGCTTTGTCTACGAATTCAACCCGAACTTCGTGCGCTCCAGCGTCTCGACCGGTACGATTCAGGGCGACGTTGTCGAGTTCCGCGGCGTCCTGTATCCCAGCAGCGGCGCTTCCACGACCTTTTCGGCATCCGCCTCCACCAAGATCGCTGAGATTGTTCTTCCCGTTTCCGCCAGCGCCCCCGCCGGCACGATCAACGTCGAACTCGTTTCCGCCATCGACGGAGGCACCGGGCTTCTGGGGGTCTCCGATGCTGCGGGAACGTCCCTCAAGCCACAGGGACAGACGCGCCCAGGCGGGGACTTCATCGCCGTGACAGTCGGTTCGCCGGGCCTCATGGGCGATCTCGACGGCAACGGCAGCGTGACGCCCAGTGACGCGCAGTTGGCCTTCGAGTGTTTCCTGCTGGGAGGGAATTGTCCTCCGGCGGTGGTGGACGCTGCGATGGCCGACTTCTGCGGAACAGGCGACGGTGTGACGCCGGGTGATGCCCAGGGGATCTTCAACGTCTTTCTGGGAATTGCCAATCCCTGCGACTGATGGACACTGTCCTCCTATTGCCATTGACGTGCCCGGTGCCGCCGGGCATCTTTGGGATCCAATCGTGTGCCGGTGGTTGGTCTGGCCGACTAACCCAGGCGTCCGTTTAGACGCCCCGCCGCACGCCCGAGGGCCCGCATCTGCGGGCCCTTCCTCTTGTGCGCCAGGCATGGCGCGATTTCTTGGAGGTGAAAGTCCTCTACTGGCCGTAACGACCGGAACAGTGAGCCGGAGGCAAGGGCGTCGCGGTGAC
>JASGMJ010000051.1 GCA_030156535.1 Candidatus Sumerlaeota bacterium
GAATGCGCTGAAAAATCACTCAACAGCCGCTACAAAACAACGCTCTGACAACTCAGTGCGGAAGAAATGGCTGGGCGGGAGGGTTGGTCAGAGGTTTCGAGCCCTCTGATTATGAAGGAGCGCCTCTGCATCGCTCGAAATGTCTTCACCAAAAAGGCGTTCATCATACATCCTTAAAACGAAAGTAAAGATCGTGTGCGATCCCAAACTATAATTCCAACTTAGGCGGATCTATTTGCCAATTGATTATCCATGTTGGCATCTCTTCCTAGAAGCCGTTTCAAAACCTCTTTGCCAGTAGCATAATGCAGGCGACGGACACGAAGGCTCGATACAGATGTGGGTACCATTCCCAGCGGACCAGCACGCGGCGCCACTCCTGCAGCCAGGCGAACAGGCATTCGACTCTCCTTCGTTTTCGGTATCGGTCAAGGGACCTGCAACCTCGCGTGACCGGCCTGGAGAGCAAACACACCCGCATGAAGTATGGAACGCCGGGGCGTTGGTGTCAGCCGCAATTTCAACATTCCCCCACTACAGGCGGGACGAAGACGAACCGGAAAACAAGAGAGCAATGCAGGCCGGCAGGCAAGAGCCGGGAACCGAAGACCGGGAACTGAAAACTCCTTCCCCATTTCTCCGGTTGCCAATGGCGTCTGTTCCATCCAGAAAACTCGCGTGGATCAACTGCCAAGCGAAGGGCGTTCGTCGTGAAGATTCTCTGCCCCATCTGTCAGGCCGAGACCGATCTCTCGGAGAGGGCCTACTGCCAGAGCTGCGGTTCGCTGCTCAACGAGGAGGTCATGGAGGCGAGCTCCTCCTCGCTTGGTCTGGATACCCCGAAAACGCCGGCGACAAGGGAACAAGGGCGCTCGCCGTCGAGGAAACCGCCTGGAAGGGGGTGCTCGAACAAGCCCTCGCGGCGCACGCCGGAGGGACACCCCTTCCCCCCGGGGACGAAGCGGAACACCCCAGCGTCCGCCGCCGCCGCCCACGCGTCGAGGCCTGGCTCCGCGCCGCCCACTAAAAACGCGGGCAAATCACCGGATTTCCGTATTGACGGGCAGGCGGGCTTCCGCGCGTAATCCCGCCCCCACGCGTGGGCCCATAGCTCAGTTGGTAGAGCAGCGGACTTTTAATCCGTTGGTCGAAGGTTCGAGTCCTTCTGGGCCTACCATTGATTTCAGACGACTTCCTTCTCCCCATTATTCGCCGCAGAATCGTCGAGTTGCAAGACCTTCCCTGCCGCCTTCCGGGCGGCGAAGTCTTCGGCCGTCATGGCTGCCCCCCCCAGGATGTGCTCCCTGCCCCCGGGGGGCAACATCGGGCCGCGCGTCGCTGTAGACCTCCACAGCGGCTGGGAAGATGCGTGGAGCCATGGGGGCTACAACTGCTTCAAGTGGCTGAACGGGGTCCTTTGCAGGAAGGCTGCGCTGCGCGACGGTCAAGGAGTGCTGCGATTGTGACGGTTGGGACAAACGATCTTGCGTCCGTGTCGGGCGGGATTCAGGAACAGGAAACCAAGACAAGGAGTTCACGAAATGGCAAGGAACATCATGCTCGAAGTGAAGCGGGACGAGGCCTGCGAAAACCTGGCGGGAATCCAGATCGAGGGTTGCAGCGCGATTTGGGACGGAAAAAAGAAGGTGGAAGTGATCGGTGAGGCAGCGGCAAAACAAGGAACAGTACGCGGGTCGGTGGCTCTGCAAATCACGGTCTATGGGGGCCAAAACCAGATCATTGGCCGTTCGGAGGAATGGATTATGAGCTTTGGCCTGCGGCAGTCCTTTGAGGTGCTGTGCGAGTTGAAGACCGAGGGGATTGATCCCACGTCGATTCGTATCTTTCCGACGAAAGACGAGGACTGAGAAGCCAGCAGCCCGCAGGACCGCCCCAAGTGTAACAGGCAGCCAATGCCCCCGGCGACGGGAGAGCGGTTCGCAAGCATGGAGACCCCGCGCTTTGGATTCCACGGATGACAGCGGGTCGGTTGGTGGAATGCAGACGATTGCGCCAGCCCGACTGAGGTGTGGCGGGGCGTCTCCGGCGCGGGAAAATTGCTGCTGACACGGTGCCGGCTGGGAAGGCGCATATGGGTCGATGCCTTGCCGCAGGATGTACCCGGTGCCGATGCAGGAAAACGACTTCCAACGCTATCTGATCCACTTGACGGGGCGCCCCGTCGAGCTTCGTCTCAACGACAACGTCCATAATCTCGTCACGTGCCGTGCCACGGCGTGCGGACGCGGCCTGCGCGCCAGCGTCCATCGCATGTTTCTCGATGCGCCCGAGGACGTGAAGGCTGCGCTGGCCGAGTTCCTCGTCCGCCCCAACCGCCACAATCGTCTGGCCATCCGCAACTTTGCCGCGGCTGCCGAGCGCGACGCTCCGCCCCGCCCCGTCAAACGCCGCGCTGTGAAGGAATCCGCCCGGGGCTTGTGCTACGATCTCGAACCGCTGGCGCGCCGCGTCAACGAGGCCTTTTTCGGCGGCCGTCTGGAGTATCGCATCGCCTGGGGCCAGCGCCCCCGCAAGCGTCCCCGCCCCACGCGCACCATCACGCTCGGACGCTGCTACTGCGCCGACCGCCTTATCCGCATCCATCCCATCCTCGACAATCCCCACGTCCCGCGCTTCTTTGTCGAGTTCATCGTCTACCACGAGATGCTGCACCTTGTCGTTCCGCCCCGCCCGGGCAAGGGCAGCCGTGCCCTGCATCATCCAAAGGAATTTCTCGCACTCGAACGTCAATACCCCTACTATCGCGAAGCCGTTGCCTGGCAGGAAGCCAACATTGACGCACTGCTACGGAGATGGTGCCGCGCGGTTCCCCCGCCTGCCCCTCCTCCCGGCAATCACACTCGCCAGGAGACGCTCTTTTGAGCCAGGACCAGACACTCAACCCGCCCGGACCCAAACACTCCTCCGCCGTGCTCATCGTTGACACCGAGTTCCACGAGTACGAACGCGTGCAGCAGGCGACCGAGGACCTGGACGTCGTCCTTTACTGGGCACGCTCGGCCAATGAGGCCATCGAGATTCTGGAGTCTGCGCGCATCGATCTTGTCATCGCGGACTGGGAGATCGAAGGACTCAACGCCGTCCGCCTCGCCAGCCGCATCAAGGCAGAGCCGCGCTGGCGTGCGATTCACACCATCGTGATGGCGGAGCCCCGAAGACTCGAAGAACAGGTGCGGGCCATGGAGGCGGGCGCCGACGACTTCCTCGCCAAGCCCATCCACCCCATCCTCCTGCGCGAACGCATCCGCGTCGGCCTGCGCATGAGAGCCATTCAGGACAAGAACTCCGAATACGAGCAGCGCCAGACGATCCTCGCCGCCGCCGTCACCTTTGCGCATAAAATCAACAACCCGCTCTGCGCCATCCTCGGCAACGCGACGCTGATCAAGGAAGAACTCGCCGACCTCGACGAGTCGCAGCTCACCTCCATCCTGCGCGAGCAGATCCAGACCATCGAGGACGAAGCGACGCGCATCGCCCAAGTCGTGAAGCAATTCCAGGACGTCAAGAAACCCATCCTGAAGAGCTACATGGGCAGAGCGCAGATGATCGAACTTCCTGGCAGGAACGAGTAGGGATCGTTTTCACTCTTCAGTGTTCAGTTCTCCGCCTCGCGCCCCACCACCATCAACGCGCGAGGTTCTCGCCCTGCGGACGCGGCGCGGCCTTGTCTTCCCCGACCGCTCCCGGCATCGGCGAAAGATACTTCACGTCCAGGTTGTACGAGAACTGGTCGAAATACAGATTCCTGCCACCCGCTTCGAGTTCGCCGCGCTGGAAGTCCACCGTATCCGAACGGAAGTCCACCTTCTCCGGATAGTGCGGGTAGCCGTGATCGCGATTCACGATGAAGCGGAAGGCATCGAGTCCGCCGAAATAGTAGTCCTGCAACTCGGCGCACTGCTCGGCCGTCAACTGTTCGTCAACTTGCTCGAAGATGATGCCGTAGTTCACGTCGACCGGAATCCAGCCGTAGGGCTCGATGTAAATCTCGCACCAGTCGTGCAGGTTCTTGTCCATCGGGTAGATGATCCAGCCGCTCTGCCAGCGCGCCGGAATGCCACCCAGACGGCACAACGTCATGAACATGAGCGTCAACTGCCCGCAGTCGCCATACCCGTTCGCACGCACGTAGTCGCTGATGTTGTCGAGCGTGGAGTATTCGCGCGCGAAGCTGTAGACGATGTTGTCGCACATCCAGTCGTAATACTTGCGCGCGCGCAGGTAGGGATTCGTTTCGCCGGAGGCGATCTCCTTCTCGAGTGCGCGAAACTCATCCGTAAAGCGAATGTGCGGTGGCTGCTCGCGGGTGAACCAGTCGAACTCCGCGAAACTTTCGCGCGTCGCGCGCGTCACCTTCTCCGGATCGACGGGCGAGTAACGCGGCGCCAGTGCCGTCGTGAACGCCGCCTGGAAGACTGTCGGCTCCGCACCCTTCGAGGGCTGCTCGAAGTACAGCGAGCGCATCGGATACGTGGGGTTGTTGATCCACGCGGGAGCGGGAGAAGCGGAAAGAAGTTCCACGCTGCTCTGTGACTCGAACTGCTGGCCGTAGGGCATCCAGCAGCGGATCGTTTCGCCTGCGGGGACGGCGCCGGCATCGACTGTGATCGTCATCGTCAGTTCGAACTTCTCCGGCTCAACGGTCAGGGCGCCCGTCCCGTCGTGCTGCGCGCGGGTCTGCTCATAGCACTCCCAGATGAACTTGCGCCACGTGCCGATGCTGTTGCCGGTGCGGCGCTTCTTCAGTTCCGGATAACGGTAGAAGAGATTCGCGCGGCTCGAATTCATGTAGAGCTTCTGGCCATCGATGACGCGCACGTCAAAGCGCCCTTCCTTGTCCCAGGCGTGGAACTCCTCATCGGTCAGATCGGGAATGCGCTCGCGAATCAGGTCGATCAGTTCCTGCTCGGTGACGGTGTAGTCCATCCGCGTGCGGCGGACGCGCTCGACCTCGAACTCCAGGGCGCGGCGTTGTTCCGTCGTGAAATCGCCTGCGCTCTCATTCAGCAGCTTGCGCGCCATCGCGTCCGCCTCGCTGAATCGGCCGGCCTCCTGCAACGCCGTCAGCTCCTGCGTGATCGCTGCGAACCCGGCGTCTTCCATGGCGTGCGCCATTGTGAAGCCCCCTGCGACGAGAATGACGGTCAGAAACGATTGGATGCGCATGATCAGGAACTCCTCCGCCTGATGAGTCTCTCTTCCCTGCCGCGATCGGACAGCCGGGGCAAGAGGAGTGGCGGGCGCGGCCACTGCTGACTCCGTCCCCAAGATGAGGAACGGCAGCCCGGAGGCTTCGTCGCCCGCGAAGGCGAACCGGCGCCCGTTCTCGGTCTCGTTGTCCGGCGGCTCTGGCGTCCGCCCTGCTCCCCGGCGGGCTTCTCCTTTCCCCGTTTGACCTTGACGCATTGCGCGGTGGAGTCACGATCATGCCCGCAGGCGTCGGAGGCAAACTTCCGTGCGGTGCGGGAGGTCTCAGTCTGCTGGAGTTAGGCGCCCCACCCGCGCGGGCGTGAAGGAGACAAGCGCCATGATCGTCACGAGCCGTTACCGCCCCCGCATTGCCGCGCCGCTGGCGCTGGCCGCGTTGGCCGTTGTTCTGGGCGCCGCCGCGCCCGCCCCGGCCCAGCGTCTGACGTTCGACCAGAAGAAGTACGACGCCGCGCCGGGCGAAACGCTGGAACTGAAAATCTACGTCTCGGACGCACCATCGTCCGTTTCCGGCGCCAACTTTACGGTGAGGATTTCCGCCGAGGACGCGAAGGACGTGCGCCTGAAGGACGCGACGAGCGCACCGAACCCGCAGCTCACGGCGTTGGGGTTCACGCACGCGGACAACTATCTCGTGCGTTCGCACGTCACGACGGGCGAGATCGTCGGCGACGTCGAGGAGCTGCGCGGCGCGGTGTATTCCACGCGCACACCCCCGTTCACGTTTCCCGCAAACTCGCCGCGCCAGATCGCGAGCGTTCTCGTCCCCATCGACATCAATGCGCAGGGGCGCGTGCTCGTGGAGCTGGTGCCTGCGGTGGACAATGGTGTGGCGTTGCTCGGCGTGGCCGATGCCCAGGGCGACCCGATGATCCCCGCTGGCCACACGACGCCCGAGGGCGATGTGGCCTCGATCGTGATTGAGCAGCGCGGAACGCCGATCGTCACGGATCTGACGCTGGCGCGCGAGCAGGCAGGCTGGATTTACTCGTCGCCGCTGCCGGATGGGCCCGAGCCCAAGGGCGCGGGCAATGGCGTGCCCGGCGTGGGGTTGACCACGCAGTCAATCGTGGACGGCACCTACACGGTGTGGAACTGGGACTTCCTGCGGCGTGGTGCATGGCGTTCGCCCGAGGCGGGGCGGTTGCTCGTGACGGACTGGAAGGTAAAGGCCGACGTGGGCGGCGTGGAGACGCCCCCGATCCGCCTGCGCACGATGACGGCGAACAGCGTGATCTCGGTCGAAACGCTGATTCAGGACTTGTGGTGGAACAACGACGACATTTCCATCGTGCCGGGCACCGGCGGCCGGACGTACCGCACGCTGATGCAGGTGCCGTTGTTCGCGGCCGATGGATATGGCAGCGACGGCACGGTGCCGTACTTCGACATGATCGTGTTCGACGGAATCGGCAAGGCGGGCTCGATGCTGACGTTGACGGGGCTGACGGAGACCGTGGTCGATCCGCTGACGCTCGGCGGCAAGCAGCTCCAGTATTTTCGCACGTTCGACAGCCGCAATGACGGCGGATGGAAGTTCGCGGCCGGAGCGCTCGGCGGCAAGGAAGTCTCCTACAGCCGCAGCCGCTATGGCCTGGGCATTCAATCGGGAGGCCCCCTGGAGACCACGGAAGAGGGCCAGACGTACTCCTACGGCCTCTGGCATGCCGAGCCGGGCCTCATGAAGGTGAAGGCCGACGGCACGAAGTGGTACAACGTCGAAGCGTTCATCCACGGCACGGCAGAGGACCCCGCGTGGAACGCGATGTCGCGCCTGCGCGTCTACCCCGCCAACAACGAGTACTTCTCGATGATGCTGTTTGCGCCCCAGCTTGATCCCCAGGACTATCACATCAAGCGCACCGACCTGGACGGCACAACGCTCTCCGCGTGGTTCACGATCCCGCCGGAGTTCGACGGCGAGGAGCTCGGCATGGCGTTCGACCTGATCCACCTGGATGCGCCGAGCGATGGAACCGACCGCACGCCGGCGCTGTTCCTGAAGTGGGTGCGCGTGACGACCTACGACGCGCCCGACCTGAACTGACCAGGACCGGGAAAGGAAAAACGCCGTGTCCACTGCCAGCCAACTGCGCCGAAGCCCGCTGTACGAAAAGCAACGTGACGCTGGCGCCCGCTTTCTCGCCCAGGGCGACTGGGAGATGCTTGATTCCTTTGGCTCGCCCGATGCCGAGTACGAAGCGCTCTCCTCCACCGTCGGCATCGTCGATCTCTGCCACGAGGGGCGCTTCAAGCTCGAAGGCGCCGACGCCGAAGCGTGTCTCGACCACCTGGCCTGCATCGACGTTTCCCAAATCGCCGTCAACACCGAGCGCGTGTGCTATCTGCTCAACGAACGCGGAGGCATTATCGACGAAGTGGGGATTCTGCGCTCGGACCGCTTCTGGAGCATCCATTGCAGCGCCCCGCGCCGCGAGCGCGTGTGGAAGTGGCTGGAGGCCGCGGGCGACGAGTTCGCCGACATCGAACTGAGCGACGCGACCACCACGCAGGGCTCGGTGGCCGTGATCGGTCCGCTGGCCGTGGAACTGATGCGCGATGGCATCATGGACGGCAAGGTCCCCGCCGAAGAAGGCGCCTCCTCGATCCTCCAGATCGGCCAGGGAAGGTGCCTGGTGACGCGTCGGCACTTTGGCGGACAACCGTGCTTCCACATCGACAGTGGCGGCCTGTTCATCGAGAGCGTCTGGGAACGTCTGTGCAACCTGGCGGGCCGGCGCGACGGAATGCCCGTGGGATTCCGCGCCCTGGAAATGGTGCGCGTGGAAGCCGCACAACCGCGCGTTGGAGCCGAAATCGACGAGGACACCACGCCCATTGAAATCGGCCGCATGCTAAAGGTGGAGTTTACCAAACCCGATTTCGTCGGCCGCCAACCGTTGCTCCACAGTACGTGCGGCGAGTTCACCCGCCGCCTGGTATTCCTGCGCATCGAAGGCCTCGACGTCCCCCACCCCGGCGACCCGGTCGAAACTGACGGCGTCCCCGTCGGCTACGTCACCAGCGCCGCCTCCAGCCCCCGCGTGAAATGCGCACTGGCGATGGCATACGTCGATTCCTTCAAGACAGCCCCCAACACCACGCTCTCCATCCGCACCCAGCACAACACCACGCTGCTCGCCTCCGTCACCGACTCCGAGAGCGCGAAGAGTCGGTGAACGGAGTCTTCAGTTTTCAGTTCCCGGTTTTCAGTTCCGCATCGGCGAATCGTGGCCGGGGCTTTGATGAGATCCCCTGCTCCCCAGCCTTCCGCCTTTCTCTTCACCCTCGCACAACTGAGCGGACTCCTCGTAAAAGCCGGACCGCCGGCCAATATCGCCGCTCGAACAACGAACCACGCAATTACGATTGCTCGCGTGCCGTGGCGGCGACGATTGCCTTCGAAGCAGGCATGACTTGCCGGCACCACCAGACTGAAAATTGACAACCGAGAACTGACAACTCTCTCATGACCCTGCCGAACAAACTCAGTCTCTCCCGCATTTTGCTGATCCCGTTCTTTCTGATCGCCATGCTGTGGGGCGGAGGCGATCCGGCCGAACCCTTTCCCGCGGCCATCGCCCGCGCCATCGCGCTCGTCATCGTCATCGTTGCTTCGATCACCGACTGGCTCGACGGCAAGATCGCGCGCGAGCAGAACATCATCACAAACCTGGGCAAGCTGCTCGACCCGCTGGCCGACAAACTGCTCGTCGCCGCGGCCTTCGTCGGCTTCGTCGAGATGGGCATCTACGCCGCGTGGCCGGTGGTGCTGATCCTGTGCCGCGAGTTCCTGATCACCGGCCTGCGCACACTCGCGGCGCTGACGGGCCGGGTCGTCTCCGCCGACAGTTGGGGGAAACACAAGACGGGCTGGCAACTGGCGACAATCATCACGGCGCTGGTGTTCCTGACGGCGCGCGAGTCACTGCGCGCCGCGGGCCTGTGGGACGGCCTCGCCATCGGTACGCTCGACGCCGACGCCATCATCGCGCTGATCCTCGACATCATGATGCTGATCGTCGTCTTCCTGACGGTGGTGTCCGGCGTGCTGTACCTGCGCAACAACTGGGCGCTTGTCGACGAGGCCGGTTAACAAAGCGGTTCGCCCTCTCTCTTTCAGCCTCGGATAGACCGCCTCCCCCTCCTTCCATGAGGAGGGGGAAGTCGCAAAACGGTGCCGCTCTGCACTATTCGTGCGGAAATCCGCACGTCAAAAGTGCACAGATTTTCCCGAATGCACCGGTCTGCACAAGGCTTCCAGAGGTTGCACAAGCAACTCGTCCCCGTCTGACCTCAGCGGGAAGCGTCAAAGAGAACTTATTCCATTGGCTTTGCAAAAATAGCGGGGACAAAACAACCGAAGAAACGTCGTTCTGGCACGGTAAAGGCTTATAGAAGAGACACAGAGATGGAAGCCCCGGTCTCCTCTCGGCTCCCCCACCGAACAGACCAACCCCGGGTTTTCACTCTCTTTCTGTCCCCCTTTCTCCCCCCCGGGCGTCGGCCCCCCCAGCCGGCGCCCCCTCCTTTTTTACCTTAGCGCATCGGCCGTCCCGCCCGGGCGGCCTTCAGCCGCCGCCTTCCGGCCGCGAGCAACCGGAACGTCTCGATGATCGTCGTGCCGAGCTGCAACTTGCTCTCCCCGTGCTTGCGGTCGTAGCGCAGAATAAACGGCACCTCGGTGATCCGCGCGCCCAGGCACGCCATGTTCACCAGCAATTGATCCGTACAGGCAAACCCCGCCCGGGTGATGAGATCGTCGCCGTAATGCGCCAGGCTGCGCTGGACAATGCGCAGGCGGTAGGCGCGATAGCCGCACGTGTAGTCGCGCACTCCGGGGAGATTGAGGAACGCCTTGAAAAGCAGAAGGGCGCCAAGACTCATGGCTTGACGGTTGAGCGGCACGCCGTGCTGCTGCGAGCCCCGCCGGTAGCGCGACGCGATCACGATGTCGGCGTCGTTGCGGCGGGCGCACTCCAGCATCGCCGGAATGTGGCAGGGCGGATGCGTGTCGTCTGCGTCCATGCAGACAACGAAGTCGGCCTCGCTGGTGGAGAGCTCGGCCACGCGGCGCAGGCCTGTCTTGATGGCCTCGCCGAGCCCCTTGTTGCGGGGGTGGCGGACGAGTTCAATCGGGAGCCCCTTCTTCGCGGCGCGGCGGACGATCCGGGCCGTGCCATCCTTGCTGCCGTCGTCGACAACAACGATCAGGGGGTCGTAGCCGGCGGGAAGCTGGCGGAAGAGCCGGGCAAACGAACGGAGCAGCGGAGGGAGCGAACCCTCTTCGTTGTAGGCCGGAAGCGAAATAAACAGACGCGCCATGAGCAAGGAGTCCAGCAGAGGCGGCTCGGGCCGGACGCGGTCCGGCTGCCGGTGACAGGGAGATGGGGAAAACCAAGAGGCTTTCTAAAACGAGACGCAACCCGTGGCGGGCAACAAGAACCGGACTTCCCCCGCCCTGCCCGCTTCCGGGCCTTCCTCCACTCCGCTACTCCACGGCAGGCGGATGGAGAGAAACAGTCAACCCAAAGCCGGACGGAGGCGCTTCATTTCGCGTCCTCCATTCCCACGATGTCGCGCCAGAAGCGCACACTGCGCACGGAGTGCCCGAGATGCCAGCGCGCGAGGCGCACAAGCGCGGCGATGAACTGATTGGCGTGCGCCGATTCCAGCGCCGGGAGCGCGGTGATGTTCTCCGTTTCGGTGTGCTGATTGTCGTGGAGCGCGCGCAGCGCCTGGGGCGGCACGGGCACCTGGCGCGCCTCGTGGTGAAACGGCAGCGGCCACGGCGGCGGCGCCACCGGCTGCGGCGAGTCGGCGTGCAGGCGTCCCTCCGCCGCGTCGAGCCAGTACATCACGGGCTTGGGCGTGCCTCGCGGCCAGGGACGGAGCAACGCGGGGTCGATGGAGGGCTCGTAGCCCGCCAGCGCCAGAAGGCGCAGCAGGTGATGCAACGCGGCGGTGGGGGCGGGTTGCGAAGCGCGCGGGTCCAGAGCACCAAGCGCCGCTTCGAGCACCGCGAACATCTCTTCGCTGGCCTGTGTTTCGTCGCACGATTCGGCGGCAATCTCGGCGAGCAAGAACGCCAGGGCGAGGCGTTCGAGGTCATGCTTGAGCGTCGCGTGATCGTCCACGAGCGCCGCGTCGCGCAGCGTTGCCATGTCCGCCCCGTCGCGCAGCGTCACGGTCAGCTCCACGGTGCACAGCGGCTGCAGGACGCCGCCAAGCCGGCGCTTGGGATCGCGTGCTCCGCGTGCCATCACGGCCAGGCGGCCGAAACGGCCCGAGAACGTGCGCACCGCCTCCGACGTGTTGCCGGTCTCGTACGACTGCAGGATCAGGGCGCGGAACGTGTGAATCGTCATGGGGGCGATGCTTGGGCAAGGCGCTGGAAAGGGCACGGGGAAAGTGAGGAAAGGCGTATTCAGTGCTCAGTTCCCGGTTTTCGGTTTTCGGTCCTGAGCGCCATCTTCCAACGTATCGCTTTCCTGTTTTCCGTTCTGTTATCCCGCTGCTCCTCATCCCGCAGGGACGCCACTGCGGTCCGTTGTCGTGCCTACTCCGAAACACCCATGACCAGAGCGCGGTACGAATCGCGCAGCAGTTCCTCGATGCGATCCCAGTCGCCGTCTTCGTCGCGCAGGCGGGCTGCTTCCGCGCGTAGTTGCCCGGCGCGTTCGATCTGCGCGTTCGATTCACCGTAGAGCGTCGCATACAGCCGTGCGATCAGGACGCCGACGTTTTCCGCCGAGTTCTCTCCCGGCGTGCGGCGTGCCACCCACCAGTCCAGTTCGGCTTGTGCTGCGGCATCCGGGTCGAAGTTCCGGCCGCTTGCCGCGCGGATCTTCGCGTAGGCCTGGCGCAACGGTGGCAACGCGCCGTCGTAGTCGCCGCGTTGAAACGTCATGGCGCCTTCGGCGAACGCGAGACTGACGGTGGCCGACTGCATGGGGCCGATTCCGAATTGCTTCTGGAAGAGACCGATCAGCTCGCGTCCGATCTCCTGCTTGTTGCCTCCGTAGTAGGCCTTCCACATGCGCGCTTCCGCCGCCGCCACGGCATCGGGGTCGAACGCCGGGTTCGCCGGTGGCGTGTAGACGGTGATGTCTTCGGCCGACACGGCCACTGCTTCCGCCGTTGTGGACGCCCCTGCGCGATCATCCCCCGGCGTCGTGAGGCATTCAACCAGCACCAGGCACACGATCACTGCTGCTGCGAATCCCAGGACCTTCTTCATCTTTGCATCCTTCCCCTTTTTCGCTTCAATGCCGCCACAAGGGGCGGCCCGCATTTCTATCCAATGCTCATCGAACTGCTCATCGTCGTCGCCATCATCGCGGTCCTGGCAACCATCGCCGTTCCCAACGTTCTTGAAGCCCAGACGCGCTCGAAGGTCTCCGCGTCAAGAACGATCTCCGCACGCAAGCCACCGCACCAATGGCCTGCGCAATCGACTGGAACCGCACGGCACCCAACGCCGCCCCCCATCGAGCAACGACGTTCCCGGTTCTCCCCGGCTTGCTTCGCTTTCCAAGCCATGTTGTGCCAAGCAGGCGAATGGAAGACGAATCGCGCACTTTGCCCGACGAAAAGTGATTTTCGGTCTCATTCCGTACTTGATCTTGTACCGTTCTGCGGGAGATGCGGCGGGAGCGTCTCTTCTCATGGCAGAAAACAACTTGGTGCGGAAGCGAAGCGAGGAAGTCATGGCAGCAGAATCGTCTCTCCTGAAGGATCTCGACTCCCCGGAAACGGGCGGCAGGACCACGGCGACACTCCCGGTCTCGCCGGCGGCGAGCAGTCCGTCGATGGCGGTGTTCCGCGCCGGCATCAAGCCCCCTCCGCGCACCCGCATGTTCACCGGGCTCGACATCGGGACGACGAAGATTTGCACGATCATCGGCGAGATCGATCCCCAGGGACGCACGACGATCCGAGGCATCTCCAGCACGCCGAGCCAGGGCCTGCGCCGAGGCGTCGTCGTGGACCTCGACGAGACGGTCAGCTCGATCCGCACTGCCATCCGCAAGGCCGAGGAAATCGCCCAGGTCGAAGTCAAGGACGTGCTCGTCGGCATCGCCGGTGGCCACATCCAGTGCCATGCCCGCACGGGCACCGTGAAGGTTGCCAACCCCGAGCGCGGCGTGACGCGCGCCGACATCCGCCGCGCCATCGACAAGGCCGCCACCGGCGAAGTCTCGATGGAGCGCGAAATCATCCACACGCTGCCGCAACGCTTCCTGATCGACGACGGCCCCGTGGCCAACCCCGAGGGCTTCGCCTCGCAGCAGCTCACCGCCGAGGTGCTCCTCGTCACCGCTGCCGTCACCAGCGCCCAGAACATCATCCGTGCCGTGCGCCAGGCCCACTACCGCACGGCCGGCATCTACCTCGAACCGCTCGCCTCCTCGCTCGCCATCCTCACGCCCGAGGAACGCGAACTCGGCGTGATCGTCGTCGACATCGGCGGCGGAACGAGCGACCTCGCCATCTGGGTCGATGGCTCGGTGCGCTATGCCGACGTCGTGCCCTTCGGCGGCGACTCCATCACCGAGGACATCCGCCGCGGCCTGAAGGTGAGCTGCTACGACGCCGAAAACCTCAAGAAACGCTTTGGCAGCTGCCTGCCCGAGGCCATCCACGAGGACGACAAGCTCGAGGTTCCCGTGGCGCTGACCGGCGAGACACAGCAGGTCTCGCGGCGTTTCCTGGCCGAGATCATCGAGAGCCGTCTCGGCGAAATCCTGATGATGGTGCGCGAAAAATGCGAGCAGACGCCGTGGAACGACCGCGCCTTTGGCGGCGTGGTGCTCACCGGCGGCGGATCACTCCAGGACGGCTCGGTCGATCTGGCGGCGAAGATCTTCAAGCGCCCCTGCAAGATCGGCAAGCCCACGGGACTCTCGGGCCTGAGCAGCGTGGCCAGCTCGCCGATCTACTCGACCGGCGTGGGACTCGTGCTCTACGGGCTCTATCACGACCAGGAGTTCCTCTACAGCGAGACGAACATGTTCCAACGCCTCGTGCACTTCTTCAAACGCGCGATCGATTGGTACTGAGGGAGTTCTCGGCTCTCCGTTTTTTTGTTTTCAGTTTGGAACGGGAAGCAGACCCCAGCATCCGGCCCGATCACCCACCCGCCGTCTCCATCAACTGGCGCAGAAAGGCGCTGCGTGCCTCGGGGTCGAGGCTCCCATCGGCCGCGGCGGCGAGCACGAACGGCGGCATCGTCGTCACCCCCGCCGACTCCTTGCCATCCAGATCCTGATACACATGCACGATGTCGCCACCGCGCACGTGGATGCGGCACTTGGGCGTGTTGAGGCGGCACTCGAAGTGCGACCGCGCGAGGATCGCTTCGAGCTTGGGCACCTGCGTGGGAACAAGCCGCGCCGTCACGGACGCCGACGCGTCGGTGTCCAGCGTGAAGTACAGCGTGGCGAAGGCGCGCGCGCCGACACGGCCAAGCGGCAGGCACCCCATGTGCGCAGGCGCGAGCTCGCCCTGGGTGGTGACGTTGACGCTGTTGCCCCGCGCGGAAACGCCGAGCGCGCCGCAGAACTCCTCGACAAGAGGAAGCGGCACCATCGTGGGCAGCGGCTCGGCGCCGAGCCCTTCGCGCGGCAGCAGGATTTCAAATGCAGCTTCCGCACCCGTCAGCGGAAAGGGCACTTCAAGATCGTCGAGTTCGGCCAGCCCGCAACTGCCGTAGGCGGGCATGCTCAGGGCGGGCTCCCCCGCCGGTGCGTGCGCCTCGTCGTAGTCTTCGACAAAGAACGACTCAGCCGGTTGGTCGGAGAGTCGCACCCAGAAGGTGAGGCCCTCGACCGGTTCGGCCAGCGGGAGTGAGCGCAACGGCGTGTCCGGCGTGGCCTCGCGCAGCGAATCGACGAACGCTTCGGCCGCCAGACGCATGGGCGCGATGCGGTCGGCCAGCGACTTCTTGCGGCCCGCCTCGTTGAGCACGTCCGCGATGGCGAGATCGAGCTGCGGAATCGCCTCCGCCTTCATGCGCACCGAGGCGCCGGGCGTATCAACGACGATCCGCCTCCAGGCGCAAACGTCGATGATGGCCAGGCGCGCGCTGGGCGGCACAAAGATCAGGTTCTCGGTCTGGAAGTTGAACGTCATGGGGAGTATTCCTCGTGCGACACCGGAATAAAGGCAACGCATCAATGGCGTCATCGCTGCACAGGAAGCGGCCTGGGCGCACGGAGAAAGTTCAACATCGATCCACACGGATCATGAAGCCCAACCGCCCACCCGTGACCATCCGTGGTTATCCTGCGTTATCCGTGGTAGTCGGTTGCCGTGGGCGGACGGGCACCTGTCGCGCCGAAGGGAAGAGCCCACCACGGAGAAGAGAAGGATGAACATC
>JASGMJ010000027.1 GCA_030156535.1 Candidatus Sumerlaeota bacterium
GGGATACCGCCCTGCGGCACCGCCCGACGCATCGTCACCACGTCGTCGATATAGGCGCCGTGGACGTAGCTGGCAAGCACGGAATCGTCCGTCCCGCGCCGTTCCTCGATCACCTGACTGCCGATGAACTGCTCCACCGCCGCCAGGTTCCCGGCCGCGTCCCAATACAGATCCTCGACCATCTGCGCCGCGGGAATCGCGCGGCGGCCGTACTGATTCACCGCCGCGTTGGGCGCCGCGTAGAACGTGGAGTCCGTCGTCGGGGCGCTTGGGGGCGCGGCGGCGCGGTTGCCTGCCGCGTCGCCCTGAATTATCAGGAGGGATCAGGTCTGAGCAATTATCCCTTCACGCTTCCCATCGTCATGCCTCCGATAAACCACCGTTGCAGGAGCGCAAACAAGATAATGATCGGAAGAACGGCAATAACACTCCCCGCCGCCGTAAATTGAGTTTCCCCAATGAAGTCTCCGCTCAACCTGGCAACCGCCACCGGAAGGGTATAACGCTCCTCACTGTTTGTAATGATCAGTGGCCAAAGGAAGCTACTCCATGTTTGAACAAAAACGAAAATCGCGAGAGTCACTACTGCGGGCTTGGTGAGGGGAAACATGATCTTTGCCCAGATCTGAAACTCACCTGCGCCATCAATCCGGGCGGCTTCCTCCAGGTCCTTTGGAATCGATTGGTAATACTGGCGGAGCAGGTAGATCCCAAAGGCTCCGACTGTGCTGGGAACGATGACGCCCAGCAGCGTATCAAATAACCCGAGCTTGAGGCTTATGAGAAACAAGGGAATCATGTAGAGTTGGAAGGGAACCATCATTGTGCTGAGAATGAGGAGAAAGACCAACTGCTTGCCTCGAAAAGCCATGCGTGCCAGCGGATAGGCAGCCCAGGAGCAAAGCAATACATTTGAGACAACGGAAGCGACCGTGACGATCAGGCTGTTGAGGAAGGCTCGATCCAGACTATATTCGGTCCAGGTCGTTGCATAGAATTCAAGTGTCGGCGCTTCGGGAATAAGGTCGAACGTATAGATGCTCTCGTTGCTGGGCCGGATTGAAATGGAAGCCATCCAAAGAAAGGGGCCGATGAAAACGAAGATCAGCAGAATCAGAACGACGTAGTGGAGGACACGGAGCGCTATCCTGCCTGGACGACGTTTGGCAGCCGGCGAATACGTGACGAAGCCCGTGGCTTCTTTGGCGGGAGAGGCATATGGGGTCATTTTGCGTACATGCTATCCATTTTTCTCGCGGAGATGGCGGTGAATGAGAAAATGATCGCGAACAGGACGACGCCCATTGCCGAGGCGTATCCCAGATCAATGCCACCATTGCCCATGTCAAACCCTGTTTCATAGATGTCAAAGACCACTGTCGACGTTCCCACCCTGCCATTTGTCATCATATATATCTCCTCAAAAACCTGCAGGGCGGAGATTGAGGAAATGATGGAAGCGATGCTGATTACCGGCCACAGTGAGGGAATGGTCACATTGAAAAAAGACTGGATTGAGTTGGCCCCATCGATGCGCGCCGCTTCCCGCAATTCCATGGGAACTGCCTTGAGCCCCACAATGAACAATACCATGTAGTAACCCAGGCCCTTCCAGACGGTAACCGCCATCACGGACCAAAGTGCATACCGTTCATTGGTCAGCCATCCAATGCCTTCTTCCGAGATACCCGCCGCTGCGAGAAACGCATTCAGCAACCCATTATCCGTGTCAAAGATAAGGCTCCAGGCAAACGCAACAACGACCATCATGGTTACAACCGGAAGGTAATAACAGGCCCGGAAGAAACCGATGCCAGGAATTTTCGGCTCGACCAACAGGGCCAATCCCAGAGACAGAACAACGATGATGGGAACACACAAGAGGTACAGCAACGAGTTCCGCACTGAGAGCCAGAAAGCAGAGTCATGGAGCAAGCGGATGAAGTTGTCCAGGAAGACAAACTGATTCTCGGGGGCATTGGGAAAATAGTCCCAAAGCGACAAGGCGAAGGCGCAAACCATCGGAAGGAATTGAAACACTCCCATGACGATTATTGTGGGCATGAGGAAAACCCACGCCATGGAATACCGGCGATTCCTAGCGGCCAAGGACATCATTAATACGCCTTTCCGCTTCCTCGAGCGCCTCTTTCGGAGTCACTCTTCCAAGGAGAGTGGATTCCATCACATCGTTCAAGACTTCATTCAGCATCGCATTGTTCCTTATCGGACGCAGGACCTCCCCCTTCGCCGTCTCACGCGCTGCCACTGCGAACATGCGCCCGCGCAAGGAATCATCGGAGTTCTGGAAAAGGGGGTCCTGCAGCGCCTTGGTGACACTGGGCATCGTAATTGTTCGTTTTGCAAACTCGATCTGGTTCGCCTCGTTTGTTAGAAATACTGCAAAGTCCACCGCCTCCTTGGAATGATGCGACTCTTTTGAGACCGCAAGAGTCATTAGTGCCAAAAGAGACTTCTCCGAGTTTGACCATCGGGGCAACTCGACAACCTCAGTTGCATCGTAGACTTCAGGCGCATCATTCTTGAATTGTCGGCTCAGTTGCGGGCCCGCCGTGAGCAGCGCCAAGTTTCCAAGCTTGTACTGCTCAATAGGTGTCCGATGAGTGGCCGTAATGGAATTACGCGGGACAAGCCCCTCAAAATACAAGTCAGACCAGAAGGTGAAGACCTCCTCGGCCTCGGGCGTATTGAATGCCGCCTGCTTGCCATCTGGCGATGTTATGGGAACTCCACGCTCCCACAAGAGGACCTGGACACGCGATCCTTCCGTGTAAATCGGATAGTAGCCGAACTTTCCCGTCCTCTCACGAATCTGGCGGCAGAACTCCGGCAAATCGTCATAGTACCTCGGGACGTCCTCCATCGACATCCCGGCTTCCTCAAGGATCTGCTTGTTGACAAACATGACCTCCGGCACCGCGTACCATGGAAGGCACCACAACCTGTCCTTGTAGACTCCCGCGCTTGAGAGGATTCTCGGAACATATGCGGCACGGGATTCGGAATCGATGTAATCATCGATGCTCTGGATTGTTCCATTCTTGATGTATGAAGTAACGGATTCGGAGGAAAGGTTGATGACATCCGGCGCAGAATGAGCGAAGAACGACATCATGAGCTTGGTTTCGTAGTTCGTCGCGGGATAGTCTTCCCACCTGATCGCCACATCAGGATGCTCTTCCTCATATTGTTCTATCAGTGGCAGGAAATAGTCATCGAAATCAGGCCGCAACTGCATGGTTAGAAAAGATACTTCTTTTCTTCCATCTTCGGTATACGCTGAACGTCCCGCCTCCTGGCATCCGGAAAAAAGCAACAGGGCACAGAGGAGTGGAATGGCGGCAACTATTTTACTTTGCGTGACTCTTTGCACACGAGACATCCTTGCCTCCCTCATCTGGCACCTGGATACTGCGAAGCTGAACTGGTATGGGCTTCCCAACCCGGAAGCCCAACCTGGAGGCTCCGTTTCTTTCATCAGTCAACCAGAGTGACCGCAAACAACACCGGTGCAGCTTCAGTATTGTCCGATTTTACCCGAATTGAGCTGCAGGGAGAGTTGATGCTGTCCGGTATATCCAACGAGAGATCCCAGAGGTGGGCAGCACTGCCAGAACGTGTTTCCCCATCCCATGCAATGGTGCTTGTTCTCCCAATCCGCACATCATGCATGGCAAAGATGTTTTCACCATAAACCAGGTCCAGGGTTACGGTCGAATTGTCTTCAAATGAAACCTCGATTGAACCGATCTTTCTTCCGTCTTGCGTATTATACGTCGCCGCGATCAGGAAATGAATCTCCGATGCGTTGTGAGGTTCCACAAGTCTCAAATCAACCTGGTCGGGGAATTCACCATCAGGATTCAAGAGTCCTCTCAGCAGCACACAAACATTTTCCTGCTGGGCATCCGCAAGATAGAACTGAGTTTCGCCCAATCGGCTCTGGCCAGCTGGCAGATCTGTCAGGTCAAATTGCCCGTCATAATCGAGCCACCCACCGCCCTGCCCATCGATGCCAGAGCGGTTTGCCACGGAAGCGATCTCCAGGAAAGTTCCGGATTTGGGCTGCAAGAGCGGTTTTTCGTCAAACCAATGACGCAGGAACACTTTTCTGGCTTCGAAATGCAGTTCCTCGGGAGGTGTCGCGTCGCCGCTCCAGAAGTAATGCGCAGCAAGGATGTAGGCCCAATACTGACTCCACTGGCTCTCGTTTCCATTGATACGGAAGTTGAATCCCGCCCAGGTGGTTTGCAACATTCCGTAGGCATTTGCGTCAATACAGGCCCTGGCGAGGTTTTGAATATTCAGCGGTGTGTTCCATGATGCGCCGATAACACGGAACCCTTCCTTCTTCCAAAGCGCGATTGACGGGTAGTTTTCCGGAGATTCCGGCGAATAGTGCCAGTCAGTGATGACAATATCCTTCGACAGGCGTTGCCGCCGGTCCCTTGCCTCATCGAGACTGTGGGCAAAGGTTGCGTCCCTTGCTTCGCCAGAGGCCAGGAACATGTCGCCCCACATCATCACATTGATCTTTCTTGCATCGAACCATTCTTTCAGAACGTTGATATGATCAATGATTAGATCTGTGCTGGTCTTGTCGGGCGACTTGCTGCGGAACGGGAATCTTCCAAGCATGGACACTTCATCGTGACCAATATGAAAGTATTGGGGATCAAAGAGTTCAACAGCTTCCTCGTAGATGCTGAACAGAAACTTGTAGGTGTCAGGATTACTGGGAGAAACAGCGTAGGGGGTTTCCGGATCCTCGGCGATGTCCATGTTTGTCCGGTTGGTGAATACCCACTCGGCATGACCCAATGATTGAATCAGCGGGATGAGCTCGAGTCGGTTCTGCCTGGCCGCATCAACAACGAGACGTGCATCATCTTTGGGCATCCCATAGTCCGGATGAACACCCTCCTGATGGTTGTCCCAGTTGATGTATGAACACTCCCAAACGACGGTGTTGAGCTTGAAGCGTGCAATCAGATCACGCAGCGCTTTGCAGATTTCATCCGCGGTGTCCTTGCCGGAATGGAAATGGACACCTCGAAAATCAAGGGAGGGATAGTCCGATATCCTGGCACCGCGAATCGCTACGCCACGGAGGTCCGCCCCGATGAGCTGTGTCAGCGTCATGGTTCCGTGTTGCAGTCCCTTGGGCGTATTGGCTGCGACCGCCACGACATTCTCATCTACAACCAGCGCATATCCCTCGTTGTGTTCCGGGATCTCCAGGCCGGAGGCTTCGCATCTTTCCGCAGCACTCTTGCCGCCGAGCATGATGGCCCTCTTGGCACTTGGCGGAGCAGATTCCGCGTGGATTTCTGATTCAAGGTTGTAGAATTTCTTCGCCTCCTGCTGCAAGAACCGGGCGGTACTTTGTATCTGATCCGATGGATTTTCGCCCACATAAATGGCCAATGGGGCGTCGTCAGACAATCGCAGGTCACTGCCTGTAAACTCCACCTGTTTCGGGGTTGGAATCAGAGGTTGATTCAGCCCAGCAGGCACCAGCGCTTCTTCTGTGCTCAGAAGACGTACACCATTGGTCCTGGTGGTCACTGAGTGTGTCTGTGTGCGATCGATTTCTCCGAAATCGAGTGTCGCCTCAAAGTAGTAATCTTCCCCCGCGGTGATGCTGCGCTCCATTGAGCCCAGCCAGAAAATCGGTTCCTCCGGTTTTGCCCAGCGATTTGCCCGGTAGTCGAAGAAAATGACGCGCGACTGCTCGTTGGCGGAAATTTCAATGGGAGCCAGGCGGCTTCCGAGATTCAGTGATTTCAGGTTCTTGACAACAGTGCTTTCTTCGACTTCCGACGACAGAGGAGTGGAGGGAATCTTTCCCTGGACGGTATTCCCGTCCCAGCTTTCCCCCGCATAGGAGGCGCCCAGGAAGGCTGTGGGGGTCATTCTGGCGACTCCCCATTCGACAATAGCGTCAGTCTCCTTCAGCAGCTTGAACCTTGCCGACATTGTAAGGCTGTTATCCGGACGCATCCTAAGGCTTAGCTCGCCTTCCACAGGAAGAGACCCATCCTCATCCGGTGGACTGAAGACCAACGTGATTGTCTTCTCCCCATTCTCCACACTGACAACTGCATCGTCAAGAATGGACGGAGAGTCAGAAATGCCGTAGATCCGTTCAGACCAGTCAGGCTTCATCACCCAAAAGGAGGTACCTTTGCTTACCAGAACACCATGCGTGGTAATGGTGATGCCTTGGTTGATATCCCAAACAATTGTCGTGTCCCCGCAGGACTCGATGATTTCTGTCTTATGGCCTTCATCCGACCATGAGACCGACCCCATCGCCAGAAAGGCACAGACTGGCAATGTTGTCGCAAGCATGGAGCATGACGAGAGAAGATTCATCAACAAAACAATCCCGTTTATTTTGGTATTAGATGTCCGCTTGTTTCCAGTACTTGTCCATTTCAACGACCTGTCCTGTTCGCGAAGCCTCATCGATGGCAAAGCAAGTGAATGAAGAAACAAGCCCATCATCGATGCCCGTGTGCGGTGCCGCGCTATTCAGAATGGAATCGGCAAGATTGCGGACAAGGTGCGTATCTCCCCCACCATGGCCGCCGGAGACATCCGTGGAAACATCCGTGGAAACTGCGTCAAAACCGATTTTCCGCAATTCGATTTTCCCCGTGAGGACATCTGCCCGAATCGCTCCGGTCGTCCCAAGAAGGTACAAACGCCTCTCCGGAATCCCGGCATTACAATTGGTGTGAAAGGTTCCTCTGACACCATTTTCAAATTCGAGAATGGCAACTTGATTATCGTAGATGTCTTTCTCGGCCGTGAAGGGATTCAGGCCAGTGGTGCTGGGCCATGACTGATACGGCGTATGGCCTTCCGGGCTCTTGTCTATCTCCGCTTGAAAATGAAGATTCTCCGGTTTGAAGAAGTCCAAACCGCCAAAACCGGCAACGCGTCGCGGCCTGGAACGCAAAAGCCAATTGGCGATATCAATATCATGGCTGCACTTCTCGAGTAAGTGACCGCCGGAAAGCTGCGAATCACGTCTCCAATCCGACATGATGTAGCCTCCGTGGTTGAAATCAAGGGTCTCATTGAATTCAACACTGATGATATCGCCTATCGTATTCTCCCGAAGCAATTCATTGATCTTGAGGTAGTGGGGGGAATAACGAAGAGTGAAGCCCAAGGAGAAAAGGCGTCCCGAGGCCTTCCAGGCCTTCTTCATGTCCAGGCAATCCTGGAGGGTCGTCGCCAACGGCTTCTCGCACCACACATGCTTGCCGGCGTTCAAGGCCGCAATAACGTGGTCGCGGTGCAGGCAATTGGGAGAAGCAACCATCACCCAGCCAACGGCGGGGTCCTGAACCAGATCCTTGTAGTCTGCATAGACTTTTGCGCTTGGCGCAATCTCGCGGCGCGCCTGACTGATTGATTCATCAGAAGGATCGCTTACAGCAACAACTTTGATATCTTTATGCTGATCCAGCAGACTCTTTACAACACCGCGTCCACGAACCCCACAGCCTATCATTCCAATACCGAAATTTGGCACAATACCCCCTCCAATCATGACCAGCCCGTTGTGGTTGCAATTGCATTATCAATAGCAACCTCGTCGCAGCCTCCCGATTCTATCTGAAAAGCTAATGCTGTCGTGCCGATTGAGCGTTGCGGGGTCAAGCACATGGTGCTCAACACTCCCTCCCACCCAATCGACGTGACCGCCGGGCAGTGTGCCCCGCCATCCCGGCCAGCCACTTTCCCCGCGCCTGCCACCATTGGCCCCGCCTCTTCCGCCCCAAACACACAATAGCGGATTTCCATTGTCCGCTCTCGATCGCCTGCGCATCATCCGCTCCATCCCAACGGAGGCCGGAAACGATGAGGAACGGGCTTTTTGCCAGCATGCTGCTGGCGGCAATGATACTGGGCGCCGGATGCAGCGCCCGCGTGAACAACACGATGGGCGCACCTCCGCCCGGGCCCGACGGCATGTTGATCCACATCACCGCCGGCCCCGCCGACGCCCACCGCGCCATGATGGCCCTGCACATGGCCCGCCTGATGAGCGAACAGCGCCCCGTGCTGGTCTACTGCGACATCGAGGCCGTCCGCCTGCTGACGGCCGACGCGCCCTTGATCGAGATGGAACCCTTCGGCTCCTCGCGCGACCTGCTCGCCACCCTGGCCGACCGCGGAGTCACCGTGATGGCATGCCCCGGCTGCCTGAAGAAGGCGGGCTACGGCCCCGGCGACCTGATCGACGGCATCCGCGTCGCCGAAAAGGACGCCTTCTTCACCTTCACCGACGGCCGCATCGTGACGCTCGACTACTGAGCAGGAGGGCGGGCTCACTCGACGCGCCGCTGCTCGATCACCCGACCATTCCGGCACTTCCCGCCCGCCGCCTGCCGCATGGCCCATGGGGTCGCCATCGCTAGCGATGTCTCGTCTTGCCTCGTTCGCTGGGGTCGAGCAACAAGACGTATGAGCCTCGGCACGGGGGGCGGTTTCCGTGCGGCAAGGTACCAGAGGCGATTCTTGTGCTCTGCGGTATCTGTTTCCCGGGTGCCTGAGCATCGGGGGGATTGTTGTGCGGCTTCGTGATTCCAAGCGCCAGGTTTTCGCCGCCTACGCGATGCTGTCGCCCGCGCTGATTCTCTTCGGCGTGTTCATCGGCCTGCCGATGATTCTGGCGATCGTGATCGCGTTCAAGCACATCGATCTGGCCGCCGGCATTTCCGCCAGCCCGTGGGTCGGGCTCCAGAACTTCCGCGACTTGTTCGACAACGTGCTGCTGGCCGAACGCGTCGTGCGCGCGTTCAAGAACACGCTGCTCTTCACGATCTGCTTCGTCCCGCTGAACATCCTGGCGTCGATCGTGATCGCCACGCTGATCCATGCGATCAAGAGCCGGTCGAAGTCGTTCTACCGCGCGGCGTTCTATCTGCCGACGGTGACGTCGGCGATCGTCTTCGCCATGATCTGGAAGTGGCTCTACGACGCGAACTTCGGGCTGCTGAATTACGTGCTCGGCGAAGTGGGCATTGCGCCGATCAACTGGACGGGCGACCCGCAATGGGCGATCTGGGCGGTGATCATCGCGGCGCTCGGCGCGGGGCCCGGCGGCAACATTCTGATCTATCTGGCGGCACTGGGTTCCGTCCCCGAGGATCTGAACGAGGCGGCCCGCGTCGATGGCGCGAACCTGCTGCTGCGCTGGTGGACGGTGACGGTTCCCGCGCTCAAGCCCGTAACGCTCTACCTCATCGTGCTGAACACGATTGGCTCGTTCCAGGTCTTCGAGCTCGTCTTCATCCTGACGAACGGGGGCCCGGCGGGTTCGTCCACCGTGCTGGTGTACGAGATTTACAGCCTCGCCTTCATCCAGGGGCGTTACGGCACGGCGGGCGCGTTGTCTCTGATTCTTCTCGCCATTGTCACGTGCTTCACGATGCTGCAGTTCTTCGTTTTCGGGCGCGACACCACGCGCAGCGGCAAGCCCGGCCCCGTCGATCGCATGTTTATTTCGATCAACGACGCAATCGCCGACCTGCTCAACGTGATCGGCAACGCCCCGCCGAGGATCATGGCGTCCTTCCGCACCGCCGCGCGGCGTGCGTTGCGGCGCTCCGGAGATGGGGCGGTGTCCACGGTGCCGGTTCCCTGGCATCGCCGCCTGCTGCCGCCCGGCTCTCCCCTGCGCAGCCTGCCCGAGCGCCTGCCGTCGTCGTTCCGTCCGGCGGCGTACCGAATGCTCAACGGGCTTCGGCGTTTCGTGCGCCGGGCCGTCCTGGCACCCGACTCGCCCACACGCGTGGTGTTGCGCGAACTCCCCGTGCACGTGCTGTTGTTCCCGCTCGCGCTGCTGTTTCTGTTTCCGATGATCTGGATGTTTCTGTCGGCACTGACACCGCGCATCTATTTGCAGTCGAGCCCGCCGGAGGTTTCGCTGGCCAACTTGTCGTTCGAGAACTACGGGCACCTCGCCCGGTCTGCCCCAGATTTGTGGCGCTGGTTCTGGAACAGCAGCTACCTGTCGATGCTGGTGATGGCGGTGCAGGTGCTGTTGAGCTGCCTGACCGGTTACGTCTTCGCGCGCCTCGTGTTTCCGGGGCGTCGCCTGATCTTCAGCCTGTTTATTTCGTCGATCATCCTTCCGGGGCAGGCCCTCGTGATTCCGCTGTTCATCGTCATCAGCAGCGGCATCCGCAACGTGTTTGGTCTCGACCTGCTCAACACGCACTGGGCGTTGATCCTGCCTCCGCTGTGCTCGCCCGTGGGGATTTTCCTGATGCGGCAGTACATCGATGGGATGCCACGCGAGCTCGACGAGGCCGCGCGCATCGACGGTTGCAACGAGTTCGCCACGTGGTGGCGCGTCATCCTGCCGCTGTGCCGCCCCGTCATCGCGGCGTGGGGCATCCTGACGTTTACGGGCATCTGGAAGAGTTTCTTCTGGCCTTTCGTCGTTCTCGGCTCCGAGAAACTCTTCACGCTCGAAGTCGGCCTGCAGACGCTCCAGCAGCAAAACGTCGCCGACTTCGGCCTCATCATGGCCGGCGCGACGACCTCCGCCATTCCCATGATCGTCGTGTTCTTCATCTTCCAGAAGCAAATCGTCGCCGGGCTGACGTTCGGCGCCGTGAAAGGATGATTCGCATGGCAGGCAAGTACACCTTCAGTCACGGCGGCGTGATCCGCGGCCCGCGCAACGAGAAGCGCCTCTCGCTGCTCTTTACGGGCGGCGACTTCGGCGAAGGGACCCACGTGGTGCTCGACGCGCTGGCTAAGCACGGCGTCACCGGCTCGTTCTATTTCACGGGCGGCTATCTTCGCGCCGAGGCACACCGCAGCGCCATCGAGCGCGCCATCGCCGAAGGCCACATCCTCGGGCCGCACTCCGACGCACACCTGCTCTACTGTCCATGGGACGACCGCGAGAAGACGCTCGTCACGCGCGAGGCCTTCATCGCCGACCTGCGCGCGAACACCTCGGCCCTCAGCCGCATGGGCGTCGTGTGCGAGGACATGATCTGGTGGATTCCGCCCTACGAGTGGTACAACGCCGAAATCGCGCAATGGTCGCGCGAGGCCGGGCACCGCCTCTTCTGCTTCACGCCCGGCACGCTCTCGCACACCGACTACACCCCCGACGACGCGAAGAACTACCGCTCCAACGACACGATCTGGAATTCCATTTTTGATTATGAGAAGACGGAAGCCGACGGCCTGAACGGCTTTCTGTTGCTGACGCACGTCGGCGCCGGAGACGGACGCACCGAGAAGTTCTTCAATCGGCTCGACGCGATGATCACGCGGCTCAAGGAACTCGGCTACTCCTTTGCCTCTGTACCACAACTTCTGGCCGATGCGCCGGAAACGCCGGAAGAGGATTGATTGTTCGAGACACGCCAAGAACGGAAGGACCGGCGGCCTTCCGTTCTCGATTGCTTTCGTTCTACTTCTTCGCCATGAGCTACTTGGTCTTCTGATTGGGGTTGAGTTGCTTGCCCCGATTCCCCTGGTTCTGGTCATACTGTTTGTTTGTGCCAGATGTTCCCTTGTTGGGGTTTTGCATGTTTGAGTTGTTGTCTTCAGGTTTCATTTTGAACTCCTTAAAGGTGTTTCGGCTTGCTATGCATTTCAACAAGCTCTTGTCTTGAAAGTAAGTACCGGTAAACATACGAAGGTGGAAAACGAGAAAAAGTTCCGGGAAAACGACAAGAAAAAACAACCGTCAGTATGACATGATTTCCATACCATAATATCCAGGGCCCTTCAACTATCCCTGCAAGCCATGCAAGGAAGTTCTCCTGCAGACCATCCCTTGCCTGCCTCGTTTCGAATGGATCGGATTCGGCGTGATCGTATCGTGCCAGCCTTGATGCGCCAGCTGATCCTATTCCTGGGTGTCTTTCTCTTCGTCGGTTGAAAGCAGCGCCGTGGCGAGGGCATCGACGCGGTTGGCCCAGATGTCCCACTCCTGCGAGATGACGTGCAGCATCTGCTGCCAGCGGTCCTCGTCGTAGCCCGGTTCCGTGGCGACGTGGTCGAGCAGGCTGGCGTAGACGTCCAGCACCTTGCGCGTCGTGTTGTCGAGCGAGTACTCCTGGACAACGCGGGCGAGGGCGTCGTCGAACGCACGCGGGTTGTCGCGCAGCCGATCGAAGGTCCAGGCGAGCGCGTCGGCGAACTGCTCTTCGTTTTCCCCGGCGAGCATCCGGCCGTTCTCGCCATCGATGAGAACTTCACGCACGCCGGAAGCATCAAGCGCGACGACGGGTGAGCCGGCCGCCATTGCTTCGGTGAGGACCATGCCCTGTGTTTCGGACTTGGAGCTGAAGGCAAAGACGTCGATGGCGTGGTAGGCGTCGGCGAGTTCCTGGCCGGAGAGCTTGCCCGTGAAATGTGTGCGGTCGGCCACGCCGTCTTGTCCGGCGATGGCGGCCATCTTCTCGCGCGACGATCCGTCGCCGACGACGAGGAAATGCGCGGCGGTGTTCGTCCTCAGATAACGGCCAACGGCGCGCATGAGGAACTCGAGGTTCTTTTCGGGCGCCAGACGGCCGACGTGCCCGACGAACGGCGTGTCCGCGGCAATGCCAAGGCGGTCGCGCAGGCGCGCTCCTTCGCCCCGGCAGAACTCCTTGATGTCGAGTCCCGTGGGCACGACTTCGATTCGGGTTTCCACGCCGCGTTCGGCGATGATTTCCGCGACGCTCTGGCTCGGCGCGATCACCAGGTCGCACATGTTGGCAAAGCCCGTGGAGAGCTCGACGACGAAGCGCTTGAGGTTCTCCGAATCTCCGGGAACGTAGTGCGTGTACTGCTCGTACATCGTGTGGTGCGTGAAAACGACGGGGCAGCCGTAGCGCGCGCCGAGCTTGAGTGCCGTGTCGCCGAGCAGATACGGGTGGTGCGCGTGGATGATGTCGGGGCGGAAGTCCTCCGGGAGCCGGTCCTCAAAGGAGAGCAGCGGGAGCGTGAGGGCGAAGTCGCTGCCGTTGAACTTCTGAACGGCGGGAACACGGATCACATCCTCCTCGTCCTCGGGCATGTCCTCGAACTCCGGGGCAACGATCACCACGCGATGCCCACACGCGCGCAAGGATG
Source organism: Candidatus Sumerlaeota bacterium (assembly GCA_030156535.1). Classification (GTDB taxonomy): domain Bacteria; phylum Sumerlaeota; class Sumerlaeia; order SLMS01; family JAHLLQ01; genus JAHCAW01. Next base: position 13,135 of record JASGMJ010000027.1, read on the forward strand.
CGGACAAGCGGCTGACGGAGCGCGCAACACCGCCCACATGGGGAGTGAACGTGTTGGTGAACATCATGATGAGCATGGAAGGCCTCGGGAAGAGACGACGTGGTTCGCGGTTAGTGGTTCATGGTTCGAGAGAAGAGCGAAAGCGTCTATGTTCGAATTATCCGTTCTGGGATTCTTCCCTGATGGGCTGGAAGGGACTCGGTTCTTTCTATAGTAGAAAGATTGTAACCGTTCTCTGTTGTTGGAATAAAGTCCCGGCGAGAGTCATTTGGCGATTGTCGCTCCGTTTTCATGATGTACGTTACCGTGTACAATCAGGGCTTCGCCCTAGGAACCACAAACAACGAACCGCGAACCACGCTTACTCTCTCAACGCCACCGTCATTCCGCCTTCGCGGACGCGGGCGGGGTCGAGGGCGCAGGACTCCGTCCCTGGAATGCGAATGTCGATGGCGGGTGGCTCCGCGCGCCAGTCGGCGTCCCAGGCAATCTCGACGCGCTTGCTGCCAAGTCGTTCGGCGCGCACCGTGATCGGGCCATAGGGCGTGGGCGTGGAGCCAAATTCGAGAATCGGACTGCGTTCGAAGAACTTCGGAAGCAGACCCGCGCCCAGCACCAGCGCGCCGTTCTCCTCGCGCACGAACAGCGCCCGCATCATCATCACCCATTCCGCGGCAGCCCACACGTGCTGGCCATCGCCCATGCATCCACCCCCCGTGCGCGGATGGATCGCTTCGGGCCATTGGCCGGTCGGGCTGGCGAGTTCGGCGATGCGCTCCACCACCGGGAGGAAATTCCGGTCGCCCGCACGCAAGAGCACCTGCGCCACATGCAGGGACAAGTACGCGTTGATGCCGGAATGGATCATGTCCTGGAAGAACGCGCCATCGACGAAGCAATTGCAGCGCAGGTAGTGCGCCGTGGCCATGAGCGGAACGTTGCGCGGCGTGAAGAGTTGCAGTGGGTAGCCAGCGGCCAGCGAGCCAATAGCGCCGGCGTCCATGCGCCGGTACGGCGAGGCGGGAATGGCGCCGACCCGCTGCATTCCAGGCGAGCGGCGCATGGCGCGCACGATGGCGGTGCGGAAGCTCAATGCCTCGCTGCGGTAAACGCGTGCGCGGCGCTTGTCTTTCCACTGGAGACTCAGACGTTCGGCGGCTTCGAGCCCCGCCAGTCCGAAGAAGTCGTCCCAGAAATAGTAGTCGTTGTTGCCAAGGTGCTCGGCGCTGAACCCGGCGGGGAGCAGGCCCTCGTGGGGCTCGCCGCCGCCACTGGGCAGGCGCTTGGCGATGATCCAATCCGCGCCGCGATGAATGGCCTCGCGCCACTCCGGGGGTGCGGATTCGCCCGAGGCGTCGAGGAACTTTTTGATGATCCACAGCACCTGGCCGTTGGAGTCCCATTCGCCTTCCTGCGAGCAGAAGTACCCGTGGCGGTCCTGACGCGCGGGGAACTTGTTGATCGCGCGGCGCGAGCGGTCGATCATCCCCGCTCCGATCATCGCGTTCAGAATCAGTGCCGCGTCGCGGAACCAGAAGCGTTTGTACGTGTACGGGCCGGGATAGACGTCGCCGGGCGAATGCAGCACCAGTGTGCGGATTGCGGCGTCGTAGAGAAATTGCCAGTTGGAATGCGGCATGTGAAGACGCGCGAGTCCGCCGAGTGCGCCCTCCCAGGAGACGGGCACGAAGTCCTTGCGGAGCGGCACGGGTTCGTCCGGGGGTGAGCGCAGCGGCGCGCGCACTTCGGCGCGGAAGCCGTCGGGCGAATCGCGGCGGAAGAGCATCGCGGCCGAAGCGAGATCGGTGCGGCACTTCGCGCGCGTCTCTTTTTCGAAATTGCCTTCCAGATTGTTGAGCGCGTCGCCGTCATCGTAGACGGAGAAGACCCGGCGCTCCGGCGCGCGGTCCACATGAAACGCATTCAGTCCGTTCACGCGCCAGCTCGTGCCGTCGTCGTTGCTCTCAATGGTGGAAACGAGTTCAATACCTTCGGGGTTGAAGGGACGAATACCCAGCCCGAGCGCGTGAACGTCCTCGCCGGTGGCGGTGGCGGAAAGCACGGCCCACGGGTGGCCTCGGCGCTCGACGACTTCCGCGATGACGTTGAGCGTCGCGCCTTCCCAGTTCGTCTCCGTCTCGATCGCCAGAGAGGACGCTCCCATCAGAAGCGTCTGCCTGGCATCATCGCAACGCGCGGGGATCAGCAGCGTACCGTCGCCGCGCTGAAGAAAAAAGTCGAGCGACCAACCGTCATACCACAACGTCGTCAACCCGCGCGGATCGATCACGGGAAGCAGCGGACAGTCGGGAATCCCGATCGCCGTCCAGTTGCGATGGCTGAGATTGACGTGCGTCACCGAGAAGGAACGCGGAAGAAACGACGGGGAGCGCGGATCGAATTGCTGGCAAATCCAATACGGCCAATGCCAGTCGAGATTGCTCTGAATCACCTTCGTGTTCAGAAGACCGCGCGCATGAAAGACCACCCCGGCACGCAGCAGTTCCTTGGGCACGCTGACTTCCGAGGGACGCGCAAAAGCATCCAGCGAGGCCATCAGGGCAAAAGGGTCCAGAAACCCCTGGCGCTGAGCCGTGCGCCGGATGATGGACTTCAGCATTCTGTCTTTGAGCCGTGTCAACATCATGCCATGAAGGAAGCGAGGATCACGCCAGCACGCCGGGGACGGAGCACCACTGGCGCGAAAGCCCATGACTGCTGCACTTGCAAAGAGGGGGCAACACGATACGTTGGCATCGCGGGCCGGCCGCCGCGTGCGGGGTGTGTTCCTGTTGCAACAGGGGCGCACTTATCCGCGCGGCGGACGGTGGACGAGGTCGAGCGCGCGGCTGAGATTTACGCTGCGGAGCGCGCGGTCCGGCAGCACGGGGAACGGCTGCGTCGGCAGCGTCTGGTACCAGTACGCCGTCGAGCACACGTCGTCCTCGCGCTCGAAGTATCCGTCGGGGTGCTCCTTGTGGTACTTGCCGAGCGCGCGGAACTCGCCCATTACGCCCCACGGATCCGCGTCGCCGTGTGTCGCGTCGTTCCCGAGTTGCTGCAACGTCACCTTCACGTCCTCGGAAAAGTAGATCGGGTCACGGGCGTGGAAGCGGTACATCGAGATGAAGCCGTTGTTGCTCACGGGCGCGCCCATTTCGCGGCACGCGAACTCGCCGAGCCCCCAGCCGGAGCCCACGTAATCCTCCGCGCCGGTGCCACAGATCGTCGGGTACTGCGTGTCGCCATCGAGGAAGATCTTCACTTCGCCCTCGCCCCACCACGTTGAGTTGCCGGGAACGAGGTCAATCACGCCAATGGTGGCGCCAAGGTAGCGCCCGCGTCCCTGAACGCCATCGAGGATGACGAAGTCCTCGCGCATCGTCGTGCGTGCGGTGCGGCGGAACTGCGCGTGAAAGCGCGGCGTTTCCTCCGTCACCGGATCACCGAGCGTGTAGTCCACCTGGAAGAAGAACATCCCGGCATCCTGGCCTGTTTCGTTGGCAATGGTCAGGCGCGCTTTGCGGCCAAAGGGCATGAGGAAGTAGCTGTTGAAGCCCGCACCCTCGGGCATGACGAGGAACTCGGATTCAAAGGGGCGCGTGAGCCCATGGCACACGCCAAAGAAATCAGTGAGCGGCGCTTCGACGGAGGGCGTTTCCTGGCCATCCCAGTAGAAGCGCAGGATGAGGTTGCGCATCTTGAATGGCCCTTTGTTCTCGACGGTGATCCAAATGTGGCGGATGGCACCGGGTCCGTCGATTTCCGCAAAGGTGAACTCCTGATCCTTCTCCAGATTCGGCAGGCACGCGGCTCCCTTGCGGCCGCCGCCTTCCATGCCTCCCCGTCCCTTTTCGCCGGTCTTGTTCTCCATCGTGATGGCGCGGCTCTTCAGCACCGGGCTGTAAAGCGGCGTGCCGCCAAGCTGGAAGGGATCGTTGGTCATCGCGGGGGGCTCCTTGCGCGGGATTGTGGTTTGTGTAGGAAAACGCCGGCGGGCGGGGAAGGGAATTCAGCGTTGGGTCAGGCGCAGCGTCGCGATCTGCTTTGGGCCAAGGCGAACAGTGGCGCTGCTGCGTTCGATGGCGAGGGGCTTGCCGACCAGGCGCCCGTCGAATTCCACGAGATGCGCCGCCGCGAACTTCATCCCGGTGTGCTTCCAGCCCAGCCGCACGTTCCCGCTGCCGGATTGCGGATTGAAGAAGCGCGCCTCGACGCCGCCGCGCACACGGCGAAGACTCGTCAGCACGGCGGGCCCGGTCAGTTCAAAACCGAAGCCCTGTCCCGGCAGCGCACCCGGGCCGCCGTGGATGCGTTGATCGGCGGCGCGAAGCTGTGCCGTGCGCACGCCCGCGGCCAGGCGCTGGGCCTCGCGGCACAATGCCGCGCGGTTCGGAGCGCCGCGAAAGAACTTCAGCGCGTAACGGAACACGAGCGCCCCGGTCAATTGGCCGCCCGGCTCGCCATCGGTCAGGTACGTGCGCCGCGTGGAGCGGAAGAGCGTGAGAGCAAGCGGGCGTTCGGGCAGGTCGGGCACCGCGCACTCGTGCAACCCCGTGGCAAGAATCGCGAGGCCACGCTGGTCGTCCGACAACGCGCACCAGCTCCGCATCGGATGCGTTTCGACGGCGAGCTCCGCGCGCTTGTGGTTGTCGGCGGGGAGGGCAACGGGACGCTCGACGACATCGAAGGCCGAGTCCGTGAGGAACGACGATCTCTTCGCGCCCGTCGGAAAGAGCAGGCGCAGGCGATGATCGAGCGCCGTGTTGTCGATGCGCGTTTCGCATTCGACGATGTCGCTGCCGGGGCGCAGGCGAACAACCGTGTCGATGGTGAGCACGGCGCGCTCCTCGCAACGCTGCATCCGCTCGAAGTCGAACGCACGAGCCACCGGACACTTTCGACGGATGCGCAGCGCACTCACGAACGGACCGGATTCGATGCAGGCAATCGCGACATTCGCCGCCGCCGGAGTTTCAGGAGCGTCGTTGACGGCGACACCATGGAACCACCCATCGCCAATGTCGGCTCGGTCCTCCACCGTCATCAGGCCGGAGTACTCCTCACCACTGCGTTGATCAAACACCTGAAGCGTTCCATCCCTCATTGCGCGAACGGACAGGATGCCGTTGTCGAGCGTTGCCGGACCATCCAGCAACGTGCCGGGGACGGAGCATCGCGTGGGAACGTTCGGCGGCGCGGGCTGCATCGTGAGCGTGCTCCACCCGAGGGGCGGCAACTCGACGGGAATGCTGACGCGCACGCGATGAACGTGGTGGATTTCGCCTGATTTTGTGGGACGCAGGCGATGCCGGATGCGATTCATCGCCTGCCCCAGACGTTGATAGGGGATCGTCTCGCCACTTGGCCCGTTGAGGATGAACGCGGGGAGTGGTTCGTCGCATCCCGCCTCGCGAAACACGGGATAATCCGGCGGCACGTCGAGGTCGATTTCCGTCGTTCCCCGAAACTGGTGCGGCAGCGGATTGAAGAGCACGATGCGCGCGCCGTTTGCGGGGACGGCGCCTTCGATGCGCGCGGCGATCAGCGATGCGGATTCCTCGGCGATGCGGCTTGCGATCCGGCGGCACTGGCTGAAGCGGTAGAGCATGTCCTCGTGCACCTGGTCGATGCTGCATCCGCAGATCGAGTCGTGCGGGTGGTTCTCGATCAGGGTCTTCCAGGCCAGGCGCAGGAATCCGTCCGGGTACTCCGTCCCCAATTGCTGCGTGGCACGCAGGGCAAGGGGCTCGGCCCAATGGCACAGCAACGTTTCGCATTCCGCGTTCGCCTGCTTCAGCGGCACGCGGCTCGACAACACGCCGGGGATGAGTTGCGCGGTGCCGGGTTCGTGCAGCGTCTCGCGCATCTCGCCCGCATGCCGCGTCGTGATGAGATGGCGGGCGTCGCGCATCAGGGCGGCGTACTCGTCGAGGCTGCCGTGGCTGAGTTGCCACTTGCCGCCGCGCTCGCGCATTGCCCCGGCGATCACGGCGTAGTGCCCGGCGTCCCACTCCTGATGGTCGCCGCCATCGAAGATCAGCAGCGGTTCGAGCACCGAGGCGTCCGCTTCGGCGTCGAGATAGTCTTCCAGCGCCGCGCGTTGTTCCTCATGCGTTGGCGTTCCATGCGGAGTTGGCCCCACCCGGACGGCGCGCGCATAGCCGCAGTAGCCACGCGGCGGAAAGTGATAGCAGACGAGTTCGGTGCCGTCCGCCCCCTGCCAGAGCAGATGGCGTTCGCGCGGCAGATGATGCCCACGCCAGACGAAGGCGTTGTCGATTCCAAACCCGGCGAGCAGGCGCGGAAGCTGGGACAGATGGCCGAACAGGTCGCACACAAAGCCCGCACGTGACGGCTCGGCGCCGAGGGCGCGCGCGGCGGCGTGGCCCAGTTCGAGATTGCGGATCAGCGATTCGCCGGAAACGAGAAACTCGTCGGGCAGGACGTACCACGGGCCGACGACGAGGCGCCCCTCGCGGGCAAGACGCTCGACGGCAGGGCGGCGCTCGGGACGGACCTCAAGGTAGTCGTCGAGCACGATGGTCTGCCCATCAGTCGTAAACGGCCCGGCCAGCCGGCCGTCCTCCAGCCCGGCGAGCACCCCGTCGAGCAGGCGCACGAGCCGATGCCGGAAGACCTGGAACGGCTCGTACCATTCACGGTCCCAATGACTGCTCAGGATGTAGAGAACGCGCCGCCTGCCACCCACAATGCTTTTCCCCCTGCGCTCCCGGGCAAGTTCGGCACGGTTCCTGTACCGCACCCCATCCCATGAAGAGGAATCCCGCCGACTGCATCCTGCATCCCCGCGCCGGCCGCATGGGAAATTCCCGGCGTTCTTTGCGCGCTCGGATTTCGGACGTTCTTTTCCGCCTCTTTTTCGCTTTCCAGATTCTTCTGGTGACTCTTTGCGCCCTGCTGCTGCTCTATATTTTGAAATCGGCGCTCGGGATCAACCTTTTCGCCGATATTCATCTCGGAGACTTGATTCCATTGTAGTGCGCGGAGTCTCGTTACTGGACAGAAGATCGCATGAACGCAACGATCACCACGATTCCTGGCGCAACAGGGGTGCTACTCGAAGGCCTTCAGGGCGCCTTCGCGCGTGTCGTGGATGTCGAAAACCCTCGTCAGCGCCATCAACTTGAAGATGCTGTAGATGCTGCTGCTCATGCAGCAGAGCTTGATCTCGCCCCCGTTGCTCTTCACGAGGCGCAGCACCCGGATGAGAAGCCCGAGGAAGGAGCTGTCGACGTACTCGACCTCGCTGAAATCCATGACGAGATTGGGACTGCCACTTTCGACGGCGGCGTAAAGCATCGATTTGGTCTTCTCCAGGTTTTCCGTCTGGAGAAAAGGGCCATCGAAAGCTATGACCTGGGGGGGATGACTCATATTGGGTTCCTCGCGTCAGGGTGCACTTTGCCTGTTTACTCAAAATCGGACTTGGCCACTGTTCCCTATGCGGCAACGATGCGGCAAATGAAAAGAACGACGCACCCGGAATCGACAGGGTGACAAGGTGGACGGCCGAAATGAGCAGGAAGCTCGCCCTTTTTGTCTTTATCGACGCCCTTGGCTGGGAAATCCACCGGAAGAACCCCTTCTTTCTGGAGGACGTGCTGACGTCCAGGCGCCCGCTGAAGTCGGTCTTCGGCTATAGCTGCACGTGCGACCCCACGATCCTGACGGGGCGGATGCCGCGCGATCACGGCCACTTCTCCTTTTTTGCCTACGCCCCCGCCGCCTCGCCGTTCCGCCTGCTGCGTCCGCTCGGCCTGCTGCCCAAGTCCATCACCCGCCGCGGCCGCGTCCGACGCCTGATGAGCCGCTTCATCAAGCGCCTATACGGCTACACCGGCTACTTCCAGATCTACAACATGCCCTTCGACAAGATTTCGCTCTTCGAGTACACGGAGAAGCGCGACCTCTACGAACCCTGCGGCATCAACAGCGGCGTGCCCACCATCTTCGATTATCTGCGCGAGCACAAAATCCCCTACCACCTGTCGGATTGGCGCGCCTCCGAGGAAAGCAACCTCGCTTCGCTGGGGAAGGCCATCCGCCAGGGCGACATCTCCTTCGCCTATCTCTACATGGCGGCGATGGACGCCACGCTCCACGCGCACGGCACGGACTCCCCGCTCGTCACCGAGAAAATCCGCTGGTACGACGCGCGCATCCGCGAACTGCTCGATGCCGCGCGCGAAAAGTACGACGACGTGCATCTCCACATCTTCTCGGACCACGGCATGACGGACATCCACGACACGTGCGACCTGAAGGCACGCGTCGAAGCCCTCGGCCTGCGCTACGGCACGGACTACGCCGTCGTCTACGATTCGACGATGGCGCGCTTCTGGATATTCAATGACGACGCACGCGCCCGCATTGTGCAGGCGCTCGCCGAGGAACCAAAGGGCCGCATTCTCGGGGAAGAGGAACTCGCGGAACTCGGCTGCGACTTCCCTGACAAACGCTACGGCGACCTCTTCTTCCTGATGAACCCCGGCGTCCTCCTCTGCCCCAGCTATATGGGCGAGACCGTCCTGGCCGGAATGCACGGTTATCATCCGGACGACAAGGACACCGATGCCTTCTTCGCCACCAACCAGCCGCTCGCAAATCCGCCTCACCGCCTCGACGACTTGTATGCGCTGATGCTGGCCGAAGCTTCCGGGCAAACGGCGGACTGACTCCATGGAACGCCAGACAAAGAACCGCGCCGCCACAATCCTGAAGAACGCCGTCTCGAACTACGTCCGCCAAGTCATTCAGATCGCGACGTTCGTCGTCCTGACGCCGTTCATCATCGCGAAAGTGGGGACGGAGGACTTCGGGCTCTGGTCCCTGATTCAGGCAACCATCGGCCTGCTGGGGCTGATGGATCTTGGTTTCTCGGCCTCGGTGGTGAAGTACGTTGCCGAGGCACGCGGCCAGGGTGACGAGCGGCGTGTCGGCGACCTGACGGCGACGTTCTTCTGGCTCTACATCGTGATTGGTGTGGTGACGGCTGTGCTGACACTGGGGCTGCTGCCATTTCTCCAGCCCGTCTTCCGCGTGCCCGATCAGCATATCGCGACGGCGCGCATCGTCTTTCTGCTGATCGGATTGCGTTCGGCGCAGGCGCTGCCACTCGGGTTGTTCGCGGGCATTCTCGTCGGCTACCAGCGGCAGACGATGTCGAATATCACGCGCACCTTCGGCACGTTGTCCTACGCGGTGCTGGCGTTCTGGGCGTTGTCGTGGAAGCCCACGCTGGAAGTGCTGGCGTGGGTCAGCCTGGGCACGGGCGTGGCGGCCAACGTGATGTCGCTGGCAATGTGCCTGAAGGTGGCGAAGGGAATGAGCCTGGCGCTGCGCCGTTTCAAGCGCGCGCTGCTGCGGGAAGTCTCGTCGTTCTCGATCTACTTCTTCCTGATACAGGTTTCGATGCTGCTGGCCACGCGGATCGACACGATTATCACGAATGCTTTTCTGCCGCTGACGGCGGTGGCGCTGTACACCGTGGCGATTCGCGTGGCGGAGAAGGCGGGCGTGTTGTGCCGCCAGTTGACGAACGCGCTGACGCCGTTGATCGCCGAGCTGAAAGGCGCGGGCGAGGAGTCGAACATCCGTGCCGTCTTCCGCAAGGGCTCGATGCTTTCCGTCGCGATGGCCACACCGATGATCGTCGGTCTCTTCTGGATTGCTCCGCAACTGCTGGAGGTCTGGATGGGCGAGGAGTTCGGCGAGGCGGCGACGGCGTGCCGCCTGCTTCTGGCCGCGGCGATGATCGGCATCGTTCACGCCAACGCCGAAAACGTGCTCTCCATGACGGGGCACCAGCGCTTTCTGGCCTTCACAAGCATCGGCGCGCAGGTGTTCAATATCACGCTCACGCTGATTCTGATCCGGCCGATGGGAATCAACGGCGTGGCCCTGGCGACGTTGATTTCGGCAGCGATTTTCCAGAGCGGGATGATTCTGCGCAAGACGTCGCAGCTTCACAAGATCGGCGTCTTCGACTTCTACCGCTCGGCGCTCTGGCCGTCGATTCCCGGCGCGCTCCTGATGCTCGTGGGCTTCTGGAGCCTGGAGCGTTTCCTGCCGCCAACGTCGCTGCTGAACATCTTTGTGCTCGAATTGCTCGTCTGTCTCCTGTTCATTCCCGGATTCCTGCTCGCGCTCGGCAAGGCAGACCGGCAGTATTTCCTCAGCCGCGCCCGTAAAATCTTTGGCCGCAAACGTCCCGGGCCCGAAGGGGGAACCGCGTGATGAAGACCAACATCGTGATGAGAAGCTACAACGATGCCTGGGTCATCGGCGCGACGCTCGACGCCATCGCCCGCCAGAAGGCTCCCTTTGAACTCATCGTGTTCGACAACGAGTCGACGGACGGCTCGCCCGACATTATCCGCAAACACACCGACCGCATCGTCAACGTGCCGAGCGGCACCTATGTGCCGGGCAAGGTGCTCAACGCGGCGATGCGCGAAACCGACGGCGAGTTCGTCGTCTTCGTGAACTCGGACTGCACGCCGCAAAACGACGAATGGCTGGGCAACCTTCTCGCCGGTTTCAACGCCCCCAACGTTGCCGCCGTCTTCGGCCGCCAGATTCCACGCCCCGAATGCCAGGCGCTCTTCGCCAAGGACACCGAGGACACCTTTGGCGACGGCGCGCGCCAGAAATACTGGAAGCACTGCTTCTCGATGGCGTCGTCGGCCATTCGCCGCAGCGCCTGGGAGGAGCGCCCCTTCAACGAGGCCATCCAATACTCCGAGGACGTCGAGTGGACGTGGCAGGCACGCCAGCGCGGCCACGAAATCCGCTACGTTCCCGATTCAATCGTCATGCACTCGCACAACTACACGCTGAAGCAGTGGCACAAGCGGCAGTACGGCGAGGGAAAGGCGGAGGCCGTGATGTTCGACTGGCCCGCGTGGGAGACAACGTGGCTGCGCTACTCGCTGCTGCCATTGGGGAGGCAGGTCCTCAGCGATTGGAAGTACGCCCTGCGCACGGCAAACCCAGGCGCCTTCCTTCATTCCCCCGCATTGCGGACGGCGCAGATGCTCGGGCGCCGGAAGGGATTCCTCGAAGGCCTTCGGGAGCGCACATCATGAGCAAACACTTCGCCACACATGGCTCGCAGGCCTTCAACGACTGGATGGAGGACGTGACCGCGCGTCTCGCCAGGGAAGTCGAAGGCGTCCTTGGCGCCAACCTCGTCGCGCTTGTTCTCGGCGGTGGCTACGGCAGGGGCGAGGGCGGCGTGGTAACCGCCGAGGGAACCGAGAAGCCGTACAACGATCTGGATTTCACGCTGATCGTGAACGACAAGTCGGCGCTCCCCATGGCGGAACTCGACGCCATCCGCCATCGCTACGAGAAGGAGATCGGGATCGACGTCGATTTCAGCCGCCCGCTGACGCCGAACGATGTGCGGCATTGGCCGCACTGGCTGATGTGGGTCGATCTGCTCGAAGGGCATCGCGTGGTCGCCGGAAAGCCAGACGCCCTCGCGTCGCTCGCACCGCCCTCTCTGCGCGAACCGTTGCCGCTGATCGAGGGCGTGCGGCTGATGCTCAATCGCGGAGCGGGTCTTCTGTGGGCGATGCGGATTCTGCGCGGAGCCGAGGCCGCACCCGATGCCGACTTCGTCCGCCGCAACTATCACAAGTGCGCACTGGCGATGGGCGACATGCTCGTCATCGCACACGGGCGGCACCGCACGTTGTACCAGGGACGGAGCGAGAATCTTCGCGCGCTGGCGGCGGAGAACGCAGACGTTGCCCGCTTCGGCGTTCAGGAACTCTACGATGCGGCGCTGCGCTTTCGTCTGGAGCCTGCAAGGACGGAAGAGGGGAAATACGACGAAGAAGACCTGTGCGAACTTGCCCGCCGGTGGGGTTCGATTCTCGTTTATGCAGAAACAAAACGCACCGGCCGGTCGTTTGCAACGATCGACGAGTACGTTGCGTGGAAGGGCCTGCGCGAACCGGAGCAAAGCGCCCCGGCGCAATGGCCGCGCAACCTCGTGCGCAACGCCCAACTCGGCGTGTTGTCGTGGCAGTATCCGCGCGAACGTCTTTACCGCACGCTGCCGGTTCTGCTCGGTCTCGTGCCCGGCGATGCCGCGCAATGGAACACGCACTCCGAACAGTTCCTCACCGTCTGGAAACGATTCAACTGAGGCGCACAGCATGATCCCGTCACTTGAAAAGGAGTTCTCCGATGGACTGGGCCTCGCGGTCGAGCGGCTGGCCTTCATCCAGGAGAACGCCTACTGTGCGATCTACCGCGCCGAGTGCGGCGGCGAAGCGGCCATCATCAAGAAGTACAAGGGGGACGATCCGCGCCTGGCATCGCTCGAAGCACAGGCTGTCGATTTCTATCACGAACTGGTGGCGGACCGCTCGGCGTTTCTCGACTCCCGCACGATCCGATTCGAACCCGCCCACAATCTCGTCTGCATTTCGTTCGTTCCGGGAGTCAGTTTCGCGGACTACCTTTACGGCGTGCGCGGCGACGCCGAACGCCAGCGCCAGGCGCGGCAATGGATGGCGCTGCTGGCCGAGTTGCTCGAAGCGATGCGCCTGAAGACAAGCGATCCGGCCGCAACGACGGACCCGTTTCTCTTCGAGTACTTCGACTATTGCACGCGGCGCCTGCGCTCGATTCCGCTCCTGGGAGCAACCGCGTTCCGGCACGAGGTCGAACGCGGAAACGAAACCGTCGCCGCCTTCCGTGCCGCGTCCCCCGTTCCCTCGTTCATTCACGGCGACTTCGTCTTCCGCAATATCCACGTTCATGGCGACCGCATCGGCCTGATCGATTTCGCCAATACAAACGCGGCGAGCCACGTTTTGAACGATGTTTACAATCTGCGTATTGGTTTGGGAAACATGCTTCTCCCTGCCGCCTTCAAGCGCGAACTGTGGGCGGCGTTCGAGGAGCGTTTCGATCCGGCCCGCTTTGACGCAGCGGTGCACCGATTCTACTTCGAGTACCATCGGCGGCGCTGGCTGATGCTGAACTGGCGCACGAGAGATCCGCGCCGCTGGTTGCGTGCGGTGCGCGGGATGAATGCGTTCGCGCGCCCGTGGCCGGAGGGAACGCGAAACGAATGACCGCCGCCTCCGCCGCCGGAATCCTCGTCTTCCTGCTCGGCGTGCCCGCCATCGCGGCGTTGCTCTTTGCATTCCCACGTCATCGGCGGTTGCTTCTGGCGTTGATGGTGTTTACGATTTGCTACGTCAAGAAGCCCTTCTACCAGGAGGTTTTCTTTGTCAATTATCGTGGTGTGGATCGCGGATTCGCCGTCACGATCCCCGATCTTTTCTTCTTTGGTTTTTTCCTTTTTGCCTTGCTGGGCGGGTTGAAAAGAAAGCTCGTCTGGATTCCGTTCAACTCCGTCCCGTGGTTCTTTGTGATCCTGATTTCGGCGCTTTCGCTCGTGGGGACGGAGGTTCCGTTCTACGGCACGTTTACGATTCACAAGTTCATCCGCTGCTGGATTCTCTACTGGGTGGTGGTGAATGTCGTGCGGGAGAAGGAGGACGTTTACGCAGTGCTGGCGGGGCTTGCGGCGTCCCTGGTCTTCCAGGGCTTTCTCGTCTTCTGGTCGAAGTACATCACGGGCTCGGTCGTGAATCGCTCGGTGGGAAGCTTCCGGCATCCGAACACGCTGGCCATGTACGTGGACCTGATCGGGCCGATGCTGATGGGGGCGCTTCTTTCGGGGCGCCTGCCGCGGCGTCTGAACACGTTGGCGTTGGTGGCGATTTTCGCGGGCTTCGTGTCGGTGATCTTCACGAAGTCGCGCGCGGCGATTGTGCTGGTGCCGGCCGCGCTCGGGTGCGTGATCGCGGTTTCGCTCGTGATGAAGCCCACGGCGCGCAAGATGGCAATCGCCTCCGTGGGCATGGCGGGCGCGTTGCTGGTGCTGGCAATCGCAATGCCGCGCATCGTGCGGCGCTTTCAGACCGCGCCGGAGGAGTCCGCCGAGACACGCCATTATTTCAACGATGCCGCCAAGGCCATGGCGGACGAGAATCCAGTGGGAATCGGGATCAACCTCTACTCCTGGAGCCTGGCAAACACGGACTACTATTGGTACGTGTATCCCGACATGGTGGACGTGCCCGACCCCGAGGAGTTCCGCGAGTCCATCCGGGGGCAAAGCCGCCTTGGCACCGCGCACCACATCTATTGGCTCTACGCCGCCGAAATCGGCTACGTCGGCTGCGGCTTTTTCGTTTTGCACCTGGCCATCTTCTCGGGTCTCACGGCGTGGGTTTTCATTCGCGAGAAAGACCGCCTGCACAAGGGCATTGCCCTTGGCATTCTGGTCGGCACGACGTTCCACCACGTTCACGGAACATTGGAATGGATCTTCCGCCAGACGGAAGTGCAGTACCTGTACTTCATCCAGATGGGGCTGATCGTGGCGATCTGGCGGATGCGCCCGGCGCGGAGCGGCGTCACGCCACGAAAGGCGGCTGGCAGGCGGAAACGAGAATTGCCCGGCCCCCGAGGCCGTGCTCCACTTGCTGTCGTGCACGCGCGCGGCGTAAGCAGTTCCCCGGAGGCAAGCCGTGACGAACCCTGATCTCCACGACGCTGTGGACGCACCCGATGCGGAAGAAGGCGGCGGCCTCCCGCTCGATCTGCGTGCGCTCGCAATCGGGCTCTGGCAGCGACGGATGCTGCTCGTCCTCACCGGCGTGGTGTCGCTGGTGCTGGGCGTGGCGCTGGCGGTTCTCTTCACCGAGCGCGTCTACACCGCCGAGACCGTGCTGTTGTACACGGCCCCGATGGTGGAGGACGAATCGGGCGATGCGGGTCCGTCTCTCTTTACGCAGATGAACATGGTGAAGTTGCGCTCGAATCTGGAGGAAGTGCGCAACCGCCTGAGCCTTGCCGCTCCGATCAAGGGTCTGGGCGCGGCGATCTCCGTCGAGCTTCAGCGCAAGACGGCACTCGTCAGCATCCGCGTGAAGTGGACGAATGCGCGCGACTCCGCAGCCATTGCGAACACGGTGCGCGACGTCTTCCTTGAAGGGCAGACCCGCATTCGCCGCGAAGACCTCGAACGCCGGATCAGCGATCTCGAAAACCGCCTGGCCCCCGTGCGCCGCGAACTCGAAGAAGCCGACACCGCCCTGAAAGACTTCACCACCGAACACACGATCGTCGATCTTGCCCAGGAGGCCCAGTGGACGCTTGAGGAGAAGATCTCGCTCAATCTGCTCTACGAGCAGGCAAAGATCGACCAGCAAACCATTCACCTGCAAGCCGCCAATCTCGATCCGCTGATCGCCCAACTCGAGGAGAAGGTCTCCGCCGAGCAAGGCGCCCAAGCCGCCAAAACGGACGCACTGAGCGAAATGAACCTCCGCGCTCAGCGCCTGCGTGAATCCATTCAGGACGACCGCGACAAGCGGGCGTACCTGGCTGAACTGGAAGCCGCCCAAAGCGAACTGGTGCGTGCGGAGGAGCACTACCTCAAGGGCATCGTCTCGCAGGCGGAGCTCGACGAGGCACGCGCCGAGTACGAATCCCTCCGCGCCAAGGTCATCGACACACCCCAGATCAAGAACTGGAAGGAACAGCTCTCCGAGTTGGACAAGGCACTGATTCCAGAAGAGGGCGAAGGTGGCAGTCCGTCGGGCAATCTTCTCGTCTCCGTGATGTCGCGCGCATTCGAGGTGCGCCTTCAGCAAGTGGCAGTGGACGAGAAGGTGGAGTCACTGGCGAAAGCGCGCCAGGAAGTCGAGAACCGCCTCAACCGGATGCCGGCGCTCCAACGGCGCCACGCGGAATTGACGCGCACCCTGCAGGCAGCCGAGGCGGAAGCGAAGATTCTGGACGAAAAACTGGCCGAGGCCAAACGCATGCTCGAAACGGCCTCCCCCCCCTTCACGGTCGTCGCCGAAGCGGAAACGCCGGAGTACTCGTCGCAATCCAACCGCAAGACGCTCTTTGCGGCCGTGGTGGTTCTCGTCAACGGTGCGGGCTTTCTCGCCGTACTGCTTCTCGTACTCGGCGACATCACACTGAAGACGGGGAAGGAACTGACGATTCGCACAAAGCTGCCCGCGCTTGCCGAAATTCCCGACGCAGCTCCGGGAGCCGTTGGATTTCCAACAGGTCCGGAGGAAACGGTGCTCGTCGAGGACTTCCGCATCCTCGCGCGGCATCTGCGCACACTGGTCCCGAAGAAGGGAGGGCGCATTCTCTTCGTAAGCACCGGGCACGACGAAGGCACGACGTTCGTCGCCGCCAACCTGGCTGCGGTGTTCGGGCGCACGGACGAGCACGTTCTGCTGATCGATGCGCAGGTGCGGCCGCGGCCCGACGCTGTGCGTGGAAAACTCACCCGGATGCGCGAGCGTCTGCGCCGCTTCCTTGACCAAGGAGTACGCTTTACTCCGTCCCCCACTCGCCATGATCTGCTTTCGCTGGTCGAGGGGGAACCCGCAGGCCGCAAGGGACTCGGCGAGTATCTCTCCTTCGAGGCCGCAGACCTGGGCGAGGTCGTTTCGCCAACGCTTCTTCCGGGAGTTTCATGCATTCCGCGCGTGGGCGCGTCGGTGATCCCCGACATGCTTTCGACGCTGCGGATGAAGCAGCTCCTGGACGAGGCGTCGGGAGACTTCAGTCTGGTGATGATCGACGCGCCGCCGGCGTTGAGCTTCGTGGACGCACAGGCTCTCGCGGAGCACGCGGATGCGGTGGTGCTCGTCGTGCGGGCCCACGGGCCTTACTTCACGGCGGTGCGCCAGGCCGTCGAACGCTTCGAGCGCAACGGCATTGCGGTGCTGGGCGCGGTTCTCAATCGTGTGAGCGACGACTATTCTGGGCACCCGGGACGTTGACCACTCCAATGCGACTTCTCGTCCTCAGCAATCTCTATCCACCCTACTACCTCGGAGGGTACGAGATTTTGTGCGCGCAGGTGTGCCGGCATCTTGCGGAGCGGGGGCATGAAGTCCGCGTGCAGGCGAGCAACCACGGGTTGGACGAAGAAGCGTCGGAGGATTCGACTGTCGACGGAGTGCCCGTGCTCCGGAACCTAAGACTCTATCTGCCCTTCGGCAAGCCCACGGCAACGCTGCCGTTCGCGCGCCGGCGCACCGGGCGGCTCAATTATGAGAGGACGGCCGCCCTTCTGGCGGACTACCGCCCCGACCTGGTTTTCGCGTGGAGCCAGTTGCGCCTGACGGTCGGCAGCCTGCGCGCATGCCAGGACGCCGGCATTCCCGTCGTCCACACGTTCAACGATGCCAACATTTATTCCTACCTTCCGCATCGGTTTACCCTCGCGCCCCGGGGATTCGTGGGCTGGCTGCTGACGCGGACGAGCCTGCGTGAAATCACTCTCGCGGGAATCGACCTGAGCCGTGCGACGTGCATCAGCAGGCAACTGCGAAACGAAATGGTGGAACACGGCCTCCCCGTCGAAGAGGCGGAAATCATCTACCAGGGAATTCCGATCGAGAAGTTCCCGGCGAAGGAAAATCCCGGATCGCTTGGCAGCCCCGCACGCCTTCTCTATGTGGGCCAGCTTCACGAGTACAAGGGGGTGCACACGCTGATCGAAGCCGTTGGGTTGCTCGTGGAGCAGCGCGGCGCCGGATGCGTTTCGCTGACGATTGCGGGCGACGGTCCCGCCAAGTATATCGAGCGCCTTCGCTCTCTGGCGTCGGAATGCGGCGCGCCCGTGGCCTTCAAGGGTCGCGTCCCGCACGATGAGGTGCCCGCTCTCTACCGCGCACACGACCTTTTTGTCTTCCCCTCAATCTGGCGCGAGCCCTTCGGCCTGACGCATTTGGAAGCCATGGCTTCCGGTCTTCCCGTGGTGAGCACGACGGATGGCGGGCACGGCGAGTTTCTCGTGAACGAGGAGAACGCCCTGACGTTCCGCAAGGAGGACGGCGCGCATCTGGCACAGTGCCTGGCGCGCCTGCTCCACGACGAGTCCCTCGCCCGGCGACTTGCCGATGCCGGACGCCGGACCGTCGAACGAGACTTCACACTGAGCCGCTACATCGACGGACTCGAAGCGTTTCTCGAACGAATGAAGGAGCAGGCGGCATGAAGATTCTTCAGATTCCGAGACGCTTTGTCCGCAGCGACTGGGGCGGGACGGAGACGGTGATTCTCCAGACCAGCCGCCAGCTTCTCGCCCAGGGGCACGAGACCGCCGTCTGGTGCCCGAACGCCCTCGCGACGTCGAACGAGGAGGTCATCGACTCCGTCCCTGTTCGGCGCTTCGACTACTTCTATCCCTACTTTGGCCTGAAGCCCGAGGCCGTGCGCCGCCTCGATCAAAAGGGCGGGAATCTGTTTTCGTTCGCGATGATGCGGGCGCTTCGCAACGAACCCGGCGTGGACCTCTTGCATCTGCACACGAGCAAGCGCCTCGGCGGCATCGTGCGGCACGTGGCGATGAAACGCCGCATTCCCTACGTCGTTTCCGTGCACGGCGGACTCTTCGACGTTCCCTCGGATGAAGCGGCAACGTGGACCGAGCCGACGCAGGGCACCCTTGAGTGGGGCAAGGCGCTCGGCGCGTGGGTGGGCTCGCGGCGCGTTTTCGACGACGCCGCGGCGATCATTTGCGTGGGGCGCGAGGAGCAGGCAAAAACGCAGCAACAGTACCCGGAGAAGAACGTCCTGCATCTGCCGAATGGCGTGGACCCCGAGCGCTTTGCGCGCGGCGACGGCGGGGCGTTCCGGAGCAAGTACGGCATCCCCATGGAATGCCCCCTGATCCTGGTGACGGGACGCATTGATCCGCAGAAGAACCAACTCACCGCCGTCGAGTCCTTCAGGCTTCTTCGCGACTCCGTCCCCAATTGTCATCTCCTGCTGCTGGGGCATGTGACGAACGACGCCTACCGTGGCAAGCTGGAGGCGGCGATCACGGAGAGCGGACTCAGCCGGAACGTCACTCTGATTCCCGGGGTCGATTCGGGGACGGACGACCTCGTCAACGCCTTTCACGCCGCGAACGTCTTCCTGCTCCCTTCCGTGCACGAGCCGTTCGGCATCGTGATCCTCGAAGCCTGGGCGGCGGGCCTGCCCGTTGCCGCAAGCCGCGTCGGCGGCATTCCGTCGTTCGTCGAGGACGGGCGCGACGGGTTGCTGTTTGATCCAGCCGCACCGGCGCAAATCGCCGAGGCCCTGCAGACGCTGCTCACCAACAAAGAGAAGGCGAACTCCATCGCCGAAGCCGGACGCACGAAGGCGCGCGAGGAGTACAGTTGGTGCCGGGTCACCGAACAGCTCGTGACGATCTACGAGGAGGCTCTTCGTGCGCATCCTCTTCCTCAATGAGAAGCGCGGCTACTTTGGCGGCGTGGAGCAAAACATCGCGGACTCCGTGGCCGGACTGCGCGCACGCGGGCATCGGTGCTTCCTTGCCTATGCGGAGGACACCGCGCGCGATGCCCCGGGCTACGGCGAACTCTTCGACGAAACGCATCGCTGCGTGGAGGCCGGGGCGGCGGAGGACGCCATGACGCTTGCCGCCATTGCAGAGAAAACCACACCCGATGTTTTGTACTTCCACAAGATTCCCGCACTCCCCGAACGTTCCGCCCTCCCGGCCATCCGCTGCGTCCGCTATGTGCACGACCACGATCTCTGCTGCCCACGGCACCACAAGTACTTCGTCCACAACACGCGCATCTGCCGGCATCCGGCGGGGTGGCGCTGCTGGCTCGACCTCGCCTTCGTGGCGCGCGACCGCTCCTCACCGCTGGGCCTGCGTTTCCAGACACTCGGGCCGTTGATGGCAGAGCTTGGGCGTCATCGTGAACTCGACGGCCTGCTGACCGGCAGCCGCTTCATGCGCGACGAGCTCGTGATGAACGGCATTGCCGCCGAGCGCATCCACCTGCTGCCCCCCGTCGTGCGCATGGAGGAAGCGGCGGCAGTGCCGTTGCCCGAGGAGCCACGCATTCTGTTCGTCGGCCAGCTCATTCGCGGCAAGGGCGTGGATCTGTTGCTGCGGGCGCTCGCACTGCTCGACGTTCCGTTCACCGCCACCATCGTGGGCGATGGGAACGCGCGGGCGGGGCTCGAAGCGCTCGCGGGCAAACTCGGTCTCGACGGCCGCGTGACATTCGCGGGCTGGGTGGACAATCGCGCCATCGGGGCGCATTATGCGGCCGCGCGGGTGCTGGCCGTTCCCGCGCGCTGGCCCGAGCCCTTCGGCATGATCGGCCTGGAAGCGATGCGGCACGGCCGCCCCGTCGTGGCCTTCCGCGCCGGAGGAATCGAGGACTGGCTGGCGGACGGCGAAACGGGCGTGCTGGTCGGCGAGCAGGACGTCCCCGCCTACGCGCGCGCCCTGGCGCTCCTGCTGGGCGATCACGCCCTCGCCGTCCGCATGGGAGAGGCGGCACGCGAGCGCGTCCGCAGCCTCTACAACTTTGACGACTATCTCAAACGGCTGGAAGGATTGCTGGCGGGAGAGAGTTCAACTTGATCTCGATCCGGAAATCGCGAGAATTGCCTCCACGGAGAAAGGTACCCTTGTGCGTATCGGCGTAACCACATTTGGCGGTGACGGCGGCAAGTCCGGCATCAGCCGCTACATCATCAACCTCCTTGCGGAGTTCGCCCGCATCGGAGGCGCGCATGAGTTCGAGGTGCTCCTCTACGAGGACGAACAGGAGATCTTTCTCCCCGATCCTCCCGGCTTCATGCGTCCGCTGGCTTTCCCCGGTTCCTTCCGCCGGCCGTTGCGCAACGTGCTCTGGCATCAGACGCGCCTTGGCAACGTCTGCCGCAAGCGCGGCTACGACGTCCTTTTCCTTCCGGCGGCAAACCGGCGCGCCCCGGCCTTCTGCCCCGTCCCGACAGCCGGCACGGTGCACGACTTCTCGAGCATTCATGTTCAGGGGAAGTACGACGCCTCGCGCATGTTCTACATCAAGAAGGTGCTCCCCTTTCTCGCGCGGCGCCTGACGCGGGTTCTCACCGTCAGCGAATCCAGCAAGCAGGACATTGTCCAGTACGCACGCGTTCCGGCCGAACGCGTCACCGTGACGCCATTGGCGGCGGACTCCTCCGTTTATCATCCTTCCGATCCCGGGGCAGCCCGCCAGCGCATCTGCGCGAAGTACAAGATCACGCCGCCGTACGTTCTCTACACGTCGCGCCTGGAACATCCGGGGAAGAACCACGTCGCCCTGATCCAGGCGTTTGCCGAAATGAAGAAGCGCACGGGATTGCCGCATCAACTCGTCCTGGTGGGAAGCGACTGGATGGGCGCGGAGGACGTGCACCGCGTGGCGGAGGAATCGCCCTTCGCGAGCGAAATCATCTTCACCGGTTTCGCCGCGACGGCCGATCTGCCCGACCTCTATCTGGGAGCCGACCTCTTCGTCTTCCCGTCACTGTACGAGGGCTTCGGCCTTCCGGTGCTCGAAGCGATGTCGTGCGGAGTTCCCGTGGCATGCTCGAACGTCTCGTCGCTTCCCGAAGTCGCGGGCGACGCGGGAGTGCTCTTCGATCCCGCCGATTGCGCGTCGATTGCCGCCGCGATGGAGAAACTGCTGGCAAGCAAAGAGGCGTGGACGGCGGCGCGCGAAAAGGGACTTGCCCGTGCCGCACAGTTCAATTGGGAAGCGACGGCACGCGCCACGCTCGCCGTGATCGAAGAAGCCGCCCGCGAAGGAAGGAAGTAGCCCAATGCCCCGCCCCACTGCCCTGGTCGTTGCCGCGGAGAGTCTTTCGCCCGAGCGCGCGAAACGCGTGGCCGAGCATCATGCGCCCGAGCCGGCGTTCCTGCGCGTGGCCCGCTTTCTGCGCGCCGATCTCCTCACGCTCGACAGCTTTCGCCCTTCGATTCGCGGCCAGGGCGAAAACGACGAGGGCTATGCGCCGCTGCGTGCCACCAAGGGGGAACTCCCCGCTTTCCCCACTCCCGTCACGGCAAACGCGCAGGCCTTCGGCTTCCTTGGCCACGAGGCGCGCCGCCGTGCCGTTGACTACGATTTGATCGTCTTCTTCGGTTCGGAAGCGGCGATCGGTTTTCTGCGGCATGGAGCAACGGCGTCGGTGCGCGTCGTGGTGCTCGCCGATCCGGCGCTTCCGCTGGCGCCGCTGCTTCCCCTGCATCAAAAGAAGATGGGGCCTCAGGTCGCGAAGCTGGTGACGTTCAGTCCGCTCCAGCATTTGTACGCCACCGAGCGCCTGCGCCTGCCACCGGAGCGCGTCGAGTTGATTCCGCTGGGCGTTGACCACCGCTTCTTCAAGGCCGATGCGGCTGTTGAGCGCGTGCCGGAGCGCGTGGTGGTGCGGTCGCGGTCGGTCGATTCGTTCGCGATGTTGGAAGCGGGCGTTCGCGCGGCGGGCGGGCAGCTTGTCCTTTCGCAGGAAGAAAGCGGTGGCGACGCGCCCGAGCAGAAACGGCGCACCGCATTGAGCGCCGCCGAAGTCGCTCTCGTTTCGGAAAGCCCATCGGAATCGTGCGCGGGCACGCAGGATCTTCTTGAAGCAATGGCGTGCGGATGCGCCACCGTCGCGGCACGCACGCGCGGGCTCGAACACCTGCTGCGCGACGAGGCGGAGGGACTCTATGTGACGCCGGGCAAGGCGGAAGAATGGCGTGCCGCGCTCAAGCGTCTGCTCGGCGATCCCGACCGCGCACAACGCATGGGACGCGCGGCGCGGACGAAGATCGAGGAGACGCTGACACTCGCGCACTTTGCCAATCGCGTCGGGCGCATCTGCCAGGCCGCCGCCGACGGAAACCGCGAGTCGCCGGAGTTCCATCTTATCCCCAGCCACGTGGCCGTGGCCGAGGAAGCAGGCCCCTAGATGCACAAGAACGCCCCCGGCAAAGCGAAACGTCCCTCCACGCTTCAGGCGGTTTATCTTCCGCTCAAACGCTTGGGCGATCTGAAGTGGGCCGTGCTCCTTCGGCTCGCCGCGACTGTGCTGCGCCTTGCCGGATCGCGCGACCGCGCGCGGCGGCTGCGCCGCAACGCCGCGTTGATGTGGAAAGGGCGCATCGGGCTTGTCGGCCCGTCGCGGATGATGAAGTTCGCCAACGGCGGCGTGCTGCCGCGCGGCCTGATCACCGACGCCCGCCTCGCCGAGCAAATGAACCTGGAACTCGACGCCGCCGCGCTCGACAAGCGCTACGCCGCGCGCTTCGGACCTGTGCGCGACCTCGGCTTGTTCCTGCGTGGCGCGTGGAATGGCCTGATCGCCAGCGAGAAAACTTCCGCGGCCCACTCCACGCACTTCAATCTCTTCGGCGTCATCGTCAACAACAGCGATACTCCCTCCATCATCCACACCATTGAGGCCATCGTGAAGAGTCATCCCAACACGGTGGGCCAGATGGTGACGCAGATGGGCGACTCGCGCGCGGATTCCGAGTTCACCGAGCCCGCGCACGTCTGCTTTGTGAATGCGAACAATTTCAACCTCGCGCTGGAGCAGAAACCCTACCGCGAGATTCTCCGCCGTTCCGATCTGGTCCTGCCCGATGGCATCGGCATCAAGATGGCCCTGCGTCTTGCGGGAAGCAGGCTGCGCAAGAACCTGAACGGCACCGATCTGTTTCCGCACGTCGCGGAGATGATGGCGCGCAACGACTGGCCGCTGTTCCTGCTGGGAGCAGAGCCGGCGATTCTCGAGCGCGCCTGCCGCAAGATCGCGCGCGAGTTTCCCACCCTGCGCGTGGCGGGATCGCAGGACGGTTTCTTCAAACCGGAAGACGAGGCCGCCCTCGCGGCGCGCATCAACGCTTCGGGCGCGTATGCCGTCGTCGTCGGCATGGGCACGCCACGCCAGGAACTGTGGTTCGGACGCAACGCCGCGCGCCTGCACGTTCCCCTCGTGCTGACGATGGGAGGACTGCTTGACTTCCTTGGCGAGAAGAACCGCCGTGCCCCCGTCTGGATGCGCCAGGCGGGGCTGGAGTGGCTCTTCCGCCTGCTCCAGGAACCCGGACGCATGTGGAAACGCTACGTGATCGGCAACCCCGTCTTTCTCTGGCGGGTGTGGGGCTGGACCAAATCCCGCCGGAACCTCTCTGGGAGATGACACGAATGGCCGACTCCGAAGCCAAGGAAAAGATCGAGAAGAAAGCTCTCGGCCAGGACTTCACCGGCGCGCACGAGTTGTTCGCCGAGCTATGCCACCCCGTCACCGGCGAGATCGACCCCGAGTGGTACCGCCTTCGCCTGCGCTTCCGCCGCCCGTTCATGTACCACCTCAGCATGCACTCGCCCTTCGGACGCCTGCTCAAACGCCTGATGGACATCGTGGGCGGCATCACCGCCGTGCTGATGCTCTCGCCCGTGTTTCTCATCACCGCCGCCGCCATCCGTCTCGAATCCACGGGGCCGATCTTCTTCACACAGCGGCGCGTCGGCCTTGGCGGAAAGGAGTTCCCCTTCTACAAATTCCGTTCGATGGTGGTGAACGCGGAGGAGTTGAAGGCCAAGCTCATGGCGCAGAACGAATCCGGCCAGGGCGTCATCTTCAAGATGAAGAACGACCCGCGCGTCACCCGCGTGGGACGCATCATCCGCAAGTTCAGCATCGACGAACTCCCGCAGTTCTACAACGTCATCCGGGGCGACATGTCGCTTGTCGGCCCGCGCCCTCCCGTTCCCGGCGAGGTCGTGCAGTACCAGGTGGACGCGTGGAAACGTCTCGCCGTCTATCCCGGGCTGACGTGCGTGTGGCAGGTCAGCGGGCGGAGCTCGATTGGCTTCGAGGATCAGGTGAAGCTCGACGTCAACTACATCCTGCGCCAGGATATTTTCTACGACATCGTGCTTGTGTTCAAGACCGTGCCCGCCGTGCTCAAGGGCGAAGGGGCGTTCTGAACAAAGCACCACGTATTGTGCGTTCGGCCAACCGGCCACATTGAAGCGTAACGGGAGACACGTACATGACCAGTCAACTCAACACCGGCCAACAGGTTCTGATCGTCGATGACGATCCCCAGCTCGTGCGCATTCTCCAGGCGGTTCTGGCCAAACTCGAAGGCATCGAGATTCTCGTGGCGGGAACGGGGCGCCGGGCCCTCCAGATGCTCGAGGATCAACTCCCCGCGATGGTGCTTCTCGACATGCGGTTGCCCGATTTGTCGGGCATGGAGATTCTTGCCGAGATTCGCGGACGCGCAATCCCCGTCACGATCATTGTGATGACGGCGCACGGATCGGTTGATCTCGCCGTGGATGCGATGCGCCAGGGAGCGTATGATTTCCTGACCAAGCCGCTGGACTTCGAGCGCTTGAAGGTCATGGTACGCAACGCACTCGAACGGCATCAGTTGATCCAGGAACTCGACAACTACCGCAGTTCCTACGAGCGCGCCGGGTTCCGCGGCCTGCGCGGTTCCTCCCCCGCCATGCAGCGTCTCTACCGTCAGATTCGCACTCATGCCAGGAGCGCCGCGCCGATTCTGGTGACCGGAGAAATGGGGACGGAGACGGATGTCGCCGCACGCGCCTTGCACGACGAGGCCCAGCGCACCCCCGAATCCTTTGTCGCGATCGACTGTGCGACGCTTGAGGCTCAGGCACAGACCGCCGGAATCCATGGCGCTTCGGCCCGCGCGGCGGGCGGAACGTTGTTGCTGCAAAATGTGACGGCACTCGGAAAGGAAGCGCAGAGCGCGCTGTTCGAGATGCTGCAATCCGGCGAGTACCCCGGCGGCGATGGCAAGCCCGCGAAGGTGGACTTTCGCATCGTGGCTTCCGCGGACGACTCCATCAAGAGCCGCGTCGAGGAGTACCAGTTCGACGAGGACCTCTACTACGCGCTCAACATGCTGGCGATCCGGGTGCCGCCTCTGCGCGATCGTGGCGAGGACGTGCTCGATTTCGCCGAGAGCCTGCTGGAGGAGGAGGCCGAAACGCTCGGCCGCGAGCCGATGCGTCTGGGCGACGAAGCCGTTGTGGCGTTCATGACGCACAACTGGCCGGGAAACGCCGGGGAAATGCGCGAGGTCGTGAAAGCCATGGCGGCCGGCGGCCAGGGACGCACCGTGACGCGCGCCATGCTCCCCGGGCAACTCGCGGCGCTCGTGGATTCGGCAAGCGCCCCCGCCGAGCAATCCCTGCGCGGACTCGAAACGCGCGGCGTCGTGCGGCCGCTGTGGATCGTCGAGAAGGAGGCGATCGAAAAGGCACTCGAGTTGTGCGAAGGCAACGTCATCCAGGCCGCGCGGCTTCTCGACATCAGCCCCGCAACCATTTATCGCAAACAACAATCATGGCGCGCACGCGGTTCGTAACAGCCTCGCGCCGGATTGTTGTGCTTCCGCGAGCCTTCACGGCGTGGCGGGATACGCCTGCCGCAGCAGCGGCACGGTCTCCGCATGCGCGCGCTCCATGGCATCGATGAGCGGCCTCATGCCTTCGGGCTGTTGCTTGCGCCAACGAATCTGGATCATGTTGCACAGCGCCTGCACGCGGCGCGCGCCCACGTTGCCGGTGCGGCTCTCGAACATGTGAGCCACGCTTCCCGCGGCCTCGATGTCGCCGGCATCCAGCCCCGCGCGCATTCGGGCAATCGCCTCGGGCACTTCCTCGATGAAGTCGCGCACCATGTCGAGGATCAGCGCGTCGTCCGTTCCGCCAACAAGTTCGGAGAGACTCTGGAGCGGCTGCGGATCGAAGAGGGGTTCGTCGTCGCACGGGCTTTCGATGCTTGGCGCTGTTTCTTTTTTCGGTGACGGAGCAGTGGCGGGCGGTATGGCATCGTTCCTCGCTCGGTCACGATTCCCCAGGTGCGTGGCCAGCACGTCGTACAACTGTTTGGCCTGAACGGGCTTCTTGATGTAGTCGTCCATGCCCGCTTCGATGCAGCGCTCGCGGTCGCCTTCCATCGCGTTGGCCGTCATCGCGATGATGGTGATGTGCTGGGGCGGCGTTTCGCGGGCGCGCAATTCACGCGTCGCCGTGAAGCCATCCATGCGCGGCATTTGGCAATCCATGAGAACGATGTCGTAGCTGCGCCGCGCGCACGCTTCGAGTGCCTCGACTCCATCGGAGACCACGTCGCACTCAAAGCCCCCCTTCTTGAGCAGCAGCGTCGCCACGCGCTGATTCACCTTGTCGTCCTCCACGAGCAGAAGGCGCCCGCGCATGTGGCGCGCTTCGGCCAACGACTCGCTCGTCACGAGTTTGCGCTCTCCCCCGCCAGCCTTCCCGTCGGTCTTGTCGAGCACCGTCAGGATTGTGTCGTGCAGCACGGCATTGCGCACCGGTTTGAGCAGCAACCCCGAAACGCCGAAAGCGCGCAGGCGCTCGGCCTCCTTGCGCGCCGGAATGGAACTCAGGATGATGACCTCGCCGAATCCAGTCGTCTGGTCTTGTTCGCGCAACTCTTCGATTCGTTCTGGAGTCAGACCATGCGTACCAAGTTCCATCAGGCTCACGTCGAACGGCTTGCCCACGCGCGCAGCGGTCCATGCCTCGTCCATGGTGGCGGCCTCGACAACGTGACATCCCCAGACGCGGAGTTGTTGCGCCACCACGCGGCGCGACAAGTCGCCGGGATCAACCACCAGGGCACGCAGGCCGCGCAGGTCGGCCTGACGCAGATGCGTTGTCGTGACGGAATGGCCGGGGTCGGCAACGGCGATGAGAGGCACTTCCACTTGGAACGCCGAGCCGTGCTCCGGTTCACTTTCGACGGTCACCGTCCCTCCGAGCGCTTCCACGATGCGGCTCGTAATCGCCAGGCCCAACCCCGTGCCGCCGTACTTGCGCGTGATCGACGCATCGCCCTGCTGGAACGGCTGGAAGATGCGCTCGCGCACGGCGCTGCTGATGCCAATTCCCGTGTCACGCACGGTGAAGTGCACGCGCACCTCCATCCCGTTTGCCTTCAGCAGTTTCGCCTCCAGCGCCACTTGGCCGCGTTCCGTGAACTTCACGGCGTTGCTTAGCAGATTGAGCAGCACCTGCTGCAGGCGCGTACGGTCGCCGCGCACAAATGACGGCATGCCGGGATCCATCGACAGCGCGACTTCAAGCCCCTTGAGCTGCGCGCGCGCGGCCACCATGTCGAGCGCCTCCTCCATGCAGACGCGCAGGTCGAAGTCGATCTGCTCCAGTTCGATGCGCCCGGATTCGAACTTCGACAAGTCGAGGATGTCGTTGATCAGGCTGAGAAGATTCTCGCCGCAACTGCGGATCGTTTCGGTGAACTCCTGCTGCTGGCCATCGAGGGGTGAATCCAGAAGGAGGTCCGTCATGCCGATGATGCCGTTGAGCGGCGTGCGGATTTCGTGGCTCATGTTGGCGAGAAAGGCGGCCTTCAGGCGTACCGTTTCGATGGCCTCGCGGCGCGCGCGTTCCGAGGCCTCGGCGGCAGCAAGCCGGCTTTCCGAATCGCGCAGCGTCACCAGAAACGCCGGCGCGCCCTCCCACGCGATCATGTTCAGCGTCAGGTCCACGCGTCGCAGCTCGCCCGTCACCGTGCGCACCACCTGGTACTCCAGCACGCCGCCGTCGAATCCATCGTGCGCTCCCTCCTCCCCCCTGACGTCCTCCTCCCACTGAGGGTCGTAGATCTCGGAGTACGGTTTGCCCACCAGTTGTTCGCGCGTACAGCCGAGCAGCAAGCACGCCGCCGGATTGGCGGACAGCACACGGCGGTCCTCGCCTCCCACGATCAGGATGCCGTCGAGCGAGGCGTTGAAAACCACCTCGAAGCGATCCTGCGCACTCGCCGAGGTGTCGTGCTGCTTGTCTGGTGTGTTGTTCATTGTCCCATGCCCTTTGGTGCCGCGTCCCTTTGCGCCGCCTGTGTCCTAAACGCAGCAGACTGCGGGCGTCGAGAGCCATTCGCTCGGCATTGACGCCTGACGGAGACTTTGGTTTCCTTTTCCTTTACCTCTGGGACTGTTCCACGCCGAGGAGAAAGCATGCACCCATGAATCCAAGAATGATCGTTGTCGCACTCGGTGGAAACGCCATCTCCGTCAAGGACGAGGAAGGCAACATCGCCCAGCAGTTTGCCCGCACCCGCGAGACCGCCCGCCATCTTGCCGAATTGATTGTGCAGGGGCATGATCTGATCGTGACGCACGGCAACGGCCCGCAGGTTGGCAACGTGCTGCGGCGCGTCGAACTCTCCGCCGCCGAGGTCTATCCGATCCCGCTGCATCTGTGCGTGGCCAACACGCAGGCAGGCATGGGCTTCATGATCGCTCAATGCCTGAACAACGAACTGCGCCGCCGCGGCAAGGAACGGATCACGGCCAGCACGATTATCACCGCCGTCGAGGTCGATCCCTCCGATCCCGCCTTCGCCAAACCCACCAAACCCATCGGCAAGTACCTGAAGAAGGAGGAGGCACTTCTCCTGAAGGAACAACACGGCTGGCCGATGCAGGAATTCGACAACGAGGAGTACCGCCTTGTCGTCCCCTCGCCCATTCCCCGCCGCATCCTCCCCATCGAGATGATCAAGCGCCTCGTTGACGAGCACGAACTGCTCGTCTGCTGCGGCGGTGGCGGCATCCCCGTGTGGTGCGACGCCGCGGGCGAGGAAACCGGCGTGGACTGCGTGATCGACAAGGACCGGACGTCGGCGCTGCTGGCGACGGAACTGGGCCTCGGGCGTTTCGTCATCGCAACGGCGGTGGAGAAGGTGATGCTCGCCTACCGCACGCCGCGCCAGCGCCCGCTCGACCGCCTGACCATCGCCGAGGCGCGCGCTTATCTCGATGCCGGCGAATTCCCCGCCGGCACGATGGGACCCAAGATCGAGGCCGCCATCGACTTCCTCGAACGCACTCCCCATCCGTCGCCCGTGGCCATCATCACCAATTTGGAGAACATCTCCGGTGCTCTGGCCGGAACGACGGGCACGCATCTCGTCCGAGCCTGATGCCGGATATTGTTCGAACCACGCACCACGAAGCACGCAAGAGCGTCCTGCTTTCAGCTTCCGGTTGCCGCCCAGAGCGGAAGCCACCATGCTTCGCCTCCGATCCGCACGCCCCCGGAGGCCCCGCCATGCCGAGACTCGCCCCTTTTGCGTTCGCCCTGCTTCTGCCCCTTCTGCTCGTTCTTGCCGGATGTGAATCCACGGGCAACCGCCCAAGCCTCGTCAAGCCACACGCCTTGATGCCAGGCGACACGATTGCCTTTGTGGCGCCCGCGAAATGGCGTCCGGAGGAGGCGCTTCAGGCCGCCGAAAACGCCTTGGCCGAGCGCGGCTACAAGGTCAAACGCTACCCCCAGATCGAGAGCCGCTACGGCTATCTGGCGGGGAGCGACGAGGAGCGCGCCGCGGCCCTGATGGATGCCTTCCGCGATCCGGAGATCGACGCGATTCTCCCCGTCACGGGGGGCTACGGGCTGACCCGCATTCTCGACCGCCTCGATTGGGAGGTGATCCGGGCCAATCCCAAAATCGTGATGGGCTACAGCGACCTGACGGCGCTGCACATTGCCTTGGAGCAGCGCGCCGGCGTCGTGGGATTTCACTCGCCGTTTCCGACGTGGATGTACGCGGGCAAGGACGGGCCGGCGGCGTTCACGGAGGACTCACTGTGGCGGGCGCTGGAAGCGGCACGCTACCCGGCGGACGAGCAGGGCTATCTGATCGATCCGGCCGGGCTCTCGCGGCCTGTGGAGACGCTGGTGCCGGGGGTGGCGCGGGGACGGCTGACCGGAGGGAATCTCTCGCTGATCACGGCGCTGATGGGAACCCCCTACGAGATCGACACGCGGGGCGCGCTGCTGTTTATCGAGGAAGTGGGCGAGGATCCGTACCGGGTGGACCGGATGTTCAGCACGCTGGCGATGTCGGGCAAGCTGGCGCAGGCCAACGGGATCGTGATCGGGGTTTTCCGCGGATGCGAGCCGGACGAACCGGAGATCAGCCTGACCGTGGAGCAGTTGTTCGAAGAGTACCTGGGGGGGCTCGGCGTGCCGGTGGTCGTGAATTTCCCCGTGGGGCACGTGGGCGAGAACGCGACGCTGCCGGTGGGGATTCTGGCGGAGCTTGATGCCGATTCGGGAACGATTCGGCTGCTGGAGAACCCGGTGGAGCTGGGCGTTCGCTAAGGCGGGCAAAATG
Organism: Candidatus Sumerlaeota bacterium; assembly: GCA_030156535.1. GTDB lineage: Bacteria > Sumerlaeota > Sumerlaeia > SLMS01 > JAHLLQ01 > JAHCAW01. Next base: position 44,212 of record JASGMJ010000027.1, read on the forward strand.
AGCATCCCAAATGGCGATGCCGTCCGGCTTGACACCCTCCCCCTCCGGGACCGAGGCAATATCAGGATATTCCAAACCGGTTTGGAAGGAAGACGCGTGGGCGCGAGTGGGGACAAGATCAGCCAGTTCCGGCGGGTAGCCGCCGTTGCCGCGGCGGGTGCCGTGTTGTTGGCGGCCGGTTGCGTGCGCAGCAAGGTGGTGGTGACGAGCGATCCCCCCGGCGCGGACGTTTCGATGAACGACGTTCATCTGGGGCGCACTCCGGTGGAAACACCGTTCACTTGGTACTGGTACTACGATTTCAAGGCGGAAAAGGACGGGTACGAGACGGCCATTCAGCGCGAGCGTTTCAAGGCCCCCATCTATTTGTGGATGGGCCCTGACCTGCTGATGGAGATGATGCCCTTTCCCGTGCGCGACACGCGGTACGTCCATCTGAATCTGGCGCCCCGGCCGGCTGTTGACGGCCCGGAATTCGCCCTCGACTAACCAGCCGGCCCGACAATCTCCGGCCCCCGAGGTCTCCATGGTGGCATCCAAGCCCAAGATTATTCTTCGCAGTGCCATCCCCGGCCTCCAGCCGGAGTACACGCTTGGAGACACGACAACCGTCGGGCGTCACCCCTCGAACAATATCATCCTGGGGGCGGACTCGATTTCCCGCTTTCACGCCCGCATCGACAAGCGCGGCAACTTCTTCATTCTCCAGGACCTGAATTCCTCCAACGGCACCTATGTCAATGGCGAGCGCATCACGCAGATGACGCTGCACCACAACGACGAGGTGACGTTCGGCGCCGTTGAGTTCGCCTTTCACAACGAAACGGCCTCGGGGCGCATTTCGAGCGGCTTTGAAGTGGGCGGCATGAGTATCGTCGAGTTCAAGGACGACGACGCGGAGGAGTCCAAGCCCTCCACCCAGTCCGTGATTTCCTCGGCCCAGATGGTCGAGATTCGCGACCGCTCCTCCTTCATCACCACGCCGATCACCGCAAAGCAGGCGCGCGCCCTCGATCCAAAGGACCTGGCAAAGTCGCACAACCGCCTGACGGCGATGTTCAAGTTGTCCGAGTTGCTGCGTGAGTCCGAGGGCGACAAGGAAAAGTCCATCATCGAGCGCGCCCTCGACATTCTCTTCGAGGCCGTCGATGCCGACCGCGGCGTGATCCTCACGCGATTCGCGGACTCCACGGAACTCGAAATCACCGCCATCCGCACGCACGACGAGCTGATTCCGGGCACCAAAATTTCAATGTCGCGCACCATTCTCGACCAGGTGGTGCGCGACCGTGTCGCCGTCCTGAGCGCCGACACGACCTCCGACGACCGCTTTGATTCCAGCGAGTCGATCATCATGAACCGGATTCACTCGGTGATCTGCGTCCCCATGATTCACGGCGAGCGCGTGATGGGCGTCGTCCATCTGGACACGCAATCCATCGGCAAGTCGCTCGCCAAGGACGACCTGGAATTCGTGACGATGATCGCCGGCGATTTGTCGCTCGCGCTGGAGAACATCCGGATGCGGCGCGAGGCCGCCCACCGCGAACGTCTGGCCGCCGTCGGCGAAACCGTCGCAGGAATCAGTCATAACATCAAAAACATCCTGCTCCTGATGGGCGGCGGCAGCGAGCTGCTCGACCGCGCCCTGGCGAAGGGAAAGCTGGAAACAGCACAGGATTCGTGGGGCGTTGTCAGCCGCGGCATCGAGAAGATCAGCAAGCTCGTCAAGGACATGCTGGAGTACTCGAATCAGCGCCGCCCCCGTTTGGTCGAGATCGATGTCAATGCCCTGATCTGCTCCACGGCCGAGGAAATCGAGGAGCAGTTGGTGAAGAAGGGGATCACCCTCGAACTCGACCTCGAAGAGGACATTGCGCCGCGCTGGACCGACGAGATGGGCCTGCAGCGCACTCTGGCCAATCTGATCGTCAACGCCATCGAGGCCATTCCGCACACCCAGGGACACATCGAGATCGTGACGGCCGTGCTCGACGATCCGCTCGAAACACTCGTCATCAGGATCGCCGACAACGGAAGCGGCATTCCCCAGGAGAAGCTCGACAAGGTCTTCCTCCCCTTCTTCACAACGAAGGGTTCCTCCGGAACGGGTCTCGGACTGCCGATGTGCCGCAAGTGCATCGAGGACGTGCGGGGCACACTGACCGTTGAATCCGAGACGAACGTGGGGACGACGTTCATCATCAAGCTGCCCAAGTTGCAGGATGATGACGACCTCGTGACAGGCGGCCCGGGAAACACGACCGCCAGCACCGATGTCTGAGCGTTCGGCCCTTGCATTGCGCCTGGCCGTCTCGCTTGCGACGGCCTTTTTTGTCCTGGCGCTCTCTCCGCCGGCGGCACCGGCGGCACTCACGGCCGTTTCCCGGAACGAATCGGCCACACCCGCGCAGGAGGAAGGATGGGCCCCCTGGCCCTTCCTCCATTGGAAGGACGGCGAGCCGGGCAGCCTGCGCGCTCTTCACCCAGTCTTCTCCAAGCAACGCGATTCCGAAAACGGCTATGTGACGTCGGACATTTTCTGGCCGTTGTGGACATGGACATACCGCCCGGAAACGCCAACGTGGCGCGAGCGCAAAGCCACGACCTTCTTCCCCTTTTGGTACGCCGTCAGCGGCGAGAAGAACGGGATCGAGAAACGCTACCGCTATCTCGTGCCATTCTACTGGCAGGGGGAAACACGCGATCCCGATTCCGGGCAGATCGACAGCGACTACTTCATTCTGTTTCCGTTCCTTTGGAAGGCCAACAACGCGAAGCTGACGTTTCCGATCTTTCCGCGCCGGCCCCAGAACTTCTTCGCCATCTGGCCGCTGTGGGGCGAATTCCACGGCTTCTGGAACCGCGACCTGATCGAGTTCGTTCTCTGGCCCCTGTTCGTGCGCTCCTCGCGGGGCGAGGGCGAGGACCGGCTGGTGCAGACGTCCGTGCCGTGGCCGTTCGTATCCTGGATTCGCGGCGGCGCGGGGACGTGGGGATTTCGCCTGTGGCCGCTGGTGGCCTACGCCGAGGTCCCCGGCAAGACGAAGCGCGCCTACTGGTTGTGGCCTCTGGGGCAGTATCGCGTGGAGGGCGAAGGCGCCGAGCGGCGAGAGGTGAACTTCTTCATCCCGTTCTGGGGGCGGATACGCACGCCAGACCTGCGCTACGACATGGTGTTTCCGTTCTACGGGCGGCTGGACATGAAGGGGCGGCGGGTGCGCGGCTATGCGCTGGCGGCCTATAACGAGGACGACGACCTGCGCGCCGGCCTGCGCCGCCACCGCCTGCTCTGGTTTCTGTTTCGCTGGACGAGCACCATCGAGGTGCCCAAGGAACTCACCCCGTCCCGGAGTGATCCGATGCGGGGCGGAGGGTTCTTCCCGTTCTACGTCCACAACTCCAACAGCACCCGCGAGCAACTGATCGCCCCCTGGCCCATCCACGCCTACCGCCGCACCAAGTCGGATGACCGCACCTACGACCGGCGCTACGTCATGCCGTTCTACCTGAGGCAAACGACATTGTGGAAAGGGGGGGGGCGAGACCAGCAGCTCGCCATCTTCCCCTTCTATCGCGCGCTGGAGGGGCGCGACGGCAGCAGCTACGAGAGCGCGCCGCACCTGTTTCCGTACACCAATGCACGCTCGATCGACCGCAATTGGGCGCCGTTCTGGACGGCGTGGTCGCGCGAACGCGAGGCCCAGGCGCGCCTGACCCGGACTCGGGTTCTGGGCGGAACATGGCAGGGCGATGAAAATTGGCTGGGAGTGAGGCGCCGGAAGCTGGACACCGGCATCGTGAAGTGGGAGAGTTGGGAAGGAACGGTGCGCCCACAGGAGAAGCACGCCAGCCTGCTGTGGGGGGCGCTGAAATACGACCGGATGGGTCCGGAGAGGCAGTGGACGCTGTTTGGCCGGGCCCTGTAACGCCGGAGAAACCCGCTCCAATACCCCGTGCCCGGTGGAAATCCGGTTGAGCACGGGTTCAGCGGGTTCCGATGCTGTTGCGGTATGCACCTCCGCAACGAGTGACAAGCCAGGCGGAATACAACGCCGGGCGCGGAGATATTTTCCCGCCCCCTCCCTCGGGGGGTCGGACAACCTGAACCGGAACGGGAGTACCAGCCGGTGAGTCCATGCAGACAACGGGGAGCCTGGGCGGGAACGCTGTTCCTGCTCGCCGCCGCGGGCGCGGGCGCGCAGGAGCAGGAAGAGACCTTCGCGCGCAAGAAGACCGCCCTCGAAAACCCCAATACCGTGATCGCCGCCAACCTGGTGCGCGACGAAGTACCCGAGATCATCGCCACCGATGTGCTCGGCCAAATCTTTGTTTTCGACGCCCGAACGGGTGAAACGGTGCTGAGCACCGTGGACGAACAAAAGAAGGCGCTGACGTCGCCGGTCGTGGGCGACTTCCTGCGCAACGCCTCGCTCGACATCGCGGCAGGCAGCGAGGACGGCCGTGTCATCCTTGTCGACGGCGGGTCGCTCGATCTCCTCGCGCAAAGCCAACTTTCAACACATGCGTTCGTCACCGCCCCAACCGTGGCCAACCTCCCTTTGCCAGGAAACCCCGGGGAGACAACCGACGTCCTGATTCTGATCAATCAGCTGGGCGAGGTCTTCAACGTCTACCTCGACGGCAAGCAGGAGTTCGCCGACTACTGGCCCCCCGTCGTCACAGGCACAAAGGCCTCGGCTCCGCTCTCGCTGGGGCACCCACGCTCGCCTCAGCAACTCGACATCGCGATTCCCACGAGCGACGGCAAGATCATCCTGATCGATGCGCTTGGCGGTCAGATGACGTCATTCAACATCACGGAGCTCGGCGCCGTCACCACGTGTGTGCTTCTGGCCGATTTCAACGAGGACGGCCGCGACGAACTGGTCTTCACGCTCGGCAACGGCGATCTGGAGATCCGCACCTTCAACGGCAGCACCAACCGATTGGACATCGTGACGCGGTTTCCGACCCAGGCCACGCCGGTCGGCGACCCCGTTCTTGTCGGCACCCAGGATGCACGGCCATCACAGAGCCTGATCTTCCAGGCGACGGTTTCGACGCTGACGGCGGCGGTTCCCGCGACGGGGCAGCTTTGGTCCGGCGGCAATGCGACAAAGTTCCGCGGCATCAACACGCAGCTCTCCGTGATTCCCAGCCATCATGGCGGCTACCCCACCGTGGTGGTCGGGGCAGGCACGTCGATTCTGCTCGTTGATTCCGCCGACTGGTTCCAGGGGGCTCCGAACTCCAACTACCCCGAGGCATCCATCGGCGAGGTCGTCAACAACACCGTTCCCGTGATCGGCATTCCCACTTCCGAGGAGACGGCGAACGACTTCACCTACCACCTGATCGGCATTACGGCGTCGGGGCGTTTGTTCGGCATCAATACGCGCAAGAATTTCTCCGCGTCGGAGCAGTGGCCTTCGATCGCGCCGTGGCTGGCACCGTGGATGACGCGGGCGGCCACGCCGCGCCGCAGTGCCCGCATCGACACCACGTACTTGCAGCGCGACAGCCAGCGCGCCGCCAAACTGGAAGCGCATGTTAATCGCATTTCCGAGGAGTTGACCAGCGCCCGCGAGCAGGGCGACTGGAACGGCGCTCTTGCCGCCGCCAAGGAACTCTACGATTACGATCCCTTTAATCTCGATTACAAGGCGCAGTATCACAAGACGTGGATCCGCAAGAACATCATCTGGCTTTCGGCTGCGGCGCTCGGCGTTCTGTTTGTTGCCGGGCTGTTGGTCTTTGCCATCGCGCGGATCATCTACCTGTCAAATCTGGAGCGCCGCGCCCGTGGCGCCGTCGCCAAGGGGCGCATGGATGAGGCCGAGCTTCTGTACGAAAAGCTGGTCGCCAAGAAGCCCAAGAGCATGAAGGCCGCCGCGACGCTCGCGATGGTCTATATGTCGAACAAGAACTTCGAGGCGAAGACCGTCGAGGTCTACCGCCGTGCACGCGAGAAGGATCAGGAAAACCCGAACCTGCTCCATTGCTACGCACAGTCGCTGCTCAAGGCCGAGCGCCGGACGGAAGAGGCGCTCCAGGTATTCGAAGCCGCACTGAAGTCCTTCCCCGAACCCCAGGTTCTGGAATATGCAATCGGCATGTGCCACAAGGAGGCGGGCAACTTCGAGGAAGCCGGCAAGCGGCTGCGCGCCGCCCTGCGCGCCGGACTCACCGCCGACCACGTTTACGCGGCCCTGTGCGACGTCTATCTCGCCACCAACAACCGCAGCGCCAAGGCACTCCCCGTCTACCACCAGCAGTTCCACTTCCGCCAGGAAGACGGCAAGTTCCTCGAAGCCTACCTCGACTCCTGCATCGATGCCAAGAAGAGCGACGGAGAAGTCGAATCGCTCTGCCACATGGTTCTCGACCAGAACCGCAAGCACGTCCCCGCCTACTGTCATCTCGCCAGTATCTACATGCAGAAGAACGAGACGGGGCGCGCCATCGAGGAAGTCCGCAACGCCCTTCAGTATGCCCCCGACAACGAGCGGGCCATCACGCTGCTCGCGCAGTGCTTCCTGGTCGAAGGACGGGTGGACGACGAGGCGCAAAACGCCTACCTCCGCGCCCTCATCCTCTCTCCCGAGGATCCCGAGTTGCTGCGCACGCTGGCGGAAATCAATTTCCGCGCGGGCAACTTCAGCAAGAACGCCACCGACATTTACCACCGTTCACGCAAGGTGAACCCCAACGATCCCACGACGCTCAAGGCGCTGGCAGAGACGGCGCGCCTGGCAGGCGACACAGACCTCGCCATCAACGTTCTGGAGAACATGTTCCAGCTCGGAATCGGCGAAGTGCAGGACAGCAAGCAGCTTGCACGTGCCTACATTGCCAATGAGCGCTACGACTCGGACACCGAGAAGGTCTTCCGCGAGGCCATGCGCGCCGAACCCGACAACGCCGAAATCGTCAGGGCGCTGGCCACCGTCCTTGCGCGCCGCGACGACGAGAGCACGGACGCCCTGCAAGTCTACGAGGCGTGCCTCGAAGCCCACCCGGGTGATCGCGATCTTGGCGCAATGCTCGTTCGCGCCTACATCAAGAACAACCGCTTCGAGGAGGCTCTCGCCACCGCGCAGAAACTCCTCGTGGCACACCCCGAAGACGGCGAACTCAAGCGCCTCATCGCTCTCGCCAGCCTCTACGACAACAAGCTCGACGAGGCCGTCCACGAGTACACCGCGATTCTTGAACGCAACCCCAACGACCAGGAAGCGCAGTTCCACCTCGCCATGGCCTACGCGCAAAAGGGGCGCGCCGACGACGAATGCGCGCGCCTCTACCAGCGCGCCTTGCAGTACCGCGCCAACCAGCCCGAACTCCACCTCGCCCTCGCCCGCGTTCATCTCGAACGCAACGACACCGTGAAGGCCGTCGAGAGTTACCAGAACGCGATGCGCTCGTGCCCGGGCTCGGAAGAAACCCTCATCCGCCACATCACGCTCGTGCTCCAGAAGTACACCGACGCCCTGCGCGTGCGCTGGTTCCTGTGCGAACTGCTCGTCGCCTACAATCACCTGCGCGAGGCGATGGAGCAGCTCAACTGGATCTACGACAACAACCCGAACCATGCGCAGAACGTGCTCGGCGCCCTGGAGAAGATTCTCTCCAAGGATGCGCAGTACATGCCGGCCCTCCAAAGCCAGGCGCGCATCCTCGTTGCCAGCGGCAACCTCAACGATGCCCGCACGGCGCTGGAGAAAGCCTACAAGCTCCAGCCCAACAGCCCCGAAGTCATCCGTGCCCTCGCCGGCGTGTACGAGAAGATCCTCTCCCAGCGCGAGGACATCGAAGTCCGCTTTCGCCTCGGCCGCCTGTACTACATGATCCAGGATTACGACAAGGCGATCGGCAACTTCCAGAAGACGGCCCAGGACTACCGCTGGGAAGCCGAGTCGATCAAGATGCTCGGCAAGTGTTTCACCAACAAGGGAATGCTCGACCTCGCCCTCCAGGAGTTCAAGAAACTCGTCGTCGACGAAGAGACGAAGGAACTTCTGTACGATCTGGCCCAGCGCTACGAAGGGAAGAAGGATCTCGTCGGCGCGAAGACGGTCTACCGCCAGCTCTTCGCCGCGGACATCGACTACAAGGACGTGAAGACGCGCTTCGAAATGCTCTCGGGCTCGACGAGTGATCCGATGGCGTTCGAGAAGACCAGCATCGTCCAGCAGATGAGCGAGGACGCCAAGCGGCGCTACGAGCTTCTCGACGAACTGGGCCGCGGCGCGATGGGCATCGTTTACCGCGCGCGCGACAAGGAACTCGAGGAAGTCGTCGCCCTCAAGATTCTCCCCGACTCCATGTCGAACAACCCCGAGGCCGTGCGCCGTTTCAAGATCGAGGCGCGCAACGCCCGCAAGCTCTCGCACCCCAACATCGTCCGCATCCATGACATCGGCGAGGAGATGGGCCGCAAGTACATCTCGATGGAATTCGTCGACGGATCCGACCTGAAGAAGAAGGTGAAGACCGAAGGCAAGATTTCGCTCGCCGACTTCTTCACCTACGCCATCGACATCGCCGATGCCCTCGACTACGCGCATCGCCTCGGCATCGTGCATCGCGACATCAAGCCGGCGAACATCATGCTCACCACCACCAATCAGGTGAAGGTGACGGACTTCGGCATCGCGAAGATGCTGGATTCGACGGTGAACTCGGGCGAGGGCACGATGGTCGGCGCCGTGATCGGCACCCCGCTGTACATGTCGCCCGAGCAGGTGCAGGGCGTTCCCGTGGACAACCGCGCGGACCTCTACTCCTACGGCGTGATGCTCTACGAATTCGTCAACGGCCGTCCTCCCTTCACGCAGGGCGACCTCGCCTACCAGCACATGCACCAGGAGCCGCAACGCCCGGCCGACTGCCCGGATGAAGTCTGGGAGGTGATTGCCAAGTGCCTTGCGAAGAACAAGGAAGACCGCTGGGAGAAGGGCGAAACGATCGTCGAGGCGCTGAAGGCGGCGCGCAAGAAGCTGCTGGGAACCTGAAAGCTGGGCACCTGAAACGAAACGCCGAAAGAGGCGTGAAGACTACCGCTCGATCATCGATTCGGCCAGGCGTCCGAGGAACTCCTTGAACGTCAGGTCGGGCGAGAACTTCAGCCCGCGCGAGGCGTAGAGACGCTGGGCGGACTTCAGCGTTTCGAGTGCGCCGACCCAGTCGTTCAGATCATGCCGCAAGGGGGCGATGTCGGTTTCCTGCCCCACGCCGTTGACGTCTTCTTCGGAGTACAGGTTGATGAAGCCGGGCCGGATGAAAGCTTCCTCGCCGACCGCGTCCATGTCCGGTTCGGGGTCTGGTGCGAGCTCGACGGCCGTGGGGGTGATGCGCACCTCGCGCGTTTGCGCCTGCACGACGTCGTCCCACCAGGTGCGGATCTTCTCCATGGTGGGATTGCCGCGCACGAGGTCGCTGGAGGAATCACGCCCGGGCTGGACCTTCTTGAGGGCCAGCACCGCCTGGTTGCGCGTAAGCCGGATGGGCAGCACACGCAGCAGCTGCACGACGGCCAGCGTCTCTGCCAACCGAAGCCCGCAGCCGCAGAGCACCATCAGCCCCGCGTTTGAATGAATCGTGCGCGCCGAAGCCACCAGGGCGGCGATGTCCGCCGAGCCCAGAAAATCCACGTTCCGCAGGTCGATGATGATCTTGCGGACTTGCTTTTCGGTCAGCGACTTCACGGCATCGCGCACGGGCGAGAGGCTCGCGCACGCGAGATCCTCGTCGGCAGCCGGTGTTGGCGTCAGGATGGCAATGCTGCCTTCTGTTTCCGTAACGACTTCCATCCGAACATTCCTGAACATTGATTCCTGGAGCAGATCCCATCGTGATTGGGAGGCTTATCCACCCCCAGCGGAGAAGCAAGGAAGAAGCAACCGGCAGAAGCAGGGCACGCCACAGGCCCTCTTTCCGGGGATCGACGGGTTTTCACCTGCGTGCTCTTTGTGGGTCGACAGAGTGGATCAGGCTCGCGCCGCCTGTCGGAGAAGCGCGATACGGTTCCTCGTCTTCTTCTTGGCGGAGTCCGGCCGTGAACCCTTCCCTACCGGGCCGGCGACTCCGTGATCCAGGCGGCGGCGTGCTGCCGGGCGCGGTTGGCCGCCGCGAGTGGATCGAGTCCGCCAACAATGGCAGCAACGAAACCGGCTGCGAACGCATCGCCCGCGCCCGTTGTTGCCGTTGCGTTCGCGATGGCAACGGGAGGCAGGGAACGCACGCACGCCTCGCCCCGCAGGGCAAGCATCGCACCGCGCGCACCAAGCGTGCACACCGCCGCGCGGGCAGGCGAGAGCCGCAACGCCGCCGCAAGTGCGTCCGCGGGTGTGCCATCGAGATGCTCGCCGCTGAAGAGCACGTAGTCGGCCAGCGCGGCAAAGCGCCGGTTGTAGGCATCATGCTCCAGATCGCGGATCGCCTGCACGTCGGTCGAAACGGGAAGGCCGCGCCGGCGCGCTTCGGTGGCAAACGGCAAAGCCCACTCGATGTTTGTAACGTGCGCGTGGCGGACGCCTGCGAAGGCACCTTGGAGCAAGTGCTCGGGGTACGGCGTTTCCAGCGCGTTCTTCAGGTCCGTGACGATTGCGCCGCGTCCGGTGGCGTCTTCGAGGATCACACTGCGCGGCGTCGCGGAGAGAACGCCCGCCACGCCGTCGGCGGCGATCTCCGGCAGCATCGCGATCTCGGCATGGACGACGGCCGCAGCGGCATCGTCACCCAGCAGCGTCGCGAAACGCACGGCACCACCGAGCCGCGCCAGTCCCGCCGCCACGTTCCATCCCACGCCCCCGACCCGGTCGGCGATTCCGTTGGGCGCATAGCGCACCTTCTCGTACGCGAGGGGAAAGGCCTCGATGCGCACCGTTGTCTGAACGTTGACGTTGCCTGCGACAAGAATCATCCATCAATCCGACGGAGGAACAGATACTCGGCCACTTGGTCCCTCAGGGTTATCTTCCATTTTTCGGGGGTTTGTGCCGAACGCTTCTGGATGATGGCGAGGCCAAACCCTTCGGGCGTTGGCAAATCGACGGCATGGTACATTCCGGGGTAGCGTTTCTCCAGATCGATCAGCAGGCGGCGCGGTCCGAGGCAGCCGCAGTTTTCGGGAAGAGTGTCGTGAAGCAGAACAATGCCCCCTTCGCCCAGCCGCTCGTCGATGGCCTGCCAATCCTTCAGGCAGCCCTCAAGCGTGTGGTCGCCGTCGATAAACGCCAGATCGAAGAGCACGGACTTGTCGGGAAACGCCTCGCGGATTTTCGAGGACGAGTCCCCCTGGTGAAACGAAACGCGATGCGCCAGACCGGCTTTCTCCAAATGCCCCCAGGCGACTTCGAGACCGGTGCCGCGGACTCCGGTGACGGGCGAGCAATACCCGTCGCTGCGGTCGAGAAAGAGATCGAACGAATGCAGGTGTCCGCCGCCGTTCTCCTCAAGCGCCTGCGTAATGCACAGGGAGGAGTACCCGAACAGGACCCCGATTTCCGCAACGTTCGTGGGACGCAGGAGCCGCACGAATGAATAAAGGAAGCGGCCGATCTCGGGAAACACGGAGCCGGGATAGCTCGTCGGATCGGATTCGAGAATCTTGATAACGGGGTTGATGGGCTCTTTCGGTTGCAGGTTGTCGTGCGAGGGCTTCGGCGCGGGCGGAACCTGTGCGAGCCCCAAGGATTCCTGAATCCCGCCAAGGAGCTTGCTCGCGCTTCGGTTCAGCGGATTCGCCGTGAGGATTTCCATCAGTTGGCGGAGCGCCTCGTCCGTGCGATCCAGCCGGAACAGCATTTCCGCGCGCAGCACGGCCGCCTCTTCGTTGCCGGATTGAATCCGAAGCAACTCTTCGTAATCAGCGAGCGCGTCGGCGAATTTTCCCAGGGTGCGGCGAAGCCAGGCACGATGCCCGAGCGCCTCCGTCCCCTGCCCATCGCCCGCGGCAACAGCCTTGTCGTAATAGGAAAGCGCCGTCTCCAGCTTGCCCAGGCGCGCCGCCTTAATTCCACATTCCAGATCGGTTCGACTCACCTTGCACTCCCCCCTTGCTTGACAAGACCGAGGACCAAACCGGCCCGTTTCAGATAGTGTCCTTGTTCTTTCAGGGTACGGAGAGGGGCAAGGGGGAAGGCTCCCCCCCGCCTTTCCCCTTGGCGGGAGAGTTGCTTGCACTGCATCCTCGGGTTCGTTGCTTCCGGGAGATTTCATGGGCTTCCCCGCCTTTCCCCGCCATATTCTCTGTCTCCGTCTGCCGATTCTGGCGGTGGCGTTCGCGTTGCTCGGCACGGCGGCGTTTGCCGGGAAGAACTGCGCGCTGTGCAACCGCGCGATCCAGGGGCAGTACGCCGTCTACAAGCACCCCGGCGGGCGTTCCTTCGACGTTTGCCGCACCTGCGCGAACTCTGCCCCCAAGTGCGCCCTGTGCGGCGTGCCGTACCGCGCCGGGTCGTCCAGCGCGCCGTTGTGTCCCGATTGCCGCCGCACCGCGCACACCTGCGACGTGTGTGAGCGCGTCATCACGTCGAGCTATCGCGAGTTCCGCCTCGCCCCCGGCGTGACGCACCGCGTTTGCGAGGCGTGCGAACGCACCGCCGGAAAGTGCGCGGGCTGCGGCGTGCCGTACAAGGCGACATCGCTCAAGGTGTTCCCCAACGGCCAGTCGTGGTGCGCCGCGTGCCTGGCGAAATCGCGTGTGTGCGAGAGTTGCCGCAACCCCATCGTCGGCACGTACTACTCGCTCCATTTCCAGGAGGGCGCGTGGTGCGGCGACTGTTTCCATCGCTACGAGAAATGCCACTTCTGCGGCCGGTCGATGGACACCATTTCGGCGAACCTGCCCGACGGACGGAAGATCTGCCGCACGTGCTTTGCGACGGGGCTGCGGGGCGAGACGCGTGCGCGTGCGATCGCGGCCACGATCACGCCGACGCTCGAGGGCATCCTGGGCAGAGGCCTGCCCCCCGTGCCGATCCGCATCGTCGACGCGAACGAGCTGAGCGCCACGTTCGCCAGCGGCCACAAGCTCGATGGTGCCGAGGAAAACTCCAGCATCGAGGACGGCCATCTCACCGAACTGGGCCTCTTTTACAACGGAGGGAAGAAGCGCGAAATCCTGCTGCTCGACTTTCTACCCGAGGACATGGCGTGGGAGACCCTGGCCCACGAAATGGCGCACGCCTGGCAGGCCGAATATTATCCGGGCTGCGAGGACTGGACCGTGGTCGAGGGCTTTGCCCAATGGGTGGCCGACAAGGTGTGCGACCAGCACGGACGGCGCAGCGGCCTGCAAAAACTGCGCGAACGCCGCGACGGTTACGGCCGTGCCTACCGCATCATGGCGGCAATCGAGGCACGCGACGGCGTGGCGGGCGTGCTCGAAACGATGCGCCTCGGCCGCATCCCCGGCGAGTTCCGCGCCATCGAATAGGTGCCTCGTGCAGCCGTGCCCACGAAACCTTTTCACGCTTCAATTCTTCAAGCCGCATAATCGCGCTCCATCCCGCAGAATATGGAGGCGGTGGGAAAACCAAACGAAAAACAGGAAATCAAGAAAGAGGCAGCAGGATACGGCAGAAACGGAAAAATGAGAACTGGGAACTGAAGACATCTCCCACCCTCGCGTCCAAGGGGAGATGAGCGTTGACATCCTTGCCTAGCGGCGAGGAACTCACTGCCGCTTTTCGGCCAAACATTTAAGTAGTTCGAAGCGCCGAAGCGATCCCCGGCAAGCCGGCGAAATACCCACCAGCGAACGGACGCCCAGGGCGTCTTTCTTCTCGCAATCGCAATCTCACCAGGAGGCAACAGCCTATGAGTCCCAAGCGGATGGTCTACTTCTTCGGCGGCAAGAAGGCCGACGGCAATGGCACCATGAAGAACCTTCTCGGCGGCAAGGGTGCCAACCTTGCCGAAATGTGCAAGATCGGCATCCCCGTCCCCGCCGGCTTCACTATCACCACCGAGATGTGCACGCACTATTACGACAACAATCGCAAGTGGCCGCAGGGGCTCGACACCCAGGTCCAGAAGGCACTCCGCCAGATCGAAAGGACGATGGGACGCAAGTTCGGCGATCCCAAGAACCCTCTCCTCCTCTCCGTCCGCTCCGGCGCCCGCGCCTCCATGCCCGGCATGATGGAAACAATTTTGAACGTCGGCCTGACGTCCAAGACGATCCCCGGCCTGATCGCGAAGACGGGCAATGATCGCTTTGTCTACGACGCCTACCGCCGCCTGCTCACGATGTACAGTGACGTCGTGATGGAGAAGGCCGCGGGCATCGAGCCCGAAAAGGATCAGGGCGTGCGCGTGCAGCTCGAGCACATCCTCGACGCGCGCAAGAAGGCCATGAACGTCACCGAGGACACCGACCTCACCACTGAAGATCTTCAGTTCCTCTGCGAAGAATACAAGAAGACGATCAAGAAGGTCATCGGCAAGCCCTTCCCCGACGATGCCCAGGACCAGCTCAAGGGCGCGATCAACGCCGTCTTCCAGTCCTGGATGGGCAAGCGCGCCGTCGAATATCGCCGCATCGAGCGCATCCCCT
>JASGMJ010000052.1 GCA_030156535.1 Candidatus Sumerlaeota bacterium
TCACCGCGACGCCCTTGCCTCCGGCTCACTGTTCCGGTCGTTACGGCCAGTAGAGGACTTTCACCTCCAAGAAATCGCGCCATGCCTGGCGCACAAAGACTTCGGGCGCCGCGTGTGCGGCGCCCGAAGGGTTGTGATGCTGCGGAAGTGAACGTGCTGAACGAGAGTTAGTCGACTGCCGGGTAATCGGCGATGCGGACAAGGTCGATGTTCAGGTTGGAGAGGTAAACATTCTCGGCGGAGGTTTCGTTCTGTGCCTGCTCCGTCGCGTCGGCGAAAGATTCGAAGCTGAGAAGATCCCAAGCTGCAATAATCGGGAACTGGGCAGCCGCTGGCACCTTCAGGTAGGTGTAGAAGTAGCGGTCGTTGCCGGCACTGGGCACAAAGGTGAAGGACCCAGTATCGATAACGCCCGTTTCCGCCACGGAGGAGAAGTCCGACGGTGCGGCACGGAAACGCATCTGGGGAACCTTGCGGGCGCTGGTCTCGTCGGCTTCGGCGCGATAGCGCAGTTTGGCGAAGAGTGTTCCGCTTTGGCCGGTTGCATCGGCAGTGATGGCGCCTGCCTTGGTCTGCCAGTTGCCAAAGGCGCTGTCCGGGTCCGGAGCGTTCATGATAAGGCCCCCACCCGTTTGCGTACTGAAAGCAATGTCCGTATAGGCGGTGTAGTTGAGGCTCTCCCAGTCGTCAAACTCGGTCGCGTTCGCGAAGGTGTATTCCTTCACGTCAGAGACCTTCTCGACCTTGTCAACCGACAGGCTGTACACTTCAACCTTGTCGACGATGTAGCCACCATTGGGATCATCGCCCGTACCGGCGTTGATCAGGTCGAAAGCGGCATAATAGCGCTGCTGATCCGCCGGAAGGGAATACATCAGCGGGTGCGGCTGGAAGAGGAGATCGACTGCCTGCGACTCGAAGATGTCCGGAACGGACGAATAGTCGGGGATGCTGTTGACGGTGAGGATATGGTAATCCTCAAAGTTGTTGCTGTTCACGCGCAAACGGAAGACATTGGCCTTGGTGGCGTCTGCAGTGGTGCGGCGGATGTAGTACCGCACGAGGTAGTGCGGGCCTTCCTGCTGCCAGAGTTCACCGGAGGGAGGCGTGAAGGCGTCCATAACGATGGCATTCGCGGGCGAGTCAAAGCTACCGAAAGTCAAAGTGTTGTCATCGTTCGAGGCCAGCATCAAGTAACCGGGCTGCGAAAGGTTCACGGGAGCCGTAAACGTTGGCGTGGCTGTTTTGAAGACCCAACCTTCCTGATCATTCGTGTAGTTGTATTCATTGAGCAGGGTAACGCTACCAGGAGTTCCGGCCTGGAAATCGAGCGAACCGTTTGTCACTGAGGCGCCAGCGAGATCATCGACGAGGCCGGTAGCGGTCAGCGCCGAGGTGCAGGGGGAACCGCCGCAATCGAAGGTGAGTTGCAGCACTTCGGCGCTGCCATTGACGGCGGTACCGCCGCCCTTGAATCCGCCCACGCGGATCGTGCCGGTGGAAATCTCATTCCCGCCCACCGTCCATCCACTGGTGGCCGTGGCGCTCGACGTGCTCACATAATCCGCACAACTAGAGTCGTAGGACAGATCGAATCCGAAGGCGTCCATATCGGTGACGCCCGCAACCGAAACCGTCACGACTGCCTGCGTGCCGCAGGTCTGAACGGTTGTCCCTATTGTCAGAGACTGCGCGTTCGCAACAGAAGCCACTCCGGCAATTGCGCCGGCACAAAGGGCTGCCGTTACAAGCTTGTTCGTTGTCAGCATGGTGTTCACTCCTTGCAGCTTGAAGTCACTCAAAAGACTTCTTGGTTTGGGTAAGGTATTCCGGCCGTGGTCCCAAGCAGAATCTTGGAGAATTGGGCCGCCTTGACGAACTCTGGCTTTTTCCCGAAAAGCCACACACGGCCTTCCAGACTTCTGAACGCGCCCGGTGCGCGTAGCCATCAATGTGGTGCCGGCTTCTTCTCCCGGGTGGCGTTTTGGTCCAGAGGATGGGCAAGGGGTGTTCGGATTTGGGGTCGAGGAGGTAAACTTCGTCCGACCATCCCGGCTCCTCCGACCTCTTTATGGGACATTGGGTGCTGCCGGTCAACGCAAGTGTAGTTAAAAATCACCTCTCCGGTTTGTTTTTTACCGCCTTCTCGCAGCACGGTTTCCCCCAAACTAGTTGCAGGGGTTTGAAAGACCCAGGAATGCGTTGAAAATGCCCTGCGCATCGGCCGGAGTGGTGCCATTGCCGCCCCCGCAGAAATCCGCCGCGGTGGCGTCCCCCCCCGCGGGACAGCTCCCCAGAAGGAAGCACTCCAGGGCCAACTCCGCATCCGCCGGGGTAATGGCCCCGTTGCCGTCCACGTCGCCCGGATCGTTGCCCGCCGGAGTCAGCATGTAGTTCAGCGTGATCGCCCCCGACGCACCCTCAAAGCCATCAACGGCAACACGATAGAGTGTCCCGCCCGTTGCCGCGAACGTCACCGCGCTGGTATCGTTCACGCCGTCCTGATCGTTGGAGGCAACCTCGCTCAGCGCGTTGACCGTGCTCCCCGTGTAGACCGCGAGCACGGTATCGAAAGCGCTCCCCGTCGTGTTGATGCTCGCCTGGCCGTCCACTGACGGCGTCCAGTTGTACCAAACCGAGCGCGTGCCGCCGCCCGCCGCATGATCGGGCTCGCCGGTTTCCTTGGAGCCCCCCACGTTCGTGCCCGAAACAGAGCCGGAATCGCCGGAAAGCACCTGGGCACTGGCGAAACTATCGTTGGCGGGCGACGGGGGCCCCATACTCCACGTCAGTACCACGAAACCCGACTCAGCGGTTCCCGAATCGTTGAAGCCATCGATGGCGATTCGGTACGTCGTGCCCTGCGTGGCCTGAAAACTCACCTTGCTCGTGAAGTCGAGCAAATCGGGGTCGTCGTCGTTCTCGGCAACCGGCGTCAGAACGGAAACCGCTCCCCCCGTGTACACGGCCATCATCGTGTCGAAGGTGCTGTTCTCGGTGGAGAACTCAAAGTTCCCACTGGAAGGCGCCACCCAGCGGTACCAGATCGACTTGCCGCCGTCATTGGAGGCGTGGTCGGGCTCATTCGTTTCCTTGGTCGCCCCCACGTTCGAGTCGCTGATCGTCCCCGACGCCCCGCTGATCAGCGTCCCCAGCACGAAAGTGTCGTTGGGCGGTGTGTCCGCCTTCCAGTTCAGCGTAATGTTTCCCGTCGTGCCGTTGATCCCGTCGACGGCGATGCGGTACGTCGTGTCCGGATGCGCGAGGAACGCGGTGGGGCGGCCGTTGATGCTGCTGACCACGGTGGTCAGCGTCCCCAGCGTGTCGCCCGTGTAGATCCCCATGGGGGTGGTGATGGCGCTGCCGATGGTGTCGAATTTGGCATACTGGCCGGTGGGCGGCGACCAATTCCACCAGAGCGAATGCCCTCCCACGTTGCCCGCGTGATTGGGCTCATCCGTTTCCTTGGTCGCGTCGGCATTGTTCGCCGTGGTGGAGCCCGTTTCGCCCGTCAGGATGTTCGGCGAGTCGAAATCGTCGTTCAGAACGGGATCGAGGAATTGCCGGATGTTCGGATAGGTGGCGGAAAAGGCACCATCGACGATGCGGTTGTTGACATCGTCGCAGAAATCATTGGGGTCGCCGATTGTGTTGGGGCAAACACCGTACTGCTGGCCAACGACCAGGCCGGTGGAATCCATGATGGGCGAACCGCTCGACCCGCCGGCGGTGGCCCCAACGATGTCGCGGCTGTAGATGAAGCTGGGGCGCGAGATTCCAGCGCAGGCCGCCCATGTCGTGTCCACGGTCAGCTGGTTGTAGTGCTGGGCGGCGCCGAGCGGATGGCTGATGCGATAAATCTGGAAGCCGTTGGCTGCAGGAGCCGTGTCTGTGCGGCTGCCGAGATAAAAACTTCCCGCCGGGGGGCTCTGGGACAGCTCAAGGAAAAGGTAGTCGCTCGTGGCGCCCGTGGAAAGCAACGTGGCGCCCAGGGTGCTGGGGAAGCCGGAACTGGCGGGGCAGCCCGAGTTGCAGGTTGTCGTCTTGAAACGAAAAAAGCATTCGAGCGACGAAGCAGCTTCCTGATTGCTGAAGCAATGGTTGGCTGAAAGAAAGTAGTTCCTGGTCGTGGACGTGTCCGTGTCGGCCATCAGCCCGCCCGAGCAGATATACGTGCCACCCGCGTCATCGAAAATCATATGCGCGATCGCGTTGCGCACGTTGGCGATTGGTGCCCAGTCCGTCTCCGAGTAGCAGGTGGCGTCCTCGAAGCAGTCATCAAGGCCGCAGATCGCCTTGTCGCTGCCGAGTGGCGCAAAGTAATCGCGGTCGATGTAACTGATGCCGCTAATCTGGAACCGCGTCTTGTCGAGTTGCGTCTGGGTGACGGGGCCGGCGCTGCGGATTTCCAGATAGGCGACGGGACCGCCGATCGTGTTGGTCCAGAAGTGTCCGTCTCCCATCGGCCCCGTGCCCGTATACGGGCCAAAGGCCTCGCCAGCCTCGTTGTACAGATACATCCCGATGCCGCTGGGAAGATGCAGGTTGTCGATCTCGGCGCGCAGGCCCCCCGCCTTTTCGGCTTCGAGCGCCAGCGTGGAGACCAGACTGCCGTCGACGTCCAGGCGCATCACGCCGCCGTGAGTCGAAACGGGGCCCCGGGCAAGATCGAGCAGGCTGACGCTGTCGTAGCGATGCAGCGACTTGACCGCTTTGGTGACGCCGATCTGGAGGCGCCCGCGCCCCCCCTCTCCGCATTCGAGGCACCCCTCGGTGCCGATCTTCGCGAGGTCTTCGGCCGTGGGCTCCACGCGCAGGCGCTTGTGCTCGGGAATAAGCGGACCGTCCTTGGCCAGCGCGGCGTGGCGGGCGGCCATTTCGGCCTGCCAGACGTCGAGGTCGAACTCGCCGGGAGCCAGCTCCCCGGGAATGATGCGGGCAAACGCGCGCGAGGGGATCGTGACCACCCCCACGAGACAGCCGATGGCAACAACCCGCAGCACGGAACTGAAGAGCCTGGTGAAAATCATTCGAAAAGCTTCCTGAACATGATGGAGCCGATGAGGACAGGTTCGGCCCGGCGCGCCCAGATTGTCAATGCGACGCGACGGGCAAAACTAGCGCACCGGCAGGCCATCACAAGGAGAAAGGCGAATGGAGCGGCGCACATCCGCGGCAACCGGGCACTACACTTCCGTGGTCAATCGGCCAGGGCGGCGTCGGTGGCGCGCAGGATGTCATCGACTGTCTTCTGCGAATCGCCCTCGGCGAGATCGATCATGACGACGACGATGTACTCCCTGCCACTGGATGTCGCAAGGTAGCCCGCGAAGGCATCGGTGTCGCCGAGCTTGCCCGTCTTGCCACGCAGACGCGGGGCCATGTCGGTCAGGCGGCCGCGCATCGTCCCGCGCACTCCCGCCTTGTCGAGCGAGTCCTTGAGCAGGTTGCCGTTCAGGCCCCACTCGTTGACGCGCAGCAACAGGTCGGCCGTCATGCGTGGCGGAACGCGATTGAGCGAGGAGAGGCCGGAGGTGTCGAAGAGCGCGAAGCCGTCGTGCAGCAGCCCTTCGCTTTCAACGTATTCGGCAATGGCCTCGGTGGCGCCGCGAAACGTGGAGGGTTTCCCGGCGGCGATGGCGGCGTGGCGCCCCATCGTTTCCGCATAGAGGTTCTGGCTGTTGGCCAGGACAACGACCATCTGATCGCTGACGGGGCGCGAGACGTGGCGATAGAGGACATGAGCGGCGGGCGGGTTGGGCTGTGCGTGCCCGGGGGCACGATGGGCACTGCGTGCGGCGCCGTCCACGGCGATGCCCTCGGCGATCAGCGTTTCACGCAGCACGTGGGCGGCATAGTGCGCGGGGTCGTCGATGGCGGCCCATCGGGTTCGGCTCTCGCCGGCGGCGAGCTTGCCGTGCGCCGTGATGGTGCGCTGCTGTTCGTCGCGCTTTAGGTCCGGGTTGCCGGTGGACGTGCCCGCTTCGACGATTTTGACGTTCGATTCAATGCGATAGAAATCCGTTTCCGGAGCGACTGTTTGGAGAACAGCGGTGCCGCCGGGTTCGCCGTCGGCGGCCACGGTCAGGTCGATGCAGTTGTCGTTGAAGGAAAGCGCGGAGATTTCGGCCATGTAGTATTCGGCACGCTCGGCGGGGTACCACCCCTCGCCCCAGCGATCGTCCGCGAAATACGAATCGTCGCCCACGACATCGCCTGCGATGCGCGTGATGCCGTAGCGTTTCAACTCCGTCGCCCATTCGCGGAAGACGGCGTCAACATCGCCCCCAAACCGCGGCCCGAGCGACGGGTCTCCCCCGCCGCGCACGATCAGATCGCCCGCCAGTGTGCCGTCCGCTTCCAGCTCCGCGTCGGTTTCCAGCAGGGTCGCGAAACGATGCGTGGGCTCGACGTGATGGAGAAGCGTCGCGATGGTGTAGAGCTTGGTCGTGGAGGCTGGCTTCATCGGCACGTCGGCGTTGATGGCGGCGAGCGCCTCGCCGCTGGCCGCATCCACCAGCACGTAGCCCAGCCGCGCGCCATCACCCAACGACGCCGCGTCGAAAACACCGTTGATGCGCTGTTCGAGATCGGTCACGGCAGCCCCCAGACCCAGTGGAAGAAATGTCAGCAGCAGACAGAAAAGTGCCCGCGTCACGTCGCAACCGAGAAGTGTGGAAAGGCATTGCGAGAAGGGCATGGGCTTGGCTCCCATAAAAATATGGCAAAAGCCAAGCCCAACGGAACACCGCGCGGAAAGGGAAATCGGGCGCGGGGGAAGTCTTCAGTTCAGAGCTCTCCGTTTTCAGTCCCTGCCGTATCCCGCCGTCTCGCACTCCTGCTTTACGTTTCCTCTTCGTCCCGCCCTCCATCCATCCTGGCAGGGATGGCAGATGCTGAACCCGGCACCATTCCGAAAGGCGATGCCGGGTTCAGCGCCAAAACGGGCCCGCGCCCCAAAGGGTCGCCAGCACTATTGTCATGCCGGCTCCAGCTGAATCCGCGAAACGCCCCCGGTGTTGCGAACGTCCCGCCTTACTGTGCCTTGCGCGGCTTCAGCACGACGCAGCTCAGCGGAGGCAGCGTCAGCGGCAGCGAATGATAGTGGCCGTGCATGGCCCAGTTCTCCGCCCAGACGCCACCGCCGTTGCCGATATTGCTGCCGCCGTAAAGCTCCGAGTCGGAGTTCAGCACCTCTTCGTAGAAGCACGGCCACGGCACTCCGATCCGATAGCCGTAGCGCGGCACCGGCGTGAAGTTGCAGGCCACGACGAGATGTTCGCCGTGATCGCCCCAGCGGATAAACGACAGAACGCACGAGTGCGCGTCGTTGCAGTCGATCCAGGTGAACCCACGCGGTTCGTGGTCGTAGCGCCAGAGCGCGTCCTCGGCGTGGTAGAGACGCCCGAGGTCTTCGAGCAGCCGTTCGATGCCGCCGCGCCGGCCTTCGCCCGCCTCGTGCCAGTCCAGGCTTCGCTCGTAGCTCCACTCCCGTCCCTGCGCGAATTCGCACCCCATGAAGAGGAGCTTCTTTCCCGGGTGCGTCCACATATATGAGAGAAACACGCGGTAGTTCGCGAACTTCGTCCAGTCATCGCCGGGCATCCGTGCCAGCAGCGAACCTTTGCCGTGAACGACCTCGTCGTGCGAAATCGGCAGCATGAAGTTCTCGGTGTACGCATAGACCATCGAGAACGTCAGGTCGTTGTGATGGTAGCTGCGGTAGACCGGGTCCTTGGCGTAATACTCCAGCGTGTCGTTCATCCAGCCCATGTTCCACTTGAACGTGAAGCCGAGCCCGCCAACGTACGTGGGGCGGCTGACGGCAGGAAAGGAAGTGGACTCCTCGGCGATGGTGAAGGCGCCGGGGAACTGGCCGTGGATTTCCTCGTTGAGCTGGCGCAGGAACTCGATGGCTTCGAGGTTTTCACGCCCGCCGAACTTGTTGGGCAGCCACTCGCCCTCGTTGCGGCTGTAGTCCAGATACAGCATCGACGCGACGGCATCGACGCGCAGGCCATCGACGTGGTACTCGTCCACCCAGAAGAGCGCGTTGGTGATGAGGAAGTTGCGCACCTCGTTGCGGCCGTAGTTGAAGATCAGCGTGCCCCAGTCCTTGTGCTCGCCCAGGCGGGGGTCTTCGTGCTCATAGAGCGCGGTGCCGTCGAAGCGCCGCAGGCCGTGGTCGTCCTTGGGGAAGTGCGCGGGAACCCAGTCCACGATGACCCCGATCCCGGCCTGGTGCAGCAGGTCCACCATGTACTTGAAGTCGTCGGGATTGCCGAAGCGGCTGGTGGGGGCGAAGTAGCCGGTGACCTGATAGCCCCAGGAGCCGTCGAAGGGATGCTCGGCCAGCGGCATGAACTCGACGAAGTTGAAGCCGTAGCGCTGGCAGTGGGCGACGAGCTTGGGGGCCATGTCGCGGTAGCCGAGGAACTGCTCGGGGCTGTCGGGGCTGCGCATCCACGAGCCGAGATGCACTTCGTAGACGGCCACTGGCTCTTGCAGCCAGTTGCGCTTGGGGCGGGCCTCCACCCACTTCTCGTCGGCCCAGGCATACTTGCCGCGGCACCAGACGATACCGGCGGTTTCGGGGCGGAGCTGCGCGTGGAAGGCAAAGGGATCGAGCTTGTACTGCAAATTGCCTTCCGGCGTCTTGATTTCGTATTTGTAGAGTTCGCCCTCGCCGATGTCGGGGATGAAGAGCTCCCAGATGCCCGAGGAGCCCATGCGGCGCATGGGGCACAGGCGGCCGTCCCAGCGATTGGAGTCGCCGATGACGCTGACGCGGCGGGCGTTGGGCGCCCAGACGGCGAAGCTGACGCCGGAGATGCCGTCGATCGAGACGACCTGCGCGCCCATCTTCTCGAACATGCGCCAATGCCGGCCCTCGCCGGCGAAATACAGGTCCATCTCGCCCAGCGTCGGCAGGAAGCGGTAGGGATCGCGCCGCTCCCACGTATTGCCGTCCGCGAAGTGAAAACAATGCACGTAGCGATAGCGGTCGTTGACCTTGCTGGCGGGGAGTTGGACTTCAAAGATGCCGCCGTCGTGGATGCGCCGCATCTCGTGCCGCTTCTTCTGCCCGTCGAAGACGAGTTCGGCGCGCACGGCATCGGGGTGCATCGCCCGGAAGACGAGCACCGGGGCTCCGTCCGCATCCTTGGCCGGGTGCACGCCGAGAATGGCATGGGGGTCGCCGTGCTCCAGCGCCACGAGACGGTCGAGCTCCTTGCGGTCCATAGTTATCTCCATCCGGGACACTCTCCTGAGGCACTGGAACGGGCTGCCGGGCCGGGAACTCAGCGGGGCACAGCCAACCCGGACCTTTCGCCGTGGCGGATTGTCAGCATGGGCCAGACAGGGGGGAGGAATTCCACCTGTTTCCGGTCGTTTTGCGAGAGAGGGCGATAAAACTAAGGGCTCCGCGACTCAGAGCTTGGCCCGCACCGGCTCTTCCTTGAAGCGAAGGATGCGCCAGCCGCCGTCGCGCTTCTTGAGAGAAAACGTCAGGCGCTTGCGCACGGTGCGCTCGCCCAGATTGTCCTCGCGCTCACAGGTGACGCGGCCCATGTCGCTGACGGAATATTCCTCGAGAATCTCGGTGACGTGCTGGGTGCGCTTGCCGCCCTCCTCGGCGAAGGCCTGCTCGCGCCGCAATCGGTAGTCATCGAGCGGAAAGTGCCCCATGATCGAGTCGTCCATGCAGCGGTACTCGGTTTCCCAGTCGCGGATGTTCCAGGAATCGACGTAGACCTTGACGAGTTCGGAGGGGGACAGGGCCGCGAGATCGACGGGCTTGGGGGTTGGGGCATGGGGCAAGGGAGTGCGCCCCGCTGCCTGGCCGCCGTTGGCGGCGTGCTGGGCCTCGGTGTCCTGCAGGGACTTGTAGCTGCCGCGCCGGAAAATGAACTCCACGCGGCCAAGCAAATCGAGGGGATCGAAGGGCTTGGTGATGTAATCGTCAACGCCCAGGCCGCGCGCCCAGAACTCTGTGGGCTTGTCGGAATCCTCTCCCACGGCCGAGAGCACGATGATCGGCGTGGAGTCGAACCGCGGATTGGCGTGCAGACGCTTGATGACTTCCAGCCCGGAAATGCGCGGCATCATCAGGTCGCAGATGATAAGGTCGGGAGCCTCGGACTCGGCCTGGCGCAGACCTTCCTCGCCACCCTCCGCACAGCGAACGGTGTAGCCCTTGGTCTTCAGGACGCTACGGACAACTTCGAGGACGTCTCGCTCATCGTCGATGACGAGGATTTTTTTCATGAAAGTTTTGCCGGGTTCTTTGTGAATTGCTGAATTGGTGATGACCGCTGATTATCCCACCGCTGACCGCTCGCAAGCGGCCCCGTAAAGGCCGTAGAATGGAGACCGCCCATCGCGGGCGGTCAACCGCGAAGACGCATGGCACGCTTAATGCCACCCTGCAAGAGGGCTCATGCTTGCGTCCGATCAGTCTGGGACGCAGAGTGGAAACTGTCAACTCGTCCCTCCAAGGCATGATGGACCCCATACCCCCCGCAAAGGATGGAACCGATGTCCGAATCAAACCGCCGCGAGTTTCTCGCCACCGGCACCGCCGCGCTCGCCGCTGCCGCCATCGCCGGAGTCGCCTCCGCCCAGGAATCCAAACCCGCCAAGCGCCCCTCCGCCATGCCCGCCGCCGCCGGAATGGGCGCCGTCATCACGCAGGCCATCCCGGGCGCCATCGACGCCAACGGCAAGTGGACCCTCCCCCCGCTCCCCTATGCCTACGACGCTCTCGAACCACACATCGACGCACAGACGATGCAGATCCACCACGACAAGCATCACGCCGGCTATGTGAAGGGGCTGATCGCCTGCGAGGAGAAGCTCGCCGAAGCCCGCACCACCGGGGATTTCTCGCTCGTCGAGCATTGGTCCAAGAAGCTTTCCTTCAACGGAGGCGGACACTTTCTGCACTGCATTTTCTGGGACTCAATGGGGCCCAACGGCGGCGGCGACCCAACGGGGGCGCTGGCGCGCAAAATTGCCGCGGATTTCGGCAGCGTCGCGGCCTTCAAGGCACAGTTCTCCGCCGCGGCCAAGGCCGTCGAGGGCTCGGGCTGGGGCATTCTCGGCTATCAGGTGGCCGGAGCCAAGCTGACCGTGCTCCAGGGCCAGAACCAGAACCTGCTCTCGCAGTGGGGCGTCGTGCCGCTGCTCGCCATCGACGTCTGGGAGCACGCCTACTACCTGAAATACCAGAACCGCCGCGCCGACTACGTCGATGCGTGGTGGAACGTGGTGAACTGGCAGGCGGTCGGCAAGCGCTTCGAGATGCTGGAGCACTAAGGCGCGCTGCCCGGTTTCTCGAAGAGGCTCTTTGGAATCGACCGTTCAGTCGTCCCTGCGGGACTCAGTTCCTGGACGGACAACGATGGCCGTTTCCATTCAGCGCTCTCGTTTCTTCGTGCCGATTCGTGCGATTCGCGGTTCCCTCTTTCTCCGTGCCTCCCGCTTGGCCCGACGCAGCCTTTGACGAGGGTAGCTGTCTCCGTGGTGAAATCGTCTTTCACCACGACACGGCGGCATTCGAGAAAGACTCTACAGGACGGCTTCGGCATCCTCGCGGGGGAGGAACTCGATTTCGCCGAAGGCGTCCTTGATGTCCAGACGGTGCGCTCGGCGGCGTTCGGCGGCGATGATCTGCCGCACGCCGTCGATCGTGTCGTCGAGCTCGCGATTGACCAGCACATAATCGTAGTGGCGGGCGAAGCGCACCTCGTTGCGCGCGTTCTGGAGGCGCAGCGCAATGGCGTCGTCGTCGTCGAGCCCGCGGCCACGCAGGCGCCGCTCCAGCGTGGCGATGCTGGGGGGAAGAACGAAAATCATCACGGTGTCGGGGCGCTGCTGCTTCAGGTTCAGACTCCCCTGAACATCGATGTCGAGCAACACGTCGGCGCCGTTCTCCGTGCGGCGGTCCACCTCGCTCTTCAGCGTGCCATAATAGTTGCCGTGCACCTTGGCGTATTCGACGAATGCATTCTCGGCAATCAGGGCCTCGAACTCCTCGACCGTGCGGAAATGGTACTCGATGCCGTCGCGCTCGTCCCCGCGTGCCTTGCGGGTTGTGACGGAAATGGAGTAGGACAGGCCGGGGTCCTGCTGGCGAAGAGCCTTGAGGATGGTGGACTTGCCTCCGCCCGATGGAGCGGAAACGACAAACAGGATGCCCTTGCGGTTGACCAGAAATTCAAGCACAGGCGCCACTCCGTCGGCGGGATTTAGCCCTCTGGCACAAGCGTCCCGGCGTGGCCCGCAGGTGTCAAGCAGGGCGGGGAGGATGGCGCCAAGACACTTGCCCTTCTTGCCGCCACGTCCTTCGTTTAGTGCCTCATGCTGGTCGAACAGGATAAGGAATGCACCCCCTCGAAACCTACCTTCACGAGTTGCAATCGATCCGCCGCTCCGGAGCGGGAACGAAAGAGACCTCGTATTACGGGCCCCTCGCAACGCTCCTCAATGAAGTCGGCAAGGGCCTGAAGCCAAAGGTTCGTTGCATCGTCCAGCTTGCCAATCAGGGATCGGGGCACCCGGACCTCGGGCTCTTCTCCACCGATCAGTTTCAGCGCGCCAGCGACACCGAACCGCTCCCGGGGCAGAAGCCTTCCCGTGGGGTCATCGAAGCCAAAGCCTTCGCGGCAGATGCCGAAAAGACCGCGTGTTCCAAACAGGTTGAGAAGTATCTCGCAGCCTACGGCGTCGTTCTGGTCACCAACTTCCGGGACTTCCTCGTCGTCGGACGCGATCCCATCACGGGCGGAAACACCAATCTTGAATCCTTCTCGCTGGCCAGCGATGAAGCCTCCTTCTGGAATCAGGCCGCCCACCCGCGCAAGATGGCAAAGACCATCGGTGACCGCCTGACGGACTTTCTCCGCCGCGCGCTTCTCCACACCGCTCCGCTCTCGCTCCCCGCCGACGTGGCCTGGTTTCTCGCCAGCTATGCACGCGAAGCGCTCGCCCGCGTGGAAGAGGCCGATCTCCCCGCCCTCGATGCCGTGCGTGTCGCCCTCGAAGGATCGCTCGGCATCAGGTTCGCCGACGACAAGGGAGAACGCTTCTTCCGCAGCACACTGGTACAGACGATTTTCTACGGTATCTTTTCGTCGTGGATTCTCTGGTCGAAGGAACATCCCCCGGCATCCGGCGCGAGGTTCGACTGGCACAGCGCCGCCTGGTACCTGCGCGTCCCGATGATCTCGCAACTCTTCGAGCAGGTCGCCACACCGTCGCGCCTCCAGCCCCTCGGGCTCGTTGAAGTTCTCGATTGGACGGCCACCGCGCTCAACCGCGTGGACCGCGCCGCGTTCTTCGACAAGTTCCGCGAGGAACACGCCGTCCAGTATTTCTATGAACCCTTCCTCCAGGCCTTCGATCCGCAACTTCGCAAGGAACTCGGCGTCTGGTACACGCCGCCCGAAGTTGTGAAGTACATGGTCGGGCGCGTGGATCAGGCGCTTCGGCGCGACCTCGGCATCGCGGACGGCCTGGCCGATCCCCGTGTTCACGTGCTCGATCCGTGCGCGGGAACGGGCGCGTACCTTGTCGAGGTGCTGGAGAAGATCGCGGAAACACTGCACGAAAACACCGGCGGCAGCGCGCTCGACATGGTTTACGTGCGCGAAGCGGCAAAGAACCGCCTCCACGGTTTTGAACTTCTTCCCGCGCCTTTCGTTGTCTCCCACCTGCAACTTGGACTCGTGCTGCAACGCCTCAGCGTTCCCCTCGCCGAGAACGACCGCGTCGGTGTCTACCTGACCAACGCGCTGACGGGTTGGCAGCCGCCGACGGAGGAGGGGAAGAAGCGTCTCGCCCAACTCGAACTTCCCCTGCCGGGCCTGAAGGAGGAACGCGAAGCCGCCGAATCCGTCAAACGCGACGCGCCCATCCTCGTCATCCTCGGCAATCCGCCGTACAATGGTTTTGCGGGCGTGGCCGTCGAGGAAGAGCGCGATCTCTCCGACGCCTACCGCACGACGAAGAAAGCGCCAAAACCACAGGGGCAGGGCCTCAACGATCTGTATGTGCGGTTCTTCCGCATGGCGGAGAGGAAGATCGTGGAGGACAGCGGACGCGGCATCGTGTGCTTCATCTCCAACTACTCGTGGCTCGACGGACTGTCGTTCACCGGGATGCGCGAGCGCTACATCGACGTGTTCGACCGCGTGACGGTGGACTGCCTGAACGGCGACAAATACAAGACCGGAAAAGTCACGCCGGACGGACAGCCCGACCCGTCGGTCTTCTCGACGGAGTGGAACCGCGAGGGCATCCAGGTCGGCACCGCCGTGACGCTGATGGTGCGCCGGGCAAAGCATTACGATGTGCCGAGCATTCAGTTCCGCCACTTCTGGGGAAAGACGAAACGCGAAGACCTTGTGGCCACCCTCGGTAACAACGATGGTTATGAGGTGATCGAACCGCCCGCTGCCTTGGGCTTCCCGTTCTTCCCGACGGTAACGGAAGCCAGTTACCTGACGTGGCCACTGCTGCCAGAGTTGTTTCCGATCTCCTTCCCCGGCGTGAAGACAAGCCGTGACGATCTCGTCGTCGATATTGATCGCGACCGCCTCGAAGAGCGCATGAGGGCTTACTTCGATCCGAAGGTCAGCGACGAAGAGATGCGGCGCATTTGCGAGCAAGCATTGAACTCCGTAGCAGGATTCGATGCGACTGCAACACGTCGTAAGCTTCAGGATCGTGGAGTGCATAGCGAGAACTTCATCCCTTACGTCTACCGGCCCTTCGACGTCCGTTGGCTGTACTGGGAGTCTGAGACGAAGCTGCTCGACCGAGAGCGGTCGGACTACAAGCCGCATGTGTTCGAGGGGAACCGGTGGGTTTCAGCTGGGCAGCGGAACCGCAAACAGGACTTCTACACCCCACAGTTTGCTTCCTCCCTTGCAGATCACCACTTGGTTGAATCCAACGTCGGGATGTTCCCCCTTCTCCTCGCCCCCAATCCCACCGGCGACGATCTGTTCGACGAACCGGCGGAGACAGAAGCGAAGCCGAACCTTTCCGACAAAGCCGCCGCCTACCTCGCCTCCGTCGGATCGGAACACGAGGCGCTGTTCTACCACGCCATCGCCGTGTTGCACGCGCCGCGCTATCGCGAGGAAAACGCAGGCGCTCTCCGTCAGGATTGGCCGCGCGTGCCGCTCCCCGCGAAAAAGAGATTGTTGGAGTCATCGTCGAAGCTCGGCCGCGAGGTCGCCGCGCTCCTTGATCCCGAAGCCGAAGTGAACGGCGTCACCACCGGGAAGACCCGCCCGGAGTTGCGCGCCTTTGGCG
>JASGMJ010000010.1 GCA_030156535.1 Candidatus Sumerlaeota bacterium
AGTCGCTGACGGTGAGGACGGCGACGCAGGCGCAGATCGCACGCGTCACGTCGTCGTGGGATCCGGCGGGCAACAAGACCGATCGCCAGGACTGGCAGGGCCAGACGGCAACGCCGTGGCAGACGTTCGATTTCGGCCGCGACTCGCTCTATCGCCTGGCCTCGGTCACCGGGATGCAGGGCGGCGCGGCGCTGCCCGCGATGGACTATGCGCTCGACCCGGCGGGCAACCGCGATACGGTGACCCAAGGCACACTGACGACGGACTATGCGTTCCTGACGACGGACAACGCGGCGGTGAATCAGTACGGTCGGCGCGCGATCCCCGCGGCGCAGATGGTCGAGGACCTGTATTGGGACGCGGCCGGGAACCTGGCGGCGGTGGAGCAGTTCATCGGCGGTCAGATGGGGCACGTCGAGAACTGGACCTACAACTGGCGGCACCAGCCCGTGGCATTCCATCGTTGGGCCGGGACGTCGGGTCTGCCCGCGGCGCAGGTGACGTTCACGAAGGCCGAAAAGACCCGCCAGGAACACGCGCTGGACGTGTACCGTCGGCTCGTGATCGACCCCATCGAGGCAGGCCTTCGTGGGGAGAAACCGCGCATGGTCTTGCAACTTTCTTGCAACTCCATGGCAAACACCAACCAAGAGACCCTAGGGCCTCCGCAGTAGAACGTTGTGACAACTTGGGTTGAAGATGGTCGGGATGGTCGGACTCGAACCGACGACCCCCTGCTCCCAAAGCAGGTGCGCTAGCCAACTGCGCCACACCCCGACAAGGCGCTGTGTGTGTCGCCCGGGAGGTGAGGCGCCGTCAACGGCACTTTCGATGCCGCTGGTGTCGAGAGGCGGGAGGGAACTCCGTCTCGTCCACACAGGCAGCTGAGGACCAGCGGCTGTATTGCTCCTGTCCGTTTGGCCCAAGGAGGGGGAGGCGGGATCCAAGCGGGACAAGACTTGTCCTGTATTGATGCCTTTCTGTGTGCCTTGTTGCTTGCAAAAATGAATTAAGTGTCCAGAAAAGGTTTGTGACATGGGCATTCAAGAATGTTATCTATTGATGTTGACCTGCTTGGGGCATTTTTACTGCCGTCTTCCTGCATCTCGGAAAAGGGCAGGAAAATATCGTTTTGAAAGTTTTTTTTGGCCGGTGATTCCGGCCGGGTATACGCGTGCGAGAACTTCCGTGCTCTTGGATGAGAATGGCAGGTTGCACGTAGTGATGGGAAGCCGGGCGATCGCTTTTGGTCCGGAGAGCGCTGGTAAATCCGAGCATCTCTTTCTGAGTGGTGCCGGGTAACGAATTTCAAGAGTCGAGGAGCAACATGAAGAAGAGACTGGCACTACTGCTGGGCACGATGCTCGCCGGGTTGGCGTCGTCGGGTCCTGCACAGGATGGGAGCGCCTTGAAGCCCACGGTTGCTTTGTACGCCGATGGGGACGCGAATTTTGCGAAGGTCTCGAGTGCGCTGCTGCAGGCGCGGCACGCGGCAAAGACGAAGTCGGCGGCGCCGGCGTCGGTGGCGTTGTTGGCCGAGAAGGCGAAGCGCAACGGACAGTATCAGCTCGATGTCGCAGTGACGGACATTGAGAAGGTGTCGGCGGCTGCGGCGAAGGCCGGGCTGGATGTTGTGAGCTCGTTCGACATGTACGGCTCGCGCAGCATCACGGTGCGCACGGCGGATCTGACGAAAATCGACGCGATCGTGGACATGCCGGAAGTGCGCAAGATCGCGTTCGAGCCGCTGGCCACGACGAATGTCGGCAGCGTGCCCGGCCAGGCGGACATCGCCCTGACAGCAGACCTTGCGCGCTCGACTCACTCGGTTGATGGCACGGGTGTTCGCATCGGCGTGCTCAGCGATACGTTCAATCGTGTGGGGACGGCGGGAACGCTGACCCCTGGGCCCACGGCGGGAACGCTGACGGGAACGGATTCGCAGACCACACTCGACGCGCCGGCAAACGTGCGCGTCGTGGACATCGGCCCGGATACGGGAAGCGACGAAGGCCGCGGCATGGTCGAACTGATCCATGATGTGGCGCCGGGTGCGGACATCTCGTGGGCGTCGGCGTTCACGAGCTACACCGACTTTGCCTCGAACATTCTGGCTCTGGCGACGGATCCGGGATTCGAGTGCGACATCATCGTGGACGACGTGAGCTACTTTGTGGCGCCGATGTACCAGGACGGCCCGATCGCCCTGGCCTATCGCGATGCCTACAATCTGCATGGCGTGCTGGCGTTTTCGAGTGCTGGCAACAACGCGGACAATGCCCACGAGTCGGCCTACAAAGACATCAACCCGGATGTCGACGATACCGAGTTGCCGGAAAATGATCTGCACGACTTCGGCGGGGGCGACACGCACCTGGAGATTTTGGTGGAGAACGGGGCGACGGTGACCGTGACGCTGCACTGGAACGAGCCCTACAGCGGTTCGTCGCTCGGCGCCGGACCCGGTTCGGAATCCGATCTCGATCTCTTCTTGGCAACAGACACGGTGGTGCCTCTGGATGTCACGCAGTGGGTTGCCTACTCCGCGGATTTCCAAGGCGTTTCGGGTTCGCCGTTGGGCGATCCGGTTGAGTTTCTTGCCTATCAAAACACGACAGGCTCGGCGCAGACGCTCTATGTCGTGGTGAATCACTATGATGGAACCGAGCCGTCGGCCCTGCACCTGAGCATCCAGGGCGCAACGATCATCGACACGCACCTGATGGGTGCCCGCACGATCTGGGGCCATCCGGCGGCACCGGAAGTCATGGCGCTTGCCGCGGCTCCGTGGTTCGACATCGAGGCGCCGACGTTGTTTGGTGCGACGGCCAATGTTGATCCCGAGAGCTTTACCGCGCTGGGCGGCGCGCTGCCGTTCTACTTTGACGGCACGGGCTCTCCGATCGCGCTGGAGACCCGCAACAAGCCGGATATGACGGCGCCGGACGGAACGAACACGTCGTTCTTCGGTCAGGCGAACATTTTCGGTGGCAGCCCGGGCATTTACAAGGGCGAGGACGATGCCTACCCGAACTTCTTCGGAACGTCGGCCGCGGCGCCTCATGCGGCGGCGGTGGCGGCCCTGATCATGGAAGCCCGTCCGGCGGCCACGCAGAGCGAAATCTTGTCTGCGCTGATGAGCACGGCTGTCGACATCAATACAGGCGCGGCGGACGGAACGCAGGCAGGGCCGGACTTCCGCACGGGCGTTGGCCTGATTGACTCGAACGCGGCGATCGCGGCCATTTCAGTCGATACCACGGCGCCGACAGTGTCGTTGGCGACGACGGCTCCGAATCCGACGGCGACGTCGCCGATTCCGTTCACTGCGGATTTCGACGAGCCAGTGATTGGCTTTGACGTGAGCGACATCGTGGTGACGAACGGCACGCCGGGGAACTTCGCCGGTTCGGGCGCAAACTACACATTTGACGTCACGCCGACAAGCTACGGCATTGTGACGGTAGTCATTCCGGCGTCGGTCTGCACGGACGCGTCCTCGAATCCGAACGATGCGTCGAGCCAGGTGGCTCTGCGTGCGACGGAGAAGATCCTGACGGTGACTCCGTCCACGGTGAACGTGGGCGCGGGCGCTGGCACGGCAGCATTCTCCATTTCGAACACGGGGTTGGGGACGATGCCGTGGAGAGCGGAGCAACTCCAAGGCGGTAGCTGGAGTTCGATTACGTCTGGCACGAGCGGCACGGACAGCGGAACGATCAACTTCGAGTTCTCGGCGAACACGCTGAACGTTCCTCGCGTGGCGCGCATCCGCGTGGTCGCGGCGACAGCCGAAAACAACCCGACGATCATCACC
Source organism: Candidatus Sumerlaeota bacterium (assembly GCA_030156535.1). Classification (GTDB taxonomy): domain Bacteria; phylum Sumerlaeota; class Sumerlaeia; order SLMS01; family JAHLLQ01; genus JAHCAW01. The sequence continues at coordinate 3,818 of JASGMJ010000010.1, forward strand.
ATCACGCAGGCGGCGGGCAACAACCCGGAGCTGAGCGTGACCCCGGCAAACCAGGACGTCGGCGCGGCTGCCGGCACGACATCGTTCACCGTCTCGAATCTGGGCAGCGGCTCGCTCAACTACTCGACGTTCATCACGTCGGGCAGCACGTTCCTCTCAATCACCTCCGGTGCCTCGGGCGTGAACGGCGGGACGATTGACTGCTCCTTCACCGAGAACCCCTATCCCACGCCGCGCACCGCGACGATCCGCATCACCTCCGACGGACTTGGCTCGCCGCAGTACGTCACCGTCACGCAGGCGGCCAGCGGCGCGATCCTCTCCGTCACCCCCCCGACCCGCGACTTCAGTCATGAGGCCGGTACGACCTCGTTCGACGTTGCCAACATTGGAACGGGCACGATGGACTGGGTGGTGGACATTCCTTCCGGCAGCAGCTTCCTGAGCATCACCTCGGGCAGCAGCGGCACGAATGCCGGCACGATCAACCTGGCGTTCAGCGTCAACCAGAACAGCACGCCGCGCACCGCACAGGTTCGCGTGACCGCCGCCCAAGGCTCCGGTTCGCCCGTCATCGTCACTGTGACGCAGGAAGGCAGCCCGGCAATCTTCACGCCGACACCGCTGGACGAAATCCGCGTTTCCGCGGCCGCAGGCACGACGAGCATCGACATCGCCAACACAGGCAGCGGCACCATGCCGTGGGCGGCACTCGTCCTTCCGGGCCAGGGTGACGACTGGTGCACGATCACCTCGGGCGCCAGCGGGGTGAACTCGGGCACCGTGAATATCTCCTACACGGAAAACACAACCGGCGTCGCGCGCGTCGCCAACGTCCGTCTCCGTGCGGGCCGCATCCCCGGCAGCCCCACCAGCGTCTTCATCGTCCAGGCCGATGATTCGATCCCCGAAGCCACGATCTCCACGACATCGAAGAACCCGACTGCCACGGCGTTGATCCCGGTGACGGTTGCCTTCGATCAGGACGTGATCGGCTTTGAAGCCAGTGACGTGAACGTCGTCAACGGCACCGTCTCCAACTTCGCAGGCTCGGGCGCAGACTACACGTTCGACGTGGTCCCGACGGACTACGGCCTGGTGTACATCGACATCCCGGCAGGCGTCTGCTCGGACGCCGGTTTCAACGCCAACCTGGCGTCGAACCAGATCGCCCTGCGCTACTCGGACAAGATCCTGACCATCACGCCGACCAACCAGGACGTCGGAGAAGAAGCCACGACGACCTCGTTTGACGTCTCGAACACGGGCAGCGGCACGATGAACTGGAGCACGGAAATCCTCTCCGGCAGCACCTGGATGTCCATTCCGTCGGGCGCCACGGGGACGAACTCCGGGACGATCAACGTCGACGTAACCAAGAACCTCAGCCCCATGCCGCGCATCGCGATCATTCGCGTGAGGGCCTCCACCGCGGAAAACAACCCCACGTTCATCACGGTTACACAGGAACCGAACAGCGCCGAGCTGAGCGTGACTCCCGCCAACCAGAACGTCGCCGGCATCGCAGGCACAACATCGTTCAACGTCGCCAACATCGGCGGCGGCACGATGGGCTGGACGGTGGACATCCCCAGCGGCAGCAGCTGGCTCACTGTCACCTCTGGTGCCAGCGGCACCAACAGCGGCACCGTGAACCTCTCCTACGACGCCAACCCCATGGGCGTCGCCCGCGTTGGCGAAGTGCGCGTCACAGCTGATCAGGGCAGCGCAACGCCCCAGATCGTCACCGTGACCCAGGCCCCGTAACGCTGCCGCCCAGGCGCCACCAGCGCCCCGGCCAGCCCCACGGGACTGAAACCACAAACTCCCAACATCGTCTGCCCGCCGGCCCCAACGCCGGCGGGCAGATTTGCTTCAGGGGGAGTGAATCGAAGGAGCAACGAAGGACGGGCAAAAGTGCAACGATTCGCTCTTGACAGCCCCCACGTCCCCATGCACCTTTCCCCTCCCTTGCCGGACGAGCAGCCTCCAAGCCGCCCTTTCGGCATCGTGCGCACCCGTAGCTCAGCTGGATTAGAGCGTCTGACTACGGATCAGAAGGTCGGGGGTTCGAATCCCTCCGGGTGTGCCATTCAACTCCCACAAAATCAAATATCTGCAAGCCGCTCCTTCCGGGGCGCGCTTTCCTCTTTGGAAAGTGTCAGGACGACGCGGGGGTGTTGCTGCCCGGCTATGGTGGCCCGCCAGGGTTGCCGTGCACACTGCCGTGGGTCGCCGCCTCACGGGAGCAGGAAACGAAGATGCTGTAGGGGGGGGCGCGTGCGCGCCAGCGCGAGATCCTCGTTCGCCTCATCGAGGAAGACCTGGAACACTTCGGTGTCGGAGTGGGAGAATTCGAGCAGGAAGGCCTGCTCATGCAGAAAGCGCACGACGAGGGAAGTTTGCGCCCAAACGGCAACTTGCTTTGAGAAACGCTCCGTTTTCTGGTTGATCCAAAGGCAAGAACGCGTATATTTATCCGCCTAGGGGTGTATGGAAAAGGGGAAAGACATCCGGCTGCGGCGTGCGCCGCCGACCGGAAAGAAAAGGGGGAATCCCATGAAAAAAGCACTACTGCTCACCATCGCGATGACGGTGTTTGCCGTCGTCGGAAGTCAGGCTGCCAACACGACTGCCGTGCTCGGCGGCGGAGTCTGCATCAACGAAATCCTGGCGGACCCCGTGGGGTACCTCCATACCCATGACACGGATGGCAACGGAGTCGTCGTTGAGGAAGAGGAGTTTGTCGAACTCTACAATTCCTCGGACAGCCCGGTGGATATCAGCGGCTGGGAACTGTGGCACACCTTCTACGGGCTCTGCTTTACCTTCCCCGGCGAGGTGGACTCGGGGACGACCATGCTGCCGGCTGGTGCGGTCGCCGTCATTGTGATGGAAGTCGACACCGCCAACGGAGGCACGACCCCCACCCCTGATCCTCCAGGCAGCCTGGCGTTCAACGCAGCCCATGGAAGTGTCGTTCTAGCCAATTCCGGAGACTCCATCATCATCCTCGACCGGGGGCCCTATCCCTACGAGTATATTCAGGCTTACTATAATGGCCGCAGCGACGTGGTTCCGGCGTACCCCATAGGGGGGACCAACACATTTCGGTTTTTCCCAACCCAGTCCTGCGTACGGGTCGGCCCGGTGACGGACTTTGGGTGGGACGTCGATGGGCGCTCCATGGCACGCGTTCCCGATGGCGACGATGCCATCGACAACGACCTGACGGACAACACAGCGTTTGGGCTGACGGCAACGCCCGGAAAGGTGAACACCACCTCGCTGCCGGTGGAACTCGACGTCTTCTCCGTCGAATAACCCTGCGGGCAACCGCACGACTGTCATCTTGTGAGCACCTCCGCCCCGAGGGATGATTCTCTCCGGGGCGGGTGGTGCCACTCTTGAATCCATTCATCATCGCGCTTCCAGAAGCGCAGGAAGAATTTCCATCTCCTGAAGAACGTCTTCGGGAGCACGCTGGTTCTGGCGACTTTTCTCGGGCAATCTGCCAGGAGCCGGGGCGGTCAGTGAGGAGTCTTAGGAGGCCGAAGGCCGGAGCCGTTCCTACATGAACGTGCGGCGCGTGTAGATGAACCATTCGATGAGCAGGAAGAGCAGGGCGGCGAGGGCCAGCCAGTGCCAGATTTCCTGATTCGTTTTCACCACCTGGTCCGTGCCGATGATTTCGCGTCCGCCGACGGCGAGTTCGTCCGCGGGGGCGATCAGCGACTCGGAGGGCGACTGCAGGTTCACGGGCAGCAGGTACCGCGTTCCCGTGTCGAACTCCACCGTGTACACGCCCGCTTCGTGCGTCTCGGTCATGTAGGCGGTGCTGATGCCGTCGAAGGAGAACTCGTGCGTGCGCCCCGACGGCGACGTTACGGTGGCCTTCACGGCCTCCTTGTCGGGATAGATCGCGATGGCCGAGCCCGTGGCGTAGGATGGCTGGTACAGCCCCATGCGATTGCGCGAGAAGTAGTCCACGAGGTTCGACATGAAGATCGGAAATGAAACGTCGAGTGGCCAGTAGGACTGGAAGATGTCGAAACCGACGACGACGATGCGCTGGGTGTCGGTTTCCTGCAGCGTGATGAGGTCGGTCTGGAGTGCTTCGAGAATCGAGACGGAGGAGCGCGGCGCCGTGTAGCTCAGTGACTTCCCGATCTGCAGGCCGTCGAAATTGCAGAAACGATTGAGCGGATGCACGCGGTTCCAGTCAATGACCTGCGGGTTCGTTGCGTCGGCTGGATCGTTGAGCGCAAAACCCTCGATGGGGGGGAGGGCGTTGACGAAGAGGAAGTTGCCGGGGGGGAGGTCGCCCGTCGTGCAGTTGTCGAAGACGACGATGTCGTACTCGTCGCTGGGCAGGTAGTCGGCGGGGCGGATTTTGCTGATGGTGATGCGCGGGTCGATTTGCAGGACTTGTTCGAGGAAGTAGTTGTCGGCGGAAACGAGCAGGACGTTGATGTCGGTGGGTGGGGCGATGAGGGCGCGGGCGAGGTTGTCGGTCTTGAGGGCGTCGTCGCTGTCGAGCGTCAGCGTGGCCATGCCTTCGAGGACTTCGCCGGTGCTGAAGACGACGCCGCTGGTCTGGCGCGGCGCGACGGTGGCCGAGCGCACGTCGAGGAGCTCGCCGTTGACCTGCAACTCGACGTAGGCCGTCTGTTCCTCGTCCGTTGCGTTTGTTACTGACGCGAAGATCTGGTACTCGAACGTGTCGGTGAAGGCCTCGCGCACGTCGATTCCGCTGATGCCGATGTTGTCGGTGCTTTCGCCGATGCGGACGTACTCGACGTTGGGCACGTCGGTGAGGGAGTCGAGCGCGTCGATGACGCCGTCGCTGAGGATGATGGTCTTGGTGTTCTCGCGCGGGAGAATCGTGTTCTCCTCGTTCGTGTACGTTGTGAGACCCTGGAGAATGAGGCCCGCTTCCTGGAGCGTCGTCTCGACGTCGCGCACCTGGATGGAGTTGATCGCGGCGCGCAGGGCCCCCCTGTCGCTGGTCAGCGTCTGCACGACGTTGGTGCGGTCGCTGAAGGAAATCACAATGGCCTCGTCGCGGTTGCCAAGCGTGTCGAGCGCCTCGCGCGCGGCCTTCTGCGCGAGTTCCAGGCGCGTCATGCCGTTGGCTTCGGTGGATGCCATCGAGGCGGAGTTGTCGATGAGCAGGACCACCGTCGTGCCGCCCAGATTCTCCAGCTTCATCACGGGGCGCATGAATGCCAGGATCAACAGGGCAAGAAGGAGCAACTGGAGCCAGAGCAGGATGTTGTTGCGCAGTTTCTGGAACGGCGCGTTCGCAATCAGGTCCTGCACGGAACGGCGCCACAGCAGCGTGGACGGCATCGTCACGCGCTTGCGCTTGAGCTTGAGCAGGTAGAACACGACGAGCAGCGGAAGCAGCGCGCCGAGCGACCAGAACAGCGGATTCTGGAGGAAGCTGAGCGAACTCATCGCAGCAACCCCCGCTGGCGCAGATAGGAGAGGAGCATCGTGTCGATGGCGACGTCGGTGGTCGTCGCGAGGTACGTCATGCCGCGGCTCGTGCACCAGTCGCGCAGGCCCGAGCAGTACGTCTCGACGGTCTGGCGGTACTGCTTGAGGAGCATGTCACTCGCGGTGATTTCCTGTCGTTCGCCCGTTTCCGAATCGACGAGTTCGAGGTGCCCGAGGTTCTTCGGGTTCTTCTCCTCGGGGCTGAGCACCTGGATTGCATACACGTCGTAACTGCGCAGGAAGAACTGCTTGAGCGCCTCCTCGTAGCCGCGTTCGTCGAGGAAGTCGCTGATGATGACGACGATGCCGGACTGCTTGTTCTGGAGGACGAAGTCGCGGCAGGACTGCGTGAGGTTCGTGCGGTCGCTTGGCTCCATGGTGAGCAGGTAGCTGAGCACCTTCGTGAGCTGGGCCTTGCCACGCGCGGGGCGGAAACGCGAGACGACGCGGTCCTTGGCGTCGCTGATGCCGACCTTGTCCTGATTGCGCAGGGCGACGTAGGCGAGTGCGGCGGCGAGCTTGCGCGCGTAGGCGAACTTGGTCATTGGCGTGCCGAAGTCCATCGACTTCGATGAATCGACGATGACATAGAAGGCGAGGTCTTCCTCTTCGAGGAAGAGTTTGATGTAGAGACGTTCGAGGCGGCCGAAGACATTCCAGTCGAGATGGCGCGTGTCGTCGCCGGGGACGTACTCGCGATAGTCGGCGAACTCAACGGACTGGCCCTTCTTGCGCGAGCGGCGCTCGCCCTTCTGGCGCCCGCGGAAGATCTTGTGGGTCAGCACTTCGAGCTGATCCAGCCGCGCGAGCAGTTCGGGTTCGAGAAGGGATTTGAGATCGGGCGTGGCCATGGGTTATCCGTTGTCTTTTTGATCGGTGGAGGGAAATCCGGGGGAGGGAATGTGGGAGGTTCCGGGCAGTATGACAACCTTGTCGATGAAGTCGCGTTTCAGCGTGTGAAGTTGACCGACAGTACGCAAGCGGCCCGCAATCGCCTCCGGGCTCATGTCAACCTTTGCCGTAGATTCAACTCACTCATGGGGCAACTCTCCGCGTATTCCTGCTCACGCCTTCACGCCGGCTTCGCGCGCGACGGTCTTCAGCAGGTCCTCGATCACCATGTCACTCGTGATGCCCTCGGCCTCGCCCTCAAAGTTCAGGATCAGGCGGTGGCGCAGGGTGTCCTTCGCGACGGCGGCGATGTCGGCGAAGGCGACGTTGTAGCGCTCGGCGCGCAGCGCCTTGATCTTGCCCGTCAGGATCAGCGCCTGCGCGCCGCGCGGCGAACCCCCGAAGCGCACATAGCGTTTCACCATCGGCGTCGCGAACTCCGATTCCGGATGCGTGGCGAGCAGCAGGCGGATGGCGTAGTCCTGGACGTGTGGCGCGACGACGATGGAACGCACGAACGTCATCCAGCCGATGAGCTGTTCCTTGTTCATCACCTTGCTGGCGTGGGGCGTGGCCGTTGCTGTCGTGCGGTTGACGATTTCGTTCAACTCGCCGCGGTTGGGGAAACGGACGAGGATCTTGTAGAGAAAGCGGTCGAGCTGCGCTTCGGGGAGCGGGTAGGTGCCTTCCATTTCGAGCGGGTTCTGGGTGGCCATGACGAAGAACGGTTTTTCGAGGTCGTGTGTTTTTCCGGCGGCAGTGATGCGCTTTTCCTGCATGGCTTCAAGCATGGCCGACTGTGTCTTGGGCGTGGCTCGGTTGATTTCGTCGGCGAGCACGAGGTTGGAGAACAACGGCCCGTGCTGGAAGACGAACTCGCGGCGGCCCGTGGTGGGGTCGTCCTGGACGATGTTCGTGCCGATGATGTCGGCGGGCATCAGATCGGGCGTGAACTGAATGCGGGAGAAGGGGAGGTCGAGGACCTCGCCGAGCGTGCGGACGAGCATCGTCTTGCCGAGGCCGGGCACGCCTTCGAGCAACAAGTTGCCGCCGGCAAAGAGGCAGATCAGCACGGCCTCGATTACTTCCTCCTGCCCCACCATCACCTTCTGGATTTCGTGAAACACCCGCTCGTAATCCTGGCGGAAGGCTGCTGCTTGTTGCTGGATGTCAGTCATGGGAGGGGACTCCTTGTCTATCTGTTTGTCTTTTGGTTCTTGATGCTCATAATAACTTCATTGGCACTCACAAAGTCACTGCCTTGACTCTCCCTATATGCATCCTTGGTTCCGGGTATTCGCTCAATGGTTCGCGGAATCTTGATCTTACCTTGAACGAACAACTTACCTTTGTCAGTAATCTTAACAGACGGATGCTGGCCCTCTTTCTTCTTCTGAAGCAAATCCCATGGTGGGCGGCACAACTTTGTATAGTTACAATACGCCTTCTCTTGGAACTTGTTCTTGATCTCGTTCAGAGAAACCCATTTCGACTCTTTCATAACATAATGAACAATTTCTAGCATATAAGGCGAGAAACGATAGCGCGGCGTTTTCTGGAAACTCTTGTTTCGAAAGAGATATTTTGATGATGCTGGGCAGTTCCCACAGTAGTACAGTTTCATTCCGAACTTATCCGCATAGTATTTTGAAGCACTTTCTAGCAACTCCGACAAACTCAGGAATTCCAAGTCTTTTCCATGCTTTGCATTGAGGGCGGCATATGTTAAGCTTCTTGTCAATTCACTGCCCTTATTTGTCGCCGTAGCAAAATCATCCTCGCCGGTTGCCAAGACAACAGAATATGATTCCCCCAAGAATATTTGAGCCTGACTTCCCATTTGGACGGTTAGGTTTATCATTGAATCCGATTTAGGCTTTGCAGAGCCACTGAAGCAGGCGTCGATAATCAAAATGAGATGCGCTTTGCAAGCATCGATAGCACGTAGAACTGTCTTTAGCTCAATAATAGAAAGTGGGTCTATTCCAATCCCGGAAATCTGCCTAGTGTCTTTCACACAAAAACCAAAGTCATAGCCAGAAAGAGCGGCCCCATGGCCTGAAAAATAGAGAAGAAGAGTGTCGCCAGCAGCGGAGCGACGAGACATGAAACTGTACAGCGCAAGGCGAAAATCCTCTGCCGTTGGGTCCACAACCGATTGTATGTTCGCTTCTGGGATAACGCCCACGTCTCCCTCTTCGGAAAGGAGCTTCCGCATATTCTCCAGATCAATGTCTATTCCATTCAAATTTCCCAAATTGTCGTAATTCGCGCATCCAACCAGTATGGCATGGATACTATTGCCGGAGGACTTAGGCGACGCATTTCCAGGATTGTGCTTCTTTGACGCGTTCTTTCTTGTCGGTGAGTGAGTCATTTCAGCATCCCTGTTTATGTAATCTACAGCAATCCGAAAGCTTTCAAGCCGCTTTTGAATGATCTCCATGCATCTTGGGCTTTGTTCAACAAGTATGAACCTTCTTTCAAGTTCAGCACATGCAACGGCAGTAGTGCCACTTCCGGCAAAAAAATCAAGGACCAAGTCATTCTTCTTGGAGGAGCCGCGAATTAGGCGGCGCAAAACTCCAAGAGGTTTCTGAGTTGGCCAACCGGTCTTCTCTTTGCCCGTTGGAGAAACAATCGTATGCCACCAAACATTCGTAGGGAGTTTTCCTCTCTCTGCTTTCTCTGGGCCGACCAGCCCTGGAGCCATATATGCTTCTCGATCAATTTGGTCTGGATAGAAGCAGTATTTTGTAGGGTGCTTGACATACACAAGAATGTTGTCATGTTTGGGAGGCCAGCGATTCTTAGGGCGAGCCCCATAATCGTATGCCCAAATAATCTCATTAAGAAAACAGTCTTTGCCAAAGATTCTATCGAGTAACAATTTGCAGTAATGGACTTCTCTATAGTCAATATGGAAGTATAGAGTTCCAGTATCAGCGAGGAGTCGATGGGCTTCAACTAGACGAGGCTCTAGAAACGAGTAGTAGTCCTCATGCTGGTCATTCCAGCTTTCTGTTCCCACGACTTCAGAATCATACCGCTTTCCTGCAAAGCCATTGCGGAGTCCAGTACTAGACTTCTGAACCTTTATTTGTTCACGCTTCTGAACTCGTCCCGTATTAAATGGAGGATCAATATAGATAAGATCCACACTCCCAGATGGAAGATCCATTATGACCTTCAGATTATCGCCCAAATACACCTTGTTGGTCCAGCGCTTGCTCATGTTCACATCTTTCTCTTGGCGCGTTCTTTTGCTTTCTTCAAATCCGAGAGGCTGCTGCCGCCGGGCGAGGGGGCGCCGCGTTCGGGGCCGTCGCTGGGCGTCACGGTCTGCTTGGACCGGTGGCGCGCGGGGCCCTTTTGCGCGGCGGCGTTGGGGTCTTCAAAGACGGATTCTCCCGCCGGAGCGTCCTGTTGCTGCAAGCGGTCGCGGAAGGCCAGACGCGCCTGGCGTTCCTCCTCTTCCTTGTCGCGGTCGGCGTGCGCGCGCTGCTTCGCCGCCATCAGCGATCCCATCGACTCGTCGCGCTGGGCGGTGGTCTTCGGCCGGCGGAACGTCACCACCAGCCAGGCGTTCTTCGCGCCGCGCAGGAAGCCTGCCCACAACTCCGACGGGTCGAGATACACGCGGCGGAAGAACACGTCCACCGGCACGAGCAGCAGGCCGAGCAGCAACAGCAGTTCCCAGATCGGCGTGGGCTGGCGCGAGGGGGGCATGTCGCGGCTGAACGCATAGTAGTCCGTGCCCGCCATGCGGCCGTTCGAGTCCGTCGCGATCTTGGAGAGGAACTCCTCGTTCGAGCGCGCGGCCTGATACTCCGGCGAGTACGACATCGATGCGCCGCTGATCGCCGTCTGGCGTTTGTCTTCGTCGCCCGTCGCCAGCCGCACCATGTAGGTGCCGACCTCGTCGGCGTCGAACTCGCCTTCATAGCGTCCCGGTCCCACCTGGCGCACGGTCACGGTTTGCTGCTCCAGTTCCGGGCTCAACACCACCGTGTCGAACTCCAGGAAGTTCATGAAGTTGCCGTCCAGGTCGATCGCATCGACGACCACGGTGCCCTTGCCGCCGCGCAGGTCCGTGCTCACCTGGAAGTTCGACGAGCTCGCCTCGCGCAGCGACCAGCGAACGACCTGGCTCCAGAACTTGCTGTAGCCGTCCCAGTCCACCCACGCCGCCGCCCACTTGTTCTTTGCGTCGGACGTGAAGGCGACCGTCTTGCCCAGCCCGTAGCGCCAGTGCGCGAGCAGCGGGTCGTCCTTGTCGGAACGCAGCGCGACCGTCGCGAGTTCCTTGTCCGACGTGACGACGTAGCCTTCAAGCTGGGGGAGGGCGCTCAAGCCTTCGAGTGTCTCGGAGGGGGAGTCGCCAACGGGGTTGAACGTGTCCTCGTAGATGAGCGAGCGGCGCACCACGGAGGCTTCCTTCACGAAGATGCGCGGCAGTTCGTTGGACGTCTTCGGAAAGTAGAATTCGCCGGAGCCCCAGTACGCGAGTTGCTTCATCGTTTCTTCGGATTGCCCGGCGTGTGGCGCGATGATGACCGAGGAGACCGTGATGCCCTCGTCGCGGATGTTGTTGACCAGTGCCTGATTGGGCGGGGCCGGGTCGCCGTCGGAAATCACGATGATGTGCTTGGCCTGCGTCTTGACCTTCTTGAGTTCCTGGTAGGCGAGCTCCAGCGTGGGGTCGAACGTCGGCATGTCCATCGGGGCAACGCCTCGGATCTTGGCGCGCATGGCGTGCTTGTTGCCCGTCATCTGGAGACCGGGCTCCCACGCCCAGTACTCGCCCCAGGCACCGCCGCCGCCGCCGATTCCCGCGCCGGACTTGGCGCCGTAGTACAGCAGGCCGAAGTAGTCCTGGGCCGAGAGCACGTTGAGCGCGGCGATGGAAATCTCGCGCGCCCAACTGTTGCCCTGCGGAATCTCGCAGGTGTGCAGCACGATGACGAGTGCGCCGTTGGGCAGCACCTTCTTCTGCTTCACGTCCATCGAGACCGGGAGCGCCATCTCGATCGGCGAATCCTGGTAGCCGCCCGCGCCGAAGGAATCCTCGCCGCCGATCATGATCAGCCCGACGCCGAGGTCGTGCACGGCGCGCTCGATCATCTTCATCTGATCGACGGTCATCTGGTTCGCATGAACGTTCGACAGAATGATGGAGTCGTAGGACTGAAGCTCTTCCAGCGTCATCGGAATGGATTCGGGGCCGCGGAAGTCCACGGCGATTTCCTCCAGCCGCAACGCCGCGGCGAGGTAGTTCTTCGTTGTCTGATCGGCTTCGATGTAAAGAACGCGGGGCTCGGCCTTCAGGTGCGTGAAGGCTTCGGCGCGGTTGTTCTGCGGGCGCGCGTCGCCGGCGACTTCAATGGTGGCGCGATAGCGATGGAAGCCGCCTTCCTGCAGGCGGCGCGGCAGTATGAGCGGTGCGTTCTTCCCCGCGTCGACGTCGATGGCCTCGTCCACGATAAGCTTGTCGTCCTCGTACAGACGCAGGCGCCCGGCGGTCTTCTGCTCGGCGGAGAGGAAAACCTTGATGTCGAACGGTGCGTCCTTGGCCGTTTGCTGGGGGACGATCAGCTTGTCGATCTGCACGTCGGCGCGCTGGTCATAGCGCAGCGGCACGACATCGATGGGGACGTTGCTGTTGCGCGCCATGCGGGCAATTTCCAGCGCGCTGCCGCTGTTCTCGTTGCCGTCGCTCAGCAGGACGATGCGCTTCAGGCGGTCCTTGGGGAACGCGCTGAGCGCCAGACGCAGGGCGGAGGAAATGTCCGTGCGCGCTGATTCGATCACCGATCGGTAGGTGCCATCGAACTCGAACGTGTTGACGGCCAGTGTTTCGAGCGAGGCGTTGCTGCCGAAGACGATCAGCCCGGCCTCGTCGTTGCGCGGCTTCTCCTTGGCGAACTCGCCGATGAGCTGCATCGCCAGGTCGCGGCGCTCGGGCGGAATCGAGTCGGAGGCATCGAGAAGAAAGTAGACGGTGAGGTCGTGGCTCTCGCGCGAGATTTCGGGCTTCGCCAGCGCCAGCACCAGAAACAGAATCACGAGCGTGCGCAGCCCGAGGATCACCCAGCGGCGCAACGGCTCGATGGCGTTCAGGCGGCGGCCCATCAGCCAGAACAACGGCAGCAGCAAAAGCAGCCAGAGGTACTCGGGTCGGGCGAAGTGGACGGTCACGTCGCGTCACCTCCGCTGGTGAACGCGCGCCGGGGCCGCTCGACGATTTGCACGCGGCCGTTGTTCGTGTCCGCGACGGCGACTCGTCCCTTGCTGTCGACGGCCACGCCCCAGGGCGAGAACAGCTCGCCCGCCTTGTATCCCGGTGTTCCCCAGAAACCGAGGAACTCTCCCTCTGCCGTAAAGTGACTCACGCGGCTGTTCCCATATTCGCAAATATAGACCGTACCGTCGGGGGCGAAGGCCATGTCGTAGGGGTACTTCAATTTCCCGGGTTCTTCCCCCGCCTCGCCCCACGAGAAGAGCAACTCACCCTGGCGGCTGTACGCAAGCACGCGATGGTTGCCGCCATCGACAACGAACACGCGCCCCTGCGCATCGATGGAAATCGCCATCGGGCGCTGGAGGTCGGTGTACGCATATTCGCCCGAGCCCCACTCGTTGAGAAACTCGCCCGTGGACGAGAAGTGCATGACGCGGCTGCGCAGGCCGTACTCGCAGACCCACAGAGAACCGTCGAGCGGGTCGGGGCAGACGTCGGTGGGGAAGATCATCTGGCCGGGTTCGGTCCCCTCCTCGCCAAAGGAGAAGAGCAGTTTGCCATCGAGATCGTATTGCAGGATGCGCTGGTAGTGCGTGTCGGCGATCCAGAGAGTGGCGTCGCCGGGGCCGAGCGTCATGCCCGTCGGCGTGCCGTTGTCGTAGCGGGGGAGCAGCCACTTGGCGCGCACCTCGCCCGTTTCGAGATCGAGGCGCTGGATGCGGCCGGTGCGGTCGATGACGATCAGGTCGCTGGTGGCGGTCATGGCCACGGCGCGGGGCTTGGAGAACTGGCCGGGCTGGCGCCCTTGCCCGCCGACGATACGGCTGAACGCAGCGGCGTTGTCTCCTGTTCGCGTCTGGCATCCGAGGGCGAAGGTTCCCGCAAGGAGGGCGGCGAGGAGCATTCGGCCGAGGCGCGTTCGCACCTGCCGCCTGCCGGGGGCGGCGGGTGATGATGGGGAGCGGCCCCTCTCTCGACGTGTGCGCCGCGAACTCAGTGTGCTCTGCCGCCTTGGGACTGCGGTCGGCCGCATCTCTCCGGCCGCTCCTCCGCCCGTGGAGTGTACCGGTTAGTTGCTTCCCGGCGCCCGTTTCTCCGGGTTGATCGCTTCGAAGTAATCCCGCACGGCATTGCGGTAGCCGAGCGGAATTTCGTTCTGGCGCATGGCGTCCGCCGCCTTCTGCTGGCGGGTGGAGTAAATCTGCGAGTACTTCACGTTGGACTCGCCCTTCATGGCGGGAGCGTCAATTTCGATCACGGCCAGGATTTCGCCGTCGTTCTTCTCGCCGCGAATCATCTCGTCCTGCCACTGCACATCCACCAGACCGGCGTCGGGCGGGTTGCCACCGCGTCCCCGGCCGGGGCCGCCGCTGCCGTTGCCCTGCGCCTGGTTGTCGCCCTCCTGCCACTGCCCCTGTCCATTGCCGTCGCCCGGCTTCTGCCCTTGGCCGCTGCCCGGGTTCTGTCCCTGGCCGCCGCTGTTTCCCGGGTTTTGACCCTGGGAGCCGGACTGCTGGCCGCTCTGGCCCTGACTCTGCTGGCCGCTGGGGGTCTGGCCCGACTGCGCCTGGCTGTTCTGTCCCTGCGAGTTCAACATCGAGGAGCGCGCCTGCCCGAGTTGCTGCGAGACCTGGTCAAGCTGCTGCATCTCCTGCACCATCTGCTGCTGGTTGGCCATCTGCTGGGCGGCCTGCTGCATTTGCTGGGCGGCCTGGGCCATGGCTTCCGAGGTCGCCTGGGACTGCTGCTGCCCCTGCTGGCCACTCTGCTGCTGGGGGCTGCTTCCCTGCTGGCTTTGGCTCTGCGCCTGCTGCTGTCCCTGTTGCTGGGACTGCTGCTGCTGCTGACCTTGTTGGCCCTGCTGGGATTGTTGCTGCTGCTGTTGTCCCTGCTGCTGGGCCTGTTGTTGACCCTGCTGACCCTGTTGTTCCTGGCCCTGCTGGCCCTGCTGACCTTGTTGTTGCTGTTGCTGTTGCTGGGCGGCCTGCTGTTGCTCGTCCTGCTTCTTCTGCTCTGCGAGGTCCTTGAGGGTTTCGGCGGTCTTCTGGAGTTCCTCGGCGAGCTGTTCGTTTTCCTTCAGTTCGTTGGCGAGGTTCTCCATTTCGCGGGCGAGTTCCTCGGTTTGCTGGGAGGACATCTGGCCGAGCTGCTGCTGGGCCATGTCGTTCATCTTCTGGGCGGCGTCGTTGAACTTCAGGTCCTTGAGGTCCTGCTGGATTTCGCGGGTCTGATTGGCGCGCTGGAGGCCCTTGATCTGCTTGAACGGCTCGGCCTTCAGGTCCATCTCGCGCTTTTCCATCTTCACTTCGTCTTCCAGACGGGACAAATCGGCCACGGCAGCCTTCTTGTCCTTGGTGCCCAGGTACAACTCGTCGGAGAGGCGTTCGAGTTCCTTGGAAAACTTGACGGAATCGACGTACTGGAGGTCTTCCTCCTTCTGCTTCTTCTCCAGTTCGCGGGCGAGTTCCTTGATTTCGCGGGCCGCTTCCTTGCGCATCTTCTCTTCGGCCTGCTCGGCCAGGGGATCCTTCTTGGCGGGGTCCTGCGGTGCGTCCTTGGCCAACAGGTCCAACTGGGGCATGAAGAGGTAGAGAGCGACGAAGACGGCCGTGGGCCAGATCAGGTGTACGAGTGCGCGGGGAGCCCGCCAACGGAAGTCGCGGTGGGGCTGGATGGCGGCGGCGTGGCGGGCGGCGTCGGCTTCGAGCGCCTCGATGGCGCCGAGCGAATCGCGCATCCCGTGGAGCAGCAGGGCGCTGGAGAGGCGTTCGCGCAGCCCGAGGCTCTCGTCCGCCGCCAGGGCGGCCTGAATCATCGAGTAGCGCCGCCGCCACGTCCAGACACCGGCAATCAGCAGCGAGACGCCGATCAGTCCGCCGACCACGGCCAGCGGCTCCCAAGGCAGATTCAGCAGCCGCTCGGCGACCAGGTACAGCACGCCCAGAATCATCGCGACCAGCGCCGTGCGGGCGAGCATCTGGACGAAGAGAAACAGCGTCAGGCGACGCCGGATTTGGCGGATCTTGCCTTCGAGTTCGGCCATAACGGGCCTCCTGGGCAGAGACTGCTTCGCACCCGGGGCGCAATTATCCTGCCATGGGACAATACCACCACGGAAAAGGTTCGCAAGGAGAGAGCGTGATTCGTGGTTCGGGGTTCGGGGTTCGAGACAGGACTCTCAGTTGCCGGTTTCATTGCGCGGGCGCTTGATTCATGGGTGCCCAAACTCCATGCCGCCCTCTCCGAACCCGCAGGGAGTCAACTCATGGGAAACAGCCATCTGTCATTCTGTGGATTTACTGAGTGTTCACTGGCGAACCACGAACCACGCCCTCCCTACTCCAACGCCTGCCGCATGTCGCGGGCTTTGGCGAGGCGGGCGCGCAGTTCCGGGCCGTTGCCGGTGCGGACCAGTTCGGCGAGCTGGAGAATCCGTCGGCCGGTCTCCTCCAGCGCGTCGGCGATGCCGCCGGGGTTTTGCAGGCAGATCTGCTGCCAGAGGTCGGGGTCTCCGGCCGCCACGCGCGTCGTGTCGCGCACGCCCGGTCCGGCCAGAATCCGCAGAAACTCGGCGTCTGCGCGGTGCTCGGCGAGCTGTTCGGCCAGCCCCACGGCCACCATGTGCGGCACGTGGCTGACGAGTCCGACGAGGGCGTCGTGGTGCGCGGGGCCGCAGTAGACGATGCGCGATCCCAGGGCGGCCCAGAAGGCGCCGGCGCGGGCGACGGCGTCCAGATCGGTGTCCTCGGAGAGTGTCACGATCGTCGTGGCGCCCTCGAAGAGGTCCGCCGTGCTGTGGCGCCAACCCGTCTTGTCCGACCCTGCCATCGGGTGGCTGCCGACAAAGACGGCTCCGCCGGGGCGGGCGGCCTTCCCGGCGGCGGCCACGATGGCGGCCTTGGTGCTTCCCGCGTCGGTGACGAGCGCACCTGCGGGGGCTGCGGCCAGGACGGCGGGCATTTCCGCGACGATCACTTCCACGGGCCGCGCCAGCACGATGAGATCGGCGCCCGCCAGCCCCTCGGCCAGGTTCGTCTCCGCCTGGTCCACGATCCCGGCATCAAGAGCGGCTTGCAGATCGGCCGGTCGCCTGCCGACGGCGACAACGTGGCGGGCGAGCCCACGGGCCTTCGCCGCCCGCGCCACCGCGCCGCCGATCAGCCCCAAGCCAACCACCGCCAGTTTGTCCACGGGAGCAAACCCCGATTCGCCGCAATCCATGGCAGACTCTCCTCGTCGAGCCGCCAGCCAACCCGCACGGCCCGGCCCGGTGCAACCGGTGTTGCAGGGGCGGACGCTTCAGCCATTCTCTCCTTGCCCCTTGGAGAAGTGCCGGAGTGCCGTCTCGGCATGGAATGAATGCCTCTCCCGCACTTCCCGGCAAGTGGTAGCTTTCAGGCACGCGGAGAGAATCATCAGGAGGATCCAATTTATCATGCTTCGTCGCTTTCTTGGGACCCTTGTTCTTGGCATTGCCGCGCTGACTCTCTCCGGCTGCGCCTTTGGCGTCGCCTCCTACAGCCCTGGTGGAGCCCTCCCCGGTGCCTATGCCGACCAGATGGTGTTTCCGGCCTCCAATACGGCCTCCACGGTGTACCAGCTGACGACCGATGATTTCGAGATTCGTGGCAGCGTCGAGGCCAGCGGCGAGTCCACCACGCTCTTCGGCTTCTTCTCGAAGGGAGACAACGGCTACCGCGCCCTGATCCGCGAGGCCCAGGAGCAGGGCTGCGACGAGGTCATCAACGTGCGTACCGACGTCGAAGTCACCAACATCCTTTTCCTCTACATCAAGGTGCGCACCCATCTGTCTGGCACCGCCATCAAGTGGAAATAGGCGGAAAAAGCCTTCAGCCTTCGGTTTCCATTCAAGCTCTAGAGTCTGGGGCGGGACATGCACAGCATCGTCCCGCCCCTTTTCTTGGTTCGCCTTCGGCCTTCAGGGCAGTGACGGGGAGTTGGCTTGACCTCGCACTGGGAGTTGGTGTATCCGCGTTATCCCTCTTTGGGTGCTGAAAGCAGTTGAGGGTTGCTCCAAGGGAGAACTGGACCAATGGTGCGAGCCTGTCCCCATTGCGGGCATCAGAATGCGCCGGACACGCTCCGTTGTGGGCAGTGCGGCACGGAACTGGAACTGCCACCTCCCCAGCCCGAGGCAGCAGACCTCCCCACGTGGCGCCCCCCTTCGGGCAGCAGTGGTGCCGTCCCCGTGGCGCCGGAGAACCTGACCCCCTGGCCCGTCCCCAAGCCCAAGGAGCACGTCGGCCAGACCCCGTGGCCCGTGCACCAGCCCCTCGGCCCTCAGGCGACCCCACCGGGGGCTTCCTCGCAAGCGCTCCCCCCGAACAACATCGTCCCGCCCCGCCCCGACGATCCGGAGCAAACCTGGCGCGAACCCGGTGCCGCAGCGGGTGGGGCGTCAGGCCGCGTCCGCAAAGTGCGCAAGGTGGTGCGGCTGAAGCCCAAGCAGCCTTCGATGGACGATCCCACGGCGGACGACGCCCCCGCCGCCGACGGCTCCGATCCGCCCTCCAAGGCAGCAAAGAAACGATCTGCTCCTACTCCGCCCCCCGAGGAAGAAGATGCGCCGATCGTGCCGCGCATTCTCTTCGAGGAGGAAATCCAACCGCCACCGCCTCCTCCGGCCGTCGAGCAACCCCACCCCTCTCAGGCCAGTGGCGACGCCCACGTCCTTGCCGAGTCCTCCTTCCACCCCGTCGCCGACTGGTGGAAGCGCGGCATGGCCTTTGCCATCGACACGGGCGCCTGTTTGTTGATGGGCATTTTCTTCCTTTGTTTTTCGATTCTCGTGGCGCCTTCCAAGCCCGCTACCAACGTCGGCGGCCCGGGCAACATGGCCGAGCACGCCCAGGTGGAGAAAAGAGCGGACTGGCAGACCGGCGTCACCTACTTGATGTGGGTAGCCCTTTGCATGGCGTATTTTGGACTGATGACGATGCGAACGGGCCAGACCATCGGTAAGCGCATTATCCGCCTGCGCGTCGTGAATGCCGACGACTCTGAATCCGAGGGGCCATCGGGGCTTTTCCACGGAATTCTGGCGGGGTTGTGTTTCGCCATTCCCTGCTTCTGGCCTTTCGCCATCGCGGCGGGCATCATGGCCGCCGTCATGCCGACGCGCCAGACGCTGCACGACATGGCGACGAAGACGAAGGTCATCGACGAATCGCGCGAGGCGCTGGCATAGCCCGCCTTGGGTGCGTCTCGCGGGTTCGGTTCGGGAAGGCGTGGCAGGAGGTGGTGACGGCGTTTCTTCAGGCCGGTGCCGGGCAGTTCAACTGCCATCCCTGCGGGGATCAGGGGCGGATGAAGAGGAAACGGAAATGGGAAAGAGGCAGCGGAAAACGGCAGAGACTGAAGACTGAAAACTGAGCACTGAGAACGTCTTCCGGATTCGTCTCACGGTTCCGGGAGATGCACCCGCCCGCCTTGGGCACTGGGCCTTCGGCTTGACAGGGTGGGGGGGGCTCCGGCCAATGTCCGCTCCCTTTTCAACGGGTGCGAGGAAGGTCCATGGCGCTGATAGTTCAGAAGTTCGGTGGCGATGCTCTTGGCGACAAGGGCAAGGGCCGCGAAGTGGATTTGCAGGACCTGCACAGTTCGCCCCCCCTGTTGGCGGAGAAGTTTCACCACGTTGCCAGAATCGTGAAGCAGAGCGTTGATCGGGGCGACCAGGTGATCGTGACGGTCTCGGCATTCGGCGACACGACGAACCGTTTGCTGCGGATGGCGGCGGCGTTGTGCGAGAAGGCTCCGGCGCGCGAGCTCGACATGCTGATGGCCACGGGCGAGCAGCAGTCCGTGGCGCTGCTGGCGCTGGCGCTGCATGCCCAGGGCGTGGATGGAGTCAGCTTCACGGGTCCGCAGGTTGGCATTCGCACGGACGAGATTTACGGGGCCTCGCGCATCCAGAGCATCGACGGCGAGAAGCTGCGCGCCCTGGTGGCTGCGGGCAAGGTGCCGATCGTCGCCGGGTTCCAGGGCTCGACGGCGAACAACGAGATCACGACGCTGGGGCGCGGCGGCAGCGACATCACCGCCGTGGCGCTGGCGGGAGCGGCGGGCGCGGATTCCTGCGAGTTTTACAAGGACGTCGACGGCATCTTCACGACGGACCCGCGCATCTGCCCCTCGGCACGCAAGATCGACCGCATCAGCTATGACGAGATGCTTGAACTCGCCAGCCTCGGCGCCGGCATCCTGCATTCGCGCAGCGTGGAATTCGCCAAGAAGTACGACGTGCCCCTGCACGTCAGAAGTTTCCTGCACAACGAGCCGGGAACCATCGTCACCGCGGAGGACAAGGCAATGGAGCAAGTGGTCGTCAGCGGCATCGCCTTCAACAAGGATGAAGCGAAAATCTCGGTGCTCGGCGTGCCGGACAAACCCGGCGTGGCCGCCGAGTTGTTCTCGCGCCTGGGCACCGAGCGCATCGTCGTTGACGTGATTATCCAGAGCACGGCGCGTGACAACACGAACGCCATCGCCTTCACCGTGGCGAAGAAGGACTTCACCCGGGCCGTGGCCGCCTGCGAGAAGATCGCGAAGGACATTGGCGCCAAGAGCATCGAGACGGACGAGAAGATCGCGAAGGTCTCGGCCGTGGGCGTCGGAATGCGCAGCCACACAGGCGTGGCAGGCAAGATGTTCAAGGCGCTTGCCGAGTCCGGCATCAACATCCAGATGATCTCCACGTCCGAAATCAAGATCTCGGTCGTCATCGCGGAAGAAGACATGGAGAAGGCCGTCCAGGTGACGCACAAGGCCTTCGAAGACCAGTCGGAATTCGCCATTACTGAAGAGAAAACCGTTTAGAACTCCGCCACCCATTCCCTTCCCAGAGAAGAAGCCGACCATGAGCACCCAAGCGACCGAAGTCACTCTCGCCGATGCACGCCGCAGTTGCTATTGCGGGGACGTGCGCGAGAATCATATCGGCCAGCGCGTTGTCCTGAAGGGCTGGGTGCATCGCCGGCGCGACCTCGGCGGCATCGTCTTCATCGACCTGCGCGACCGCGCGGGCATCGTTCAGCTTCGCTTCGACCCCGATCTCATCAGCGCCGACGGCGCCGCCCACGCACTGCGCAGCGAGTTCTGTATCGCCGTCCGCGGAGAAGTGACGCGCCGCCCCGAAGGGACAGAGAACGCGAACATCGACTCCGGCACCGTGGAAGTCGTCGTCGCGGAAATCGACGTCCTGTCGCGCAGCAACCCGCTCCCCTTCCAGATCGACGAGCGCGATAACACGAGCGAGGAAATCCGCCTGCGTCATCGCTTCCTCGACCTCCGCCGCGAGGAAATGCAGTACAACATGCGCGTGCGCCACCAAGTGTACCACGCCACGCGCACGTTCCTTGCCGACGAGGGCTTCTGGGAATTCGAGACGCCGATCCTGACGAAGGCGACGCCCGAGGGCGCACGCGACTTCCTCGTTCCCTCGCGCCTCGAGCCCGGCAACTTCTATGCGCTCCCGCAGTCGCCCCAGCTCTTCAAGCAGTTGCTCATGATCTCGGGGTACGACCGCTACTTCCAGATCGCGCGCTGCTTCCGCGACGAGGATCTGCGCGCCAACCGCCAGCCCGAGTTCACGCAGATCGACCTCGAAATGGCCTTCGTCACGATGGACGACGTCATCGAGGTGTGCGAGCGCCTGATCGCACATATCTGGAAGACGTGCCTGGGCATCGACGTGCCGACGCCCATGCCGCGCATGTCCTATCACGAAGCGATGGCGAAATACGGGTCGGACAAGCCGGACCTGCGCTTCGGCATGGAGATCACCGATCTGACTGATGCGCTGCGCCAAGGCTGCAACTTCCAGGTCTTCAACAACATCATCAAGAAGAAGGGCCTCGTGCGGGCGCTCTGCTTCGAAGGCGGCGGCGAGAAACTCTCGAACACCGACCTGCGCCCCGAAAGCAAGTTCAGCAAGCAGGTGAACCGCGAGACGGGTATCCGTGCCTACGCCTGGTTCAAGGTGGACGAGAACGGCGCGTTGTCGTCGAACATCTCGAAGTTCTTTGAGGAGGACGCGCTCGCCCGCATCAAGGAGCAGACCGGCGCCAAACCCGGCGACGTGATCTTCATGGTGGCGGGCACGGATACGCGCGCCGTGGCGGACCAGACGGGGCGCCTGCGCCTGCTGCTCGGCCGCGAATTCGATCTCATCGACAAGTCGCTCTGGAAATTCTGCTGGATCATGGACTTCCCCAGCTTCGAGTGGAACACCGAGGAGAAGCGCTGGGATCCCCTCCACCACCCGTTCACCGCGTTCTACGACGAAGACATGGAGAAATTGGGGACGGAGCAACAGGGCGAGATGCGCTCCAAAGCCTACGACCTCGCGCTCAACGGCGAGGAACTTGGCGGTGGCTCGATCCGTATCCACCGCAACGACGTGCAGGAGAAGGTCTTTGCCGCCATCGGCATCACGCCGGAGGAAGCAAAGGAGAAGTTCAGCTTCCTGCTCGACGCCCTGCAGTTCGGCGCTCCTCCGCACGGCGGACTGGCCTTCGGCCTCGATCGCATTGTGATGCTGCTGACGGGCGAGGAGAGCATCCGCGGCGTCATTCCGTTCCCCAAGACGCAGGCGGGCACGTGCCCGCTGACGAACGCGCCCGGCCCCGTGAGCGACGAGCAGCTCAAGGAACTCTCCATCCGGGCCATCGTGAAGAAAAAAGAAGACGCGCCCGCGGAAGCGTAAGCAGCGGGGGCGATCGAAACACTGGCAGTTTTTCTCTCTTGCAGAAGCGGGTAAACCTGCGCGGATGCCTCGGCCTCCGCGCAGGAAGACTCAGTTGGGAAGACTCAGTTCGCGGCGCCGAACTGGAGAATCCCCGCCGCGATTTCCTTTGGCGTCATCACGCCGATACGGCGTCCCTTTTCGTCGCCCGCCGCCGTGTAGAACACCCACGTTGGCGCGCGATAGACACCAATCTGCTGGCAGAGCTGCGGGTATTCGCTCGCGTCGATCCAGGCGAACGAAGCCACCTGCGTGAGAGCGGCGAACTGCGCGTTGTCCATCAGCAGGTTGCGTTGCTCGACGCACGGCTGGGCGTCCTTCATCAGGAAGTACATGATGAGGGGCTTGCCTTCGCGTTCGGCCTGCGCGCGTGCGTCTGTGATCGTCATGAAGCCCGGGACGGCGCCCTCCTGCAGCGCACGGTCGGCCAGGTAACTGAGCACGCGGTCGCCGGTCGGATTGGCACCGCCGCCTTCCAACTGGGCAGCCAGGGCCGAGACCGAGTTGGAGTGGGCCGTCTGCGCGGCCATCCAGCTTTGCTCGGCCTGACGGCGCGCCTGCTCGTTGAGCAGGAAGAAGGAGGACTTGCGCAGCATCGGCGTTGAGAACGTCGGTCCCCGTCCTCCATTGATGTAGATCGAGCCGTTACGGTAGTTCGGCGCCACGGCGTGATAGACGCGGTTGGGCACGGGGGCCGGGCGGCGCGTCCACGGGTCCATTCCAGCGGGGGTGATGCGTGTGAACCAGACGTCGTTGGTCAGGACTCCGCCCTGGTAGCGCGGCATGAAGGACATCAGGTAGGGGCCGGCAACGGTGGACGGTGCGCTGTAGAAGCCCACGGGGAGCAGGACGCGCTCGGTGCGCCACTGGCTCAGCTTGCCGTTGCTGCGGATTGCTGCGGAGAAGATGTAGGGGAGCGGGATGCGCTTGCCTGGCTCGTCGCTGTTCAGCCCGCCCCAGACGTAGACGCGCCCGGCTACGACACCTGCGTGGTGGAACCACAGGCCGGTGGGGAGTTCCGGGCCCTCTTCCCAGTGCGAGAGGGAACCGTCGGGGTAAACGGAATTCGTGTAAACTTTGTTCGAAACGGTGTTGTCGCTGCGCAACCCGCCAATAACGTGGATGTGCCCGGGGGTGGAGACGGCGGCGGGGGCCGATGCCGTGTCGGGAAACGGTTCCGAAGTCTGCCACGGCGTCAGCGTTCCATTGGGGAGTGGCTTCGACCAGATGGCAGTGTTGTGGCTTTCGCCCCCGAGAACCAGATAGGATCCGCCGATGATGTAGACGACGTCGTTGAGCACCAGTGTGCTGTTCGCGATGTAGTAGCGTGTGGCGGGGAGCGGCGTCGTCTTGGCCCAGTCCGTCAGGTCGCGGTTGGGGAGAATACGCGCGCGCCAGACCGACGTGTCGCCCGGCTCGCTGTCGCGGTTCTCGCCGGTGCTGCTGCCTCCGCCGAACAGATAGAGGTACTCGCCGAGGACGGCCGAGCCGTGGAACGCCCGCGCCATCGGCATGTCCTTCGTCTCGACGATCGGCAGCATCTGCTGGGCGGGAGCCAGGCCCGCCAGAATAAGAGCGCCCAGCAGGACCAGCAGGCGTCCTCCCGGGGCCCAGAAGAAGGAGCGTGCCACCACCGGTGCCGTATCGTGCGAATGCATCATGGAAGAACCTCTCGTCGGCCGCAAAGAGTCGAGCGCGCCCATTCAATTGTTAGGCTTTGTAAACGCCTGACAACCCCCCTATGGCAAGGTCAAGTTGAGATGCCCGGGCGGAACCGGTGCATCTCCTGGGTTCGCGAGTCGGATTCGGGAGACGCCTTCAACGCCCGGTTCTCAGTCTCTATCGTATCCCGCCTTCTTCCCGTATTTCGTTCCCTCTTCGTCCGCCCTGCCCTCCCGGACAGGGCGATTCCCCCCCTATTGGGGATTGCCCCTTTCTCCGCCAGATGGCGAATCGGCCGAAAAGAGGACGCGCGCTTCCCATGAATATCCTGTTTATCGGTGACATCTTTGGCCGCCCCGGCCGCGACGCGGTGCGCAAGGCGCTCCCCGAACTGCGCCGCGAGCTGGCCCCCGACATGATCATCGCCAACTGCGAGAACTCCGCCGGCGGCAAGGGCGTGACTCCCCGGATTGCCGAGGAGCTTTTTGGCCGAGGCATCGACGTTCTCACTGGTGGCAATCACAGTTTCTACCAGCGCGACACCAACGGCCTGTTCGATCAGGAGACGCGCCTGCTGCGCCCCGAGAACTTCCCCCCCGGAACGCCTGGACGGGGCATCGGCATCTACGACAGCAGCGCGGGCTTTCCCGTCGCCGTGCTCAATTTGTGCGGCCGCGCGTTCATGGATCACTATGCCGATCCGTTCCGTACCATCGACCGCCTGATCGACGAGGCCAGACGCGAAACCCCGATCATCTTCGTCGATTTTCACGCGGAAACAACGAGCGAAAAAGTCGCGATGGGCTGGTATGTGGACGGGCGCGTGACGGCCATGGTGGGCACGCACACGCACATCCCCACGGCCGACGAGCGCGTTTTGCCCGGTGGCACCGCCCACATCACGGACACCGGGATGACGGGGCCCTACGATTCGGTGATCGGAGCGGACAAGGACGCGGTGCTCGGCGCGCTGCTCACACTCCGGCCGCACCGCTTTGGTGTCGCCGAGCCCCGCGACGTGCGGCTGTGCGGCGTGCTCGTCGAGGTCGACCAGTTGACCGGCCGGGCACTGCGCATCGAGCGCGTTCGGCGCGATCTGGGCGACCTGTAGCCCGCCGCCAAAAGCAGACCCCGCGTGGGGAGGAGGACACGCGGGGCCGCTTTGGGAGGAGAGGGCACCCATGGAGCGGGCGCCTTGCCTTGGAAGAGCCTGACCGGAAATCACACGAACTGTCGCACGTTCTGCCGAACCGTTCAACCTGAATCGTATGGCAAGAGTGAAAGCAGAGGCATTTCCCGGACCCGCGAGGCGGCTCAGAGAGAAAACTTCGGTTCTCAGTTGCCGGATTTCAGTTTCGTGGGCTACGAACGGCGACAAAAGCCTGGTATCCGGATTCGCCCTCGTTCCGCCCCATTGACACGCGCTGGGACCTCCTGTTTATCGACCCCACGAACCCTCACTGAAAGCCTTCCCCGCCCATTGACACCTTCGTCCTCCACCCAGTCAGTTGGCCCCCCCCGATCCGAAATTCGAGCGAGAGGCACGTCATGGAACTGCGCAAGCATCCCGTCTTCACCTACAAGGGCAACGCTCTGACCTGCGGCGGCATCTCTCTCGCCGACATTGCCGCGGAACACGGCACCCCGGTCTTCGTCTATTCCGCCGACGCCCTGCGCAAAAACTACCAGCGCATCCGCAAGGCCTTTGCCGCCGCCAAACCCCTGATCGCCTACAGCGTCAAAGCGAACAGCAACGCCGCCATCCTGCGCGTGCTCGCCGCCGAGGGCGCCGGCTTCGACGTTGTCTCGGCCAACGAGATGGATCGCGTGCTGGCCTGCGGCGTTGCCGCCGAACGCATCATCTTCGCGGGCGTCGGCAAGACGACCGACGAAATGGCCCGCGCCCTGCGCGCCGGCGTGAAGGAGTTCAACGTCGAATCACCCGCCGAGGCCGACCGTCTGGACGAGGTGGCACGCCGTCTCAAGCGCGTCGCTCCCGTCGCCATTCGCGTGAATCCCAACGTGGACGCGAAGACGCACAAGTTCATCGCCACCGGGAAGAAGGAAAACAAGTTCGGCATGTCGCTGGATGCGGCCCGCGACCTCGCCTGCCGCATCGGTGAACTCCCGGGCCTGCGCCTCGACGGCATCCATGCGCACATCGGCTCGCAGATTCTCCAGGCCGGCCCCCACGCCGAAGCCGCCGACATCCTCGACACCTTCCTCGCAACGCTCAAGGCCGACGGCCACCAGCTCCGCACGTTGAACTTCGGCGGCGGATTCGGCATCGCCTACAGCGGAGAGCAGCAACCGCTCGACCTCAAGCCCATCGCCGCCACGGTCATTGGCCTCGCGAAAAAGCACGGGCTCTCGCTGCTGCTCGAACCTGGGCGCTCGGTCATCGGCCCCACCGGCGCGCTGCTTACCAGCGTTCAATACATCAAGCGTGGCAGTGCCCGCACCTTCGTCATCGTCGATGCCGCCATGACCGAACTCATCCGCCCGGCGCTGTACGAGGCGCACCACGACATCCTGCCGCTGGTGAAGTCAAAGAAGGGCGAGGTTGTGACGGCCGACGTCGTCGGGCCCGTGTGCGAGTCCGGCGACTTCTTGGCGCAGGAACGCGAGATGATGCTCCCGGCCCAGGACGATCTGCTCGCCGTTGTGGATGCCGGCGCCTATTGCAGCGCCATGTCGAGCAACTACAACTCGCGCACCCGTCCCGCTGAAGTGCTCGTCGATGACGGCAAGGCGTACCTCATCCGTCGGCGTGAAACCAAAGCCGACCTCACCCGCCACGAAGTCGTTCCAGAGTACCTGAAGTAGCACGGGGGGCCGCCCGGGCCATGCCCGGGCGCTCACCTAGTCGCCGCTGACGTCCAGCACAATCTCCAGGTTCTCGAACTCGGGCGGAGCCACGAGGCGCGTGCCCGCCAACGTGATGTCGTCGCCGTTTCGCGGCAGGCCGTCCGCTCCGCACGAAAGGACGGTGAAATCGCCGTTGGCGAGGGAGATGATGAACGCGTTCTGCCAGCCGTCGACTTCAAAGGACTCCGAGATCAGACCTGCTTCCACCAGGTCCCCGATCTTGGGGGGAGTTCCATTGGATTCGAAGTAATCAAGCACCGCCGTCTGGACCGGATAGATGCGGCGTGCCGTCACGATGTAGGCGAGTTCGTCGGGCGAGAGAGACTGCATCTGGCGCTGGGCGGGGGTCATGGTGACCTGGAACCAGAGGTACTGGCCGAGGGGGACGCGATTAGCGAGTCCGTTTTCGTCCACAATGGGGCGCTTCACCAGCAGCAATCCCGTGCCGCAGATCATCGCGAGGAAGAACAGAATCATTCCGACGACGATGGGTCCCACGCCCCGGCTGGGGATGTCGTCCACGTCCTCGGTTGGCAGTCCCTCGCGAATCGTCAGCGGCGAGGAACTGAGCTTGTCCTTCTGGACGTACATGTCCTCCAGCGAGTCGCGCGCGCCGTAGTCGATGGCGGGCTCGATGCCGGGTGGCTCGGCCGCCGCGTATCCCCCCTGCTCGGCGTAGGGCTGGTCGTAACCCTGCTGGTCGTAACCCTGCTGGTCATAGCCCTGCTGGCCGTATGCCTGATCGGCATAGGGCTGCTGTTCGGCGTAGGGCTGCTCGTAGCCTTGTTCGCCCGCGTATTGCTGGTCGTAGGCCTGCTGGTCGTAGGCCGCCGGCTGCTCGTAGCCCGGTTGCTCGTAACCCGGCTGCTCGTAGCCCGGCTCAGCTTCGCCGTACCCGGCAGCATTCTGCTGATCGTAGGCAGCAGGCTCATCGAATTCCTGAGGATCGCCGGAGGACTGATCAAAGTCGGCATCCGGGGGCATCTCATCAGGACGCGGCTCCCCTTCTTCCCGATACGGATTGTGCGGGTCGCTCATGGTTTTCACCCAAACCCCATATTTTGATTAGTCGGCAGATTTAGACGGAGCCTCAAGGCGACGGCAAGCAAATACCGATGCCCGGTGCCAGCGCAGGGCAGAATTCGGGCCCCCATCCGATGGGAAGAGCTTCCGCCGAGTCTCCAATGCATGGTAATATTCGGCATTTTTCCGAGCCGGGGGGCTGGGAGGGCGGCTCGCCTCTCCGTGCTATTCCGAGATCGGGATTGACACGCCGACCCCGTGGCCGCTAGCCCTCCCGCCGGGAATCAACCGCCGGGATGGGGAGGTCTTGTCATGCGCCGAGCCTTTACACTGATAGAACTCCTGATCGTTGTCGCCATCATCGCCATTCTGGCGGCCATTGCGGTGCCGAACTTTCTGGAGGCCCAGGCGCGCGCCAAGGTCTCGCGCGCCTACGCCGATTTGCGTTCGACGGCCACGGCGCTCGAAGCGTACCGCGTGGACTACAACCGCTATCCCACGATGATCGTCCCGGGCTTCACGGGCGGCGTCGGCCCGCTCGTCGGCTCCGAGCTCAAGTGGTGGTACATCCCCGACTCGCTCAGCACCCCGGTCTCCTACCTCACGAGTGCCCACCTGGTGTGCCCTTTCGGCGGCAACTGGGACAAGGAGCCGTACTTCCCTGATCAGATCTGGCGCCGCTACGGATACGAAAACATCCCCGACCTGATGAGCAAGCGCACGAGCTTCCCCATTCTGCAGAACCGCTATCGCGACGAGGCGCTGTTGTGGAGCGGCGAGTGGCGGTTGCAGTGCGTGGGGCCCGACCTGTTGTGGAATCCCTCGCGCGTGTACGATCCCACCAACGGCACGATCAGCGACGGCGACATCATCCGCACGCAACTGCGCCCCGACGGCAACACGAACCCCGACAATCTGGGATAGTCCGGGAGAATCCGCTCTCCGAGGGCGCTCCCGCAGTGCAACGCCTCACTCCGTTTTCTCTTTCTGGATACAAGCGTGCGATGCGCCACTCGTTCCGTGTCCGGGCAAGTTTCTGCTCGACCTGTCCGGCGATGCGGACAAGCGTGGCGGTGGTTCTCCGCTTATCGCGGAGCCATGGGGCCATGCCTTCCGCCAGTGATGTTAGCAGGCCCCCATCTCTTTGAGAACACGGGAGTTGCAGGATGCCGCACCGCTTTCGCGCAGGGTTCGCCCTGCTGATGGCAGCGGGGATGTTCGCCGTGGCGATCGGTTTGGCCGGGTGTGCCGGATCGCGTCTGGAGGCCGAGACCATTCCCCCCGAAGAAAAAGCCGCCCTGGAAATTCGCCCGGGGCAGTCGCGCCGCAGCGTCGAAGCTGTTCTGGGGATTCCCACGGCCATTGGGCCTGCCAAGGGCGGGGGATCTTACGCCCAGTACCAGTTTGGAGACGTGACGCGCAGCGTTGTCTACGACAAGGACGACCGCGTTCTGGCCGCGTATCCCTGACGCTCCCTTCCCCGACCCACCGCGAAAGGATGTCCCGATGATGGCGAGAGGACACGTGTTACTTTGCGGGCTGATTTCGGCTGCCCTGGCCACCGCCGCCCACGCAGCCCCCGGCCCAGCCCAGGAAACAACCCGCGCCCAGCCCGAAGGGGCGCTCTCCGGCGCCACGATCTTTGTCAGCCCCGGTCACGGGTGGTATTTCAACGACAAGAGCCAAGCCTGGATCACCCAGCGCGGCATTACCCACGGCCTCATCGAGGACCACAGCAACGGCGAGGCGGTGCTCCAGTACCTGTTGCCCTACCTGTGGAACGCGGGCGCCAAGGTCGTGACCACGCGCGAGCGCGATCTTCAGCCCAACATGGTAATCGTCGAGGCACAGCCCGGCACCCCTGGCTACCTGGAAACCGGGCCGTGGAGCGACCAGCATAACGTCGGTGCCCGCGACGGCACCCAGCGCGTTGCCGAAACTTTCGATCCCGCGAGCCTGAAGCCCGCCAACGTTTCGCGCGTGGCCACGGCCGTCTTCACCCCTGACATCCCCGAGGCAGGTTACTACGCCGTCTATGCGTGGTACTCCGCCCCTGCGGACGGCACGCCGGCATCGGACGCCGAGTTCCAGATCCGCCACACCGGCGGTACCACCGTCTGGCGCCAGGACCAGAGCCTCGACACGGACACGTGGACGTACATGGGGACGTACTGGTTCGACCAGGGCGCCAGCACGTCGGCGGGCTCTGTCGTGTTGACGAATGGCACGGGCAAATCCGGCGAGACTCTGGCCATCGATGCCATCCGCTTTGGTGGAGGAACGGGCGAGAGCGGCCATCCGCGCTGGGAGGAATCCGGGCGCTATCATGCCGAGTTCATGGGCTACGACACGACACGCGAATCGCGTCCCTGGGGCACGGTTGGTGGATTGCCGATGTACTGCGAGTGGGAGGCCGATCCCGCCGAGGCCGGACGCTCGGTCTACATTGGCTGGCACACCAACGCCAACAACGGCCGGTCGCGCGGGCTTTTCAGTTTCGTGTACGGCCCCAATTCCTGGGGCGGACTTGAGGAATTCACCGGCTTCCCCGGCGGCGTCGAACTCGTGCAAACCGTTCACAAGTCGATCATCAACGACGTGCATGCGGGCTATGACCCGGAGTGGCGCGACGGCCCATCGGTGTGCCGCTGGCTGGGCGAGACGAACCCGCGCTACAACAACAAGATGCCCGCCGCATTGTTCGAGATGGGCTTTCACGACAACGCGGAGGATGCCTCCTACATTCTCGATCCGCAATTCCGCCGCATCGTCGCCCGTTCGGTTTACCAGGGCATCGTCGATTACTATGCCGAGTACATGGAAGGCTTCGACAACGCCGTCCATCTGCCCGAGCCCCCCACGCACCTGCGCGTGCAATCGACCGACGGCAAGAGCGTGACGCTGGCGTGGAATCCGCCTCCGTTCGACGGCGGCGATGGGTTGCTCGGCGATCCGGCGGAGAGCTACCGCGTCTACAGCTCGCCCAACGGCAAGGGCTTTGATGGTGGCGTTCCCGTGCAGGGCACGACGTTCACGATCCCCGACGCCCCGGCTGGCACGACGCACTACTTCCGCGTTGCCGCCGCGAACAAGGGGGGCGAGTCCCTGCCCACCGAAACGCTGGCCGTGCGCTTCTTCGATTCCTTCAAGCCCCGCGTGCTCGTCGTGAACGGGTTCGACCGCCTCGACCGCGGGCTCAACCTCGTGATGGATAGAGGACTCGAACGCGGCCTGCTCGCGAAGATGAACACATTCGACTATGTGATCCAGCACGGCGAGGCGCTGGCGGCGGCGGGCTTCCCGTTTGACTCTGCCAGCAACGAGGCGGTGCGCGACGGACTCGTCCCGCTCGGCGGCTACGACGTGGTCGTGTGGATGTTGGGCCAGGAATCGGCCGAGACGTCGACGTTCGACGCGGGTGAACGCGCGGCCGTTGCCGAGTATCTCGACGGCGGGGGAGCGCTGCTCGTTTCGGGATCGGAGATCGGGTTCGATCTCGCGCTCGCCGCGCCGGAGTTCCTCGGCTCCACGCTTCAGTCGGAATACGTCGAGACCGACTCCGGCACGCGCACCGTCGAGGCGCACCCCGATGGCGCGTTCGCCGGGCTCGGCTCCATCGCTTTCGGCGGCATGGACAAAGCCGTCTACCCCGTGAAGACGCCCGACGTGCTGCGCCCGCTTGGTGCTGCCCGCGCGTCGCTCGTTTACGCCGGAGGCAACAAGGCCGCCGCCATCGAAACGGCCTTTCCCCACCGCGTCATCGTGATGGGGTTCCCGTTTGAAACCATCGAGAAACCAGCCGACCGAAACGCGGTGATGAAGAGCGCGATGCGCTTCCTCGACACCGCGAGCGACAAGAGACTGACCAGGGTGATGCCACAATGATGCGTCAGGCAACGTGGGCCGTACATGCGCTGATGACCGCCGGGTTGCTTACCGGCGCCTTCGCCGCCGACAAAAAACCCGAGCGCGGCGAGGCACAGCCCGTCGGCGCTCTCACGGGCGCCACGGTCTTCGTCAACGCCGGGCACGGCTGGCACTACTCCAACGGCCGTTGGACCACCCAGCGCGGCCCCTCGCACCGCATCGTCGAGGACCTGAGCAACGCGGAGACCATCAACCAGTTCCTCGTTCCCTATCTGTGGAACGCCGGCGCCAATGTGTGGACCACGCGCGAGCGCGACATGCAGGAGCACATGGTCATCGTCGATTCGCTCGATCGCAGGAACATCGTCTCGCAGGGTGACTGGACGCTCGAACAAAACGACGCCGCCTACGGAGGCGCGCAGCTCGCCGCCAAGAGCGTCAGCGGCACCGCCACCGCCCGCGCGGGCTTCGTTCCCGAAATCCCCGCCAGCGGCTACTACGGCGTCTATGTGTGGTACACACCGCCCGAGGGCGAAACCGCCAGCGAGGACGCCCACATCGTCATCCGCCACTCCGGTGGCTCGACAACGTGGGTCCAGAACCTGAACCACGATCACAGCACGTGGAAGTACATCGGCCGCTATTACTTTGAAGCCGGGCGCGATCCGATGCGCGGCGCCGTGGTGCTCGAAAACTCCGGCGAACGCGCCGGACGACCCGTTGCCCTCAGCGCCGTGCGCTTTGGCGGCGGCATGGGCGACACTCCCGTCGAAGGCGTCGTCAGCGGCAAGCCGCGCTGGGAGGAATCCGGCCTCTACTTCGCGCCCTTCATGGGAATGCCCGTTCCCGACGAGTACGACGCGCGCAGTTGGAATCAGGTCCGCGCCATGCCGCGCTATGCCGAGTGGGAAGCGGAACCCTACGAGAAGGGCCGCTCGATCTATGTCGCCTGGCATACCAACGGCAGCGACACGCACAAGGTCAGTGGCATCTCCACCTACATTTACAGTGAGAATGCCTGGGGACCGCCGTGGGATTTCATGGGCTATCCCGGGAGCGACACGCTCGGCCGGTTCCTCAACGACGGCGTTCTCCACGGCGTGCGCGCCGCCTGGGATCCCCAGTGGGAGGACGTCGGCCTGATCACCCGTTGGCTCGGCGAGACCAATCCCCAGGCCAACGCCAAAATGCCCGCCGCACTGATTGAAAACGGCTTCCACGACAATCCCCACGACGCGGCCTACATCCTGGAGCCCGAGTTCCGCCGCATCTCCGCGCGCGCGGCCTACCAGTCCATCGTCCGCTACTTCCACGAGGAGGTCGAAGGCTTCGACAACGGCACGATGCTCCCCGAGCCACCCACGCACCTGCGCGTCGTCAAGGCGGGGATGAACCGCATCGAGGTGGCGTGGAGCGCACCCGCCTACAACAAGGGCGAAGGCGTGCTCGGCGATCAGGCGGAGAGCTACCGCGTCTATCGCTCGCGCAACGGCTATGGCTTCGACAACGGCACCGAGACCGAGGACACCACGTTCGAGCTCGTGGGCATCGTCCCCGGGCAGGTGGAGTACGTTCGCGTCGCGGCCGTCAACGAGGGCGGCGAATCGTTCGCCACCGAAACGCTCGCCGTCCGCGCGCCCGAGCGCAACCTTCGCCCCCAGGTGCTGCTCGTCAACGGCTTCGACCGGCTCGACCGCGGCATGAACCTCGTGGACGACACCACCTTCCCCGGCCACGAATTCGAGCGCACCATCCTCGCCAAAATGAACACGTTCGACTATGCCGTGCAACACGCCGAGGCGCTGCACGCCGCCGGATGGAACTTCGATTCCGCCAGCAACGAGGCCCTGATCGACGGCGACGTGCGGCTGGGCGACTACTCCATTGTCGTTTGGATTCTCGGCAACGAGGGCGAAGGCTCGACGCTCGACGGCAACGAACGCCGCCTCGTGCGCCAGTACCTCGAAGGCGGCGGCAGCCTCTTCCTCTCCGGCGCCAACATCGGGTGGGACCTCGACGCCAAGAGCCGCGACATCGCCGGGGGCTTCCACCGCGAACTCTTCAAGTCCGAATGCCTGCGCAACGCCGCGCTGACGAATAGCACGCGTGCCGTCGC
Source organism: Candidatus Sumerlaeota bacterium (assembly GCA_030156535.1). GTDB lineage: Bacteria > Sumerlaeota > Sumerlaeia > SLMS01 > JAHLLQ01 > JAHCAW01. Next base: position 37,751 of record JASGMJ010000010.1, read on the forward strand.
GGGCACCCTTTTCGCCAAGGCCGGTGACGTGGACTTCGACGACGGCACGGGCACCACCTATTCCGTGCGCAGCGCCGACGTGCTCAAGCCGCTTGCCGGTGCGCGCACGCTGCTCACCTACGCCAACTCGGCTTCCGGCGAAGCCGCCGCCATCGCCTGCGACGGCCCCTACCGCCTCGTCTACCTCGCCTTCCCCTTCGAGACGATCACCGACCCCAAGGACCGCGAGGAAATCATGGCACGCTCGCTCGCCTTCCTGAACCGCGAGATCGACTGAGGGGGCGGTGCTTCATTTCGGAGAGTGTTACCGACTACCACGGATGACCGACAGATGAACACGAAGGGACACGGATACGTTGTTGAATTTTAGCACAGGATCGTTGCGTCCACCGTGCGCCTCCAATGTTTATTGTTTTGCCGATCAACTCTGATGTTGGTTTTTCAGGTTAGTCAGCTCTCCCCAATTCAAGCCCCAGATGCCGATTCGCCAACTCTTCAGATTGTGCTGCAGATAGGCCGTCTCCATCTTTCCACTGAAGTCCCCCCAGCTTTCCACGTGGAGGAGCGCCTTCAGGGCAGAAAAGTGCCCTTCGTCCTCGGCTAGGGCGAAGAGCGGCATGGGGCGGTAGGTTCTGCCGGTATACGCCAAGGTCCGCGGGAACCAACGTCCGTCCAGTAGGAAAAGGGCGCGTAGTGTTAGGATCAGGTCCGCCTGCATGATCTTTTCAAAATCAATTCCGCCTCGCTCAGCCCAGTCTTTCTGCAGATCGGCGACCAGAGAGGCCCTGTTCAAATTGAGCCGCTTGTTTCGCCAGTCCTCAAGGACGCGAATATAAGTTTCCAGTTCCGAGTAGTAACAGGGAGTTTCGTCGGTGTAGTAGCGCAGGTCGTAGCGGTGCGTGAGGAACGTGTCGGCCCAGTCGAACTTGGAATCGTCGATGAGCATGGCGATTAGCGTCGTCAGTGCGTCGCGCATCACAAACTGAATCGCACCGCGCTCCCAGTTGGGCTCGAAGATACCCTCCGGCTCGTCCTTCCGCCTGCGGAGTACCTCCTCCCATTCCTTCCGGATCATGAGCAGGAGAGACGGATCGTCCTCGAAGTCGATTACGTGCTGAACGTAGGCGAGGTAGTCCTGGCGCACGGGTTCGAATCCATTGATCGCATCGATCACAACCTCATCGGGTTCTTTGCCCTCTTCCGGCTTCAGGGTCCGAATCTGTTTGAGGGCCTCGGCATATGAGCGGAGGAATGCCCTCGCCTTGCCCTTCGCCGACTTCTTGCCAGTCTCAAGGTCGTTCTTGAAGGCCATGAGCCTATTGGCTGTGATGGATCGCCTCGGTTCCTCCTCGAAGAGGTACTCGGGCGGCCGGCCAATGTTCGGTTTGCGGTGCAGAGGCCTATCGAAGAGCAAGCGCAGGAGCTTCTCGTACTCGTCCTCGAACCGTTCCTCGTTCGAGAAATCGATGTAGATGCGCGGCTCGAAGAAAGTCGGGAGGCACGGTTCACCGTCTTCATCGATCTCACACGCGATCGGGACGATCCTGCTCCCTTTGGTTTTCTTGTATAGCTCCGGGGTCAATATCTGGGCCTCGGTGCCGACTCCACCCTTTCTGTCATCGGCCTTTTTCGCGTACCCCTTGTCGCAGAAGCACAAGACCTTGTCGATTTGTGGGTCGTTGACAAGTCCTTCCATGAACACGTACTTGTCGTCTCCCTCCTTGAGGTCCCACTTGTCCAGACGGACATCAACCCCATCCGCCATGAGTCTCTCGCACCATGAGCAAATTTGTTCTTGGTGCTCGGGTGTCGTCCAGCTATAGGAAACAAAAACTCTTGGTGTCTTTGGTTCTGCGCTCACAACATCACCTTCTCGGATTCGATTCTGCTGTTCATGCGAACTTCTTCGTCTGATTCCATTCCTTCTTCAACTGGATACAGCTGAATTCAATGCTCTTCGAGATGGCATTCATAAGGTCGGTTCCGGCGAGCATTCCAGGAGTCATGAACTCTAATCTTGGTCCCCCATGAAAACATGATCCACGATGAGCTTGGCTTCAAGGCTTGCGATCCAGCGAACCAGTCTAAGTGGAATGTGCGTGTTATAGTGGCTCCTGTCATGCCAGGCAATTATGGAAATACTGACGGAAAGACTCTCCTCCCTGCAAGCCTTCAGTATCCGATGGTTGAAACCATGCAGGCTATTCTTGAGTTTCTCCAAAGTATCAATGGGATCAACTTCTGCGCCACTCTTCTCAGTGTATACCCACTCGGAGTCCCAGTCAAAGTCGGGGTGTGAATACTTTCGTCTCCATACGCTGGTAGCAGCCAGCCCAACTGACCCGCTGACCCGGTTGAAATCCGTTTGTACTCCAGATAGGATCAGATTTGCTTCTGACCGCAAGGTGCCGGGGCGTTTGACCATTCAGTTCTCCTCATTTTGAGGAATGCATTTGGGTTCTTCCGGGGAAACGATGGAATGATCCCGTGCAGGTGGTCGAGAGAAACCGCTTCTCCCGGGGGCGTGAGTGCGGCCCAGCCGGGAGATTTGCTCTTGTCCCACGCGTCCGTCGCGCCCTGAGTGGCCCCGCCTTGTCCACGAGGGAGAGGGCACCAGTTTTTTCAGGCAGGGGGCGCGCATGATTACCGGAACCTTTCTCGACGAAATCAGTCACGATATTCCCGACGCGAACTGGGGGCCCGAGGAGTGGGCCGCCGATTTCCAGGCGATGGCCGACACGGGCATCGACACCGTGATCCTGATCCGCGCGGGGTATCGCGACTTCGCGACGTTCGATTCCAAGGTGCTGCGCCGCGAACACAGCCATCTGATCGTGGCCTACGATCTGGTGGACACGTACCTGACTCTGGCCGAGCGCCACGGCATGAAGTTCTTCTTCGGCACGTATGACTCCGGGCGCTACTGGCACGGCGGCGAGCCCGACAAGGAAGCCGATCTGAACATCGCCTTCACCGACGAGTTCATGGAGCGCTATGGCCACCGCAAGGCGTTCGGCGGGTGGTACATGTGCCACGAGATCAATTCGTTCGACGAGACGGCGATGCGCGTGTACGAGCGGTTGGCCGACCACCTGAAGTCGCTGAAGGACCTGCCGATCCTGATTTCGCCGTACATTCGCGGGACCAAGCAGTTCGGCGAGGAGCGGGCGATTTCGCTCGCGTCGCACGAGAAGGAGTGGCGCGAGGTCTTTGCGCGCATCCAGGGCAAGGTGGACATCGTGGCATTCCAGGACGGGCACGTGAATTACAACGAGCTGGCCGACTACCTGTCGGTGAACGCGACGCTGGCACGCGAGCACGGGATCGCCTGCTGGTCGAACATCGAGAGTTTCGACCGCGACATGCCGATCAAGTTCCCGCCCATCGGATGGCGCAAGATGCGCTATAAGATGGAGGCCGCGATGCAGTCGGGCGTGGACAAGCTGATCACGTTCGAGTTCTCGCATTTCATGAGCCCGAACTCGATTTACCCGGCGGCGCACACGCTGCACCGGCGTTACATGGAGTGGAAGAACGCGCAGGGGTAAACAGACACGGGACGTTGCGGGAACGGCGTGCTCCCTGGCGCAATCGTTCAGTCGTCCCTTCGGGACTCTTCTCCGAAAGCAGAGAGCCAGTGGAGTCCGCGACTTTGAAAGCGTCCCGTCCTCGATCTGCGGCACAACCTGGCGCTTGAACGGCTCGCTATAACGGACTACTCTCGCAGCTCGACCCACTGAACAACCTTCCTTTCAAGGTCCGATGTGAGTCAACCTATGCAGGGACGGGACAGGGACTGAAGACTGAGAACTGAGAACTGAAGATGTCTCCCGGAACCGTTTTGCGGTTTCGGGAGATGCCCCTGTGGCAGCAAGCACGTCTTGACCCCCGGGGCGTGTTGCGGGGCTGATGGGGGGCATGAGCGTTCCCCTGTCTTCCGGCGCCGCCCAGCGGCTGATTGCGAGCATCGACGAGGTTCTCGTCGGCAAGCACGAGGTGGTGGTGCGCGTGGTGGCGGCGTTGCTGGCCAACGGGCACGTGCTGCTGGAGGACGTGCCGGGGACGGGCAAGACGATGCTGGCGCGGGCGCTGGCACGGGCGCTGGATGCCTCGTTCCGCCGCGTGCAGTTCACGCCGGACCTGCTTCCCTCGGATTTGACGGGGAGTTCGGTCTTCAATCAGAAGAATTCGGAGTTCGAGTTCCGCGAGGGGCCGCTGTTTGCGGGGATTCTGCTCGCCGACGAGCTGAACCGCGCGACGCCGCGCACGCAGTCGGCCCTGCTGGAGGCAATGGAGGAGCGCACGGTTTCCGTCGATGGCGTGACGCATGCGCTGCCGCGTCCGTTCTTCGTGATCGCGACGCAGAACCCCGTGGAGCAGCAGGGCGTGTATGAGTTGCCGGAGGCGCAGCTCGACCGTTTCCTGGTGCGGCTGACGCTGGGGTACGCTTCGCGCGAGGAGGAGCGGCGCATCGTGGAGAATCAGCGCCTGCGGCATCCGCTGGAGGACGTGAAGGCGGTGGCGGGGCTGGAGGACCTGCTGGCCGAGCAGACGCGGCTGCGCGAGGAAGTCTCCGTGGAGCCGAACGTGACGGATTACATTGTGCGGCTGGTGGGGGCGACGCGCGAGCATCCCGACGTGCTGCTGGGCGCGAGCCCGCGTGCGTCGCTGGCGCTCTACCGCTTGTGCCAGGCGCGCGCATGGCTGGACGGGGAGTCGTTCGTGACGCCGGACCGCGTGAAGGAGCTGGCGCCGTCGGTGCTGCCTCACCGGTTGCTGCTGAAGCCGCAACGCCGGCTGGCGGGCACGACGCCGGAGCAGGTGGTGGGGGCGCTGCTGCGCAGCGTCGAGGTGCCTGTTACGCAAACGAAGCGATAGACGTTTTTCGTGGAGCGCGGTTTGAGGGTGGGCTGGCGGCTTTTTTCCTCCCTCCCGGCGCTCCGTTGCCGGCGTCCGCCCGTGTTCGTGCCAGCATTCACCTTGCGCCAACCGAAAAGCGGGTTGGACAACGTGCCCCGGCCTGGCGACGGGCATCCGTACCGGCTAGCCGTTTTCCAGGATGCCACAAGGGAACGGAACAGCCGCGAGAGGTTTTGGCACCGATGATTAATTTCAAGCAACTCTTTGGCGGGGCGATCCAGAACAACGCTTCGGATATTCACGTGATGGAGGGCGCGCCGCCGTTCTTCCGAATTCGCGGCGACCTCAAGCGCGTCGAGATGCCCCCGCTGACGCACAAGGACATGCACGAGCTCCTGAAGGAGATCATGCCCGAGTATCTCCGCCACACGCTGGAGGAGAACCGCGGCGTGGACTGCTCGTACCAGTTGGGCAACACGGGGCGCTTTCGTGTCGTCGTGTACTATCAGGACAACAAGTTGTGCGCGACGCTGCGCGCGATTCCCGTGCAGATTCCGAGCATCGACGAGTTGATGCTGCCGGAGGCGCTGAAGAAGATCGCCGTGGAGCATCGCGGCATGGTGTTGGTGACGGGGATCACGGGCTCGGGCAAGTCGACGACCCTGGCCGCGATGATCAACGAACTCAACACGACGGAAGCGCGGCGCATCATCACGATCGAGGACCCGATCGAGTACCGCTATCTCAGCAAGAAGTGCGTGATCAGCCAGCGCGAAGTCGGCTCGGACGTGGGGAACTTCACGGTGGCGCTGCGGCAGTCGCTTCGCGCCGACCCTGACGTGATTCTCGTCGGCGAAATGCGCGACGCAGAGACGATCCGCATCGCCATCAAGGCGGCGGAGACGGGCCACCTTCTGTTCTCGACGCTGCACACGACGGGTGCCGTCCACACGATCCAGCGCATCATCGGCAACTTCGGTCACGAGGAACACGCGCTGCTGCGCGAGCAGTTGTCTCTCAGCCTGCGCGCCGTCATCACGCAGCGTCTGGTGAAGACGGCCGACGGCAAGGGGCGTTGTGCCGCGCAGGAGATTCTGGTGGTCACGTCCGTGGCTTCGAAGCTGATCCTCGAAAACCGTGCGTCGGACCTCGTGCCGCTGATGGGTTCGCGCGAAGATGGAATGCAGACGATGGACCAGGGTCTGGCCGATCTTGTCCGCTCCAAGCGCGTCGAACTGGAAGAGGCGAAGAAGTACTGTAACGACTTCTACGCCCTGAAGCGGTTCATCGCGGGTATCACGTCGTCCGGCGACAGCGGCGGCATCATCGGATGAGTCTGCCGCCATTTGATTCCCGCGACGGATGGCGTCCGCCCATCCCGGTGCGCGTCGAGCGGCTGCCCCACGCGGAGGGGATCGAGCTGCCATCGTTTGCGACGGCCGGAGCGGCGGGTGCGGACGTGCGCGCCGCGGTGGACGAGGAGCTAGTGATCGAGCCTGGGCGCCTGGCACTCGTTCCCACGGGTCTCAAGTTGCAGGTTCCCGAAGGCTATGAAGTCCAGGTGCGCCCGCGCAGCGGACTCGCGCTGCGTCACGGCATCACGCTGCCGAATTCGCCAGGGACGATCGACGCCGATTACCGCGGTGAACTCCAAGTCATCATGATGAATCTGGGGACGGAGTTGTTCCGCGTGCGGCGGGGCGACCGCATCGCGCAACTTGTGCTCGCGCGGGTGGATCGCCTGACGTGGGTCGTTGTGGATTCGGTGGACGAGACGGCACGCGGTACGGGTGGCTTTGGCCACACGGGAACTGCGTAGCCCGAAGGGACACGGCGATGCAGGAGTGGGCGGAACGGCGTTTGTCGATCGCCCTCAAGGCATTGGGGGCGCTGGTTCTGCTCGCGATTGCGGCCCGCGTGCTGCTCCCCCTCTACATCGAATTCCGTATCGAGCGCGATCTCTCCGTGCGGCTCGGTGTACAGGTCGAGGCCGGGAACGTGGACGTTTCCCTTCTTCGTCCTTCCGTGCGCATCGACGACCTGGGCATCGACAATCCACCTCCGTACCACCATGCTCCGGCTCTTGTCATCCGGCGGGCAACGATCTCGCGTGATCACACACGCGATGAAGCTTCACCCCGGACGGTCTACGTCGCCGCGCTCGACGGCGTCTCCGTGTCTGTTCATCGCAACGACGGCGAACCCTCCAACATCGACCTGCTTCGGCAAGCTCTGGAACGTCACAACAAACAGGAAGCGCCGGAGAAACCGAAGGCGTCCGGCAAACCGCGCCGGAAGGCAGAGGAAAAGACGCCGCCCGCGATTATTCAGCTGGAATGGAGCGATCTGGATGCCGCCGTTCACTACGAAGGCGGCCGCCGCAGTGGCACCGTGCGTCTGGCGGGCAGGGGCGGTGCGCTTCGTCTTGCGGGAACGGATGGCGCGGTGTTCTGGCGCGAGGGATTCCAGGAACTTTCGGCGCAGGGGCTCGCGTTGACGCTCGAACGTGGCGCAGGAGAGGAGCAGCTTGTTTCCGCTGGCTTCGCGCAAGCAGCCAGGGAAGCGGATGGCACGCTGGCACTTGAAATTGCACGCCCCGTGATCGCCTTCGATTACGATGAGGATGGAAAGACGGCACTTCGCCACGCGCGCCGCGTTCTTGAGAAGACTTTGGAAGACGCAGCGGAAGATGAGGTTGCCTCAGCGAGTGGGAATGCAACGGACGGGCAGGAAGCACGAGAGGAGGCGAAGGAGAACGAGGCGGCGGACGACTCCGTCCCTCCTTTCCGGATTCTCCTCTCCGATCTTGTCTTGCGGTTTTCGTTTCCGCGCGATGGCAGGCGCGAGAGCATCGAGCCGTGTCCGGCGACGATGACTCTCTCGGGCACGGGGGGCGGTTCGTATGAGTTGCGCGTCGCGAGCGAAGACGGCTGCACGTCGGGCGCGATGGACGCGGCGGCTGCATGGTCGCCTGACGGCGGGACGCTCTCCCTCGAACTCAGCCGCTTTCCTTTCCACCTTTTGGCGTGGCAGGACGAACCGGCGAAAGACGATGGCGCTTCCGCGCGGCTGACGCACGCCCTGCTCGACGGTTCGATCGAGGCGCGCTGGGATGACGGTGAGTATCGCGCGAGCACCACGTTGCGCTTCGACGGGATCGACGCGCGCGCGGACAAGCGCCCCCTGCTGCGCCGCCTGCTGCTTGGCGGCTCCGACCAAACGTCGAACTGGGGCACGCTGCTGCATGATCTTGGGGCGGCGGCGAACGGACAACCGGCGGAGGTTCGTTTCGAGTTCGTGGACGCGCGCACGCCTGGCTCGGCGCTTCAGCTTTGGAGTGCGTGGAAGACGCGCCTGCACCTGGCGCTCGTGGAGGCGTCGCACCCCGAGGGCGCGGGGCGCTGATTGCCGCTCAGAACACCCGTGCGAGCAGGTAGAGCGCAAGGCCGAGCACAAGCCCGATGCCCGCGACGGCGGCCGCCGTTCCTCCCCAATCCCTGTTCTCTGCGGGAGTGGTCTTCAGAGTCTTCGGTGCTTCCGGCTTCTTCGCGGGTTCTTCCGGGGGAGCATGGGGTTTTGTGGCAAGGATCGTGGCCTTGGGAACGGTGGGGCTGCTTCTGGTTCCCTCGAAATCCATCTCTCCGGTGTCCGGGTCGGCTTCGCTGGCTGCGGGGGAGGGTGCTTCCGGTTCCTCGTCGGTGACGATGCGCACGCGTGCGCTGGCGCTTGTGAGCGGGAAGATCGGCTCGTCGTTGTCCAGCGGGACTGGTGTTGCGGCGAACTGAATGAGGTCCTCGGGGGCGGGGGTGTTGGCGGGGCGTTGTATGGCGCGGCGGAAGGCGCGAAGGAACTGGCGCATGGAGTCGTAGCGGTCGGCGGGGCGGCGCGAGAGCGCGCGGAGCAGGACGGCTTCGGCCTCGGGCGTCAGTTCCGGGTAGCTTCTGCTTGGCGGATCAAAGACCCCGGCGGGGAGGTCGCGCGTCATCATCTCGTACATGATGACGGCGAGGGAATACTGGTCGGCGCGCGTGTCGACGTTGCTGCCGTCGCGCAACTGCTCGGGTGCCACGTACTGGGGCGTGCCGATCGACACGCCGTGATCGGTCTGGTCGCCGAGCAAATGAATCAGATTGGCGATGCCGAAGTCGGTGACGAGAACGCGGCCGGACTGCGAGAGCAGCACGTTGGCGGGCTTGAGATCGCGGTGCACCATGCCCGCTTCGTGGCAGCGCTGGAGCGCCTCGGCCACCGGGCTGGCAATGGCAAGAACCTCGTCGATGGGAAGTGGCGCGCCGCGTTCGATGCGCGTCTTCAGATTGATCCCCGGCACGTAGTCCATCACGATGTAGGGGTGGTCTTCCCAGTGGCCCCGGTCGATGATCTGCACGATACCGGGATGGCTGAGCTGGGCCATCATCTGCGCCTCAAAGTCGAAGCGCTGGATCAGCTCGGGGTAGCGCAGGCATTCGGGAGGGAGCACCTTGATGGCGAGCAGTTCGTGATCGGCGAGACGCACGGCGCTGTAGACCATGCCCATGCCGCCTCGTCCGAGAACGCCGAGGACTTCGATGCCCTTGAGCGTGAGCGACTTGCCCACGAAGTCCGCGCTGTCCATCTCCTGGTTGATTTCCGGCGTGCGCGGCACGGAGAGCATCGTGCCGCAGACCTTGCACCGAATGCGCACGGTGCCCCTGCCGCGCCGGAACTCCGGACCGGGGATGTCTCCGTGGCAGCTCGGGCAGGAGTGCAGCATGCGCCTTGGGCGAAACCTTTCGGGCAGCGTTGAGAAACAAAGAGTCGGACGGGGTAACGCGAATCGTCAAGCGGCGTGGGAGGGGGGCGGGGTTCGGGAGAAGTCTTCAGTTCCCGGTTTTCAGTATTTGTTCCGTCCCTGCATAGGTTGTTCTCCCGCGCCCCGGGGGAAGTCGCGTGGTCCTTGGTATTTCTTTGTTTTCATCAGGGGCTACTCCGCGTCTTGGCGGCGGTTGCCTGCGGCGAGGCTTGCCAGCACGCGCACGGGCCACCCATAGAGCACCTGCAACACTCGACGGGCGGACATGGCTCGTGGCTCGGGGACGCGCGTCAGCATCGTCTGCGCCGCCAGCGAGAGCCCCGCGCACGTCAGGAACATCACAGCGTACCCGAGCGCCGGTCCGCCGGGGTTGGCACCGCCCAGGCGCTCGAGCATGAAGCCCCAGCCGATCGACGCCGTCGCCGCCGCCAGCGAGACACTCACCCCGATGATCGCCGTCGCGATCGTGATCATCCGTTGCGGGCAGCACCCAATCGTCATGCGCGCCTGAGCGACGCCGTGCATCGACTGGAACATGCCGTAGATCAGGAAGGCGATGACGACGAGCGCCACGGGCGGGCGGAACAAGCCGCAGGCGGCGAAGAGCCAGAAGGAGATGACGGCGATCAGCGAGACCCCCGCGATGCGCAGCATCGGACGGCTCCCCGCCGAATCGCTCAGCCGGCCCCACGCCACCGCCGACAGCAGCACGCCGAGCGTCATCATCGCCTGCATCTTCAGCACAATGCCCTCGGGCAGTTGCAACTGATCGCGCAGAAACAGGACGAGGAACATCGGCACCGGCGAGATTGCAAAAACCTGGATGACGATGAAACGCCACGTGCGGAACCACGGGCCGTAGTTCAGCAGCTGCTGCATCTGGCGCCAGCGGTCGCCCATGCGCTGGCGCGGCTGGCCGTGCATGGCCGGGTCGGGGCGTCCGCCCGGTACCATGCGCAAAATGAACACGCTCATCATCCCCGCGAAGAAGCAGGCGAGAAAGAGCACGCTGTAGCGCCAGGCCTCGGGGGCCTCGCCCAGAAACCAGCCGCACAGCAGCAGCGTCCCGAAGGCGCTGATGTTGATGACCATCTGCTCGGTTCCGAAGTAACGTCCGCGCCGCGTGGCGGGAAGCAACTCGTTGAGCCACGGGAGCCAGGCCGTCGTGGCGATGCCGCGCAAGAACGAAAACGCCAGCAGCGGCAGCCCCAGCCCCAGCACGATCAGCCAGTCGCCCGGCAAACGCCCGGCGAGCAGCGGCGCGGCAATGATCGGCAGGATGCAAATCGTGCGTGTGAACCAGCCGAGGACCATGATCCGGCGCGTGCCCTGGCGATCCACCAGTCCGGCGCCGACGAGCTGCATGATGACCAGGCCCGTCGGAATGGCATTCAGGATGCCAATGATGCCCTCCGTCGCGCCGAGGAAACGCGCCAGCAACACCATCGGGGCGCCCAGCGCGATCGTGAACATCATCGCATTGAAACACTGGAACGTCAGCAACAGCCGCACGGCACGGGCGCTTTCCTCGCGCGAGAAACCGGAGCGGGGTTGTGGGTCGATGGGGGTGGTGCGGGACAAGAGCGGGCTCCTCGAAGGGCGCGGGCAGCCTCGCCCGGCGCCGCGGCGGGCCGCCATTGAAAACCCGCGCGCACGGGTGGCGTCCCTCCGGGACGCGAATGAAATGCCTGCTGTTCCCGGCACCGCCCTTCGGGACGGTACCGGGCCATTCAATTGGCATCCCGCCGGGATGCAGGCGGCGGGACACGGCAGAGAGTGAAAACCGAAGACCGAGAACCGACAACCGGGAACTGGAAACTGAAGACGCCTCCCGGAACCGTTTCACGGATCCGGGAGACGCTCTCGCGTCCAATACTCTTGCCAGCGCGGCGGGGCTCGTGGCACGTTCCCGCCCGCGTTGAGTCCGACTTATCCGATTACTGCACAGAGGGCCTTCATGAAGAGTTTCCGCGATTCCATGCTCGAATTGGTCGTCCAGACCTCCACCAACCTTCCCGCTGATGTGCGCGCCGCCGTTGCTGCCGCTGGTACCCGCGAGAAGGAAGGCAGCCGCGCCGCGCAGGCCCTCGAGGTCATCAACCAGAACATCGACATGGCCTGCGAGGATTCAGGCGCCATCTGCCAGGACACGGGCATGCCCACGTTCCACGTCCACTGCCCCGTTGGCGCCGACCAGATTCAGATGGAAGAGGACATTCGCTGGGCCGTGGCCGAGGCCACCCGGCTGGGCAAGCTGCGTCCCAACAGCGTCGATTCGCTCACCGGCCGCAACACGGGCAACAACCTCAGCGACTCGACCCCCGTCGTGCATTTCAAGCAGTGGCGCGCCGCCGACATCCAGGTCCACCTGATCCTCAAGGGAGGCGGCTGCGAGAACAAGAACATCCAGTACAGCCTTCCCGCGAACCTCGAACATCTCGGCGCCGCCGGGCGCGATCTCAAGGGCGTGAAGAAGTGCATTCTCCACGCCATCTGGCAGGCCCAGGGCCAGGGGTGCTCGAGCGGCTTCATCGGCGTCGCCATCGGAGGCGACCGCGCCAACGGATACACCAAGGCCAAGGAGCAGCTCTTCCGCGACTGCGACGACACGAACCCGGTGCCCGAGCTCGCCGCGCTCGAAGCGGAAATCATGGAAGAGGCGAACAAGATGGCCATCGGGCCGATGGGCTTTGGCGGGCTCGCCACGCTGCTCGGCTGCAAGATCGGCGCATACAACCGCCTCCCCGCGTCGTTCTTCGTCTCGGTGGCCTACAACTGCTGGGCGTACCGCCGTCTGGGCGTGACGCTCGACGCGGGCACCGGCGCGATCAAGGAATGGCACCAGCTCGCCGTGCGTCCGGGCAAGATGGCCAAGCAGGCTGGCTTCCCCGTCACCGGCAAGGAAGTCCGTCTCCAGACTCCGCTCACCGAGGAGCAGGTGCGCTCGCTGCGCGTCGGCGACGTCGTGCTCATCAGCGGTCCGATTGTCACCGGGCGCGACGCCATCCACAAGTACCTGATGGAACACGACGAGGCGCCCGCCGATCTCAATGGCGCGATCGTCTACCACTGCGGGCCCGTGATGCTGAAGAACGAGCGCGGCGAATGGGAAGTCAAGGCCGCCGGCCCGACGACCTCCATCCGCGAGGAACCGTACCAGGCCACCGTGATGAAGAAGTTCGGCATCCGCGCCGTCATCGGCAAGGGCGGCATGGGGCCGAAGACGTCGGCGGGCCTTCAGGAACATGGCGGCGTGTACCTGCACGCCATCGGTGGCGCCGCGCAGATTTATGCACGCACGCTCAAGAAGGTGACGGGCGTGCATCTGCTCGAAGAACTCGGCATTCCCGAAGCCATGTGGGAGATCCAGTGCGAGGACTTCCCGGCCATCGTCACGATGGACTCGCATGGCGGGTCGCTGCACGCCGAAGTGCTCAAGGACAGCGCGCAGAACCTCGAGAGCCTTGCCCCCGCGGGCGCGAAGTAATCCGCAACGCCCCAAAGAACGAAAACGCGCGCCCCGGTCCCGAGCGGATCGGGGCGTGTGGTTTAACGACGAAAGGGAGATTCCTGCTCGCCCCCGGGGGTGGGGAGGACGTATTCCGCAACCGCGTTCATTCGACGATCAGGATGCGAGGTCCCATGAAAACTCTGGTTCGTTTCTCCCTTTTTGCCGTTTTGGCGGCAGGCACGATTGCCTGCACGCCCAAGGCCTACGCGCCCGCACCGTTGCCCGAGGTGCGCAACGATGGCGTGGCGCCGTTCCTGCACGATGCGGGCTACTATGGCGGCGCGGAACTCCATCTCACGCGCGAGATCGCGCCGGGAGTCACGCACGCCTTCGACTCGTTCGCGAAAGAGCCACTGACGATCAACACGATCACGTTTGGCCCGCTCGGCGGCGATCTCGTTCTCGAAGCGGAGAAGGGCCTCGACGGAATGAACAAGCGCGAGCGCATCCCCGACATGGTCGCGCGGTTGTACGATCCGGCCAGCCGCCCGATCGTGGCCATCAACGGAGACTTCTGGGGCGGCGGGTCGGTGCCGATCGGCCCGTTCGTCGACGAGGACATGATCTGGAAAAGCCCGTGGCGCGGCGGTGGTGAAGGCACGCGCAGTTGCTTTGCGTGGTCGCAGTACGGCGGCACGTTCATTGGCCAGCCGAAGTGGACGATGGCCGTGCTCGACATGCAGTCAGGCGCGTCGCTCCCCATCGATCAGGTGAACTTCCCCATCGCCGGGTTGCCGGTGACGGCGTACACGTGGCCGATCGGCGACAAGGCCCCCGAGCGCGCCGAGGCCGAGCAACGCATCGGCGTGAAGCTCGACTCCCCGCGTTGGCTCCCCAACGAGCGGGCCATGGGCACCGTCGTGGCAGTGGGGGAGGACGCGGCGTTGGAGAAGGACCTCGTGATTCTCGGCGTCGCGGGCGATGTGGCCGTGCCGGCGTGGCTGAGCGTGCCGGGAACGCGCGTGGCGCTGGACGCGCGGCTTGAAGGCGTGAGCCGCAACGCGCTGGTCGATGCCGCCTCCGATCCCGTCATCGGAGTCGTGGGCGGCGGGCCGAGGTTGCTGCGCGACGGCGAAGTCGTCGTGGAGGAAGAAGCGCCGAAGGAATCAATCCGCGATTCCTTCGTGACGGACCTGCATCCCCGCACGGCCGTCGGTGTGCGGGCGGATGGCTCGATCGTCATGTGTGTCGTGGACGGACGCCAGCCCGGCAAGTCCCAGGGAATCAACCTGATGGATTTGGCCGAGTGGATGAAGAAGCAGGGGTGTGTGGACGCGATGAACCTCGACGGCGGGGGATCGTCCACGATGTCGGTGCGCGGCGAGTTGGTGAATTTTCCGTCGGACGCGGGCGGATCGCGCAGCGTGAGCAACGGCATCGTCCTGCGGCGCACGGCGCCCGTTGGAGCGCCCGCCCGGCTGGAGATTCAGCCGGCCAAGACGCTGGCAGTGCCTGACGCGGCGGTGCCGCTGACGGCCCAGGCGTATGATGCGGCGCACGAGCCCGTCGACATTTCCGACTGGACGATGCAGTGGTCGGCCGATGCCGGCTCGGTGGCGGGCGAAGGAATCATCGCAACGCCCGATCAGACGGGGACGGTGACGGTGGAGGCGCGGGCGCGGCGCGGGAACGTGCTGTTTGGCTCGACGATTCAGGGAACGGCAACCATCGAGGTCGTGGAACCGGCCGTGCTGGAGTTCGTGCCCGACGCCGTGCTGCTCCAGCCCGGCGAGTCGGTCGAGATTACCCTGCGCGCGAAGACAGCCGACGGCAAGTTGCTGCGCGGCGAGAACCTGTTGCGTGAACTCGGAGTCCCCGCATTCCTCTCGTATGAGGCGGGGACCCAGACGATCGTGGCCGAGAGTGACGGCGTTGGCTTTGTGACCGCCGCCCTGGGGGGCCTGAAGGCGCGCCTTCCCGTGGCGGTGGGGCACGCGGGCGAAACCGTCGTGCAGTCGTTCGATTCGCTGCCGGCGGGCGATCCGGACGCGTGGCTCGAAGTGCTGCGTGCCAAGCCCGAGAAGACGGGGCTCGCGTTGGAATCGACGACGATCAAGGAAGGAAGCGCCGCGTGGCGTTTCTCCTACGGCATGGCCTCGGGCGGCACGACGAAGGTGGCGCTGCCCGTGGACGTGGAGTTGCCGGGCAAACCGCTCGCGATTGGCTTCTGGCTCTACGGCGACGGCCAGGGCCAGTGGGTGCGCGGCGATCTGCGCGATGCGATCGGCAACCGCTACTATGTGGACTTCACGGATTCCGCGCACGGCGTGGACTGGAAGGACGAGTGGCGCCTCGTGCGCGCGTCATTGGTCAAGCCTGCTTCGGCTGGAACGCCGAAGGGCCCGCTGACGTATCCGCTGTCGCTGTACGCGATCTACGTGGTGCAGCCGCAGGAAGCGGCGAAGCGCGATGGCGAGTTCCTGATCGACGCGCTGACAGCGTATGGTCTGCCCGAAGGAATGGAGTAAGGAGCAGAATGCAAACTGGCGCGAGTGGCTCGGGCGTTCCGCCCGAGCTCATTTGCGCTGGTCGTTCGGTCCCGCCCACAGGCGATCGGGCACGACGTTCTTCCACTCATCGTTGTTGATGTGCGGCGGTCTGTTTGGCCAGCCACTCGTCACGAGCTGTTCCGTTTCGTCCCACGGCTTCAACCCGCTCAACGCATCCAGCGCGGTGACGTTGCAGCCGCCGACGGCGTTCGACATTTTCAGCGCGTCCTCGATCGCGTAGCCGCGCAGGAACGCGGAGAGGAACCCGGCAATGGAGGAGTCGCCCGAACCCGTTGCCGAGCCGATGTTCTCGACGTTGAAGGCGGCGTGCCAGAGCTCGCGCCCGGACCACGAATCGAGTTGCGCGGGCGTGAAGAGCGGCAGCGTGGCCAGCTCCGCGCGCGGCGCCGTGCGCGTGTAGATGCCGCGATGGCCGCTCTTGATATTCACGACCTTCGGCCCCATCGCGCGCAACTTGTCCGCCAGGCGCATGATGTCGGCGGCCGAGATGTGATCGAGCAACTCGACGTTCTTTCCCTTCGCCGCTTCGCGCATGGCGAGGAAGCGATCGCGTTCGAGCATGAACAGCGACTCCTCCGCGCTCGGCAGATAGAAGTCCACGTAGGGCAGCGTCTTCTCGAGCACCTTCGTCCAGTTCACCTGTCCTGATTCCGTCGCCGGATCGGGGAGCGACATGTCGAGGCTCGTCAGAACATGCGGGTGGGTGTTCTTCACACGGCGGTAGATCTCGGCGAGGTTCTCGCCGTCGTTCGCATAGAGATTCCGCATCAGTGGCGGATAGCCGAGATGAAAGATTTTCGCTTTGCCGATGACGTCGAGTTGCAGGTCGTCGGGGCCGTAGGAATTATTGGCGCCCGGACAATGGAGGAAGATGCGGTCGATGTTGGGCGGTGCGAGGACGACGGTGAAGGACGTTTGTTCGCCGGGCACCTGGACCATGGTCTTGTCGAGGCCGCGCTTGGCAAGCAGGCCGAGCAGGCTCCCCGAGAGGTCGTCGTCGCCGATCTTGCCCATCAGGGCGATCTTCATGCCGAGAATGCCGAGGCCGATGCCCGTGTTCGAGACCGGGCCGCCGGTGGACATGGTGAGGGCGCTCATCTGCGTCAGCGTGCCGGGGCGCAGAAGATCGGAGAACGCGCCTGCGGCGGCGAACTTCGGAATGATGTCCAGGCAAATGTGCCCCGCGACGACAACGTCGATGGTCTGCTCCGGCATGGGAACCTCTCCTTGCTGCGATGCTGAATGGTCGTGCGGCCCTCAGGCCTTTGCTTTCCCGCGTCCGTTTCCGGATTGAGTGGCGTGTCCGTTGGCCGAGGCTGCCGGTTTCTTCCGGGCCCCTGCCGTTTGGGCTTTCAGCTTCGTGTTCTTCTCGAAGGTGGCCTCGATGGTAATGATCTTCTTCGGTCCCACGTCGAACGTCAGCGTCGCGCCGTTGCGTTTCACGGCCGGCGCGTCGTCGGGCGCGTCTTCGTTCATGTTGAGGGCGCGTGCCTGCGCAAGTGCGCTGGGGAAGGTCAGTTTCGCGGTTTCCTTCTTCGTTGTGGGGTTGTGGATGCGCACGACGAGAGTCTCGCGGTCCTCGGCCTTCTTGATGGCGCTGAGAGCAAGCGACGCGGGCGCCAGTTGTGCGAGCGATCCCTCGAGACCCCACGGGCCACCGCGCCGGTTCGCGCTTGATTGCGTGGAGACCAGCGGAAGCTGGAAGTCCTCGGCGTGCTCGACGACCGCGCCCTTCTCGTAGTTGCCGTCGTGCGGAACGATGGCATAGCGCGCGACGACCTTGCCGGGCACCTGGCTGAGTTCCTGGTCAGGCCGCCGCTCCCACCGCCAGCTCACCGTGCACAGCGTCACTTCGTACGCACGCAGCAGCGTCACGGCAATGGTGCGCGACGGATCGTCGGTCACTTCGTACTCGTGCAGTCCCTGCGTCAGAATCGCCAGACCCGCCTTGCCGTCGGAGACATCGACGAAGCGCAGCATCGGGTGCTGGGGATTCGGGGCCTGCGAGTAGCTGTGCTCGGGGCCGCGGTCGATGACGCGCTGCACCACGTCGAAGGCCTGCTCGGCCGTCGAGTGCGTTGCTTTGGCGAGCCCCGTCGGAAAGAGCACGCGCAGACGATGGTTCTTCGCGCCGTTGTCGATCACGGTTTTCACGTCGAGCCGGCGGGCGCCCTTGCGCAGCGTGAAGAACGACTCCACGGCGATGTCGGCCTCGGCGTCGCCGCGCCGCGAATAGTGGTACGTGTCGTTGTGGACGCGGCCGCTGGGCACGCGCAGCGTGAACGCCACGCGAATCGTCGCGGACAGCGCCGTGTTTTCCTCCAGCGAGATCGTGATCTTCTGGCCCTTGCTGGAGAACACGCTGTCGATTGCCGTGGGGCGGTGCTCCCACCCCGTGCCGTTTTCGCCGTTGTCGGTGAACTCGTGCAGGCCGCTCCACGTGCGGCCGGATGACTTCTCCGTGAGCGTCAGCGTGCCGTCCGCCGCGAACTCCACGGCGAGGTGCTCGTTCTCCATGCGGGTGGGCGACAGGGCGATGCGTTCCTTGCGGCCAAGCGGCGCGCACTTGCGCACAATGTACGTCTTCCAGCCCATCGCCGGGACATTCTCCGCGACGATCTGCGTCTTGCACATCCAGCCGACGAGCGCCATCGTCAGGTCGCAGTTGTCGCGCACCGTCTTCTCGCTGCGCTTGCGGTGGACAAACGTGAAGTCCGCCTGCCTGCCGTTCGCATCGACGACTTCGTACTCGATGATGCCGGTTGTCTCGCTGAAGTCCAGGTACGCGTCGATGACTTCCGTGCGGGGACGCGGCGAGGGATTGAAGACAGTGAGCACCAGCTCGTCGGGCTTTGCGTGCGACGTGTCGATGCGCGTGACCATCGCGGCAAGCGCGTCGTCGAGCATGATGTCCGACAGGCAGCGCACCTGGTCGAGCCGGTACATCGCGTCCGTTTCCAGCTTGTCGATGCCGCATCCCGCAACGGTGTCGTGGGGATGGCAGTGCAGCAGGTAGCGCCATCCGAGATCGAGCGAGGTCTTTGGGTAGGGCACTTCGCCAAAAGCCCACACCAGCGCGGAGAAAGGCTCGGCCAGACGCGTCAGCATTCGTTCGGCATTGTGTTGCGCGATTTTCTGGCGCACGCGCCCCGAGACGATGTGTTCCAGCCCGGTGACGTCCGGATGGGGAGCGCCGCAGTTGCGCATTTCGCCCTTCAGGCGGCGCAGCTTCGCGGGGTCCAGGTGCCGCAACAGATCATTCGCGTACTCTTCCAGCGTGCTGAAGAAAACTTCCTCGCCCGGCTGCAGGAAGGCCTGAAGCTCGCGGACGATTTCCGCCTCCATCGGATCGGGGCGCGTTGTGTCCATTCCCTGCATCAACGGAATGACCGGCGTCGTGAAGTGCTTGCGCTCGGTCTCCAGCAGCTTGCGGAAGCACTCCTCCAGCACGTCGCGGTTGATCTTCTTCTCCGACTGCTGGATGAAATAGTGGTCGTGCTCGCGATCCTCGGTCACGCGCTTGATGGGCATCCCGCCCCGGCGCCAGTCGAGAAGGCGGTCCGTGAACGTGCGGCCGTAGGCAACGGGGCGCCACACGTCCACGAAGAAATTGTAGCGGGCCTTTGTGC
The DNA here is from genome assembly GCA_030156535.1 of Candidatus Sumerlaeota bacterium. Lineage (GTDB taxonomy): Bacteria > Sumerlaeota > Sumerlaeia > SLMS01 > JAHLLQ01 > JAHCAW01. The sequence continues at coordinate 57,053 of JASGMJ010000010.1, forward strand.
CGAAACGCGATGCGACCAGGCGCGTGCCGTCCGGCGACTCCCAGACGAACTCGGATTCGGGCGCCTCGTGGTTCGTGATGCCGCGATAGAAGAAGACGACGGGAATGCCGAACCCGGCGTAGATCTGGGGGAGCTGGGAGACCTGGCCGAATCCGAACGGCGTGTAGCCCGTCTTCATGGGGCGTCCGTACCGGCGCGCCGTGCGGTCGCCCACCAGCAGGTTGCGGACAATGCTCTCGCCCGTGATCGTGTTGCAATCCGGCGCCGTGTACCACGGCCCGATGGTCATCCGCCCTGCCTCGATTACGGCGCGGACGCGCGCCTCGTTTTCCGGGCGAATCTGGAGGTAATCCTCAAGAGGAACCGTTTGCGAATCGAGAAGGAACGTGTACTCGGGGACCTGGTCGAAAATGTCGAGCAGCGCGTCGAGGAACTCGACGGTCAGGCGGCGTGTCTGCTGGTATTCCAGCGTCCACTCGCGATCCAAGTGCGAATTGGGGATGAAGTGGCCGCGCAGTGCCGGCTGCCGGGGCGTCCGGGCGCGGGAAGGTTTGGCTTCTTCCGTGGGTACTGGCTTGCTGGCCATCAGTTGCGCACCTTTCGCCGGGCATTTCGAGTCGCCGTGGGCGGAGAGGCATGGAGGGTGGGAGCATCAGTCGCCCCTCACCCGGAACCGTCCTTACACAACGACTGGAGACTGGATTCTGAGGACTTGCCGAGCAGAGGGCAAGTCCTAATGTAAGCGGTTGCACAGGACGGATTCCATCACCCGCGCCGAAGGCACAGCCGCAGGGCTTCCCAGCGGCTCATCTCCACGTCCCGGCCCACCACATCAAAGCCCGCGCTCTCCAGCCGATCCAGCACCCCGCGCCCCCACGCCAGATGCACGGCGAGGTAGCTCGCTGCCGGGCCGCCACGGGCTGCCTCGACGGCTTGCTCCCCCCGGGCCAGAAAATCGCGCGCCCGTTTCGTCTCGAACCACAACAGGTCCTGCACCGCCTTGGTGCAGCGGCCATCCGCCAGATCCTGGAGGTTGGCGCGGAAGCGCTCGGCGTCCTCCTCGGGAAAATGCAGCCGCCCGTCGTGCAGCGCCGGACCCAGCAGCCTCAGCATCTGGGTCATGCCCAGCCCCATGCCGAGCGCTTCGACGGGGCCGGTGGACTCGGTTCCCTCCAGCCCCAGCAGCCCCCCGATGGCCCGTGCCGGCGCACCCGCCAGCAGCCGCAACGTGTTTTCAAACAGCGCCTGGTCGCGTGGACGGCGGCGCAGCAGGTAGGCGTTCCAGCCATCCACGACGGGCACCAGATGACGGCGTGGCACGCCGCCCGCCAGGGCCACCGCCAGACCCGGAGTGCGCGGTGCCGTGCCGCCTCCGGGCGCCAGCTCGGCCTGCAGCACCGCGTTCACGGCCTGCATGGCTTCGGCGCCGCGGGGAAACGCCCGTCGCAGCCGCACGCCCACCGCTCCGTGGTACTCAAGAACGGCGCGCACGCCCTTGCGATGCTCGCGCGGGAGCAACCGGAGAGCCAGACGGGGAAGCGGCGGGAAAGTGGCAAGCGGGCTTGGCATGGCCAACGGCTAGCACCAGCCTCCTGCCGGTGGCGAGAGGCGTCTTGGGCGGTTTGACAGCCGGAAAATGCCCCCTCCGGTGACTACTGGAGATACTTGTCTCTCAGCATTTCGCATACAGTCTCCACATGAGAGGGGATCATGTTCGATGACTTCCCCGAAATCACCCACACGTGCACTGTCCATGCCCCGTCCTCGGGCAAGTGCGGTGCAACGGCGTCGCGCACTGGCCCGGGTGCCTTCTGGTCAATGACCGAACTGGCAAGCACGGACATGACAAGTCGGCGGTCACTCGTTGAATCTGAAGTGCATGCAAGTAGGACGGGCTTGTCGACCCCTCGCTTTGAACTTGCCAATGCCCGATTGAGTTGTTTGCCGAAACCACTAATTTCGGACTCCGTCCAGCTTTCAGGAATCAGATGAAATGACTCAGGATAGGCAAGCCGACAGAGAAAAGACCCCAACTCAGATTTCGGAAATCCTTGGTTCGGCTTGGCAGCTACCGAGGTACGGCCTGAAGATTCACTATTGGGATAAACGACGGAAATCATTCGAAAATCAGCCGGGCACATCGATTGTGTCCGACCCCTGCCGGGGTCGCGTCACATAACTGCCAGGCACCCCGGCATGAATGCCGGGGCTAGGGTTGTCAGGCCCCTGCCGGGGCCAATTCTGGCAGCCAGTCGGAAACGCATATTGCAAAGAGTAGTCGCTGACTCGCCACGCAACCGTGAACAGTCGCTACTGTTCGCCCCGCACGATTCCACGGATTGGCGCCATGATGTGGTCAGCGTCCCGGCAGGGACGCGACATGAATAGCCCCGCGTTTCAACGCGGGGACGGTGGACAATGATAAAGGGCCGGACCCCGGTAGGGGTCCAACAATCCTGCTTCGTCATGAAGCCTCGCGCTCATGATGAACGCCCCCGCATCAGTCGATATGCGAAATGGGAACAAACAGCAACTTCGTGGCCGAAGCTCCGTCGCCATCGCTCTTGTGCCCGAAGACGGACCCGAGAATCGGCAGCCGCAGGAACCGGAATTCGTGGCCCCCCTTGGAATCCGATTCGGTCTTCAGCAGCGCCGTGCCCAGCGGCAGGTTGAGCACCGAGGCCGTCGTTCCGTTCTTGTCCTGATCGGCCTTGTACAGGCTGGCGAGCGTGACGTCGAGCAGGCGTTGCTTGCCCGAATCGCCGTCGTGCTCGGACTCGAACAGACTGACCAGCGGGAACTTCAGCAGCTTGGTGTACTGCTCGTCCTGCGGGTCGGACGAGGTGCGCACCGACATCACCGTGCCGGGCAGCTTGTTGCCGAGGTGGACGAAGGTGGCGTCGCCATCGACGCCGTTTTCCCACAGGCGCGCCCACAGGACGCGGCCGACGTTGAACTCCCAGCCGTCGGGCTTCTGATCCTTGGCGGCGAGCGTCACGAGCCCCGCGTCCAGCATCCTCCATTCGGCGTTCTCGAGGGTCGTACCGTTCTCCTGGGGGACGATGTTGGCCTTGGCGCTGAACAGGTTGGCCCAGAGCAGTTCGCCTGCTTCGAGGGAAACCGTTTCCGCTTCGCCGTCTTCGCCGGCCTTGGCATCGATGGAAAGCAGGCGCAGAAGGGGAACGTCCACCAAGACGGATTCCTTCTTCCCGCGGCCGCCGCTCCCCATGCCCTGGAGCAGAGGAATGCCCGCCACGTCCGCGCGATAGCGGTCCTCGCCCACGACGCGGGCTTCGGCGAGCGTAACGAGTGGCGCCTTGATGGCGAACTCGGGCGCGTCTTCCAGCGCCTCGCGCATGGTGTGCCTGCTCACCGATTCGGTTCCGGCAACAACAGTGCCGGGGGTGCTGTCCTCCTCGGGTGACTCGATGGTGGCTTCCGCCGCCGGGTCATTCATTGCGGTCTTCGCAGCGCCACACGGTTCGCACGTCCACGCGCTCCCCGCCGCAGCCACGCCACCCACCAACGCCATGGAAAAAAGCAGCACCTTCATGGCTATATCCCCCTATAGAGAAATGCGGGTTCACCCACCATCGAACCCTTTTCCGGGACTCTGACCAACTATTCACCGGAAAGGTTCCGGTGAGCATTCCGATGTTTTGGAGGCGATGGACGGGGAATCCAACGGGCTTTGTCTGCTCCCAACTCCTCCCTTGTCTTCCGGCGAGGAGAAGCACAAACTCGGACCTTGGGTTGAGTGTTGACCTTTGCTACCAGTGGGTAAAGCACGGTTGTAAGGGTAAGGCTTCGGTGCTTCATTGACTGCACCATGAGTAGGGTACCTTCAAATGAATGGCGGCATAGTGATCCTGATTGCTGAAGCAGTCGCAGTTTACCTGTTGGTGCTCGGTTGTCATTCGTTGAGGCATCGCGTGGGGCTGGGACCTTTCTATGCGCTGCTCGGGGGCCTGACGGCCGTGATGTCCTGGGTGACGGACGCTGGCGTGCAGGTTGAGGCTGCCGGGATCACGTTCATGGTGGGTTCCACGGTATTCTACACGGCGCTGCTGCTTGGCGTGTTTGTCGTCTATGTTTTCGACGGGGTGCGCTCGACCCGGCTGGCGATCCTGACGGTTGCCGGTATCTCGGCCATGGTGCCGCTCATCGCGGAGGTGCTGCATGCACAGGCGCGTCTGTCGGGAGTGGAGTTTCTGTCAACGGTTCCCGTTCCCAGCCTTCGCATCAATTCGGCCTCGGTGATAACAACAATCGCGGATCTGCTGTTTCTGGCGATGGCGTGGGAGTTTCTGGGCAAGCCGCTCTTGAAGATTCCGAGAACCCTGCGTGTTTACCTGACGTTGCTGGGCGTGTTGTGGCTGGACGTCGTGTTCTTTTCGACGGGGGCGTTCCTGGGCACGCCGCATTACCTCAGCATCATGCAGGGCACGCTGCTCAGCCGCCTTGTCGTTTCGGTGTTCGTCTTTCCGTTTCTTTCACTCTATTTGGAGTGGCAGAATCGCAAGGTGGGTGGGGGAATCGAGAGCCGCCCCGTCCTCGCGATTCTCCGCGAAGTTGAGGAAGCGCGTTCGGAACTCTCGCAGGCGAAGCGCGAAATCGAGCGCCGCCAGAAGGCCGAGGAGGCCTTGGGTACCAGCGAGCGCAAGTACCGCGAACTCTACGAGAACGCCCCCATCGGCATCTTCACCACCACGTCCGACGGCAGCGCTCTCGCCGTCAATCCCGCCATGGCGCGCATCCTCGGTTGCGCGACGCCGCAAGAGGTGATCGCCCGCTACACCAACCTCGGCCAGCATCTCTACGTGAGCGCCGAGCGCCGCGCCGAATTCCTGAGCCTTCTCAAAGAGCAGGGAACCGCCAAGGACTTCGAATACCAGGCACGTGCCGCCGACGGACGGCGCGTTTGGATCAACATGAGCGCCAGAATTTCGGAGAAGCTTCGCGGCGGCGCGTTCACGATCGAGGGATTTGCCATCGACGTCACCGAGCGCAAACGCACCATCGAGGCGCTCGAAGAATCCGAACGCAAATGGAAGGATATCCTGCTCCACACGCCACAAATCGGCGTCGGTATCGACCCGAAGGCGAGAATCGTCTTTGCCAACGATCATTTCCTTCAACTCACCGGCTGGGAGGAAGAAGACGTTCTTGGCAAAGACTGGTTCGCGACCTTCATTCCCCGGGAACAACGCGAGCAGTTGCGGGCTGACTTTATCGCTGCAATGACCAGCGGCGAAACCGTGGAGTCTTCGACATACGAGAGCACCATCCTGACGCGTGGGGGAGAGCGCCGCGACGTCGCGTGGTTTAATGTCCTGACAAAGGATGCCGAGGGCGTCGTCGTGGACGTCACCTGTCTGGGTGTCGATCTGACCGAACGCAAACACGCCGAAGAGGAACTGCGCCACCGCGAGAGCATGCTCCAGAAAATCTTCGACATCCTCCCCATCGGCCTCTGGTTCGCCGACAACGAGGGAAATATCCTGCGTGGCAATCCCGCCGGAGTGAAAATCTGGGGCGCCGAGCCACACGTGCCGCTCATGGAGTACGGCGTCTTCAAGGCTCGCCGTCTTCCCTCGGGTGAACCCATTGCCCCGCACGAATGGGCGCTCGCGCGCACGATCCGCGAAGGCATCACCGTACAGGACGAACTGCTCGAAATCGACGCCTTCGACGGACAGACCAGGACAATCCTGAACTACACCACCCCCATCCTGGACGAACACGGAAAAGTGCAGGGCGCGATCGTGCTCAATCAGGACGTCACCGACCGCCGGCAGGCGGAGGACGAAAGGGCGAACCTGGAACAACAATACCGCCACGCACAGAAGATGGACGCCATCGGCCAACTCACTGGCGGTGTTGCCCATGACTTCAACAACCTGCTGCAGGTCATCAGCGGCGCCACCGACATGGCCCTCGAAGACGTGCCGCAAGGGCACCCCGCCCACGAGAGCCTCCTCGAAGTCGCCGAAGCAGGACAACGCGCCGCACGCCTCGTCGAGCAACTCCTCCTTTTTAGCAGGCGCCAGATCATGCGGCCGGGCGTTCTTGAACTCAATGGCGTCGTCACCGACCTGCTCCAGATGCTGCGCCGCGTCATTGGTGAGCACGTCCGCGTCGAATGGACCCCCGGAGAAGAACTCGCCTCCATCCACGCCGACCGCGGCATGATCGAGCAGACCATCGTCAACTTGTGCGTCAACGCCCGCGACGCCATGCCGGAGGGCGGAACCATTACCCTCGCCACCAGCAACATCACCATCGGCGAGCAATTCATCGCCACGCATCAATGGGCAGTGGAAGGGGAGTATGTTCTCCTGAGCGTGACCGACACTGGCATCGGCATGAACAAGGAAACGCTCGACCACATCTTCGAGCCCTTCTTCACCACCAAGGAAGTGGGCAAGGGCACCGGCCTTGGGCTCGCAACTGTCTATGGCATCGTCAAGCAGCACGGCGGAATGATCACGGCCGAGAGCCAACCCGGTGAGGGTTCGATCTTCCACGTCTACCTCCCCGTCTCCGGCATGGAGGCGGGGCCGGTGAAGTCCGCTTCCCACCACGCACCAGTCAGGGGATCCGAGACAATTCTGCTCGCCGAGGACGATGAGATGGTGCGCAACCTTGCACGCCTCGTCCTCGAACGTGCCGGTTACACGGTTCTTGCCACCCACGATGGGGCCAGTGCCGTCGCCTTGTTTCGCAAGCACGCCAGCGAGATCGACCTCGCGATCCTGGACGTCGTGATGCCAGGCATGGGTGGACGCGAAGCCTTGGACGAAATGCGGAGAATCCGCCCCGGCGCCAAAGTCCTCTTTGCCAGTGGCTATAGCGAAAACGCCCTGCACACCAACTTCGTTCTCGACGAGGGACTTACGCTGATCGCCAAGCCCTACGGCCGCGACACGCTCCTGCGCGCCGTGCGCAACGTGCTTGCCAAACCCAATTAGGGCAGGGCGCACGGCTCCTTTTCCGGTCTGCCGTGAGCCAACCGATGCCGGGGCGGGGCAGGACGCAACGAACCACAAACCGCGCCCCCGTCTTCCCTGCATCTGCCTCGTGACAAGCCATGAAGGTCCGTGCTACATGAAAACAGAGGCGTGGTGATGCTGCTTCTGCTCTTCATTGTTCTGGTGTGTGCCGCGGGGGGGCGCCTCGTGGCGCAACGCCTGCTGCCTGATGCCGACGTGGCCGACCGCGCGGTGGCGTGGACGCTGCTCGCGCTCACCCAGTTTCTCTGCGTGCCCGTTCTGGTCGGCCTGACGCTGCACACTGTTTCCCTCTCCAGCATCGCCAGCACCCAGGCCGCCGTGTTGCTGGTCATCACGGGATTCGTGGCGCTGGCCATGCAGCGCAGCGAGGAGGACGCGAGCCTGCGCGCCACGCTGGGCCCGGCGATTCTGCGAGGCTGGTTCGGCGAAGTACGGATGGCCGGATGGCCCACGCGCCTCCTGTGGGGCCTGGTGATCTTCTGGATCATGGCCTCCACGGTGCCCGGTTGGTTTCTCGAACCGCGCATCGCCGACGCCGTGGAGTACCACACGCTGCAACCCGTTCAATGGCTGGGGACGGAGACGTTTGAACTCGGCCTGCGCCAGCCCTGGGACCAGGCCACCGGGTGGTGGTGGGGCGAAACGTATCCGAGCATCAAGAGCCTGGCCATCGTCCAATGGGTCGAGGCGCGCGGATCGTTTCGTGGCGCCGGGATGATCCAGGGGCTGTACGCGGGCGTGTGGATGCTGGCGCTGTGGGCATTGGGGAGACGGCTGGTGTTGCCGGGCTGGGCGGTTGCGGCCGCCGGGCTCGCCGTTGTTTCGATGCCCGACGTCATCCTCCAGAGCACGGAGGTCTACGCCGATTTGCAGGCCGCCGCCGCCGTGGCGCTTGTGCTGTGGGCGCTCGCCGGACTGCGCACGGAGGGCGGGAGCGTCCGCGTGTGGATCTGGTTTGCCGGGCTGGCGCTCGGGCATCTGGCGGGGACGAAGGCGTCGGTCCTCGTCGCGGCGGGTCTGCTTGGAGTGGCCGCGCTGGTGCTCGCCTGGCGGCGCGGAGAGGATCGCCCCGCGCGCATCCACAATGCCGCCGCCATGCTGCTGACCGGACTGCTCTTCGGCCTGCTTTTCGCCGGCATCTGGCTGCTGCGCAATGTCGTCGTCTACAACAACCCGCTCTACCCGATTCGGATCGAGGTGGCCGGGCGCGTGCTCTTTCCCGGGGTCGTTGATCCGGGGGTGAACCTCGCGGGCATCGCCGAACAGGAGGTGAGCAAGTGGTTCTTCTGGCTCCGCTCGCCGTTCGAGTCCATCGGCGTCACCCATCTGGGCAACCGGTTGGCCGGAACGGGACCGGCCGCGGTGGGGCTGCTCCTTCCGGCCACGCTGGCGCTTGCCCTGCGCCTGATGCGCGAACGCACGGCCGGGTGGACGATGTTGCTCGCGGCCGAGGTGCTGCTCTTCATCGGCCTGCCCGACCTGTGGTGGCCGCGCTACACGTTGTGCCTGATGACGGTGGGGGGGCTGGCGTTTGCGTTGCTGCTGGCCGAGGCGCGGCCGCTGGCCCGGGGAGTGCTGCTGGCTCTGCTGGTGTTGGCGGTGGGATGGAACACAGCGCGCGCGATTCCGTCGGTGACGGGTTGGCCGCGTCCGCCGCTGTATGCTGCCTACCCGTTTCTCACGGGTGACGCGCGCCCCGAGGCCCTCTGGCGCACGCCCGACGCTTACTCCGCCCGGGACTTCGTCCGCGAGGAACTCGCCTCCAACCCCGCCAACTGGATCGGCTACGTCACCTACCAGTATTCGCCGTACTGGATTTACGAGCCCGGCGGCCCGTATCAGATTGTTGCGCTGCCCGGTGCCGAACTCGGCCCCCACGAAATGCAGTGGGTCGACCGCGTGCTCGAATCGCGCGCCACCCACGTCGTGGCGCACTATGGCTGGGCGGAGAGTTTGCTGATGGAGCGCCGACCCGAGCACTTCCGGTGCGTCTTCCGAGCCGAGCACTGGGCCGGTGAACACCCGTGGAGCCCCGGCGAGTTTGACCCCATGGCCGTCTGGGAGGTCGTCCGATGACCGAACCCCGCACCGGCTGGATGGAGCGCCACGTGGGCGGCTGGCCTGTCCGCGCCGCCCTGCTCATGGCAATCGGACTCAGTGCGTTCTACTGGCTCCTGCCATCGCGCCGCGTCGAGGCCCAGCGCGTCTGGCAGCTCTTCTACGCCCCGCTGCGCCATCAGGGACTCTCGCTCGATGGCTCGCATGTGCCCCGTCATCTGGAGAGCGGGGAATTCAGCGAGTGGACGCATCTGCTGGCGCGCGGCGCGCTGATCCGCTGGCACGTGCGCGAGACGGCTCCGCACGCGCTGAGCAGTCTGGAGACGCGCTGGGAGGACGGTCTCTGGACCCCGCCCGACTCTGCCGAACTGCGCGCCGCGCTGGAGGCACTGGACGCCTCGTGGGCGGCGCGGTGTGAAGCCGCCGGAGAACCGCTGGCCGCCAGCTTCGGCGAACTGGCACAAGCGGGCTGGGAGATCACCGTCCTTGCGGGCGGAGAACCGCTCCCGCACCGCCTCGGCGAGCAGGGCGAGCTGATCATCGAAGACGCCCCGGCAGGCACCATGCTCCGCCTCACCCCGCCCGAAGGCATTCCCACCGAGCAGTTCGGCGACCGCCTGATTCTGGAGTTCGACCCCGCGTCCGCCGAAGAGGGCAGACTCTACAGGACGGTGCTCTATTTCCACGTCAACAACCTCCCCGAGTCCGGCTTCCGCCGCCACCTCGCGGAATTTCCCGAGGACGCCGCCCCCGCGACCCGGGCCGCCTTCTCTCTGCACAACGAGCCCGCGTGGCTGGCCGAAGGCGCCCGGCTGCGCTCGCTGCGCATCGACTTCCCCAACGCGAACGGGCGCCTGGTGCTGCACGGCCTGAGCGGCGGAAACGCGGCCCCCCAACCGTAAATTCACGACAACCGACGTGGCTGGGGCGTCTTGGCCGAGTCCGGCATCCGCCCCCCCCCGAACCGCAGTCCCCTGCTTGTCCCTTTGGCTCCCTTCTCCCTTTGCCTGATCCGCGCGTCCCATCCCGGGCGAGCACGACTCTTGTATAGCAAGTCGCGTTCAGACCACCTTCAATCGGAGAACCTGCGATGAAGCGATTGGATTATCGCGCCCTGGCGGCTGGTGTCGTGCTCGGTGGCGCCGCCATGCTGATGATGGGCCAGACCATGCCCGAGCGGCCCACCCCGTTCCAGAATCAGTCCGTCGACGAAATCCTGTTCCCGCGCCGCCAGGAGGGCATCGTGGTGCTCGGCGACGGAACGGCGCTCGCCCCCGCCAAGACCGACGTCGAGGAGCTGATGGCACTGGTCGACAAGAACGACACCGAAGTCGGCCGCTACCAGGCCGTCGCGCTTGGCGCGGGAAACAACTTCGTCGTCATCGACACCCAGAACGGCCTGACCCGCGCCTACCTCGACGACACCCGGATGCTGCTCTACAACGTCCGCGTTCCCAACCATGTCATCGAGACGCGGCTGAAGAAGCACACGGGGCTGGTCGACTGAGGCGGTGCACGGCAACAAGCCCGGCAGTCGCCGCGTAGGCCGCTACGCCCGGCGCCAGCAGCAGCAGGCACAGCGCGCTGACCTGACCCGTCGGCGCGTAGTGCATCAGCGTGAGCAGCCGCACGCCCAGCGTCGTCGTCCCCGGCGGCAGCAGCAGCACGGCGGCTCCAACCTCGCCCAGCGAAAGCGCAAACGCCGCCAGCATCCCCGCCGCGATGGCCGGCCGGCACTGCGGCCACGCAATGCCGCGCCAGAACGCCACCGGCCCCGCACCCTCCAGCGCGGCGGCAGAGGCGGCATCCTCGGGCAGCAGCCGCAACGAACGCTCCACCAATAGCGCCACGATTGGACCAAACCGCAGCAGCCAGACGAACAGCAGCGGCGCGTGCGTCTGGCCCAGCGCCGCCAGCGCGTCATCCAGCCCCAGCGGCAGCGACCCCGGCGGCAGCCGCAGCAGCACCTGCGTCCCGACGGCCAGCAGCGGCGCGGGCGTCACCAACGCCAGCAGCAGCGCCACGCGCCCCGGCCACGGACGCCGCGTCGACGCCAGCCCCCAACCGGCCAGTGTCCCCAGCACGCCGGCCGCCAAAGCCAGCACGGCGCCGAGCAGGAGCGTCAGACCGAACTCGTCCGCAGCTGTGCCCCAGACCACGCGCCAGACAGCGCCGGGGCCTTCGGGGCCCGTGGCCGTCCAGAAGAGCACTCCGAGCGCCAGCACCCCCGGTCCGGCCCCCAGCACCACGCCCAGCACCGTCAGGCACCGCGTCCCTGCCGAAGGCGGCAGCGGCCGGGCATCCCCCTCCGCGCCCGCTTCCTCCGTGGCTCCGGCGCGCAGCGCCAGCCAGCCCGCCCCGCCCGCCACCAGCGCCGTCAGCGCCCCAAGCCCCAGGCTCGCCAGCAGTGCCGACCGCGTGTCGAAGTACACGCCGAACTGAACGTACACTTCGGAAACCAGCACGGGCAGGCTGCGCAGCGCTTCGGGCACGCCAAGTTCGATGATGCCGAACAGAAACACCAGTCCGCCCCCGGCCAGCAGCCCCCCCGCGGCCATCGGCAGCGTCACCCGCAGCAGCACGCGCGCGGGACCGGTGTGCAGCAGCGCTTCCTGTTCGGCCCCGGAATCCGTGCGTTCCAGCACGGCCGCGAGAGCCAGAATCGCCAGCGGCGCCAATCCCCACGCCAGCACCCCCGCGCCGCCCCACAACGTGTAGATCGGCGCTCCGGGAATGAGCGGGGCGGGACCACGGATTTGCTCGGTGACGGGGAAGACGGCCTGGCTCCCCGTCAGCCACTCGGTCAGCAGCCCGGCCGGTCCGGACAGCCGGACGGCCGCGACGGCCAGCACCGTGGGCGGCAGGAAGAGCGGCACGCACGCAATGGCCAGCAGCAGGACGCCCGCGCGGCGCGGCAGCAAACGCGCCGCCGCCAGCGCCACGGGCACGGCAAGCAGCAAGGCAAAGACGGCCGCGCCGGTGCTCATGCGCAGGCTGTTCCACGCCAGATGTGCCAGACGGGGCAACGTGGAGGCAGAGGACGAATCGGGAAGGGCTTCGGCACTGCCAAGTCCCAGGGCCAGAGGCGCGAGCAGGGCAAGCGTTGCGGCCAGCCAGAGCCACGGGGCCGCGCGGACCCACGCAGGCGTTACGGCGCGGAGTCCGCCCATTGTTCCTCAAGCGAGGCGCGAAGACGCGCGGCGGCTTTGCGGGCATCATCCCAGGAGCGGGCACGTTCGACGGGCGCCGCCGGGTACTCCAGCGGCAGATACGTGGAGCCTCCCACGCGGCCGACTTCCGCCCACACCATGTTCCAGCCCCCGAGTTCCTTGTTCGGCACCGCGCCCACCATCACGAAGCGCCGCTCGCCCGAAGGCATCTCGCGGGCAAAGGTCTCGAAGATTTCCACGTCGCTTGTGCGGTAGGTGCCGCCGAAGTGCTCGACGAACGCGATGCGCGACTTGTTGCGCGGCGAATAGCACGCGGCCAGCACCATCACCGCGCCGAGAAGAATCAGTGCCTTGCGTGCCATCGCGCCTCTCCGTGCCGGGATTGCCCTTCGTGGCCTTTTCCTCTCCCGCCGTGACGCGCAGGGCAAGCACGGAGAACGGCGGGATGTGGGTGTGGACGATGCGAGTCAATCCATGCAGGGACGGAACAACAGGACGCAACGAACCGCGCACCACAAGGCACGAACCATGTGAAAATCGGGGATTTGGCTTGATCCGAGACGGCGCCGAGCCCGAATCGTGCCCCCCAAATTTATCGGGAGGTTCCCGCGTCCATGGCAAAGAAAGCCGCAAAGAAAGCCGCAAAAACTTCCGGTGTGAAACGCATTCGCGCCGCGAAGGACGTTCCGCCAAAAGCCACCTACGAACCGGGCGGTCAGTCCCAGAAGCTTTCTCTGCGACGCCCCGGACAGGATGAGCTCGCGCCCGAGCGCCGCGGCGTGAATAAGGTCCTCGTCGCCTACAGTGGCGGCCTCGACACCTCCGTCATGATTCCCTGGCTCATTGAAAACTACGGCTGCGAAGTCGTCGCCTATGGCTGCGACCTCGGCCAGGGCGGCGACATGACCGCCCTCAAGAAGAAGGCCAAGGACACCGGCGCCAAGAAGTGCACCATTCAGGATGTGCGTGAAGAATTCGTCGAGGACTTCATCGTCCCCGCCATCATGGCAAACGCCCTCTACGAAGGGCGCTACCCGATGCACACCTCGCTCGGCCGCCCCCTCATCGCCAAGCACATGGTTGATGTCGCCAAGGCCGAAGGCTGCGACGCCATCGCCCACGGCTGCACCGGCAAGGGCAACGACCAGTGCCGCTTTGAGTTCACCTTCATGGCGCTCGCACCCGAACTCAAGGTCATCGCACCCCTGCGCGAGTGGGAAATGAAGAGCCGCGACGACGAGTTCGCCTACGCCGAGGCACGCGGCATCTATCTCCCCATCTCCCGCCAGAAGCCCTTCTCCATCGACAAGAACCTGTATGGCTGCGCCATCGAGTGCGGCGAGCTCGAAGACCCCTGGCACGTCGCCCCCGAGGACGCCTTCCAGGACACCGTCAACCCGGTCAACGCTCCCAACGAGCCCGAGGACGTCATCATCGGCTTCCGTCACGGCAAGCCCGAGACGCTCAACGGCAAGAAGCTCAAGGTGCGCACCATCATTGAAAAACTCACCGAGATCGGCAACCGCCACGGCGTCGGCCGTCTCGACATGATCGAGAACCGCCTCGTCGGCATCAAGAGCCGCGAAGTCTACGAGGCGCCCGCCGCCACCATGCTCATCGCCGCACACCGCGAACTCGAAGCGCTCACCCTCGACAAGGAAAGCCAGCGCTTCAAGGAAGCCGTCGATCTCAAGTTCATCGACATCATCTACAACGGCTTCTGGTTCTCCCCCCTGCGCGAGGCGTTGCAGGACTTCATCGAGCGCTCGAACTACGTCGTCACCGGCGAAGTCAAACTGCGCCTCTACAAGGGCTCCGCGCGCCCCATCGGCCGCATGTCCCCCAACTCGCTCTACGACCGCAAGCTCTCGACCTACGAGGCCGACGACGAGTTCGATCACAGCAAGGCCGAAGGCTTCATCAACATCTACGGCATGCCGCTGCTCGTCCATCACCGCCGCAAGGAACGCGGCATCAAGTAACCCGCAAGTCACTCAACGCGAACACCCGACGGGGAACGGCCACGGCGCCGCTCCCCGTCTTTCATTTATATTCCGGACACGCACTCTCCAGCATCACCGAACTGTCTGGACAGTGCGCTGCACTCTCCCTGACACTTCTCCTAATGCAGGGAGAAGGACTTCGGAGAGAAGAACCGGGGAAGACTCGCCAGGGAAGGCCGTTTGATGAAAGCCGCCAGCTATGAACAGTACGGGCCACCAGAAGTCCTTCAAATCAAGGACGTGGAAAAACCCGTGCCCGGAGACAACGAAATCCTGATTCGTGTTCATGCCGCCACGGTCACGCCCGCGGACTGGCGATTCCGGAAAGCACAACCACCAATCATCCGATTGATGAATGGTCTTACGAAACCAAAGACCCGCATTCTTGGCGTGGAACTCTCGGGCGACGTGGTGGCCGTGGGAAGGGATGTCACATCATTCAGGGTGGGCGACGCCGTCCTCGCGGACACCGCGTCAAACGGATTCGGCGGGCACGCGGAGTACAAGGCACTGCCGCAGGACGCGAAGGTTGTCGCCAAACCGACCAGCATGACGCACGAGGAAGCGGCGGCGGGCATTTGCTTCGGCGGCCTGACCTCGCTGCATTTTCTCAGGGAACAGGGGCGCATTCAACGCGGCCACAAAGTGCTCGTGAACGGCGCTTCCGGCGGATGCGGCACGTTCGCCGTGCAACTCGCCAAACACTTTGGCGCACAAGTCACCGGTGTTTGCAGCACACCCAACGTGGAACTGGTGGCCTCGCTCGGCGCGGATCACGTCATCGACTACACAAAACAGGATTTCACAAGGAACGGCGAAACCTACGACATCATCTTCGACACCGTCGGCAAGGTCACCTTCTCCCAATGCAAGGGGTCACTGACGAAGAAGGGCCGCTTTCTCGCCCTCGTCTTCGGCCCCCGCCTGATGGCCCAGATGGCGTGGACGTCACTGTTTGGCGGCAAAAAGGCGATCGGCACGGTGGCCATGGGAACACGCGAGGACCTGCTCCTCCTCAAGGAACTGGCCGAGACCGGCAAGCTGCGCACCGTGATCGACCGCCGCTATCCCCTCGAACAAATCGCCGAGGCCCACCGCCATGCGGAGGGAGGGCACAAGACGGGCAGCGTTGTCATCACGTTCGGGCATCTTCACGAAGAGGCGGATGCCTGCTGACGGCCGCCCCGTTTACTTCGTGCCCAGCCACGCTCTGGCGTCCTCGATCCGGTTCAGCTCGAACAGCTCGACTTCCGCCTTGATGAACACCGCACTCAGCTTCGCCCAGTTCTTGATCCATCGCTTGTCGGTGACGACGGCAACGCGCTCGAAGTCCTTCATGTGGCCAAATGCGAACTTCATGTCGTCCCACAGAATCGAAAGGTCGAAGCCGCCAAAGTCGCGGATTTCCTCGAGCAGGCGCACGCTGCCGTGCTCCTGGATCAACTTTTCCAATTTTGGAACAAGGGCGTCGAAGTTCTCTTTCGTGACTTTTCCACCCACCATGATTTCGGCAATATTGGTTCCGGGGATTTCGTTGTAGGTGATCATGTTCCGTTTCTCCCGGGAATGGAGTGCCCGATTTTTGGAGGCCGGGCGGGGAAGAATTACTTCGAAAACAACATTAGTGTCATCTGCTGGGAAAGCAAGAGTTATAGGAAAAATAAGGCGGGAAGGAGACTTTTTTCGGACGCGTGCTGTCTCTATTGCTGTTTGGCGGGGCGGGGGTGATCCCAGCCAGTATTTCCATGCGAATGGGGCCTGTTCTGTGTTAATTCGGTTACATCGTCCCGTTGAGGGTTGACAGCAGGAGGCACCTCGGAGTGATATTAGGCCTCAAAATAAAGCCGGAGATTTGGGGGAAGGTTGGAGTTCCTTCCGTTGAACACGGCACGCGCGGCCGCGCCGCGCAAATTTCCTTTTGGAGTTTTCGATATGAAGAAGGGGTTCGTTCTTGCCGCAGCGGTGAGCATGCTTGCCGCGAGCCAGTCTTTTGCTGCCCTCAGTGCAGGTGACATTGCTTTTGTTAGCTACAATGCCGACGGCGACGACACGTTTTCGTTCATCGCGTTGGTAGATATTCCGGGCAGCGAAGAAATCAAGTTTACCGACAACGGTTGGTATTCTGCCGGCTCCTTCCGTGCAAATGAGGGGATCAAGACTTGGACGGCTCCGGCTGGTGGCGTTGCTGCCGAAACAATCGTAACGATCAACGCGACCGCAAACACTGCAAGCGCTGGCACTGTGGCCAGCTCTGGCAGCATGGCCATCTCGACCTCGGGCGACCAGATCCTCGCCTACCAAGGCTTGGAAGCCTCTCCGACTTTCATCACGGCTATCAATAATGAAGGAGCTGGCGTTTGGCAGAGTGACGCGACAAGCTCCAACACCAGCGCCCTGCCAACCGGCTTGACTGATGGAACGAACGCCATTGCCATCGACGAGGCCGACAATGCCGCATATACAGGAGCCACCAGCTTTGCCAATGCGGCGGCGGCACGCGCTGCCATCAACGATAGCGCCAACTGGACGGGTGACAATTCCGCTAACCAGACGCCTCCTGCCAGCATCTCCCTCCCCGTCGAGCTCGACTCGTTCCAGATCGACTGACCCTCTCCCTCGTTTCGCGTTCTCTCCTTCGGCTGGGTTGCTCGTGCAGCCCGGCCGGATTTTTTCGGTTGACTGCCACCCCCATGTCGGTGCCATGTCGGCTCCTGTTTGTCGGAAAGTACCTGATCGTCAAAAGTGATTGCCGTTCCCATGATTCGCCCGTCCGCCAGCCCCCTTCGCCCCGCCCGCGCCGTTTCGGCGCAGGGCCAGGCCCTGTGCGCCACGGGCATCGCATCTTTCCCCGCCAACGCCGCCAACGGCGTCCTCGTAGTCGTACGACGGCCCTGAGATGCTGCCGGCGGGCGGGGACGCACGTGCACATCTTGGGGCCTGAGACGCAGCCGCTGAATTGATCAGCGGCATTTTCTTTGAATCCGCAGCCCTGCCACCCAACTACCACCATACGACTCACGGGGAACACCCCCGAACAGGAGAGCGACCATGGCTCTGGACACGATGGAGACCACGAAGAAAAACGCCGGCGCGAAACACCCACTCGCCGGAAAGCAAATGATGGGCGCCGAAATGGTCGTCCAGGTGTTGTCGGACCTCGGTGTCGACACGGTCTTTGGCTACAGCGGCGGTGCGATCCTGCCGACCTACGACGCCATCTTCCGCCACAACGCCAAGCAGCCCGAGACATCCAGGAAGCACATCAACCTCGTCGTGCCCGCCAACGAGCAGGGCGCGGGCTTCATGGCCGCAGGCTACTCGCGCTCCACGGGCCGGGTCGGTGTCGCCATCGTGACTTCCGGCCCCGGGGCCACCAACTGCGTGACGCCCATCCGCGACTGCGCGGCGGACTCGGTCCCCATGGTGCTGATTTGCGGCCAGGTGCCGCGCGCCGCCATGGGCACCGACGCCTTCCAGGAAGCACCCGTCTTCAACATCATGAGCGTGTGCGCCAAGCACACGTTCCTGGTGACGAACCCCGAGGAGCTGGAGGCCACGATCCGCTCGGCCTTCGACATCGCCACCAGCGGACGCCCCGGCCCCGTCGTGATCGACCTGCCCAAGGACGTGCAGAACTGGACCGGCGTGTTCCAGGGCGAAGGGATGCTCGACTTCCGAGGCTTTGAGAAACGCCGCGCCCAGCTCGACGCAACCACGCTGAGCGACGAGGACGCCGCGAGTTTCTTCGCCATGCTGGCCGAGAGCGAGCGCCCGCTTCTCTATTGCGGCGGCGGCATCATCAACTCCGGTGCCACACCGCAATTGCGCGAGTTCGCCAAGATGTTCCGCATCCCCGTGGTGACGACGCTCATGGGCATCGGCTCGGTCGACACGCGCGACGAGCTGTCGCTCCACATGCTCGGCATGCACGGCACGGCCTACGCCAACTACGCCGTGGAGGACTGCGACTTCCTCATCGCCGCCGCAGCGCGCTTCGACGACCGCGTGGCGGGCAAGGTGCACGCCTTCGCGCCCAACGCGAAGAACATCGCGCACCTGGACATCGACGCCGCCGAAATCGGCAAGGTCAAGAACGTCACCTGGTCCTTTGTGGGCGACGTGAAGACCGGGCTCGCCGGACTGACGGCCCATGGCAGGAAGACGGGCTTCAACAAGGACTTCTCCAAGTGGGTGGAGCACATCGTCGAACTGAAGAAGCAGCACCCGCTTGCCTACAACGAGGAGAGCCCGCTCATCCAGCCACAGGAAGTGATCCGCACGCTGAGCGCGATCACGAACGGCGAGGCGATCGTGACCACCGGCGTGGGCCAGCACCAGATGTGGGCCGCGCAGTACTTTGACTTCGTGAACCCGCGCCAGTGGCTGACGAGCGGCAGCATGGGCACGATGGGCTTTGGCCTGCCGTCGGCAATCGGCGCGGCGCTCGCCTGCCCGGACAAGACGGTGATCTGCGTGGACGGCGACGGCTCGATCCGCATGAACATCGGCGAGATGGAAACGGCAACGACGTATGGCGCGGCGGTGAAGATCCTGCTGCTCAACAACCAGGGCGACGGCATGGTGCGCCAGTGGCAGCGCCTGATGTTCCAGGAGCGCTTCTCGGGCACGGACAAGACGATGCACGAGAAGGACTTCGTGAAGGCGGCCGAGGCGGACGGCTACAAGTTTGCCGAGCGCCTGACGGACAAGGCGAAGCTCCGCGAGACGCTCGAACGCTTTGTCGCCGCCAAGGGCCCCGCGTTCCTCGAAGTCCGCATCGACCCCGACGCCATGGTGTTCCCGATGGTCGGCCCCGGTGCCAGCTACTCCGAAATGATGGTCGGCCCCTTCATCAAGCCGCGCGAGAAACGCGACGAGAAAATGGGCGACGTGAAGGCGGACTTGTTCTAGGCAATGTTCCCGGTTGTCGGTTGTCAGTTCACACCCCTGATGACTGCCAACCCAACCGGGAGAAGGAACGACTTCGCAGCCGGCTGCTGATCCCACGGCCGGCCTACTCGGAAACCAAACTGAAAACCGAGAACTGACAACTGACTACTCTCCCGGAGCCTCCTCCCATGTCTACTAACAACGGAACTTCCGCCGACTCCACGCCGCATGTGCTCTCCGTGCTGGTGGAAAATCATTTCGGCGTGCTCTCGCGCATTTCGGCGATGTTCGCCGCGCGCAGCTTCAACATCGATTCCCTCACCGTCGGCCCGACGCACGATCCGACGTGCAGCCGCATGACCGTGACGGTGCGCGGCGAGTCGCGCGTCGTGGAACAAATCCGCAAGCAACTCGAAAAGTTCGTCGAGGTCATCATGGTGGAAGACCTCTCGGAATCCGGCCTCTTCGTCGCGCGCGAACTCGTGCTCGTGAAGGTGTCGATCACGCAGGAAAGCGTGCAGGAGCTCGTCGATCTCGTGAACGAGTACCAGCCGCAGATCGTCGACATGACGATGGAGTCGGTGACGCTGCAAGTCGTGGCGACGACGGAAAGAGTCGAAACGCTGCTCGACCTGCTGGAGCCGCACGGCCTGCGCGAAGTCGCCCGGACGGGCACGGCGGCGCTGACGCGCGGCGCCGGCGGCCTGCACCAGGCGTTCCTCTCCAAGTAGCGACGAACACTCTGTCAGACAGAAAACACAAACGCGGGGCGGTGCCGGAAAGCATCGCCCCGCGTTTGTTCTTTAGGCTCGGTCGCGTCGTGTTGAAGAGAGCTTTCACCACAGAGACACGGAGGAAAAGAAAGGGCTCGGCTCCAAAGAAAGATTCTGTCCCTTCTTCGTATGGATTCGCGCTTCCTTCTCTTCTCCCGCTTGGCCTGTCGCAGCATCTGGCGAAGGCGGCTGCCTCCGTGGTGCTCCTCTGTCACTCGTACAATTCGATCTTCACGGCGTCGGCGTAGAAGCGTCCCGGCTCGTTGGCGGATTCGAGGAACGTGATCGACGCGCCAGGGGCGAGGTCGAACAGGCCGATGGCGAGCCACTTGCCCCCCGCTGCGCCCGGCGACAACTCCACCCGTCCGCGAATCAGCTCCGCGCCCGGCGTTGTCACTTCAAACAACGTCTTCGGTGCCTCGGCGCTTGATGCGTTCGGAATCGTCACCGAGACGAGGTAGGTTCCCTTCTTCGTAATCGGCGGCGTCACCGTGAAACGCGCCAGCGTGGCGTCGCTGTCGGAGAAGCGCGTGCCGTTGCCCGCGAGTCCCGGCGCGTTGCTCTTCGCCGTGCTGTTCATCATCCCTTCCTCCGCGTAGAGAGGCGCCTTCGTCACGTTGCCTTCGGCGTCGCGTGACTCCACGATGATGGTGGCGGCGGGGGTGGCATCGGCGGCCGGCATTCGGCGCACGAAGTTCAGTTCCGGTTCCGGCGGCCTGATGGCCGCGCGCGGCGTGGCCGTCATGCGGTCGAGCAGATTGTTGTCGCGGTCGAACGCGTATAGCGTCATCTCGCCGTTTTCGATCGTGATCCACGTATAGTGATTCACTTTTGCGGAGGCGCGAATGTAGTCCTCGCCGTCGCCGGGATCGTAGAGTGGAGCGCCTGCGCCTCCCGTGCAAATGTAGTGCACGCCGTTCACTTCGCTGCGCTGGTAGAAATGGCTGTCGCCACTGAAGGCGGCCGTCACGCCGAACTCCTCGAAGAGCGGCACGAGATGCTCGCGGATTTTCGTGTTGCCGTAGCTCACCGTCGGGCCGCTGCGATGAATGTAGATCGGGTAGTGCATGACGGCGAACTTCCACGTTGCGTCCGAGGCATCCAGGTCGCGGCGCGCCCACTCCCACTGCTTGCTCCCCGTGGCGAATTCTGTGGCGTAGACGTCGAGCACGGTGATGTGCACGTCGCCCACGTCGAAGGAATAGTAGTATTCCGTCCCGGAATTGTCGGTGGGAACGGAGAAGTTGGCAAGATAGCGAAACGGGATGCGGGGATGGCGGCGTTCGGATTCGTGGTTGCCGATGGCGGGAAAGAATGTCGCGTGTTCGATCAGACCGCTGGCGGGCTGGAAGAACTGCGCGTCGTAGAAATCGGTCTTGTGCTCGCCGAGCCCCGTGTAGTCGCCGGTGTCGAGAACGAACAGGGGCCAGCCGAGTTCGTCGGTCTTGTCAATGATTGCCTGAACGACGGCGCGGTGGTCCTGCGGATTGTTGCGGTGGTCGCCATAGGCCACGAAGTCCAGCCGCGCGGGCATGGATTCGGGGAACGTGCGAAACCACAGCGGCGTTTCCATCAGGAACGCGTCTTCGGCCGCGCCGACGCGGTACTCGTAGACGGTGTCCGGCTTCAGCCCCGGGACGTGGATTTCGTGCGTGGTGGTGGGGACGGTGCTGTGGTAGGCCACGGCGTGGGTGCCGCCGCGTTCCTGCAGAGCAATCCAGGACTCGGCGGGCACGTCGGTGCGCCACAGGAAGTCTGCGCTGTCCGTGCGGGTGTTCTGGGGATAGGGGTTGCGTGTCAGTTCCTGGGCGCCCGCGGGCAATACGACACCCGCCAGCAGGGCGATTCCCGCGATTCGATTCCCGAAGTGCATGGCACGTCTCCTTGACCGGATACTTGCGGGGCATTCTCTGAGCCAGTCTCTTCCGTGGCAACCTGCTTCCCTGGGGGAATGGTGAACTCCCGGAAACCTGCTGCCTGCGGAGGACCGGCCTCCCCATTTCCCGCATTGTACTCTCCTTGCCCACCGGGCAGTCGAGGGTGACATTTCCTCCAATTCGCACGAAGAGGAGGAGTCTCAATGAAACGCCATTTGTTGACCATTGCCCTGGTTGTCGCGGGCTCGGCCGGCATCGCCTCTGCTCAGGCCGTTCAGATCGACAGCACCGAGCGCGTTCTGGAAATCCGCGGCAAGGAATCCGGCGACCTGCTCGGCAGGCCCGTTCTGTGCGCGGATCTCAACGGCGACGGGTATGACGATCTCCTCGTCGGGTCGGATCGCTCCAGCTACAGCGGCGCGCAACGCCCCACGCTCCACATCATTCGCGGCAGCGCCAACATCGGCAGCACCGGCCTCCTCGACCTTGCGGCCACCAGCGCCGACACCGTCGTCCTTGGCGAAACGGGTTCGTCGGCCTTTCCCCGCTCGCTCGCTGCGGGCGACGTCAATAACGACGGCTATCTTGATCTCATTGCCGCGGACTCCTCGCTCACCGTCAGTGGCCGCACGGCCGCCGGTGCCGTCTACGTGATCTTTGGCGGCATCGGATTCTTCAACACGGCGACCTACGATTTGGCCGCGAACGACTGGGATGTGAAGATTCTGGGCGCCACGGCGGGCGACGACATGGGCGGCTCGTTGTTCTTTGGTGGAGGAACGGCCCATGCTCTTGC
This sequence comes from Candidatus Sumerlaeota bacterium, assembly GCA_030156535.1. Classification (GTDB taxonomy): domain Bacteria; phylum Sumerlaeota; class Sumerlaeia; order SLMS01; family JAHLLQ01; genus JAHCAW01. Next base: position 79,633 of record JASGMJ010000010.1, read on the forward strand.
CGCCGGAGACGTCACGGGCGACGGCATCGCGGACATCGTGATGGGCGCGCACCTGGCCGATGCCGGCTCGCGCTCCGGTGCCGGTGTCGTGCGCATGGTCAAGGGCCGCAACCCCTTCCCCCCGGGGACGACGATCGACCTCGCAACGAAATCCGACGCCACAATTCTTGGGGTCGGAACATACGACGAGTTTGGGACGAACATCGTGATCGGTGACGTCAATGCCGATGGCACCGGCGACATCGTGGTCGGCAACGAGTACGCCAGCCTCTCGACGTTCTCCTCTGAAGGAAGCGTCTTCGCCTTCTTCGGCAGCACCACGTTCCCATCCACGATCGACCTTGGATCGCAAAGCGCCAGCCTGCGCATCACGGGCCCGGCAGCGGGCACGGAACTGGGCAGCGCCATCGCGCTCTCTGACTTCAATGGCGACGGGCGGGCCGACGTGCTCGCCGCCGCAGGAGGCTGGGATGCGGCGGGCGACAGCAGCATCGACCACGGCGCCGTTTACGGCTTTGCCGGCGGCAGTTCGTTGGCGGGGAACTACCCCATTGCCAGCTCCGCGTTCCTCGTCAAGGGATACGCGACCGAGAACAATATCGGCTCCACCGTGGCGGGAGGCGACTTCAATGGGGACGGAGTCGGCGACTTCCTCTACTCTTCGCGCGATGGCGAGCGTTCCGGCTTCAGCTCCGAAGGACGAACCTACATCACCTTTGGCAGTGCCAGCGCCCTTCCCACGCAGTTCCTGGTGCAGAATGAGGAAGCCGACGTCATCATCAACGGCGGAGTCGATGGCTTGCAGCTTGGCGATGCCGTCGCATCGGGTGATCTGGATGGCGACGGGGCGGACGAGATTCTGATCGCCGCGCCGTTCATCGATTCCGGCACGGGACGGCTGTACGTTTTCGATCTCACGCCGCCGCCCGCGAGCGCGGAACGCACGTGGACACTCTACGAATAAGAAGCGGGAAGAGGAGCAGGTGATGCTGTTGTTGCCCGAACCGAAGAAACAATCCCAGGACAAGGGCGTGTTCACGTTCCGGGAGGGAATGCGCCTGCTCCTGCCACCCGGAATGGAACGGCCGGAGTGGCTGGCGGCGCAGAAACTGCGCGATGCCATTGCGGGGCGGGCGATGGTGCACGCCGAGATGGACCGGCGGGGCCTGGCTGACGAGCGGTTTCCCGGTGCCATTGCGCTCGCCGTTGCCAACCCGCCCGAGCCCGACGCACGCAAGGCGCAGGGCTATCGCATCGTCATCACGCGCGACTGCATCGACGTCACCGGCCATTCCGCCGTGGGCCTGCTCAACGCACTGCGCACCCTGATCCAGCTTGTTCGCGAACACGGCACGGCCGGGCTCCCCTGCGGCACCATTGAGGACGAGCCCGATTTCCGCTGGCGTGGCTTCTATCACGATATCTCGCGCGGCAAGGTCCCCAAGCTCCACACCTACAAGTTCCTCGTGCGGGAACTGGCGCGCCTGAAGGGGAACATGTTCCAGCTCTACGTGGAGCATCCCTTTGCGTTTCGCTTTGACCCCGACATCGCCCACGGCCCGGACGCGCTGACCCCCGAGGAGGTGCTGCTGCTTCAGGAGCACTGTCGCGACCGGCGCGTGGAACTTGTGCCGTCGCTGCAACTCTTCGGACACATGGGCGGCGTCCTCAGCCTGCCGCAGTACCGCCATCTGGCGGATGTGGAGACGAAGGGCACCTGGGAGGAAATGACGTGGTCCGATCGTCTGAAAGGCGCGACGATCGACATGAGCAGCGCCGACGCCCGCGCCCTGATCGAGAAAATGGCCGACGCCTTTTTCCCCCTCTTCGACTCGTCCTACGTCAACGTGTGTGCGGATGAAACGTATGACCTGGGCCGCGGCAAGACCGCCACGCGTGCCGAAAAAGAGGGACGGGGCCGCCTCTACCTCGAACACATCCGGTTCCTCCACGACGTGTGCGCCCGCCATGGCAAGCGCATGATGATCTGGGGCGACATCCTGAAGGGTACGCCGGAGATCGTTTCCGAGCTTCCGCCCGACACGATCCTGCTGAACTGGGGCTACGACGCGGAAACCGACTACGAAAGCTGCGAACTGTTCGGCAAATCCGGACTGGAGTTCTTCGGTTGTCCGGGCACCAGCGGCTGGGCCCGCCTGCTCAATGCACTCGACAATGCCGACCTCAACATCCGCCGCTATGCTGCCGCCGCGAGGAAATACGGCGCCACGGGCCTGCTGAACACCGATTGGGGCGATAACGGCCACTACAACCTGCTCGCCGGCTCCATGCATGGCCTGACGCTCGGCGCCGCCATGGGATGGAACGTGGATGCGCCCAACCGCGAGGAGTTCGACCGCCGCTGGTGCGCACGCTTCTTCAAGGACCAGCAAGGCCACGTCGCACGCGCCCTGCGTGCGCTCTCCTTTGCCGCCGACCGCGACATGACGTGGTCGCAAATGGCCGCTTCGTTCACCGACCGCAAGCAGTACGAGAACCTGCCCCCGATGCAGGCGCGCAAGCTCGCCGAAGCCGCACGCGAGGCACACAACGTCCTGCAAGGGCTGCTCAATCACGAGCACGGCGACCTCGAGCTCAAGCTCGAACTGATGCACGGCGTGCGGATGAACGAGTTGCTGGCCGAAAAGGTGATGCTTGTCCACGAGCTCGATCAGCCCGCCGAGGACCACGCCGAACTTGCCGACCGCCTCCGCGCCTTCGCCCGCAAGGTCGAACGCCTTCTCCCCGAATACGAACACCTCTGGCTGGCGCGCAACAAACGCTCGGACCTCGATCGCATTCTGGAAACGCTCAACGATCTGTGCGCCGAAGCACGTCAACTCGCCGACGGACTGGAGAACGAAGGCGCCGGACCGGAGAACGAAGGCACCAGCCGCTCGACCTGAAGAACGACGGGTTTCTCGGGAGACTGCCGGGATTCTCTGCACGCTCTTGACACGGCAGGATTCCAGCGAGGTACCGCCTGACAAAAAGCCTGCCCGCACGGGAAGCGCGGGCAGGCGGGGTGGTGCGTCACAAAACGCGTCTGCTCTGAAAGGAACCGATCACGGATTGAAAGTGTTGTTCACGCGGTTGTAGACGGGCTGAAGGTCGCGAACGATCTGGCCAGGGCCGCTGCCGATGCGGACGATGTCACCCGTGGAGAGCGTTCCGTTGGTCGGGTCGTAATCGCAGCCGGTGTTCGGGGTCTTGATGTTGCCGCCACCGCCGCCGAAGGCGTTGATCAGGTCGGGGCCGGCGCTGACAATGTGCCAGACGGCGCCGGAGCAGCGCGCCGCGCCTTCTTCGTTTGCGGCGGTGCGGTTCAGGATGTCGCCTGCCATGAACGACTGCGCGTCCACATAGTCATAGCCGTCGTAGCCCGAATTCTCGCCGGAGATCGTTCCGGAATCGGGGTTGTCCGGGGTGGACAGTACCAACGCCCAACCGGTGTTGGCGTTGATGAAGGGATCGCGAAAGGCGCTGCTGATGTAGGCAACCGGTGTGGTGATCCAGATGAAGCGCGAGCTGACGCCGGGTTTGCCGGGATTCCAGACGCTGGGTCCGTTGACGAGTTGCGAGACGCCCGCCACGATGCCATCGCGTGGCGCAAGGGTCGAGTTGGGGGCGCAGAGCGAGGGGTAGCGGTTGTTGTCGATGGCGTAGGCTTCCATGCCCGTTGCCAGCGTCCTGAGGTCGGTCTTGACGCGCGAAACCTTCGAGCGTGTCTGCGCTTCGAGGAAGTTCGGCACGGCGATGGCCGCCAGAATGGCGATGATCGCCACGACGATCAACAGCTCGATCAGGGTGAAACCTTTCGTTTGCTTCATGACGCGAGATCCTCCGTCATAGAAAATGGTTGGGGCGGTTATCCGACCACTCCTTTGGCCCGTGCACAAACGGGGGCGACATGGGAGCGTCCCACATCTTCCCGCCGATTCCGGGTGGGTGTTGCACGTCTCAACCTGCAAGATGGGAGCAATCGTGGTGCGATTGCTCCCCGATATGCAAGCCGTTTCCTTTGGCAAGTGGCTTGGTCAGGTGAAGAGCTGACTTTTTGGCAGGTTGGGGGGTGCCCCGGCCCCCTATTTCCGCTTCATGCGGAATGGTGGGGTCGGGAGACCCTCGGCGTTGTACAGATCGCAGGCCGGGTAGTTGCGCCACGCATAGCGCACCAGCTTGGGCGACGGCACATCCTGCGAGGAGACTGCCACCTCGTTGCCCCGGATCATGGCGGTGGCGGGAACAAAGTGTCCGTCCTCTCCGGCGATCTCGAAGCCCTTCACCCAGACGCCTCCGCTCCGCGAGACCAGTCCACTGCCCACGTGATCGAATGAGACGAGCACGGCATTGCCCTGCGTGGTTGCCCCCGTTGGCAGCGGACCGGAGTAGATCAGGTCCTCTTCGCCGTAGACCGTCGCCCTTGCAGCGAGAGCCAGCCGGTGTCCCAGTTCGCGCTTGTTGCGCGGGTGGATGTCCTTCGGGTCCCCAATGTCGGCGGCCACCGCCATCGCCGTGGCGGGCAGCTCCAGAGTCTGCGCCTGGGCCTCCATCACTTCCAGCCAGCCGGGCCAATCGACGTCGAATCCCGCGAGCTGCACCAGCAGGAACGGGAAGTCGCCGTGGCCAAAACGCTGGCGCCACTCCCCGATCATCACTTCGGAGAGATGGCGGTACTGGTCGGCACGCACGGCGTTCGATTCACCCTGGTACCAGATGGCGCCGCGAAAGCGCATGGGTTCGAGTGGGTGGATCATGCCGTTGTAGAGCAGGGCGGGGACATTTTGCTCGCCGACAGTGGGTGCAGCCGGGCGGGCGGGAAGCTCGACGGTGACGTGGTACTTCCACGTGCCTGCCAGCGGCATGGGCGCGGCGGAGCCGTCGGCGGGGCCGAGGGCCAGTTCGTTCGGCGCGCCGGTGAATCCCGCGGCCAGCGTGCGGTCGAACACGCGCACGGCCAACACGTTGCGGCCCGCGCGGGCAACACCGGCCGGGAGGACATAGTCGCGCTTGGCGGCCCAGAACCCCGGTGTATCTTCTCCCGTGCGGCCCACTTCCACGCCGTTCAGGTAGGTCACGTCGGTGTCGTCGATGGCGCCGAGCGTCAGACGCAGTTCCTGGCCCGCCCAGTCGGCGGGGAGGTCGAACGCATGGCGGAACCAGAAGACGCCGTCGATGGCGTCGAGTTCCTTCTGGGTGGCTTCCGGCACCCGGACCGTTTTCCAGGCGGAGTCGTCGAAGTCCGGCGTGGCCATGCCCTCGGCCAGGCCTGTGTCGCCGGGATCGAGGTAGTATTCCTTGCCGCCGGTTTCGGCGATCCACGCCGCCAGCTTGCGCTCGTAGGCCTCGATGACAGCCGGATTGGCGTGGGCTGCGGCGTACTTGGCGTGTTCCTCCACAGTCCACGCGAGCACCGGGTCGTTGGCCATGGCGTCCAGAGGCGTCCAGGCCTCCATCGACGCGCCCCCCCACGAGCAGTTCACCAATCCGATCGGAACGCCGAGTTCCTGATGGAGCTCCTTGCCGAAGTAGTACGCCGCCGCAGAGAACCACGCCACGTTCTCCGGCGTGCAGGGCTTCCACCCCTCGTTTGCGACGAAATCAACGGGTTCAACGGTGCCATTGTGCGGGATGGTGAGCAGGCGGATACGGGGCCAGTCGGCCCGGGCGATTTCCGCCTCGGCGTCATCGGTCCACTGCAAGTGCCACTCCATGTTGGACTGGCCCGAAGCGAGCCAGACTTCGCCCGCCAGCACGTCGGTCAGGACGACGGATTCCGATCCATCAATGGCGATTTCGTAGGGGCCACCGGCTGCAAACGGGCCGATGTCAGTCTTCCAGCGTCCGTGTTCGTCCGCGCGCGCGATCCATATGAACTCACCGCTCTCGATGCGCACAGCCTGACCGGGCCGGTCCATCCCCCAGATCGGCACAGCAACGTCGCGCTGCACCACCATGTGACTGCTGAACGGACTTCCCAACCGGAATGCTGCCATTGTTGTGCTCTCCTCCAAAACGGGGTCCTGCCGGTTTCCACACCCCACCGTCCAAGTGGCCAGAAAGCTCAGCAGCCCCACTGCAAAGAACCACTTTCCTACGGTGTTCCCCAGCGTCTGCCGCTTCATGCGCCCCTCCTTGCATCCCATTTTCAACCCAACCATCCTTACCTTTTCCCGTAACGAGGCACGGCGCAAGGGGTGTCAGTGCCCAAGGCCCCCTCGCGGCGCGCGAAAAGGCGGGGCTTGTATGATTCTCTGGACTAACCAGTGCCGGTGTGCCCGACCGCTGTTCGCAGGCGATCCTGAGGATTCTGTCTATTGAGGAGTCCGCTGGGTCCCTGGCTGCGACAATGGGGCTGGAGCGGTTCTGATGGCAATGGCGGCCTCAGTCGTCCTTGACTTCGCACACGAATCGGCCTCTACGTGAAAGGTACTTCTCTGGGAAAAGGACGTTCTATGAGCTTCCAAGAAAAAGAATATGGCGAGTATACAATCTCGGCGAGACCGGATGACATGGGAAGGCGCTGGCCTCCTGTCGCCACCGTTTGTGTAAAATCCCCCGATATGGGAGAATCTATTATATCGGTCACTGAAGTCAGTGAGCTAGATGAATCCGATGCTCGAAAACTGCGAGAGGAAGGACGAGACCCCAGTTGCTTCGTAAAGCTTATCGACCGGGCGGGGGATTTCTCAGCGAATCGGAGCAGGAATGTTCCCCCGGTGATCGTACCTGCCGAGGCTGAGCCCCAGATCCGAGAGGCAATCCAGGCTTCCGTGGATGCGCGCCTCGCAAGAGATGATAGCTGGTGATTTGGGCAGGTTCGATTTTTGGCCGACGGCGAGCGTCTGTGTGCGCGGTCTGCGAGGCGATTCCCTGACCGAAATTGGCATAACGGTCCGGCCCCTAAGCCCTCTTTGCTCGCTTCTTCGGGGCCGATGCTGGAGGGGGTGCGGCGGCCACGCTGTCAGGAGGGAGCAACTCCATGGAATTAGCTAGGACATCCTTCATGTACACGGCAGGCAGAAGTGCCCGTCCACGAATGAAGTTCGCGGTTAGACTACTGATCTCGGATCGCAGAATCCCATAGAGAATCGATGCCCCATTCAGGGCGGCCACCCCAGCTATCTTTTCTTTGGTAGCATCTCCGGTCACATCGAAAAGGCCCATAATCTCAGCCTGAATACGATAGTCGTCCTTGTCCTTCGGCTCCAACAGGACGGTCATGAAGATAGCTCTATTATTGGGGTTCTCGGGGTTGTATCGTTGCTCAATGCTGATGGTCGGAACCGGGAGAAGAGCACTTTCTGCCTGCTTGCGGGGGGCGCAGCCGCCCTCTACTACGAATTTTCGGAGGAAGTAACTCACAAGCTCGACTCTCGGTTCCATCTCAGTGCCTCTTGTTGGTACAGCAGTGTTAGGCTGCCAAAGGGACGGCGTTCATAGCTACTCCAGGGGTCATCGGTTGTTCCGCCCACTTCTTGCTGCGCACGGCAAGCGCAGCCCCAGGAGCGGGCTGTTCCCTCTTCAAGGCTTTGGATGGAGCGCACCATTTCTGAGCCATTGCCTTCTGGCGCTTCTCGCTGAGAAGTTGTTGTGCCTTTGCAATGACCTCTGTTTGCTTTTTTTTCGACATCACCTTCTCTCCTGCTCGGCCGGACTTGAGAAGCTGCAGGAGATTTCGTGGATCCTGAATCAGACGCAGCAGAGTGTCATGGGCCTTGTCCTGCAAAGACCCGTTCTCGTATCGGCTGATGGTTATCGGCCCGAAGCCCAGAATAGCTGCCAATTCCTTCTGGGTGATTCCGTAGAGCTCGCGAATCGCGCGAATCTCCTCCGAGTGCAGGAGACCATGCTTCTCCCGATACTTCCGAAAAACCTGAACCAAGGGGTCAGTCTTGATCTTGAAGCTGTCAAACTCGCTCTTGCAATGCGAGCAAACGACAAACTCTTCCGTCACATGGTACGACTCGCCGCGAAACTTGATCGTCGTTGGTCTGATAACGACGTCAAACTCTCCGGAGTGATCGCAATTTGAGCAATATTCCCTAAGCTTGCGAACGCAGTTCGGCTTCATTCCTTGGCTCCGGTGTGAAAGGGAAAGGTTAGCTCCCAGTCTGCCTCATGAAAGGAGATGCAGAAGAAAGCGGGATGCTTCTTAGGTCGCCGGTCGCGAATCTTGATGTAGACCAAAGTGTCCGAAAGCTCTATTCCGAAGATCCAAATGTCTCCGGGCCTCTTCTTATCGTCTGGTTCCGGACCTGCAGCGTACTCCTCTACCTGCAGTTCGCCAAGCAGAAGGAGGATATCCTCTTTCGTGAGGAGATGCCGCAGCCGGAACTCAAGGTTTTTATCTCTATCAGCGGCAAAGTGAACACGTTCTTCGGCCAGCGCCCTCCGTAGCGCGACAAGGAAGTCTTCCACCGACGCTCGTGATGCGGCCAAGTGACTGCCCTCTCATGATCAGAGGCTACCGTGCGCGCGCAGTTCTTGGTACCGCTCCCGTCACCTTGCTGCGCTTATCATATGGTAAGCCGAGGCCGGCGAGTCAACCCCAACAGGCAGTTTTCTCGCGACACAATCAAACCCGCTTTATCCCGCCCGCATCCAAGGCGCAAGAGTCACTGTGCGGCAGGGATGGGAGAAAGCTAAGCGGAAACCGTCCGCGAGACACGCCACCCACCTTTAGCTCGATATGCACATATTGAACGTGGTCACAGGTCGAGGTGTATGGGAGGGCGAATGCGTGCCAGAATTTCCGTCGGAACTCGTGGCCAACTCTCTTAGGATGAATGGCGCGCCCGGAGGGATTTGAACCCCCGACACCTGGAACCGGAATCCAGTGCTCTATCCGGGCTGAGCTACGGGCGCGCAAAGCACGAGGGGAAGGCCGAGGAGGCCATCCGCCGGAAGGGAGCTAGGGCTAGGCCGCCCCCCCGCTCAGGTCAACGCCAATCGCGCCGTCCGTCACGAACGGGGCGCCTCGCCATCGAGGCGGATCAGGCTGACGGACTCCGACGCGCCGAGCACGGTGTATGGCATTGCGCGCGAGTCGAGGCGCTTGAGCAGTTTCGTCTTGATGAGGTAGAGTGACCCGAAGCGCTCGGCCGGGTCCAGCGTCTCAAGGTCCTCGACGTGATCGAGTCCGGGATCGTGCACCGTTCGGTTCAGGTAGAACGAAATGCCGTGATACGGCCCCGTCATCAGCCAGAAGACTTTGCGTCCCTCGTCGTCCTTGCCGAACGCCGGCGCGAGCGCCCGCGCGTCATCGCGGAAGACTTTCCCGCTGCCGATGGTGTCCGGCGTTGCCCGCGCGAAGAGCAGAACGCCCAGCCAGGCGCACAGCGTGGCCGCGACAAGGCGCCGGCGCGGTGCGGCGCCCGTCACGAAGCGCTCGACGCTTCGGCCCAGCAGCTTGCCCAGGAGCAACGACAGCGGCAGAAACAGCGGCAGCATGTACAGCGGCATCCGTGACTTTGCGAAGACGAAGATCGCCAGCGGCACCAGCAGCCAAATGAGGCAGAAGACCAGCCAGAGGGGGAGCGGTCCGGCCGTTCTCGCACGCCGGGCGGCAAGAAAGGACTTCACGCGCAGGAAGGCGTCCTTCCACAGGAACACCCACGGAAACGGGCCGAGCAGCAGAATCGCTGCGTACTCCAGCGGCGAGTTGTTCCGCTCGTGTTCCGTCGTCAGTATGCGGTTTACCACTTCGCCCTTCACGAAGTACTCCAGCAGCGAAGCATCCCGCGCGATCATCCATAGAAACCACCAGAGCCCCGCGCCCACCATCAGCGGTACGCCCAGCCAGGTACGCAACGGCGCCGGGCGTTCCCCACGCCGAAGAAATATCGCGGCCACGGGAATCAGGTGGAGCCATGCCGGCGGACCCTTGGCCATGAAGGCGACCCCGAAGCTCAGCCAGAAGGCCAGCAAACACCATTGGCACCGGCTCTTCCAGTAGGTCCACAACGCCGCCATGCCCGCAGCCACAAGGAACGTGAGGAACGGGTCCGTCGTCAGGACGAAGGAGGCGATGGAGGAGAACCCGCTCGTCGCGAAGACAATGCTGGCACCAAGGGCCTCGTACCTGCCGAAGCCCATGCCCGTTGCGATCAGAAAAACGCAGGCGGTCGTTCCCGCGAAGAGAAAAGCCAGCGGCAGACGGGCTCCCCAGGCGTTGACGCCAAAAACCTTCATCCCGCCCGCAATCGCCCAGTACGCCAGCGGCGGCTTCGTCAGGTGCCGGTGCCCGTGAAGCTGCGGCACCATCCACTCGCCGGTTTCGATCATCTCGCGCGCCGTCTCGCCATAGCGCGACTCGCTGCTTTCGCGTAACGAACGTCCTCCCCAGAACGCGAAGGAGAAGAGCAGCAGAACGGCGATCAGAACGGAACGGCGCATGGATTACTCGGTCACTTTCCGCTGACGGGACAGGCGCGGCCAGAGCCGGAGAATCAGCAGTGGCTGTGCGAGAAGGAACACGATCGCTGCAACGAGGAGCTGGCCGTGGTTTTTGCCTGCGGCCCCGCTGCCAAAGAGGACGAACGAAATCGTGAGCGGAAGAAAGCCGATTGCCGACGCAGCAAGGAACGCTGCAATGGGGGTCCTCATGGCTCCGAAGATCAGGTTCATCAGCGTCCCGTTCATGAACGGAATCAGGCGCGCGAACAACACCCACCAGAAGGCGTCGCGCCGCACGCGCCCCTTCCACTTGTTATAGACGCCCTCCAGGCGCCGCTTCACCACGCCGCTCAGGACCGATCTCCCAATCTCGTAATTCATCAACGAACCGAGCAGCGCCCCGAGGTACGCCAGCACCGAGCCCTCCAGTGCGCCGAACAGCGTACCGGCCACGACGGCGAGCCATGTGCGCGGAAACCCCAGCCCCACGAGCACCGCTCCGCCCGCCACGACCAGGAAAAATCTATACGGCGACCCGGAAAAACCTTCCTCGCTGCGCAGGTGTGCGCGCAGCCAGGGCACGTCGAAAAGGTGCTCGCGAACGACCGGCAGATGCAGCACGAAGGCCGCTCCGGCGAAGAAGGCGGAGAGCATTGCAACGCGCAGAAGGTCGTGGGCGAGACGCGGCTTCGCAACCACCCCGGACGGCGGTTCGAGACTCATCGGGGTGGACGTGCCTCCTCCACCCGGTAGTTGAATGCCCTGTGCTTCAGCCATAGCACCCCCGCCAGATCCGCCAGTCCCACCCACAGACGGCTATTGATTCCGCCACCGTACTTGCTCGTGCCCCGTTTCCTTTCGCGATGAGCCACGGGCAACTGCACCACCCGGTAGCCGTGCATCTGGAAGAGCGCGGGATAGAAGCGGTGCGAATTGCGAAAGAGGCAGACGTGCAGCATCGGTGCGCGCTGGAAAACCTTCAGCCCGCACCCGGTGTCCACAATGCCATCGCGAAGGATTCCAGAGCGCACCAGATAGGCGATTCTGCTGGAGAGCTTGCGGATCACGCCATCGCGGCGTCTCTTGCGGATGCCTGCCACCATGTCCGCGCGGCGCCGTTTCAACTCGTCGAGTGCCTTCGGAATGTCCGCCGGATCGTTCTGCCCGTCGCCGTCAAGCGTGGCGATCACCGTGCCCCGCGCGGCGCGAAACCCTGCTGCCAGAGCAGCGGACTGGCCGCTGTTCGGAACGAGGTGCAGGGCGCGGACCCGGGTATCGCGCCGTGCCAGTGCATCGGCCCGTTCCCCCGTGCGGTCGCGCGAACCGTCATCCACCAGGATCAGTTCGAAGGTCGTGCTTTCCTGCGCTCCCATCACGGCAAGCACCTCGGACGCGGTGGGCCCGATGTTCACCTCTTCATTGTAGAACGGGATAACGATGCTGAGGTCGGGCGTGTAGTTCATGGAAGAACGATCTCGCGGGTGACGTGCATTCGGTGTCACCCGCAGGGGGCAATATCCGTGCCACGCGAGCCTGATGGAATTCTCGACCGGACGCTTGCACCGGCGCGGCACTTCGCCGGTTGCCTTCCCCCCCCGCCCTGACTGACAAACGGCTCGTCGGCCATCTGCCCGAAGGCTCTTCCCGTGTCTGCTGCTCCGCCCGTTCTCGACACCACCCGTGCCCAGCGTGCTGTCGCGCTGGCCGCTGTCGTGTCGGTGGCCCTGGCCGCCGTCAAGATCACGACGGGTGTCGCCGGGTCATCCTACGCGCTGATTGCCGACGGCATTGAGTCGATTGCCGACAGTGCCAGCTCCCTGCTCGTGCTTGCCGCGCTGTGGTACTCCACGCGCCCGCCGGACAAGAACCACCCCTACGGCCACGGCAAGGCCGAGAGCCTGGCCGCCGTCGTGGTGGCGGGGGCGTTGCTCGCGGCGGCCGCCACAATCGCCTGGCAGGCACTTCACGAAATCCGCGACCCGCACGGCGCGCCCGAGTGGTTCACGCTCCCCGTGCTCGTGGGCGTCGTCGTGGTGAAGATTTTTCTCTTCCGTCAACTTGCGCGCATCGGGGGCGAGCACCGTTCCACGGCCATGCAGTCCGACGCCTGGCATCATGCCTCGGACGCGATAACGTCGGTTGCCGCGTTCATCGGCATTTCCGTGGCCCTGTTTGCGGGCGAAGGATGGGAGACGGCCGACGACTGGGCTGCCCTGGCTGCCTGCTCCATCATCGTCTTCAACGGCCTGCGCCTGCTGCGTACGGGCGTCAACGAGCTCATGGACGGCGCCGTCAGCACGGCCGAGAAGGACGACCTGCGCACCATCGCCGCCAACGTGGAGGGCGTGCGCGCCATCGAGAAAATGCGCGTGCGCAAGAGCGGCACCGCCTGCCTGATGGACATCCACGTGGAAGTCGATGCCGACGCCACCGTCGAGGCCGGACACGACATCGCACGGGCCGTCAAGTTCGCCCTGCTCGACAGCCCGCATCGCGTGATCGACGTCATCGTTCACATCGAACCGTGGCACCCGGACGAGGAAGAGCGCCCTCTCAGTGCACCACCCAGGCAGTCGGAGGGAGCGGCTTCGGCGCCGCCGGAACAACCTTGATGCCGAACGGTAGCGAGGAGTTGCCGAGCACTGTGAAGCGCACCGCAACGTAGCGCTCGCCGCACGGCGGCAACGTGATGGGTCCGCCCACGGGATCGAGCAGCGAATCGAACAACTGCCCGTCGGCCTGCGACGGCCCCGCCCACGCCGTGGATACCGCAACGGCGTCCACGTCCGCATCGCTCAGCGGCAACGCGGAGGACGCCACGCGCCACGCCAGCCCGATGTCCGCGCCGCTGCGCCCGAAGGTAATGTCGAACGCCTTTGCTTCGGACGGATTGCGGTTCACCAGATGGAACTGCACGCGGTAGTCCACCATGTAGTTGCCAATGGTGTCGCCGTGCGCAAAACCCGGATGGCGGACCATGGGAACCGTCTGGCGCCCCGCCGGGCAGGAGAACGCCTGGATCTGCGAGAGCGCCATCTGGAGCGAGACGCCCGAAGGCGTGAGCGCTGCTGCGTCGAGCGTCACGGCCTCGCCGCGCCACTGGAAGTTCGGGAAGACGCCGACGGCGCGCCTCAGTTCGAACGCCCCGGGCGTCGTCGTGATCGGCACACTGTCGGCCGATGTTGCCGCCACGTTCAGGAGCGACGCCGCCGACGCCGCAATGCCCGACGTGTTCCCCGAAGGAATCGCGACGACGGACACCACGAGGTTCGTGTTCGCATCGGCGTTCAGCACGTCTGCCCGAAGCATTCCGAAGCAGTTGACGTTCGCGTCGATGGTCGCCCCAAAGCCGCCGAAGTTGTTCGAGTACCCCACCGGCGCTCCGCCGCCCGCGGGAATCGTCACCGTGTCGTAGCGAGTATCCAGATTTTCCTCCATCCACCGCCGCCCCAGGTTCGACTCCATCTCGTGGATGTTGCCGATCAGCCCCTGTGTGACGATTACCTGGCGCGGGCGGATCGTCACGGCCTGCGGGCCTTCGTTCTGAACGTACACGACGATGCGGCGCGGCGCCGACCCGTCGCCCGGCTGGGTGATGTGGAAGAGGAACAGATCGAAATCGTCGTCGATCGTTGTGAAGCCACTCGTGGTGGTTTGCGTGCGCAGAGCGAGCGGTACGGTGTTGCCCGCGTCAGGGGGAAGAACCGCACGCGTGGAATAGAGAACGCCGGTTGACGAGAAAAGCTCGGGGAGATCGGAATGAATGGCCCACTTGGCGCCGGGGTGCGGCTCGGGTGCGCCGGGCAGATCGAGTCCGAAACAATTCCCCGATCCCCCGAGCGACGGAATCGTGGTGGGCTCGGCGGCGCACGGCTCGATCGGATCCGTTGGCCTCAGAAAGACCCAGCGAATGGCGTCGGCGGAAACGTAGGTTCCCGACGCCGCCTGATTTGTCAGCTCCACGGACGCCGCGCCCTGATTCAGGGTGAACGTGCCGAGGCGATTCCACCGTGAGCTGTTCGTCGTCTGATCCTGTGTCACGGTTGAAGAGCCCAGTGGCGTGATGACCTCGTAAGGCGCGTCGGTCGCGCGGTTCGACGAGGCAACCCACCAGGCGTACACGTCGTACTCGCCGTCGGCGGGGAGTTGCGCCGTCCAGCGCACGCGCTGCTCGCTGCCACCCACATCGGTGACCAGCGAGTTCGTGCCGTAGTACCCCGAATTGGATGATGCGAACCAAAATCCCGAGACCTTCTGGAATCCGGCGTCGATGTTATCGACGATGACTTCCTGCGCGGTGGCCGTCGTGGCCAAGGCAACAACCTGCGCGATCATGCCGATGATCGGTGAGAAAAGCGTTCTGGACAGAACGGTTCGGCCCTCCCCCCTGAAGACTGCGTGGGGTCTGGCCGTGCCGGCCACCGGGGTCAATCGGGATGGGGCGCGCCGTTGCAAGCAGGGGCGTTCACACTCCCCCAAGTGAACCCGCTGCATTCCTTCTCGTGGAGGCGCTGAAGGTTGGAGCTCAACCGCATCCCATGAAAGAGTGCCAACATCAGTCCACTAAGGAACAACGCGCTCTCAACCTGTGGTGGGCACGGACTTCCAAGGATTTCCTCGTTGAACATCAGATCGAGATGCAGGATGAGCAGAGCGTGGGCACCCAGCCACCAGAGCGCCAAGCGTGGATGATCGGAGCGCAGGGACTCGGCACTGATCGTGAGGCAGATCAGGAAAATCATAAAGGGCGGAATGCCCAGGACCGAGACAAGAATCAACAACAAGAGGCTGCTTGCAGGGCGGGAGGAATAATAGTCCGAGATCGCCATCATGCCTGCGACGCTGACAATCATCCAGAGGGCGGATAGCACAAGGAATGGCACAAGAACACGCTGGAGTGCGTGAAGGAGGTCCCCACAGACCATGGGGAGGCGCCCGTTGTTGTGCGCACGTATGTGGCCGAACTGATGATGGGCTGCCCAAGCCGCCCCCAGGAAGGGGGCGAACAGGATTGAGAGAATGAATTGTTCAATAATTTCAGACCAGGTCTCTCCCTGCCAACCGCTATTCCAGCATACCCAAAGCCGTGGCAGCGACAGGATAGCCAGTGCCACCAGATACCATGCCGCACCTCTGAGCAGAAGGCCGGCGGGCCTTATGGGATAGCGGCGGGCCAGGGTGCGGCGACGACGTCCGGCTTCCTGCTTGTCAGCGGCATGCAACCGCCAGGCCTCGGCATGGCATTGGTCGGCAAGCTTCTCGTCGAAACAGGGACGGAGCAAGAGACGCGGGGTGAAACGCAGGGAGTCCAGGCATCCGCGAATGGAAAGTGCACCGAGCATCATCAGGAAGGAAAACACCAAGACGGGAGTTGCAAACGGCGTGAAGACTTCCACGACACCCGCCACATTGATGGAGGCGAGCAAGATGGGGAGCCAGATTGCTCCGGTGGCACCGATGACGATGAGAGATGTTCGTGTCAGAGAGGCGATATTATGTCTGACGCGAAGTGCCGTCCGCACGATTGCCTGCCCGGCAATCCACGGCACCAAGAGTGTGCCCGACCCCGCCAAGAGAAGGATAGCGGCCAAGGAAGGCATGTCTCGCCATCTGGTTGACCACACTTCGGCCTCCGGCCCGCCGTTTGGTACGATGACGAGCAAGAGGATCACGCAGCCCACCGACAGTCCGGTCAGCAGAAGCATCGTCAGGATGATGAGAGTGCGCAGGCCGGGATAGAGAAGCCCGAAGGCGATTGCATGTGGATGAGTGCCAGAGAGAGCGAGGTTGGTAGTGAAATCCCCATCTGCAAGTTCCGATGTCCGCGAATGGCAAAAGACCGTGGCCACCAAAGCGAATACCAAGGGGACTTGGATGATGGGCAACGTCAGCCTGCGAGCCGTTTCCCGCGCTGCATACCCGCCCGAGAAGGGAAGCGTCAGGATGTCTGCGATCTCCACGGAAACACTGTGAGTCCAGAGAACGGCGAGCAGTACGAAGCCGGCATCCCACAACAAGGCTCGACGCATTCGGCGACGGCCCCACTCCGAGTCTCGCAGCAGTGGATTCGAATCCCGTTCCCGCCAGAGATAACGAAGGCGGCGGAATCGCCCCAGAGAGTCCGATGACATGCCCCTTCATCCCCTCCGCATATTGGCGGGAGACTGCGGTGGAAACGAGGAGGGACGCCAGCGGGAAATCCTGCTGGCTGGCATGATTCAGGGAAACATGCGGGAGGCAGGCCAATCGGCCTCAGGAACCTCCCGGCTGTGCCTACTCCATCTCCTTGAGGTCGGCGGTGATCGTGTAGTTCACGGTGCGTTCCTTGCCCGAGCGCCAGACGGTGAACTCGACGGTGCGGCCGACCTGGCTGCTGGCGAGCACGAGGATCAGTTCGTCGCGCGAGGTGACGGCGCGGCCGTCGATGGCAACGATGACGTCGCCGACTTCCAGGCGCGCTGCCTCGGCCGGGCCGTCGGGGCGGACTTCGCTGACGACGACGCCCTGCACGCGCGGCGTGCGCAGGTTCATCACATTGAAGTCGATAAGCAGGGGGCGCAGGCGCCCGAACTCCAGCACTTCGTCCACGAAGGCCTTGGCGCGGTTGATGGGAATGGCAAAGCCCAGGCCGATCGAACCGCCATTTCCCGATACGATGAACGTGTTAACGCCAATCGCGCGGCCGTGCGCGTCCACGAGCGGGCCGCCGCTGTTGCCGGGATTGATGGCGGCGTCCGTCTGGATCATGTCCTGGTAGGCGCGCTGGTTCTGGCGGTCCGCACGGAAAGTGCGGTGGAGCGCGCTGACGACGCCCTTGGTGACGGTGGGGCGCGGGTCCTCGATCAGATTGCCGAAGGGGTTGCCGATCGCGAGGGTGGTTTCGCCGATCATCAGGGCGTCGGAGTCGCCGAGCTCCATGGGCTCGGGGAGCTCGTCGGAGGGGACATCGACCTTGAGCATCGCGACGTCGGCAAAGCGGTCGGCGTCGAGAATTTTGGCCTCCACCTCGCGGCCGTCCGTGAACGTCACGAAGACCTTCTCGCTGTCCTCGATCACGTGGTAGTTCGTCAGGATATGCCCGTCGCGGTCGATCAGGAACCCGCTTCCCATGTAGGGGAGCTTCTGGTCGCGGTAGTAGCGTGGTTGGCGAAAGAACGGGGCAAAGAAGTCCTGATAGGCGCTGTAGTAGTACATGCGTTTGACGGCGCCGATGCTGACGACGGCGGGGCTGATGTCGCGGATCACCTCGGTGAGGGGGCGTTCGGCGAGGGGGTCGCCGTTCTCCCGCGCGTAGGCTGCGGGGGGTGCCAGCGACTCGCGTGCACCGGGCAGCGCCATGATGCCGCAGCCCAGGGCGATTCCGGCGATCAGCGTTGCCGCAGGCAGGACAAAGCGGCGCGGCAGGCGAGAAGAACGATTCATGGCAGGGTGTGCCTCCCAGCACGGTCAGATTGTCTCAACTTGGCCCGCAGGAGCCGCGAGCCTGCTGGGGGATGTGCAAATCCCGCGCCGAGGGGAGGAAGGAGGGGCGCTTGGTGGCAACCGTTCCCGGGCGGGCCTTTCGGATGCCGCAGTCGAGGCGGCCCGGGTGCCGTGCCCGGGCAAAGCGGGGCGAAAGAAAAACGGGGCGGCCCGTAGCCGCCCCGGTGGTGGGGAACGTTTGAGCGGTTGCCGCGGTGGGTTAGCTGCGGCTGCCGCGCAGGGGGCGCTTGGCCGGGATGCCTTCGCGGCGGGGATAGCGGTCGGGGGTGAGGCCCGTCTTGGGAATCCAGAGGGCGTGGCGGCGCTGCTGGCCGCTGCCGGGGACGTAGGGACGGGCGGAGACTTTGCCGGCGCCGAGCTTGTTGAGGGCGAACTCGGCGTCCTTGATCTCGTCGGTGGGGTTGGAGCCCTTGAAGGTGAGCATCCAGCCGTCGAGGGCGAGGTAGGGGAGGCAAAGTTCAAGGGAAATGGGCAGGGGAGCGAGGGCACGCGAAGTGACCATGTCGAAGCGCTCGCGCCAGACGAGTTCGTGGGCGTGGGATTCCGCGCGCCCCTCGATGATCTGGACGTTGTTGATTTCCAGGTTGTCGATGGCTTCGCGGAGGAATTCCAGACGCTTCTTGTTGGATTCCAGGAGGTAAACTTCGCACTTGGGCCAATAGAGGGCGTAGATGATGCCGGGGACGCCCGCACCGGAGCCGACGTCGAGGAGTTCCTCGGGCCCGTCGGGGAGGAAATCGACGTCCTCGGGTGCTGACTCGAGGGGGGCGAGGGCATCGCCGACGACTTGGATGGCGAGTTCAGTGGAATCGCGGAAGCCGGTTAGGTTGTTGTCACGCCCGCGATTGCGGAGCATTTCGAGGAAGACCTCGAATTTGTCGAGCAGGTTGTCCTTCTTGCCATTAAGACCAGACAGGTGTGGTTCGATGACTTCTGCCAGGACGCTCTGAAGTTCTGTCATAAGGCTCGCACCGGTGGCTGTGTCGCGAGCAGGCGCCATTGGGCGGCCAGCCCGGCCAGCAGTATTTTGGAATTGAGCGTGGATTGCCCCGCCCGCCGTTCTTCAAACAGAATGGGGACTTCGGCTATCCGGGCTCCTGCGGCGTGCGCGGCGACGAGGATTTCCTGTACGATGGCCGGCCCGTTCGACTGGACCTTTTCCCATTGGATCGCTTCGAGTACCCAACGCCGGTAGACCCGGTATCCGGATGTGCAGTCCCGCACGGGGAGGCCGAGCAGGAGCCGGATGTAGAGGTTTGCCCCCTGGGTAATCAACGTCCGAACGGGATTTCGCCCCGTTTCACCCCCACCTGACACCAGACGCGACCCAATGACCACGTCCGCCCGGCGGGTTGCCCGAAGCATCTGGCGCAAAAAACGCGGGTGGTGGGACCAGTCCGCGTCCATCTCCACAATGAGATCAGCCCCCAACTCAAGTGCCTTGCAAAATCCCGCCACCCCGGCCGACCCCCGGCCTCGCTCGTTGACGCGGTGAAGCAGATGAACCCTTGGATCGGTTTCTGCTCTTTCCCCAACGAGTTTCCAGGTTCCGTCGGGAGAATTGTCGTCGATCACCAGCACCTCAAGGTTTCTGGATACCCCAAGAAGCTCGTCGATCAGCGGGAGAATATTCTCCGATTCGTTGAAGGTCGGTAGAGTCGCGAGGATTTTCATGCAGAGCTGATCGTACCCCTAGGGAGAAGGACAACCGGCGCACGCATCCTTCGCAGCGCAACGCGTTAGTAAGTCTTCACAAATCCCCTTCCCCGGCAAGGCAAAATTTGCTGGCCCCCCTCGGCCCCCCCTCGTGATAAGGGGTTTCAGGGGACATTGGGCCTGAAACAAGTCCCCCGTTTTTCAGGGATTTTGGCCGCTTTCGCCCCACCCGACCTTCTGCCAGGAGATCCGCTCGCCATGCCTGAGTTGTCGACCGTCAAGGAGCAAACCTTGCTCCTGCGCCGCATGATCGGAAACATTGCCGCCGAGCACGCCGAGCGCGCCGACCACATCCCCCCGACATGGAAGAACAACCTGCGCTGGCACGTCGGCCACTTGGTGACGACGCCGCGCCTGCTGGTTTTCGGCTTGCTCGGCGAGCCGCTCGGAATGTCCGAAGACTACCGCCACTGGTTCGCCAAGGGCTCCAGCCCGGCGGCATGGGAAGACGACGTGATCCCGCCGCTCGACCAGTTGATCGAGGAAATGACCGCTGGGACAGAGGCCGTCTTCGAGGCGGTGGCGGGGCGCGAGAATACGCGATTTGCCCAGCCGTATACGACGAGCCTGGGCGCCGTGCTCTCGACGCCGGCCGAGGCACTGATGTTCAGCCAGGCACACGACGGCATCCATCTGGGGCTGGTGCTGGCACTGCGGCGCGCCTTGGCGTAAATGGGCGAACGGCGAGGTTCGTGGTCGGGATTCCGATCAGAACTTTCGATCAGAACGATTCCGGTATCCCTCGTGATGGCTTCTCCAGACGCTCGACGGCGAGCAAGGAAGCCGTGCACCTGAGAATCTGCCGGGGACAGCCGAGTCATGCCAACGCCTGCCGAATCACGTGTTCCCTCTTCCGGCAATCCCCCAAGCCACGAACCTCGAAACCCGCGCCGCGTTCTTCTGCGCATCGCCTTGTTCGGTCTGCCGTTCGTCCTGCTGTATGGGTTGAACGCGCGCACGGTGCTGATCGGTGATTCGCAGGCGCACTTGTATCTGGCGGCGAGCATGGCGTGGTCGGGCGACGCCGACCTGTGTGAGTTCCGCACGCAGCTGGTGGAGGCCGGGGGCGGGCAGCTTCCCTACTTTGCGATAGAAGAGCGCGGCCCCGTGCGGTCGATCTTCAACTTCTTTCCGGCGGTGCTTCTCGCGCCGTTCTTCTGGCTGTTCGGCATCATGGGGGGCGAAGCGTTTCGCGGTTCGTTGGATGCGTGGGGCCTGACGGGGAAGTTCGTGGCGACGCTGTTTGTCTTCGCCGCCGGAGTCCCGCTGTGGGGACTCTTGCGCCACCGCGTGCGGCCCTCCGTGGCGGTGCTGGCGCTTGCGGGTTTCTGGATCGGGACGCCGTTGTGGCCCGCGTCGGTGGACTACCTGCAACACAACCCCATGGTCTTTTTCAAGCTGGGCGCGCTGTGGGCATTGTTCGGCGGGAGCTCGGCCGAGGCACGGCGGCCGCGCTTTTTCCTGGGCGGGCTTGCTCTCGCGTTGTCGGTGTTGTGCCGCTACCAGACGTTGCCGTCGGCGGCCGTCCTTGCGCTTCTCGTGTTCGTGCGTCACTTGCGCACGCCGGGGCTCTGGAGGTTTCTGCTCGGCGGAATGCTTCCCGCGCCGTTCGCCTTTGCCTACCACTTCCTGGTCTTTGGCGCACCGCTCGCGCTGGGTCCGAATCCGTGGCTGCGTTTCGATCAACCGTTGCTGGGCACTTCCTTCGCGCTGCTGTTCAACCCGAGCAAGGGGCTGGCCGTCCACAGTCCGTGGATCGCGTTGGGGATCGGGATGCTGGCGTGGAGAACATTGCGCGGCCTGCGCTGGACACATGCGTTGCGGCTTCCCGGCGTTGCGTTTTTTTCCTCCGTCCCCACTTTTCTTCTCTACGCGAAACTCAACGGATGGTTTGGCGGGTGGTGCTGGGGGTACCGGTATCTGCTGGATCTGCTCCCCGAGGCCGTGCTGCTGGCGGCGTTCGGGCTGCAACTGTTGTGGTGGCGCGGCGTGGTGGCACGCGGGGTGATCGCGGCCGCGCTGGCGTGCTCGATCATGGTGCAGACGATCGGGGCGTTGTGTTACGATACGGAGTGGCACAAGCGCCACGATCTGGGCGTGGGCCCCTCGCAGGCCTGGGTGTGGCAACTGCGTCACAGTCAGATCGCGTATTACGCCAGGCGGGGGACGATCTATCTTGGCGGGATGCGTGCCGAGTTTCGGCCGTCGCCGTTTGAGGACCGTGGTCTTTACGAGCAGGAATTCTGGGGCGAGATTCCCGTGCGCTGGACGGAGCGGCGTGCGTCCTTTCTGTATGTCGCGCGGCGCTTTCCTGCGGGCCTGGTGATGTTTCCGCATCCGGAAACGGGGGACTCGGACGTGCTGCGCGTGATGGTGCGGCTGAACGACAGGCCGCCATACGAGGTTCACCTTGTCTCGGGCCAGTGGACCTTCATTCCTCTCGAACCTCTTCCCTACCAGCACAGCGCTGTTGTCACCATCGAAGCACCGTCTGTCTTCACCGAGCCCGGCGGCCTGCGGCGCGATCTCGGGGTGGCTCTCGACATGCGGGCGTTCGCGAAGGATCAATAGCAAGGACCCCCCGTGTTCTGCTTGCCATGGTTGCATGCTTCCAGCATCCTTCTGCCAGTGGGGCGGCGGGATTCCGCAAGGTGCTGTATGTAGTTGGCTCGATTCGCGACAGCCTCTCTTGTATTTCCGGAAGCTGTTGCTGTCGGCGTTCTGTTTTTGACCTAATCAGGCTATTCAAAACGCGCCTTTGCGCCAAGGGTCTCCGCTTATGGAGAAGGCAATCAGGGTTCTGCTTCTCGAAGATTCCGACGCCGACGCGGACTTGATCCTGAGCGAGTTGCGGCGCGCGGGCTACAGCGTCGAAGCTGAACGTGTCGAGACGGACGAGGACTTGCGTCAGGCGCTCGAACAGTCCTGGGACATCCTGCTGGCCGACTACACCCTTCCGACGTTCGATGCTCCGAGGGCGCTGGCATTGCTGCGCGAGTTGGAACTGGATCTTCCCGTCATCGTTGTCTCGGGGTCGATTGGCGAGCAGATCGCCATCGAGTGTCTGAAGAACGGTGCTGCGGATTATCTGAGCAAGGACCGGCTCGGCCATTTGGGGACGGCCGTGCAGTCCGCGTTGCTCGAACGCACTCTGAAGCAGGAACGCTGCCGTGCAAACGCCGAGTTGCGCGAGCGCGAGGAAATGTACCGCAGTCTGTTTGAATCCATGGATGAGGGGATTCTCTATCATGCCGCCGATGGCCGGGTGCTCTCGGCAAATCCCTCGGTCGAGCGCATCCTGGGTATTCCGCTGCGCATTCTGAAGGGGCGCACGTCGATCGACCCGGGGGGCAAGGCGATCAATGCCGAGGGACTTCCGTTGCCCACCGACTCCCAGCCCCACTTCGCCGCCCTGCGTTCCCGCCAACCCGTCCGCGACATTTTGATGGGTGTGTGGAATGCACGGGAGAATGCCCGTCGATGGGTTCTGGCCAGCTCCGTCCCTCTTTTCCGCAGCACCGAGCGCGCACCCTATCAGGCCATCACGACACTGGTCGATGTTACCGAGCGCCGCAAGATCGAGGAGGAGCAGGCCTTCATGGTCACCGCCATCGAGCAGGCCGCGGAATCCTTTATCATCACCGACACGGATGGCACCGTAAGGTATGCCAATCCCGCCTTCACGACGACCACGGGATACGAGCTACACGAAATCATCGGCAAGAGCATCGGACTGATTGTCAGCGAGAAGTCGGATCCAGAACTAAGCGCCGACCTGCAAACGACAATCCGGCAGGGAAAAACCTGGCAGGGAGTCGTTCTGAATCGCCGCAAGGACGGCACCGACTACCAGGAGGAAATCACCATCTCTCCCGTCCGAAACGCGGCGGGTGCCGTCATGGGATACGTCTCCGCTCAACGCGATGTGACGCAGGAGATGGAACTCCAGCACCGTCTCCAGCAATCCCAGAAGATGGACGCGGTCGGGCGTTTTGCCACTGGCATCGCCCACGACTTCAATAACATCCTGCAGGCCATCGCCGGCTTCAATGACATGGCCTGCGAGGAACTGGATCCGGAGCACCCCGTGCAGGAACACCTGCACGAAGTCGCCAGCGCCTCGGAGAAAGCGGCGGAACTCATCCGCCAGCTTCTGGATTTTGGCAGCCGCGCTCCTTCCCACCAACGGCTCATCAATCCGGGCACCATCGTTGGCGATCTCGCCGCCATGCTGCGCCGCGTCATTGGCGAGGACATCGAACTCGATCTGCAAATCGATGCGTCGACCTGGACCATCGCCGGCGATCCCGCGCAGATCGAGCAGGCCGTGATGAACCTGTGTGTGAACGCCCGTGACGCGATGCCCGATGGGGGCACCCTGACGCTGCGCGTCGAGAACCACCAGGTTGATGCCGAGATGGCCGCCAGAATTCCCAAGGCATCGGAGGGCCCCGCCGTCTGCATCACCGTCCGGAACAACGGCCCGGGCATGCCGCCGGAAGTCCGCGACCGCATCTTCGAGCCCTTCTTCAGCAGCAAGGAACAGTCAGGCGGAGCGGGCATGGGCTTGGCCACGGTTTACACCATCGTCGAGAATCACGGCGGCTTCATCCGTCTCGACAGCGAACCCGGGGAGGGAACTGCCTTCCATCTCTTCCTTCCCGCCAAGGAAACCGACGCGATTCAATCGCCGGGCGATGATGCGAATTCCGTCAAGCTCACCGGTGGCAACGAAACGATTCTGCTCGCCGAGGACGACGAGCAGGCGCGCCGTCTCGCCATGCTCATTCTCGAGAATGCCGGCTACACCGTGCTCCCCGCCGGCAGTGGCGAAGAAGCCATCGAGCTCTTCAACGAGCACCGCGACTCAATCGCTCTCGCCGCCCTCGACGTCATCATGCCCGGCAAGAGCGGCAAAGCCGTCTTCGAGGCGATTCGCCTCTCCGGCTCCACGATCCCCGTGCTGTTCATGACGGGATACAGTTTCTACAAGCTCGACTCTGCTGATGCTCCGGGCGAGCAGCTTCATCTGCTCATGAAGCCGTTCCGGCCGCGCGAATTGCTCACCCGGATCCAGACGCTTTTGGGCGTTCGGACGTGACGCTCACCGCAGTTCGAGAAATCCCTGCACGACCTGATTGGACGCCTTCTCGCGCCCGATAGTCGTCGAGGGTCCGTGCCCCACGTAGATGCGTGTTTCATCCGGTTCGCCCATCAGTTCCTGCAGGCTGGCGACCATGGCGAACGGATCGCCTTCGGGAAGGTCCACGCGCCCCATCGAGCCCTGGAACAGCAAATCGCCCGTCAGCCCCAGGTGTTCCTTGCTGCACAACAGCGCCACGTGCCCCGGCGAGTGTCCGGGCAGATGACGCACCCGCCACGACGCGCCGAGCGCCTCGAACGTTTCGCCTCCCTTCCAGATTCCATCGGCTTCCACGTTCTCGAACGGCATCCCCGCCCATGCCGCAAGGTTGCGCACCGGATCGGACAGCCATTCCTTCTCGCGCTCGTGCACCCACAACGGCGCCTTTGTTGCGCGGCGCACGTGCGCTGCCGCGCCGATGTGGTCGATATGCGCGTGTGTCAGCCAGATCGCGACGGGCTTGAGGCCGTGTTGCTCCAACGCCGCCAGAATGCGCGGGCCCTCCGCGCCGGGATCGACGATCGCGGCTTCCTTCGTTTCCGTGTTCGCCACCAGATGGCAGTTCGATTGCAAATCGCCAACAGTCAGAGTTTCGATGCGTAACATCGGCAGGGGTCCTTATCGGATTGTCAGTTTTCGGTTTTCAGCTTTTGTGGTTCGGTTGGGGATGGAGTGTCTCTCCGAATTCCTGTCATGAGGGGGTACAATCTTACCACGGAGGTACGGAGAGAAAAAACTTCGAATGGCAAGCGTCCTTGGCCATGCACGAAAAACAGGACCTTCTCGATGGTATTTCTCTTCGGCGATCCTGCAATTCGTGACTTCTTCCTCTTCTCCGTGTCTCCGTGATCTCAGCGGTAGGGCAGCCCGGCCTTCTGCTTGTACGGTCCGTTGAGCAGCGCGGTGGCCACGGCGTTGTCGTTTTTGCGCAGCCCCTCGTAGAAGAAGTGTACTTCGCCCTGGACGCCGTTCGCACGGTTGTAGGCGATGCATTCGAGCAGCATCGCGGGGTCGATGACGTACGAGCCACTCTTGACGAGGAGGCCGGGCGAAAGCAGGGGAAGCTGCTCGTCCGTGAACTGGTTTGCCACGAGGTCGTCAACGATCTTGCGGTACGCATCGAGTTCGTAGCGGTACGCCTGCGGATGGAGTGTATCGACGAGACCGCGGTCCACCCACGTCTTGGAGTCTTGCAGGTATTCGTAGAGGCTCCAGTCGTAGTAGCTCGGCGACATCGAGATGACGATGTGTTCGTCGACGGCCTTCACTTCGCGGCGCAGGCGGGCGAGGAAGCCGGTCAGGCGGTCGGCCCGCCACTGCACCCACTCGGGGTCCTTGTAATCCGTGGGCGGTTCCTTTCCCTTTTCGGCGCGGTATTGCGCGACGGTCCACGCATCGTATCCGGCGAGCGAGGGCATGGCAGGAAGGCGGTCGTCGCCCTGCACGCCGTCGATCTCATAGGTGTTGGCGACTTCGAGGATCAGGGAGAGCAGGAAGTCCTGCACCTCGGGGTGCAGACCATTGAGCCATTCAAAACCGTTCTTTGTGGCGATCTTGCCCTCCTGGTCCTTCGCGGCCCAGTGCGGGTACTTCTTCACGATCGGTCCGCCTCCGGGGCCGAGCGACGTGTGCCAGCACGAGAAGCCGAACTCGAACCACGGCACGACTTCCAGGCCGCGCGCGTGTGCTTCCTCGATGACTTCGCGCAACGGGTCGCGCCCGGCAAAACGCGGGTCGATGCTCTGGCCGAAGCGCTCCTGCATGATGGCGCTCGGGTAGAGCGTCGCGGCCTTGTTCCACACGACGGGGTAGACGACGTTGAAATGATGATCGGCGAGAAACTGCATGGCCTCGGCGATGTTCTCGCGGCTGTCGAGGACGTTGCTGTCCACGTTGGTCAGCCAGACGCCGCGCACTTCGCGCGGGGCATTCTTGTCAACAGATGCTTGCGCCTGCGTGGACGAGTGGGGAACGGTTGCCGCCGCGTTGCTGGCTGAAATGTTCGACGAGCTTCCCGCGCAGGCAGCCAGACACAACACAGTAGCGAGCGCGGCAACACGCGCGAGGACAAGGTGGACGGACTTCATGACAAATGAATCGCTGAGCATTGATTTTCTCGTGATTGGGGGTGGAGTTTCGGGAACCTCGGCAGCATGGCAGGCACGCCGGCTTGGAGCCTCCGTTCTCGTCGTCGAGCCCTCTCCCTGGGTTGGCGGCATGATCACGTCGGCAGGCGTGAGCGCATTCGATGGCAACAAAGGGGCCCTCGCAACGGGATTCTTCCGCCGTCTGCGCGACGCCCTTGAGGCGCACTACGGCGGCCCCCAGGCCGTCTCCACCGGCTGGATCAGCCACACCTGTTTCGAGCCACACGTTGCCGCACGCATTCTCGCCGGCTTCCTGAAAGAAGAGGATGTCACCGTCTGGCACGGTGCGGAAGCCACGAGCATTCTGCGCGAAGAGGGCCGCGTCGCCGGCGCCATCATCCGCCACGGAGGCCGCGAGCGCGAGGTGCGCGCGAAGATTACGCTGGAGGCCACCGAGTACGGCGACGTGCTCGCGATGTCGGGTGCCGAATGGCTGCTCGGCCGCGAGTCGCAGTCCGAGTTCGGCGAGGCCGACGCACCGCCCGTTGCCGACATGGCCGTGCAGGACCTGACGATCTGCGCGACGCTGAAGAAGCACGCCGGCCGCGCGCCCGCCCTGCCCCGCCCCGCCGACTACGATCCCTCCGAGTTCGACGGCGCCATCGCCGACTACTGCTCCAACCCCGACGAGGACTGGCTCGGCCATCGCCTCCACCAGTGGGACAGCTTCATCAGCTACGCCTCGCTCCCCAACGACAAGTACCTGCTCAACTGGCCCTTCCGTTCCAACGACAGCCCGGACACGCTTGGCGTTTTCGGCACCGCCGAGGAACGCGCCACCGCCTTGCAGAAGGGACGCGACCGCACACTGCGCTTCGTCTACTTCATGCAGAACGAACTCGGCCATCCCGAGTGGGGGCTGGCCGACGACGAGTACGACACGCCCGACAAGCTCGCCTACATTCCCTACACCCGCGAGGCGCGCCGCGTGCGCGGCCTGCACACCATGGTGGAGAAGGACGTGCTTCCCGTTGAGGGCGGCGTGCGTCCTCCCTTCCGCGCCGACTCCATCGCCGTCGGCGACTACTTCCTCGACCATCACCACAGCGAGGCGCATCGCCCGCCCGAGGAACGCCTTGTCGAGGACTACCCCGACAACGCCCCCTTCCAGGTTCCCTACGGCTGCCTTGTGCCACGCGACCTCAAGGGCCTGCTCGTCGCCGAGAAGAGCATCTCCGTCTCGCACATCGTGAACGGCTGCACACGGCTGCAACCCGTCGTGATGCACATCGGGCAGGCGGCTGGTGCCGCTGCGGGGCTCTGCCTGCGCAAGGGCATCGAGCCCGCCGACCTCGACGTGCGCGAACTCCAGGAGTTCCTGATTGGCGAGGGGCTGATGCTCTACCCCTACCGAGACATGGACCACACGCATCCGGCGGCAAAGGCCGTGCAGCGTCTGGCGATGCGCGGCGTGATGCCCGAGGGCGAGCGCTTCGAGTTCCGTCCCGACGACCCGGCCACCGAGGCCGATCTCGCCGCCTGGGCAAAGGATTCGGGCACGGACCCGGCCACGCTGAAGAGCAAGATCGCCGACGGCATCACGCGCGGCGACCTGGCCACCATCCTCGCCGGATGACGAGAGAACCGCGCGGGGGGCCGCCCGAAAGGAGCCCCCTTGTGCGGGCCGGCACAGTCTTCAAAGAAAAACACCCCCGGCCACGAAGCCGGGGGTGTTTTGTTGGTTGTCGGGAACTGATCGGCGGGCGATCAGCGCTTCGAGAACTGCGAAGCCTTGCGGGCCTTGTGGAGACCGGGCTTCTTGCGCTCGACAGCGCGGGGGTCGCGGGTCAGGAAGCCCGCACGCTTGAGTGCGAAGCGGTGCGCGGGGTTCGAGCGCACGAGGGCGCGCGAGATGCCGTGGCGGATGGCGCCGGCCTGGCCTGCCGGGCCGCCGCCCTGCACATTGACGATCACGTCGTACTTGGTGATCGTCTGGGTTTCGCGCATCGGAGCGCGCATGACGTGATCAAGCTCGGGCCGGTCGCCGAAGTAGGCCTTCCAGTCCTTGCCGTTGACCACCATGCGTCCCTTGCCGGGGCGCAGATAAATGCGGGCTACCGCCGTCTTGCGGCGTCCCGTTCCGAGATGTTGTTCGAGTTTTTCTGCCATGTCGATCGGACTCCGGGTCGTGGTCAGAGGGTGGCGTTACTTGGAGCTCAGAGTCTGGCGGGTCTTGATGGCCAGTACTTCGGGCTGCTGCGCCTGGTGCGGGTGTTCCGTGCCGGCGTAGATGCGAATGTTCTTGTTCAGGCTGCGGCCCAGGGTGTTCTTGGGCAGCATCCCATGGATCGCCTTGCGCAGCACGTCCGCGGGGTCCTTGATGAACAGTTTTTCCGCGGTGATGGACTTCAGGCCCGTCCGCCATCCGCTATGATGGTAGTAGGACTTCTGCTGCATCTTGTTGCCGGTGAAGATGGCCTTGTCGGCATTGATGATGACGACATGGATCTTCAGGTTTAGATGCGGCGTGTAGGAAGGGGATAGCTTGCCACGAACGAGGGAGGCCACACGGGCCGCCACGCGGCCGACGATCTGGCCCTCGGCGTCGACAAGATACCACTTCTCCGGCGTTTGGTCGATCTTGGGAAGAGTGGTCGTTTGAGCCCTCATGGGTTTTCTCTTATCCTTGCAGAAGTCGCGGCCTTGCCCGGTCGGGGCATGGCGTGGGAGGACCAATCGAATCCGGTACGACCGCGCGCACCTCGCGCCGCTCCGGGGCAGGAGCGGGCGAAAGGGCGGAAAACGTCCTCAATACCCCCCCTATGCGTCAAGAGAACTTTCCGACTCTCTTTCACGACGTTTTGCAAGGTCCCCGTGGGCACGTCTCGCGGATTCGCTGAACAGGAGACCCCGGATGCGCGGACGGCCGAAGACGGCGGACTGCTGCGGCTGTATACGAACGGCGAGAGCCTTGAGGAGTGCGTTGATGTGCTTCCCGGCGGCGGGAACGGCTCAGTCCAACGGGAGGCGTTCTCCCGCCGGGCGTAAGAGTTTTGCGCATTGCCACACGGTTGCATCCTATGTACCTCCCCCTCGGGGCATCGGTGACGGGATTCCGGTGCCTTGGAGGAGTGTGATGTTTGTTTTGTCTGGAGGAGCCCGCGCCCTGCGCGCGGTGCTGGTGCTTTCGCTATTCCTGCCCGCCCTTGTCTCCGCTCAATGGAAGCCCGCCGGGGCGCTGAAGCTGCCTCGGCACAACTATAGTTTTCTCGCGGCGACGCCATCGGGCGATCTTCTCGCCGTCACGTTCAACAGCCAACCGGCGGATGGTCTGCCGCGCGCGATGCCCGCCCTGCTGATCCGCAACCCCACGAGTCCGGCGCCGGAAGTGATCGAGCTGTGCCGCACTCCGTTCATGCCCCAGCGTGGCTACGGCGGCGTGGCATGCCACGGGAGCGGGCAGTTCTTCGTCTCGGGCGACACGGGCGAGGCGGCCACGTGCTTTATCCGCAAGTTCAACCCCGACGGCACGCCCGACCGGACGTTCGCGGCCAACGGCGAAGTGCGTCCCAACCGGCGGACGCTGGGGATGGACGTGCTGGGCAACACGCTGTTTGTCGCGACGAACTGGGGACGGGTCCTGCTGTTCGACACACAGACGGGGCGCGCGCTGGGCGAAACCCCGGCGGTGCCCGGTCCGGTCTACGTGCGCGACGTTTCGATCGATCCCAAGTCCATGCGCCTGTTCGGCGTGGCGGAGGGGTCGGCAGTGACGTGGGGCGGGGGGGCGCCGTGGAAGCCGCTGGGCTATGTGTTCCGGCCGCTGACGCCGAAGTCCGGCGAACTGCGCGCGGGCGAGGGCATCTCCATCGACCCGATCCACCGCACGGTGCTGCTGACGCCGATTCCGGGCAACGTGCTGCACGAGATTGCAGGCAACGGGAGCATCGCCCGGCACCTCGTTGCTTCCGCCAAGCCGAGCGCGCACCTCGCCGACTCCGTGCTTTCCTTCGATGGCGAGACGCTGTTTGTTTCCGACATCACGGGGCGGCTGATTCACGCGATGCGGCGCAGCCTGGCGAACGAAGTGGCCGACAACGCCGTGGCGAGCGCCAGTTCGACGCCGCTTCCCGCCACCAGCGGCTCCGTGGAGCCCGTGACATGGCATAAGTCCTACACCAAGATCGTTCAGCAGGCACGTGAGCAGAACAATCCAATGGTCGTTTACTTTCGCCGATCGGGCTTTGACGTGTGCGACGCATTCGAGAAGAACATCCTGCTGACCGATGCGTTCAACGAGAAGGCCGCGGGCTTCACCTGCGTCTTCGAGGACGTTTCGACGGACAACCGGTTGCTCGCGTACCGCTTCGGCGTCTATCGCGTGCCGCACATCGTGGTGCTCGACGGACAGGGCAATGTCACCGGCGAGTTCACATTCAACATCCCGCCGGACGATTTGTTCGCCGCGATGAAACGCGCCACGGGGAAGTAAGAGCGGGGCGCGGATGGCTGCTGCGCTCCCCGCGGGTGATCGTTCACCCGTCCCTGACGGGACTCCTTTTGATTTCCCGGGCCACGCAGAAGAGAAGACCATTCGAAACCGGGAACTGGCGACCGGGAACTGACGACCGGGAACTGACGATTGCCTCCGGGCAGCGTTTCCTTCTTGTGCAGTCCGCGCGGTGTCGTCTTCGATGACGCTGCGGCAAGAGGCCGCCCGATTCTTTCGTTGGAGTCCTTTGCACATGGCGGCGACCCCTCCCCACGATGACGCAGCGGTTTCTCCCGCTGGCGCGTCTCTTTTCCGGCTCGATGGGCGGACGGCGCTGGTGACGGGTGGCTCGGGAGTTCTCGGCGGCGCGATGGCGCGCGGGCTGGCCCAGGCAGGCGCGCGTGTGGCCCTGGCCGCGCGAACGGCGAAGAATGTCGAAGCCGCCGCCGCCGATTTGCGCAGCCACGGCGCGCAAGCCATCGGCGTGGCCATGGATGCGTGCGAGACCGGGGCGATCAGGGCGGCGGTGGAGAAAGTGGAGCGCGAGCTTGGCCCCGTCGATATTCTCGTGAATGCGGCGGGGGGAAATCAGGCGGGAGCAACGACGCTGGCGCCCGAGCGCACCTTCGCGCAACTCGACCCCGATGCCCTGCGCAAGGTCGTCGACCTGAATTTGTTTGGCGGCGCGATGCTCCCCGCGCTCGTCGTGGGGCAGTGCATGATCGAGCACAACGTGGCCGGGTCGATCATCAACATCACGTCGGTTTCCGCTGCCACGCCGCTGACGCGCGTCGCGGGTTACTCCGCCGCGAAGGCCGCCGTGGGGAGTTTCACGCAGTGGCTCGCCGTGCATCTGGCGCTCGAACTGAACGCGCCAATCCGCGTGAACGCCATCATGCCCGGGTTCTTCCTGACCGAGCAGAATCGCTTTCTGCTGACGAACGAGGACGGCTCGTTGACGGAGCGCGGGCGCACGATTATTGAGCACACACCGATGAAGCGTTTCGGTTCGCCCGGGGAACTCGCCGGCGCGTGCGTGTTCCTCGCCTCGCCCGCGAGCAAGTTCGTCACGGGCACGACGCTGACCGTCGATGGCGGCTTCACCGCCTTCTCAGGAGTCTGAGCGATGATCGTCCTTGTCATGGGTGTTTCGGGATGCGGCAAGACAACCGCCGGGCGTGCGATCGCGGAGGAACTCGGTTTGCCATTTTACGATGCCGACGACTTTCATCCCGCCGCCAACCGCGAGAAAATGGGGCGCAACGAACCGCTCGGCGACGAGGACCGCTGGCCGTGGCTGCGCCTGCTGGCCGAACGCATGAGGGAATGGGACGCGCGCGGCGGCGCTGTGCTGGCCTGCTCCGCGCTCAAGCAGTCCTACCGCGATGTCCTGGCCACCGGCGCCGACCGCGTCGCCGTCGTCCACCTCATCGCGCCGAAGAGCGTCGTTGCCGCGCGACTCGAATCGCGCAAGGGAACGCACGTCATCGTGCGCGACTACGACCGCTTTCTCGAAGGGCAGTTCCGCGATCTTGAGGAACCCGCCGATGCGATCCGCGTGCCGTGCGATGCTCCGCTCGCAACGATTCGCGCCACGGTGCGCCGTGCCCTGGCGGAGGGCAAAACAACCGGCGACGCGCCCAACGAAAGGAACAACGCATGAGCACTTCCTCCGTCCCTCCGGCGCGCGAGTACATCGCGCAGGGTTCTCCCACGA
Organism: Candidatus Sumerlaeota bacterium; assembly: GCA_030156535.1. Taxonomy (GTDB): domain Bacteria; phylum Sumerlaeota; class Sumerlaeia; order SLMS01; family JAHLLQ01; genus JAHCAW01. The sequence continues at coordinate 112,668 of JASGMJ010000010.1, forward strand.
TCGTGATCGACGACGCGGCAACGACCCGGCTGCTCGACGGCATGTTGGATCAGCTCGGCGAGCTGTCGCGCGTACTGCTCATCCCGCCGGACTTCACGCGCTTCCATTCCGGCGCGGGGCCGATCACCGTTGCGCTCTGGAACATGCTGCACGCGCGCGGCGCGCGCGAGGTCAAGGTGCTCCCCGCTCTCGGAACCCACGTGCCGATGACGCGCGTGCAGCTCGAACGCATGTACCCCGGTATCCCTGCCGAGGCATTCGTTGCGCATCAGTGGCGCACGGATCTGGAGATGCTTGGCGAGGTGCCCGGCGCGTTCGTGCGCGAGGTCTCCGGCGGGCGCGTGGATTATTCGATTCGTTGCGAGATCAACGCGCTGGCCGCGCGTGGCGGGTGGGACCGCATCTTCTCCATCGGCCAGCTTGTTCCCCACGAAGTTATCGGCATTGCCAACCAGAACAAGAACATCTTTGTCGGCACGGGCGGCAAGGACGTGATCGACAAGTCGCACTTTCTCGGCGCCGTCTGCAACATGGAGACGATCATGGGGCGCGCGGACACGCCGGTGCGCGCGGTGCTCGACTACATGAGCGACAACTTCGCCGCGCATCTGCCGATCACGTATGTGATGACGGTGCGCGGCAACGACAACGGCCGGCTCGTCACGCGGGGCCTGTTCGCGGGCGACGGCAAGGAGAGCTTCCGCAAGGGCGCCGCGTTGTCCCAGCAGGTGAACCTCGATCTGCTCGACGCGCCGCTCCAGCGCGTCGTCGTCTTTCTCGACCCCGAGGAGTTTCACTCCACGTGGATCGGCGACAAGGCGCTGTACCGCACGCGCATGGCGTTGGCCGACGGCGGCGAGCTCATCATCATGGCCCCGGGCGTAAACACGTTTGGCGAGGACAAGGGCATCGACGCGCTGATCCGCAAGTACGGCTACCGGGGGACGGAGCACACGCTCGCCGCGGTTGCGGCGAACCCGGAGGAACTCGGGCGCAACCTCTCCGCCGCCGCGCACCTCATTCATGGCTCCAGCGAAGGGCGTTTCCGTGTCGTGTGGTGTCCGGGCGGGCTGACGCGCGCAGAGGTGGAATCCGTCGGCTACGAGTACGGCGCCGTGGAGGCGATGCTGAATCGCTACGACCCGGCGGTGCTGACGGATGGCTGGAACGAGCAGGCGGGCGTGTTCTTCATCCGCAACCCGGCGCTGGGCCTCTGGGCCCTGCGGACGAGCTTCGCGCAGAGCGCCTGAACGGCAGGCCGCTCTCAAAAGTCTTGTCCAGGACGCGACTTGGAGTGAGTGCTCTTTGTTATGAATCGATCAGTCGTTCCTGACGGGACTCTTCTGGGAAAGCAGAAGGCTATTGGCACCTGTGGCTCTGGGAATGCCCTGTTCTGCTTGCATGGCTGAAGGACACTTACCCATTGAGCAAGAGCCCACTTTTCTCCGTGTCTCCGTGATGAAATCGACTTCCCATCAGCCATGACTTTAGAGAATCCCTCTATGTGCCCCATGACCGACCTGCCTCTCGTCCCGATTTGCCGCGTGCGCGATCTGCCGCCGCCCCCCCAGGGCCGGCGCGGATGGCCGTGGACACGCACGAGCCGCCCCATTCCCCCGCGCGCCCCCAACGGCGAGCCGTGGCCCGTGATCGGCATCGTGACGCCGTCCTACAATCAGGGTGCGTACATCGAGGAAACGCTCCGCTCCGTCTTGCTCCAGCGCTACCCGCGCCTGGAGTACGTCGTCGTCGATGGCGGCTCGACGGATCGCAGTCCCGCCGTGATCAAGCGCTATGGCCGCTTTCTCTCGCACTGGGTCAGCGAGAAGGACCGCGGCCAGAGCCACGCGATCAACAAGGGGATGGCGCGGCTTGCGCGGGCGGAGTGGGTGACGTGGCTGAACTCCGACGACATTCTGCTCCCCGGCGCGCTGCAAGCCGTCGGCGAGTGGGTGCTCGGCCAGCGCCGCACCGACAGCGTGGCCGTTGTGGGACACGGCATTCACTTCAAGCAGGGAGAGCGCCGCCTGATCCCGGCCGAGCGCCGGCCCGATCTCGACCGCCACAACCTGCGCAACTGGCGCCGCTCGTCCTTTCTCCAGCCTGCGTGCTTTTTCTCGCGCGCGGCGTTCGAGAAGGCTGGCGCACTCGACGAGTCGCTGCACTACGCCATGGATTTCGACCTGTGGGTGAAGCTGGGCGAGCTGGGGGACTTTGAGCTGATCGACGCCGTGCTGGCGCGCGATCTCCATCATCCCGATGCCAAGACGCAGCGCGCGATGGGAACGTATCTGGCCGAGGCGTGCGAGATTCTCTTTCGACGCGGCTACCCGCAGGACGCCCGTCAAACCATCGCGGACTTGTTTGACGAGTACCGCTATCTGAGCGCCATGACGAACCGCGTGACGCGCAATGCCTTCTACCGCCGTTTCCTCCAGCCCGCGATGCGCCGCCTGCTCGGCGCGCCGGAGCACCTGCGCCAATGACCGGCTCCGTTCCTCCCTCCGGCGCCCCGCTCGTTTCCATCGTCACGCCGTGCTGGAACGCGGAGCGCTATCTCGCCGCCACCTACCGTTCGCTGCGGGCCCAGACGATGACCAACTGGGAGTGGCTGGTGGCCGACGATGGCTCGACGGATGGCGGCGTGGCGTTGCTGCGGCGGATTGCCGCGCGCGACGCCCGCGTGCGCCTTGTTCCGGGTGGGCACACGGGTCTTCCCGCCGTGGGGCGCAACCGCGCCTTGGCGCGCACGAGTGGCAGGTTCGTGGCGTTTCTGGACGCCGACGACGTTTGGCACCCGGAGAAGCTCGAACGGCAGCTCGCGTTTCTGCGCACTCATCGTGGCGTGGCGATGACGTACAGTTTCGTGCAGGAGTTCTGGAGCCCGGAGTGGGGCCGCCGCGAGGCGCCGCCGGTCTTCTGGCCCCGCGTGCGTCTGCCCGACGATCCGTTTGCCTTCCTGCTGCGGCGCGGAAACGTCGTCTGCACGTCGAGCCTGCTGGTGCGGCGCGCCGTGGTGGTGCAGCTTGGGGGCTTCGACGAGGACCCGGAGCTGTGCGCCGTGGAGGACCACGATTTTCTGCTCAGGGCGGTGCGCTGGTTTCGGCTGGGGCGCACGCCGGGGGTGCTGGTGCGCTATCGCCTGCATCCGGCAAACGTCACGCGCACGATCGACTTCGGGCGGACCGAGGCGTTGCGGCGCAAGCTGGAGGAGCGCGGCGACCTGCGCGGGCGGGCGGGCGCGGGATTCCTCTCGGCGTACTACCTCAAGCGTGCGGAGCGCGGGCTGGCCGGAATGCCGGGCGTCGCCGTGCGGCGTGATTTCCTGCGCGCGCTGGCGTGCGATCCGCTGGACCCGCGCCGCTGGGCGGCAGGAGTGATGGCGGCGGTGCTGCCCTCCAGACTTCTGGGCGCGGCCTACCGGGGCACGAAACGCCTTCAGCGCCACTTGGAAGGGCGGGCCGCCTCGCCACATCATCTGGGTGGCCAGATGGAGTGAGGACGGCGTGATTCGTGGTTTGTGATTCGTGGTTGGGTTGGGACGGATGATACAGTGCCCTTGCGGCCGGGGGGGCGGGTCGTGAGTCTCAGTTGTTTCAGCTCTTCCGGAGGCCTTCCCTCGTGTTCCTGATCGTTCTGTTCACCATCACACTGATCGTGTTTGGTTTTATGGGTTGGCTGGCGCTGACCGTTGCAAAGTCGGCGGATGAGGAGGTGGAGGGCTCGCGGCTGACCAAGAATCAGTGGCGGGCGATGGCGTGGCTGGTGGCCGTGCTCGTCTGCCTGGTTGCGGCGTTGATCGAATACAAGATCATTCTGGGGAATTAAATAAAACGGGCGCTCCCACATGAGAGCGGGAGCGCCCGGCGATAACGTTGTCGGAAGCTGCCTTAGGAGGCGGAGGCGCTTTCGGCGGCCTTGGCGCGGGCCTTGGCCACGGCCTTGGTCAGGCGCGAGATGTGGCGGGAGGCGGCCTCTTTCTTGACGAGGTTCGTCTTGGCGGCTTTGCCGAGCTTGCTCTGGGCGTAGGACAGAAGTGCCTCGACGCCTTCGAGCTTGCCGTTTTCCGCGGCATCGCGAACGGCTTTCATGGCGGTGCGCATTTCGGAGCGCTTCGAGCGGTTGCGGATGCGGCGGCGCTCGTTCTGGCGCACGCGCTTGATGGCGGATTTCTTATTAGGCACGTTCCGTAACTCCCGTGATTCGAGTCTTTGAAGATCAGCCTTGGGGCACACTGGGTGCGTTGACCGGCAAGACCGGCCGCAAGGGACCGCAAGCACTGAGGCAGGACCCCCTGCCCGGTCAAGCCCAAACGGTCACTTATTGCAGTTCAATCGGTTGGGTCGCGGCCATGCCGGCCGCCGTGACACCTTCGCGCAACCGGGCAGCCGGAATCGTGGTCCGGAAATAGTTGCTCAGGTTGTTGATGGCTTCTTCTGCCGCGTAGCGCAGGCAGTACGTCGAGTTGAACACGCGTGTGTTGATGAAGCCGTTGGGGTAGCCCGCATGCGCCTCGCGAATGGCAAACTCGGCGAGCGTGGTGTCCTCCTCCTGAATGCGGCCTTCGATCTGGATCGCCGTGGTGCCCGCTCCATAGCCGATGACGTAGCGCAGCCAGCCTACTCCGGGGTTCACGTCGGTGATGGCGGTCTGCACCTCCAGCACGCGGTAGCCCAGGACGGCAGGCTCGTCCGGGACGTACGCGTAGCGCACGCGCACGGGGTGGGGGTAGCGGCGCAGCAGGTAGCGGTAGAAGCGTTCGCGGATGGTGAAGAGCAGGGCCTCTTTTTCTTCTTCCGATTCCGGCTCCCATGAGGCGCGCCATTCGGCGGGGGGAACGATGAAGAGCACGGGCTGGACGTCTTCCTCGGTGATGCCGATGTCGGCGAGCATGGGCACGGGCTCGCCGTTCTTCTCAAGCGCCGCGATGTCCTCGCGCGTGAGGAAGTACTGGTCGATCGAGCGGTCCTGATTCTCGCGAATCCGCATGCCGAAGTTCTCGTCCTGGTAGCGATTGAACTCGGTGTAGTCGGGGAGATAGCCGGTGGGTTTGAGTTTTCCCGCGCAGCCAAACAGAAGGAACAGCAGGGGGAGAAGGGCGAGGAGGAGGTAGCGCGAGAGAGTGGCGCGCCGGCGCGGCGTGGCGCCCGCGGGGGAGGTGTCGCCGGGGAGCGGCAGGGAGCATCCGGCAAGCTCGGCTGCAAAGGCGATGGCTTCAGGGTTGGCCGTCAATTTCATGGGTGACCTCCTCGCGGTTTCGGTGCCGGGTGCGTGGGTGGGGTCTGGCGTTGTCGTTGAAAGTCATGTTCCTGAAACATGGAAAGCCGGGGAAGGTGCTTGCTGCACCCGCCCCGGCTTTCCTTCCCGAGAGGAAGCGTCAGGTGGGTACCGTCAAATTCCTGCGTACTGGTTGCGCTGAATGGGCATCTTCTCGGGGAGAATGACGATGACCGAGCGGCGGTTGGCGGCGCGGCCTTCGGGGGTCGCGTTGGTGGTGGCGGGGCGGAATTCGCCGTAGGTGGCGGCGGAAAGCCTCATGGGGTCGAAGCCGTAGTTGCTGATGAGGGCGTGGAGAACGGAGGTGGCGCGTGCCGAGCCAAGCTCCCAGTTCGACTTCCAGCCCGAGTGCTTGATCGGCTGGTTGTCGGTGTGCCCTTCGATGGCGAGCTCGCGGCCCGGGAAGTTCGTCTGGATGATCTCGGCGACCTTGCCGATCAGTTCCTGCCCGCTGGCGGTCAGGTCCGCCGAGCCCGGGTTGAAGAGAAGCTGGTCGACGATCGTCAACTGCAGGCCGCGCGAGGTCTCCTCGAGCTGCACGTTGAGTTCTGAGAGCTGGTTCTTCAGGTTGTCGTTGGCCATTTCCTTCTCGGCCAGCGTTGTCTGCACGATGTTGAGCTGCTTCTTCGCGCTGGCGAGATCGGTTTCCAGAGCGGAGAGGCGCTGGGCGAGTTCGTCGCGTTCGGCCTTGGTCGTCTCCAGGTCCTTCTTGAGCGAGCCCATCTGGCCTTCCATTTCGCCGAGGGCGGTGCGGGCTGCCTGGAGTTCACTGTCGCGCTGGCTCATTTCGGCGTGGCGCTGGGTGAGCTGGGCCTGTGCGCGGGCTGCTTCGGCTTTGGCGGTCTCGAGTCCGCTGCGTGCGGAGGCCAGATCGGCATTCGCGCGGTCGAGTTCGGCGCGCAGGGTGGCGAGCTGGTTCTGGGCGTCCTGAAGCTGCTGGGCGACTTCGGCGCCGACGCTGTTCTGGCGCAGTTCAGCCAGCTCGCGTTCGGCGGATTCGAGATCGGCGCGCAGGTTTTCGATTTCGCGTTGCACGTCCGCGTCGGTCGTCTCGGCGAAAGCCTCTCCGGCAAGACCACCGGTGGCTGCGCCGGCACCCGTGCCGACGGCGATACCCGTGCCGACCGAGCCGATGTTATGGCCGACAATACCGCCAGCCAGAGCACCCAGAGCACCGCCGGCGGCCGTTCCCTTCTGGACCGTACTGCATCCTGTCAATCCCGCCAGCAGCACTACGCCTGCCAGCAATGTAAGCTTTCTGTTCAACATGACAACGCCTCCTTCTGTCGCGTTCGCTCTCGGATTCCGGCCGCATCAAGTGTCGATGGTAAGCCAATCCCCGCCGGCCGTTGCGGGGTGCTGTCGCGCCGTTCCCTCGAAAGGGTCTTCTCCGCACTGGTCTCCCCGATGCTCTTACAACGGCAAGAAAAAACGTACAGTGACGAAGGCTGTTTTTTGTGGAGAGAGGTTACTCGGCGGGTTCGAGCCACGCATAATTCAGCAGGACCGAGAGGTCGCGCGGATCGAGCGCTCCGGGGATGAAGTCGCGCGGCTTCCAGACAGGGTGGTCGATCAGCAGGATCGGCGGGTCGTGTCGGCGGCTGAGAGTGAATTCCTCGACGATGTGAAAGCCGCCTTTCGGCTGTACGATGGTGCGGGATTCAGGTTCGCCGCGGAATTGCAGGCGGATGCTGGCGGGGTTGACGGGATTGCCGGACTCGTAGCCGACGAAGTGCAGGCGATAGCGGCCGGGATCGACGGCTTCGTCGAAGCGCAGCGAGATGCGCGGGGCGCCGCCCCAGCGCATGATCGACTTGTCGCCGCCGAGTTCAAGAACGCTCCAGCCGCGCAGCATGGATTGGTGCTCGGGGACGGCCAGCGCCACGTGGTATTCCGGGATCTCGTCGCGGGCCAGCATCGCGATCTTCTGCGATCTCATGCGTTCGAGGAGATCGCGATGAGGCTCGCGCAGCAGAAAGTAATAGAGAATCGGGTAGTCTGTGGGAAGGGCAAAGCCCCCCTGGTCGTCGGAGAATTTCTTGGAGAGGAACAGGGAGAAGAGCACGATGTCGCGGTCGCGGTAGGCGGGGAGGACGGGGCTGACGTCGAAGACGTGTGCCTCCTCGGCGTCCTCGGGAAGGAGGGCGAGGTCCTCAATGGGGCGCAGATTGTAGTCGTGCTCTTCACCGGTGAAGGCGCGTTCAACGTAGGGGATGAACTCTGTGGGCATGACGTAGACCGTGGCACCCTTCTCGGGCATCCAATAGGGAAACATGTCACGCGCCCACGTGATATTGCCATTGGCCATGACGGTGTAGAAGACGATCTGCCCAAGAAGACTGCAGAACAGCCACGGCGCCATCACGGCCCACAGGCGGCGCGGACGCCACGCCAGACGCTCCACCGCCCAGGCTCCCAGCGCCACCATACCGAACGCCCACGGCCCCAGCGCCACCATGGGATATCGCTTGCCGTGGAACGTGCGCGCCACGCCCCAGCGGTCGAACCACCAGATGAGAAACGTGTACGCCACCATCGCGCCAACGCCGCAAATCCCGACGGACAGCAGGCGATTCTCGGCGGCCGCGCGCGGACGCAGCCACGCCTGCACCAGAAGACGCCCGGGCACCAGCAAGGTCAGCAGCGAGGCCCCAAGCAGCAGATTCCAGGGGTACCAGATGCGGACGCCGGGAGGGCCCCACGGCAGGCCGAAGTCAATATTGCCGAGCGGAATCCAGTAGGCGAAGGTTGTGAGGAAGTTCAGGCCTGTGGCGGGCGTCTGCCACGGACGCGGGATGAAGTGCAGATGGGCGATGTTGTGCTGGAGGCTGCCAAGCCAGGGCGAGATGAGAAGCGCAATGGCCAGGTGCGCCCAGAAGCCCTGGCGGGCGAAGGAACTCCGCCAGTTGCGCCGGCGCGCCGCCAACAGCAGCCACGTCGTGCCCAGCACCGTCATCATCGGTCCCGTGAGAAGCTGAAACCACAGACTGATACCGCCAAAAAACGCGTAGGCGAACCAGAGGCGGCGCGTCCGCAGCGAGCCACCCGGGCGCGCTGAGTCCTCATCAAACTGAAGCAGCATCAAGAGCAGCCAGCAGGCAAACATCGTGGGAATCACGATGGAATACTGACGGGCCTCCGTGCCCATCTGGACGGCGTTGGCGCTGAAGCAGAGAGCGATGGTGGCGACGAGTCCGGCGCCCGGGCCAATCAGGCGGCGGGCTCCGACAAAAGCCCCTGTTCCCATCAGAACCCACGCGATGATGCCCGGCATCCTCGTCAGCACCAGCCCCGGCTCGATGCCGATCAGGCGGAAGGGCTTCAGCCAAACCTTCAGAAAGTAGTAATACCCGGGTGGATGGGCATCGAACGTCGTGAGCTCGAGAGCCTTCGCGAACGAATGATTGATCAGGGTGACCGTGTATATCTCGTCCACCCAGAACGATTCGACCAGTGAGGCCCGCCACAGAAGGTAGGGAACCGTGAGGAGGAAGAAGAGGACGAGTCCCGCCTCGGGACGGCGGTAAAAGGGCGCTGTCGATTCGGATTCGGAAAGAAGCACCTGGCTGTCGTCTCGGAGAGGGGTGATGCGGATTGTTGGAAATAATGGCGAGAGACGATGCAGGGCGACAAGCGGGAATGGCACGAAGAAGCGGGTGACTTGCATTCAATGACTCAACGGCAAAGAGCCGGTCACCTCCCCGTTTGCGGGCACCAGCCGGCCCAACTCAAGAAAACAACCCGTCCGGTTGCCCGGACGGGTTGGGTGCCTCGTGTCGAACGCAAGCCGCTGGATCAGGAAGCGAAGCGCGTGACGTCGCCGCTGCTGATCGTTCCATTGGTCGGATCGTAGGGGGTCATCGGCGACGGGAAGGTCGGATCGAGGATGTCGAAGTCCTGATCGGGACCGAGGCTGAAGATCACCCAGAAGTTGCGGCGCAACAGCGAAGAACCGTCGGAGAGTTCGGGGTACGGAGAGAAGAAGACTGCCGAGCGGGCATCAAGGGAAGGGGACTCCGCGAGGCCGTAGCTGCCACCGTGGATATAGTCCGGGCCCCAGATCACCAGGACGCGGTTGCCCGCTTCCAAGTCGACATTGTTGAAGATGTCCGTGGGGATCGACGAGATGTAGGCGATGGGTGTCGTCAGCTTGCCCGCCAGGTATTCGCGGGTTTCACCAGTGTTGCGGTAGGTGCGGAACAACTTGTTGTTGTCAACGCGATAGGCCTCGACAGCCGTTGCCATGCTGCGGGCGTCTGCCTTGATGCGGCTGACCTTCGAGCGCGTCTGCGCTTCCAGGAAGTTGGGAACGGCGATTGCCGCCAGAATGGCGATGATTGCCACCACGATCAGGAGTTCGATGAGCGTGAAACCCTGCGCTCCATCAAGTTGCTTTTTCATTGTCTTCTCTCCATCGAGTGGGCGCCGGACCGACGCCTTGTTTGGCACCAAAATTCCCAAGGCCAAGACCCTTGGCAGCCGCCAATATTCGCTGGCTCTTGCCCGAAAGAACGGACCTATCTCAACCTTGTGAACGAGTCCCCTATCGGAGGTGACAGGCTCTGTCAAGAGGCAGGTTTGTCTTTTTAGTAAGTAAGTTTACTTAACGTTAGGGCCTTCTTCTTACTCCCCTGTACCTCCCCGGGCTTGCCCTCTGCTTCGCCTGCCCCCATCGTTTTTCCACTCTTGCCGGAGGCCTTTGCCCTGACTTCCCTTCTCATGCGCCTCTTTCCCGCCCGCCGGCACCGGCAACTCCTCGCTGCCAGGCAGGCTTTGCATCCCCGCGCCATCGAGATCCACTCGGTGACGCCCGTGCCTGCGGAAAACCCCCGTTTTCATCGGGTTGCCTTTACGTTCAAGGATCCGCCCGGCCCGTATTCGCTCCAGTTCTACGAGGCCGCGAGCGGCCAGGACGCGTTGCTGGCGCGCCTTGGGCCGGGTACCGCCGCCGCGTACTATGAGAGCCGCGATGAAGCGCGCATGCGTCTGATTGAAACCACCGCTGGCGAGCCCCTCTGGCCCCGTTGATTTCCGCTGCGCCTTGACCACTCCCCGGACCCCGTCTGCCGTGACCGCCACTTCCGCCCCTCTGGAATCCGATTTCCCCGATGGCGCGGGCGCGCCGCGCATCCGCGTTGCCGAATGGGTCTGCCTGGGCGCGGTGCTCGTGCTCCATGCCGTCTTTCTTGAGCGCGTGAAGTTGCTGACCGTCGATGATGCGCTCATCACGATTCGGCAGGCGCGCAATCTGGTCGAGGGATACGGCTTCGTCTACAATCCCGGCGGGCCGCGCGTGGAGAGCTACACGAACCACCTGCTCTTTCTCTGGCAGGCGCTGACGTTGTGGCTCGGTGGCAATGCGCTGACGAGCACCAAGCTGCTGGGCGCGGCCGGGAGCAGCGCCTTGATTGTCGGTGCGTGGCTGCTGGCGCGCGATCTGGTGCGGTGGAGCGGCGCGGGGCTCGAACGCCTGCCTGCTCCCGTCCTGTTTTTCGGGCCGCTGCTGCTGGCCATTTCGCCGCTCGTGACGTTCGGAGCGATGGCGGGGCTGGAGACCGCGTTGTTCGGTGGGCTGGTGACGCTGGGAGTCTGGCAGGTGCTGCGGGTTTTCCACGGCGAGGCGCTCCCGTGGGGAGCCGGGGCGCTCTTCGGCCTGGCGCTGTGGACGCGCCCCGAGGGTCTCATCTGGCTCGTGGGCTACGGCGTTGTGCTCGGTCTCGTCGCGTGGAGACAGGGGCGCGCGTGGAAGCCGCTCGCCGTGGCATTGGCGACGGGGCTGGGCTTCTGGCTGGCGCTTGCCGTTTTCCGTCTCGCCGTCTTCGGGCGCCTGCATCCGAACACCTACTACATCAAGATGGCGGGCGACCCGGTCGGACGTTTCTTTTCCGGACTGAATTATGTGCGCGACTGGGCGGTACTGAACTTTGGATTCGGCTGGATTGCGTTGGGAGTGGCGGCGGCTTTTCTCCAGCTCCCCGCGCGCCGTGCTCCGGCACTGGTGGTGCTGCTGGGACTGCTGGGGCATCTGGTGCTCGTGGCCGTGGAGGGCGGCGACTGGATGCCGCACCTGCGGTTGATTGCTCCGGCGATGGGGATCGCGCTGGGGCTGGCGGCTACGGGTGTGGCGCTGGCGTGGTTGCGCGTGGCGCCCCGGCTGGGCCGGGCCTTCCGTCCCGTGGCTGCGGTGGGGACGCTGGTGCTGGCGTTTGGGGCATACCAGATCGTGTTGGCCGAGGAATATCGTGCGTTCGGCGAGGCCCAGACCCGCATCTTCGGCTGGAACGACGCGCACATCCCGCTCGGCAAGTGGCTGGGCGAGTGGCAGCTCCGGCGCTTGGCCGCCGACCGCGAGGGCCTGACTGTCGCCATCGAGGACATCGGCTGGGTTGGCTGGTACAGCGAGGCGCAGATCGTTGATCTTGCAGGCCTTGCAGACCCCGACTGGGCGCGCGAAGTCTACGACAGTGGCCGCGAGGCTGTCTACCCGGCCGGGCCTCTGATCCACGACGTGCGCCCGGAAGTGGTGGTGCTTGTCTCGCTCACGGGCCCGCGCGAATCCCCCCGCCGCATCCTCTGGCCCAGCAACAAGGCCATCTACACCCATCCCGACTTTCTGAAAAACTACCGGGAGAAGGTCATCTTTACGCACAAGGACTTTCCGGGCGACGGGTACTTCCTGCACGTTTTTCTGCGCAATGATGTCTTCGACGAGCCCCCCGCCGTGACGCCACCGAAGGCGCGCGCCGTGGGCCGTTGAGGGAATCGTTCCGGGCAGGCGCGACGCAGAATGTTCGCCGTGGAGTCAGGCCGAAGCTGGGGATAAGTGGGTCTACTCTGGTGGGTTGTGAGTTGAAGGGGGTCGTTTATGACGAATCCCTCTCTGCGGCCGGGGGTTTCCCTTGACGGGGGCGCGCTAATTCCCTTGTTTTTCACGCCCGACAGCGCCGACCGACTTCCTTTTCATTTGATTTTGTATTGTTTAGGGAGCGCGGAGTCAGCGCGGACCGTTGGCTATGGGCCACGGAAGCTAACCGGACGTCCTCCAGTCGGGTCCCGCAAGGGCGAAGGCGGCCGGAAACGGAGTGTGTATGCGGATTAGTGAGATTGCGCAGATTCTGGGCCTGAATTCCAAAGAAGCGATTCAGGAGGTGGAAGAACTGCGCGACATGCTAACCTCCCAGGGATTCAAACTCGCCAAACGCGTGACGGCGTCGAGTGGGTTGGATGACGATGCGGTGCGCATCGTTCTGGCCGAGGTGGACAAGCGTCGCCGCGAGGCCAAGAACCTGAAGGCTCAGGAAGAGACGGCCCGCCAACAGGCTGAACAAGAGGCTCGGCGGAAGGCAGAAGCCGAGAAGCGCGCGCTGGAAGATGCCGAACGCCTGCGCCAAGCGGAAGAAGCACGCCGCAAGGCCGACGAGGCACTGGAACGCCGTCGGCGTGATCTGGCGCGGATCAATGCGGCGGCAACGCCCCCTCCCGGGGTGGCGCCTCCCCCTCCGCCACCGGTGCCGGTGCGCAGCCAGCCTGTGGCCCCGCCTCCGGTTGCCGCAGCGCCTCCGCCCCCTCCTGCGGCGCCTGCCGCACCACAGCAGTCCGCACCCGTCCAGCAGATTCCCGCTCCGCCGACGCGTGTCGATCAGCGGCAGGGTGCTCCCGCTGCTCCGGCAGCCCAACAACAGCAGCAGCAGCCCTCCGCTCCGCCAGCACGCCCCCAGCAGCGCAGCCAGGGTCCCGGTGGCCCCGCCTCGCGCGACCGCCGCGACTCACAGCCGCGCAGTCAGGGGCCCGCACGCACGGGCGACAGCGCACCGCCCCGCCGCGACAACCGTGGCGATGGCAAGCCCACGCGTCCGGCAGCCGGTGGCGTGGACGTCAAAGGATTCCTTGGCTCGGGTATGGAACCGGCCATTACGGATGATTACACGCCGCGCCGTGCCCGCCCCGAGGACCGTGGAAAGAAGAAGACGGCTCCCGGCGGCGATGGCGATCGGCCCAAGCGCATTAAGCCCGCGACACCGCGTGCGGGCATCCGCCCCACGCAGCTGTTCGAGGGTGCGCCGCGACGCGGACGCCCGGCCACACGCCCCCAGACTGCTCGCAAGAGCAAGGGGGGGCGCTCGGGTGGCCGCCAGCAACGCGAGCAGAAGCCCAAGCGCATCGTTTTGCTGGGCGACTTCACCGTCGGCCAGTTCGCCGAAAAGCTCGGCGTCGATGCCTCTGAAATCATCCGCAAGCTCTTCATGATGGGCGAAATGCTCACCATCAACCAGATCATGAATCCCGACCTGGCCGAGTTGATCGCCAGTGAGTACGAAGTCGGAATCAGCATCGAGCGCGAAAGCGACGATGCCGACGTGATGGAGTACCTCAACGAGGAGGGGGATGACAAGAACCTGCAACCCCGGCCCCCCGTCGTCACGATCATGGGCCACGTCGACCACGGCAAGACGACGCTGCTCGACACGATTCGCAAAGCCAACGTCGTGGAGACCGAGCACGGCGGCATCACGCAGCACATCGGCGCGTACTTCGTTACCACCGAGAAAGGCGACATCTGCTTTCTCGACACGCCGGGCCACGCCGCCTTCACGGCAATGCGTGCCCGCGGCGCCAATGTCACCGACCTCGTCGTCCTCGTCGTGGCAGCCAACGACGGCGTGAAGCCGCAAACCGTCGAGGCCATCAGCCACGCCAAGGCCGCAGGTGTCCCCATCGTCGTCGCCATCAACAAGATCGACGTGGAAGGCGCCAACATCGACCGCGTGAAGAACGAACTGATGAGCTACGAGCTGATCAGCGAAGATCTCGGCGGCGAGACCATCATGGTGGAAATCTCCGCCAAGCAGGGCACGAACGTCAAAGCCCTGCTGGAGATGATCGCCCTGCAGGCCGAAGTGCTTGAACTGGCAGCCAACCCGGACCGCCGCGCCATCGGCACCGTCGTGGAATCGAACATCGATCCCACCCGTGGTGCTGTGGCCACTGTGCTCGTCACCCAGGGCACGCTGAAACTGAGCGACGTCTTCGTCTGCGGCGATGTGTGGGGCCGCGTGCGCGCCATGCGCAACGACCGCGGCGAGGCCATCGAGTCCGCCGGGCCTTCCACTCCGGTGGAAATCCTCGGACTCTCCGGCAGCCCCGGAGCCGGCGAGCAGTTCGTGACAATCGACGACGAAGCCGAAGCCCGCGAAATCGCCGACCGCCGTCAGGCGCGCCGGAAGATGCGCGCCGCCAAGGCATCGCCGCACGTCACGCTCGACAACCTCTCCGAGCACCTCAAGGAGGGCGAGTCGAAGGAACTCAACCTTATCGTCAAAGCCGACGTTCAGGGTTCCGTCGAGGCCATCGTTGCGTCGCTCAACAAGATCAAATCCGACAAGGTGCATCTCCGGTTCCTCCACACCGGTGTCGGCGCCGTTTCCGAGAGCGACGTTCATCTCGCCAACGCCTCCGAGGCCATCATCGTCGGCTTCAATGTCCGTCACGACCCCAGCACGCGCGATCTCGCCTCCGATCTTGGCGTCGAAATCCGCACGTACAACATCATCTACGAACTCCTCGAAGAGATCGAATCGGCCATGCTCGGCATGCTTGCACCGGTCTACGAGGAAGTTTCGATGGCCCGCGTGGAAGTCCGCCAGGTCTTCCGCATTACGAAGGTCGGCAACATCGCCGGTTGCTTCGTCGCCGAGGGTCAGGTCGGCCGCACGCACCACGCACGCCTTGTGCGCGGTGGCACAGTGGTCTGGAACGGGAAGATCTCCTCGCTTCGCCGCCACAAGGACGAAGTCAAGGAAGTCGTCTCCGGTCTGGAGTGCGGCATTGGCCTGGAAAACTACAACGACATCAAGGACGGAGACATCATCGAGACCTACGTCCTGAAAGAACGTGTGGCCAGTCTCGTTTCAACGGCCTCCGATTCGGGTTCCTCCGGCTCGGGGAACTGACCGGCACGCGTCTCCAACAACCATCGCCTCATCATCGGGAGCGGCCTTCGCGGGCCGCTCCCGTTTTTTGTGTGTGTGTGATGTGCGCAATTGCGTGATCGTCGAAGGCCTTGTCCGAAACAGGACTCAAAACAGGGTGCTCTTGGGTGGCAGTCGTTCAGTCGTTCCTGCGGGACGGCATTTTCTGACTGACGGCAGACGTGCTCAAACGCGCTGCTCTTCTCTTCGTGCGATTCGTGGTCCTCTTCTCAGTGTTGCCCGATCATCGAGCGGTAGACGTCGCCGTCGGAGACGGTGCCGTTCGTCGGATCGTAGAATTGGGCCATGCCGTAGTAGCTGCCGCCTTCGTCGAACTGGGTGTCGGGGCCGGCGCTGCCGATCTTCCAGAGGCTGCCGCGGAAGTTGTTGGCGTAGCCGGGCGATTGGCCGAGGTGAACAGCGTGCCAGTACGCCGTGCCGTAGTCGTAGGCATGGTTCTTCGATTCCGGGTAGTCGATGAAGTGCGTGTGTCCGGCGACGCCGGTGTCGGGGAAGTTGTCGTCCTGAAACGGATCGCTCAGGACTTTCGTCATGTACGCGACCGGCGTGGTGAGTTGGCGCTGGGCATTGACCCATCCCCAGTGGGGTTGCCCGGGATGCCCGTCGAAGGGAACGCGGTTGTTGTCGACGACATAGGATTCGATGGCAGTGGTGATGGTGCGCAGGTCGGCCTTCACGCGCGAGACTTTGGATCGCGTTTGTGCTTCCAGAAAGTTGGGCACCGCGATGGCGGCAAGAATCGCGATGATGGCAACGACGATCAGGAGTTCGAGGAGCGTGAAAGCGTTCGTGCGGTGGTGTGTCATGGTCAGAGTGCCTCCCTAAGAAGATGAAGAAGTTCGCCGTCTTCCAGCACGAGGGGGTTGCCCTTCATGCTGCTGGCACGGCGGGCCTTGTCGACGATTTCTGGCAGATGATCGCTGGTAATGCCATGGGTTGCGAGACCGGGAATACCGGCACGCTCGGCGATTCGTGCCGCCCATGCGACTCCATCTGCGGGCTGCGCGTTTGGGTCGTTGGTGATAATTCGTGCGATTTCTCCATAGCGCGCGAGTGACTCCGTCCCCGGGCGGCGTGCGTTCAGGGCCGCGATGTTCGCGCGCATGACAAAGGGGAGCAGACGCGCGCAGAGGGCGCCGTGCGGCGCGCCGGGATACATGCCGCCGATGGGCCCGGCAAATCCGTGCACGGCCCCGAGTCCGGCGTTGGCGAGCGCCAGGCCGCCGAGCAGCGCGGCGAAGGCCATGGCGTGGCGCGCTTCGGCGTCGTGCCCATCGTCGAGAACGCGCGGCAGCGCCCGTGCTCCGCGCGCGAGACCTTCGCGGCAGAATGCGTCCGTCATCGGATTCGCGCGGCAGGAGACGAAGGCTTCGAGCAACTGGGTGATCGCGTCGAGCCCCGACGCGGCGGTGACATCCATGGGGCAGGAGTGGGTGAGCAGCGGATCGACGAGGGCGATGCGCGGCAGCATCAGGGCGCTGCGCATGCTGACCTTCACGCGATGCTCCGGCGACCCGAGCACGGCGTTGCGTGTCGCTTCGGCCCCGGTGCCCGCCGTCGTGGGCACGGCAATGAAGGGAACCGGTGCGTGGGCGAGCGGACGGCCCTTGCCGATGACTTCGAGATAATCGAGTGGGTCGCCGGGATTGGCGAGCAGCGCGGCGATGGCCTTGCCCGCGTCGATGGCCGCTCCGCCGCCGATGGCAATGACGCAATCGGAGCGTGCCGCGCGTGCCGCCTCGGTGCCTGCGCGCGCCGTGTCCACGGTCGGCTCGCCCGCCACCGTGAACGTCGCCGTGAAGACGTCCGCGTTCTGCAGGCTGTCGAAGAGGGCGCCAAACCGCCCCGGCCGGGTGCCGGTGACGACGAAGGCGCGGCGGCCGAACTCGCGTGCCAGCGCGCCGAGGCGCGAGGCTTCTCCGTCCCCAAAAACAATGCGCGTGGGAGCGGCGAACTCGAACGTCATCCCGAGCTCTCCCAACCGCTCTCGTCCGGAAACACGTTGGCGAACTTGATGCTGTGGCGGGGCTCGGCCATCATGTCGGCAACGGTGTCCCGCCACGTGGCGTAGTGCGCCGTCTGCTTGTGGGCGGCCGCATCGGACTCCTTGCGGTAGACCTCGACGAGGAGGAAGCGGGTGGGGTCGTCACGTTGCTGGAGGACGTCGAAGCGGGCGACACCGGATTCGAGGAGCGAGCGCCCGGCGTTGTCGAGCGACGCGGACCTGAAGGCATCCACGCACTCGGGTTTCACGTGGACGAACACGTGAACGATAAACATGAGCTGCTCCGGTGGTGGGAGTGGTGCGGCCCGGCACGATGCGCGAATCCGCGCGAGGAGGCATCCGACCCGCCACGAGAAGTCTGGATCGGCGGCAACGACGGCGGCAAGTCTTGATCGCCTGCAAAGACGCAAACGGGCGCATTCCAGGTTTGTATCCAGTGGGGGAGAGGCGTGGCATTGCAACGAACGCTCTTCCTGTGCGGATTCGCTCGTCCCCGGTCCCGTCCTCCAAGGTCTGGCCGGCACCTCCTGCCTTGACCCCTCCCATCTGTGGTTTCCTACAAGAGCGTTAGTCTAGGCGCCTTTCCGCGCCACGCAGGCGGGACCGCACGTTCCCCCGCACGAAAGGCACACACCATGATCAATTACATTTGGGTGGCGTTCATTGTCACGGCCATCCTGTACGCCGGATTTCTGGAGGTGACGGGGAAACCTCCTGTCGAACAACCGGACCCCATCGTCCTGGCCGATTACGAAACTGGCGGCACCGTGCCCGAAAGTACCACGATCGTAAAGGAAACCGGCGAGGGCGAAAGCACTGCGTCGCTCCAAGTGCCGTACGACTTGAGCGCCGGAGACTGGTCGGAAGTCCCGCTCGGGCTTTCGATCGGGCCGGAGTACGATGCGCCCAGCGTGTGGAAGGACGAGCCGATGGCGCTGGAGCCGGAGAAGCTGACGCTCGCCGTGCGCGGCGACGGCAGCGGCAATCTCCTGACATTCGCCGTACGCGACAAGGACGGCGAGCTCTTCTTTCCCGCCGAGATGACGCGTCTCGATTCGGAGGATACGTGGAAGGAGGTAACGCTGACGCTGGCGGAGCTCACGCCCGCCTCGGCCACGCCCGGCGCGTCGCTCGATCTGCCCGCAACCGTCGAGATGCGCGTCGTGCGTTCGGATGCCTCCTCCTCCGTCTCGGGTGCGGTGCTGCTCGATTCCGTGGAGGTGGGGCTGCCCGCCGTTCGCCACGACGGCGGCAAGTACGAAGCCGACTCGTGGATGGGCGTTGCCACGGAATCCGTCGCCGAGTGGGCGAAGGTCTCCATCGAACTTGCCATCAGCCTCATCGGCCTCATGATGTTGTGGCTGGGCCTGATGAAGATCGCCGAGGAAGCCGGACTCGTCCGCCTGCTCGCGCGTGCCGTCAAGCCCGTGATGGTGTTCCTCTTTCCCGACATTCCGGCCGACAGTCCGGCGATGGGCGCGATTCTGATGAACATCGCCGCGAACATGCTCGGCCTCGGAAACGCCGCCACGCCGCTCGGCATCAAGGCCATGAAGGAAATGCAGAAGGACAATCCGAGCAGCACCTACGCCTCCAACTCGCAGTGCATGTTGCTGGCCGTCAACACGTCGAGCGTCATCGTCCTCCCCGCCGGCATCATCGCCTACCGCGCCGCGCAGGGCTCGATCGAACTCATGAAGTTCTGGCCCGTGATGCTGGCCACGACGGCGATCTCCACGACGGTCGCTGTCGTCGCCTGCAAGCTCCTCGAAAGACTCCCTATCTTTGCCGTCCCCGCCGGCGCACTCGACAACGCCGCAACCGCCCCCCAGGAGAACGACGCATGAGCATCATGGAAGTCATCAACACGATCTCCAACTGGGCCGTGCCAATGCTGGTGCTGGTCATTCCGATCTACGGCCTGGCGAAGGGCGTGAAAATCTACGAGGTTTTCGTCGATGGCGCGAAGGAGGGCTTTCAGATCGGCGTTACGATCATGCCGTACCTCGTCGCGATCCTCGTTTCCATCGGCCTGTTTCGCGACGTGCAGCTGATGAACGTGCTCGGCGACATGATCGCGCCGGTGACGAACCTGATCGCGATGCCGCCGGAGTTGCTGCCGTTGGCCATCGTGCGCCCGCTCTCGGGCAGCGGTGCGGCTGGCGTGATGAACAGCATCATGGCCGAGCACGGCGCCGACAGCTACCTCGGCCTGCTCGCTTCCGTCATGGCCGGCAGCACCGACACCACGTTCTACGTGCTGGCCGTTTACTTTGGCGCGGTGAACATCAAGAAGGCGCGCCACGCCGTGGCCGCCGGGTTGGCGGGCGACATCGCCGGCGTCATCGCCGCGTCCGTGCTCTGCCGCATGGCGTTCGGCAATCTGCTGAAGTAGTTGGGAGGGGCGCCTCCCACCGCTCAGACGGTCCGCGCGAGAGCCACTTCGGTGCATGCCGTGAAGATGGGGCAGTGCACGCAGTCGCGCCAGACCTTGTGGGGCAGGTCGCCCTTGTCGATGGGCTCGAAGCCGAGCCGCGCGAACCATTCGGGCTTGTCGGTCAGAACGAACACGCGCTCGATGCCGAGCACGCGCGCTTCCTCCACGAGGCGTTCGATCAGGTGCTTGCCGATTCCCTGGGCGAGATGGCCGTCCTCGACGACCACCGAGCGGATCTCCGCGAGGTCTGCCCAGTCGATGTGCAGCGCCGCCGCGCCCGCCACCGAATCGCCATCGAGCGCCACGACGAACTCGCGCAGGTTTTCGTAGATTTGCCCCAGGCTCTTGGGGAGGACGGGAGTGCGCGAGGCCCAGTAGCTGACGAGGCGGTGAATCTGGGGCGCATGAACGACGCGGGCGTTTTCGATCGTGATCGTGGGGGCGAGCTGGGGCATTTCACCTCCCGTGTGGGGGTGTGGAGTCGCGGGACGCGGGATTTCCCCTGCGTTGAAAAACGTGAGTCAGGCACTCGGCGGCCTTACGTCAAGTCCGAACCGGCCTCTCCCATCTCCACGCGATTACGTCCGTTGTCCTTTGCCCGGTACATTGCCACGTCGGCCCGCTCGATGACGGTGTCGATGTTCTTGTCGCTGGGCAGCAGGGCGGCGACGCCAATGCTGACGGTGAGGAGGTGGGGTTTGCCTCCTTCCGGGTGGAACGCCGTGGTGGAAAGTGCCTTGCGGAGGCGTTCGGCCACTTCGATGCCGCGCAGGGGGGGCGTTTGGGGGAGCAGAACGGCGAACTCCTCGCCGCCCAGCCGCCCGAACAAATCGCCCTCGCGCAGGCTCGCGACGCAGGTGTTGCTGACGAACTTCAGTGCTTCGTCCCCGGTGGAGTGTCCGTACGTGTCGTTGATTTTCTTGAAGTGATCGAGGTCCAGGATCAGCAGGGCGGCGTCGCCGCCATAGCGCTTCACGCGGGCCAGTTCCTTCTCGGCGAGTTCGATGAAGTGCCGGCGGTTCATCACGCCCGTCAGCGCGTCCGTCGTTGCCAGGCGTCCCAGCTCGCGCTCCAGATTCTTGCGCTCCGTGATGTCGAGCATGGCTCCCACGATTCCGGCCTTGCCTCCTTCCGGATCCTTGAACACGGCCTTTTGGAAGATCACCTCGCGCCGCGCTCCGTCTGCGTACTGTACGGGCGCCTCGTATTGTTGAACGGTTCCCTTTTCGTACAGTTCGTCGTCCATTCGCTTGTACAAAACGGCGGGTTCACCCTTCCAGATGTCGAACAGCGTCTTGCCGATGATCTCGTGCTCGGGCAGGCCGACCACCTTGGTGTACTCGTTGTTGCACGCGAGATAATAGCCCTCGTAGTCCTTCACGAACACGGGGATCGGCACGGCATCGAGCAACGCCTTCTGGAACATGTACTGTGTGGCCATTTCGTGGGCGAGCGCCTGGAGTTCGCGGGCCTTCTCGTGCAGCTTGGCGTCGAGATCGACGAAGCGCCGGCCGACGTTAAGGCGGCTGCGCAGCAGCGTCGGACTTACGGGCTTCGCAATACAGTCGTCCGCTCCGCCGTCGAGGGCCCGG
Organism: Candidatus Sumerlaeota bacterium; assembly: GCA_030156535.1. Classification (GTDB taxonomy): domain Bacteria; phylum Sumerlaeota; class Sumerlaeia; order SLMS01; family JAHLLQ01; genus JAHCAW01. The sequence goes on from JASGMJ010000010.1 coordinate 133,968, forward strand.
ATCATGTCCTCCTGCTTGTTCTTGATCGTCAGGATGATGCGGTAGATGCGCGGCTGGTTGGGACGGCGGTCGAGTTCCCGGCAGACCTCCAGGCCATCGGCGCCGGGCAGGATCCAGTCGAGCAGCACCATACGGGGCCCGTCGGGCTCGGCGAGCACACGCAACGCCTCCTCGCCGTCGGCGGCCTCAATGGGCTCATAATCCCAGTCCCTCAGCCTGCGGCACAGGATCTGGCGGGTGGGCTCGTCGTCTTCGGCGACAAGAACCTTGAAGGGAGTGCTCATCGGGCGGCCTTCCGTTCCATGCGTCTAGGTGGACAGTGTCACTCCGGCACGAAATCCAGCATGACCGTCTTCATGGCGCAACGTCCATAAGAAACTCCCCATATATACTATTCGCGCGAAACCACGACCCTGCGTTTTTCCTCGCCTTCGCCAGCGCCCGCTCTTAGCATTGTGCCTGAAAAGGGATGACCCGCCGATGGCCACGAACCCCGACAAGCACCCCGACAAACACCCCGAGGCGCCGGAGCAGGCCCGGACCGAAAAGTTCATCTCCGCCCTGCGCGGCGAGCAGGGCGGCGCCGTCCGCGTCCGCCGCGCCGATCTCCTCCTCAGCGACCCCGACCGCCAGATCGGACGTATCCTCGCCAACAGCCGCAGCGTCATGATCGTCCACGCCCAGGGCCGGGTCATCTACGCCAATCCGCCCGTCGCACGATTCTTCGGCGTTCGCGACCCCGCCGAACTTGCCGGGCGCACCCTCGAAGAACTCGTCGCGCCCGAAGACCACCCCACCGTCCACGAAATCGTCGAACGCGTCGGCCAGCGCCGCGCCGCCACCACCGCCCAGAGAATCCGCTTCGTCAAGCCGGAGGGCGGCGAACTCCTCGTCGAAGCGCGCTCGCTCCCCATTGCCCACGAAGGCCGCATGGCCGTCATCACCATGGGCCACGAAATCCCACGCGACGAGGAAGCCGCATCCCTCCCCGCCGGACCCCAGACCAACGAGGTTCTGGCCGAGGACGACTTCCGCGAAATCCTGGCTTTCGAGCAACGCCGCGCCGGGCGCACGGGACTTCCCCTCAGTCTCCTGCTGCTGCAACCCGACACCGACGCCGCTTCGCACTCCCGCGCGGCCTCCGTCCCCATCGGCCCCATCGCGGAGGCCTGCCAACGCACGCTGCGCGCTTCCGACCACGTTGGCCTCGCCGACGCCGGCACCGCCGGGTTGATCCTGCCGATCACCGATCTGGAAGGCGCCGGGCATCTCGCGCGCCGCCTCCGCCGCATCTTTGCTGAAATGAAATCCCCCTCCGGCACACCAGCCCCCCTGCCTCCATGCAGTGGCGGCGCCGTCCTCTACAGCCCCACACGCGACGCCGACGCCGAAGCCTTCATCTTCCGCGCCCGCGCCGCCCTCGCCGAAGCCCGCCACCTCGGCGGCAACCAGAGCGTCGAGAAAGAGTAGGGGAGGCGGCCCGCCCTCACTCCCGCACCACTCGCACCGAGTAAACATCCGCGTCCTTGAGTTCGATGCGCAGCGCCGCGTCTTTCAGACCGGCGGGAAGCACCGCGCCGCCGGTCCACGCCACGTCGATCGCCAGCGCATCGCCCCACAGCGGCGCAAAGTCGTCCCTCGTGAATCCCGCGACGGCGTCGCCCGCGGCGTTGCGCACTTCGAGCCGGATGCTCCCCGCCGCCGACGTCGAGGCGTTCAGCACCACACGCCCGCCGGACAGGTCGAGCGGGCCGATCTCGGCCACGCCCCCGGCTGCGCCGCCGTGCAGCGACACGAAGCCCTCGGGGCGCAGCGTTCCCCGCCGCAGCAACGGCGCTGCGCTGCCGTAGTTCTCCGTCCAGTAGACCGACCATTCCCCCGGTCCCGTCTCCAGAATTCCCCGCGCGGGCGTCATGTTGCCGTGGGCGTTCCCCCAGTTCGCGGGATCGAGCCCCGGCCGCAGCCACGCTTCGTGCGCAACGAAGTCCCAGTTCACCCCGTCGGCGCTCGCAATCAGCACGGCGTCCGACGTGGCATCCGTTGCGCGGCCCAGCACCTTTTTGCGCTCGGGCACAAACCGCATCGGCATGCCCACGTACACGGGCGGTGTGTCGTCGGGCCGCAGCGTGGGCACCGGCGTGATTGCGTTGGTGTAGAAGTGCGTGCGGGGTGGCTCGGGAAAGCGAATCGGCTCGGGCACCGTCCACGTGCGGAAGTTCTCGGATTCACAGCGCTGGATGAAGCGAAAGCCCTCGCGCCCCGTGCGGCTGTAGCAGACGAAGCGCCCCGTGGCGGGATCGCGGAAGGCGACGTTCTGGGAGTCGAACCCGGCGCCCTGGGTGATCGCGGGCTCGGGTGCCGTGCGCGTCCAACGCAATCCGTCGGGCGAAACGAACGCCGCGAGCATCCGTTGCGGGTCGCCCTTTTCGTTGTGATAGTATTGCAGGCCAAGGCCCTTCCATCGTTCTTCGGGTACGACGCCCGGCGCCGTGTCCTGGAAGACGAAGAAGTTGTGCGACTCGGCATAGGCCTTTCGCTCTGTCGGCATCCGAATGATGTTGTTTGCCGTGCTCCCCTCGAAAGCGTGCATTCCCAGATTGGGGCGCTCCCACGCGATGCCGTCGCTGCTGAAAGCCACGCAGGTCTGCTCGCGGGTCGTTTCACCGCCGCCGCGATAGTAGAGGCGATAGCCCTCGGGCGCGGGCATCACCGCCGCGTAGGCGCTCTCGCCCCCCTCCCACGGCGCGTCGAAGACAAAGACCTCCTCGCGCGGTACGGGAGAGTGCAGACGGCGCTCGATCCCTTCCATGGAACGCACCAGCGCATCGTCGAGAAACAGCACGCGCCGTGACTCGCCGGAAACCAGACCCGCCAGCAGCAGACTCCCTCCCACTGCCGCGATTCCGCGCGGAACTTTCGGGCATCTCATCGGCAAACCCTCTCGCATCGCGTGATCGGACACGTCCTGTGCATTCTGCCTTGCGGTTCCAGTTGAGGCAAGCGGTCGTTGGTGCCCGGCGCGTTCCCGCGCCATCTGGGATCTCACCCCCGCCCCGTGAGGAGGGCCCGGGAGACAAACCCCGAACCATCACCCCGAGTCGGAATTCGGGGGAGGGTAGCCAGCCCGGCCCGCGACGAACGGGTTTTGGAGCTGACACCCACGCATTGGCGTTCCATCCTTCAAAAGGATCCAGCGGATTCGGCACCGGTCAGACGAGACCACAGGTGTGCAAGGAGGCGCAAGAATTCTCCCGAAAAGTAGCCACCAACGTGAGTCGGTCTTTCTGGTTTGCAATCAGCGGCATTGTTGCCTTTGTTCTCTTTATCTGCTGTCGATCCACGCTTCGTGAAGATCCCACATATTGGGATGTCATGGGATCGATAAGGGTGGCAAAGGGTGAAGAGCGAAGAGTCACGGTCGACAGCCTCGCAAGGTTTTCGGCTGAACTGGAGAAGAAGATCGGAACTGAACCAGCCATCCACTTCATCGGCGAGACGATGTTTGTTAAAGTCCCAAGAGATCAGGAGTTTTTTTGTTATGGCAAATGATGGTGTATGAGGCGCTGGTCGACATCTCGCGCCATCGACTTGAAAGTCCTGGACGCGTGGTGTAATCAAGTCCGGGAAAGGTAACATAGGAGATTCCTGATGTCCCCATCCACATCAGCTTGTGACAGCCCCAAAGATGACAAGGCTGAAAAGCGACTTACTTACTTGGTCGGTGTTGCCCTTCTTCTATTGGGAGTGTGTGTCGGATGGGCAGGCAGATCCATTCATGCCGCAATTGATCGTGTGACTGTCGAGGATATACGCAGGAGATCACTGCACGATCTGATGACTGTAGACGATATTTCCGCACTGGACGAGGAAGCCAGGGAAGAGATGCTCCTGGCCGCAGTGAGCCACCTTGGCAGAAACATGCGTGTCGAAAAAGCCAAAAGCCCGGACTACTCGTTTGTGGTTCGAGGAGATTTCTGGCCTACGGCGCGCCCAATCGAGATGGCAGTGAGTGAGGACGGCAAGACGATTGAAGCGATACTTATGCGAATTGATCGGAAAGTTCCACGGTGGGACAGAAGTGAGTAACTGCTGGCGGGCGATCTGAAAAGAACCAGTGTTCCGCCCGTGTTTCTTGCTCCTCTGTTCCCACTTCTCGCTTCCCTGGCGGCCACGGTTGTCCGTTGGGAGGAGCAGGCTTGAGGAGAAGTCCTACCTTGCAGTGGAAGCTCCCGCTGCCTGCTCTTCGTTCTCTTCGTGTTGTTGCGCGGCGGGCGTGCATTGTTGCGAACAACAGGTGGAAACTGAACGAATGACCGAGGCGAGGCCCAGGCGCACGGCCGTGCGCAGCAGCGTGCGGCTCGGCCGGAAGCGCTGCACCAGCCAGACCCCCGAGGCCGCCGCGGCAACGGTGATGGCCACGGCGGCAACGGGGTGCGCACGCACGGCAGAGGAAACCGTTTCGGCGCGCACCGCGCCCTTCGTTCGCGCCAGTTGTTCGCGGAAGGCCGTCAGGCTTGCGGCGTTCTGAACGCGTAATCGGGCAAGCTCCTCGCGTCTGGGTGGACCCATCATAGCCGCAACCTCCCGCGCCATCCGAGCAGCGCTGCTCCCACGAGTCCGTGCATCAGCAACAACACGAGTGGCCCCGCGACAGGCTGATTCGTCAGGTCGATCGCAAGTTGCCACAGCGCCATGCAGAAGAAGACCCACGCGGCGACGAAGGCAACGAGTGCCAGCAGGGCGGTGATTTGGCGTGCGACCGCCAGGCGCACGTGCTCGCGCGCCAGAAATGCGGTCAGCTCGCCCTGGGTTCTGAGCAGGCGCACGAAGTCCTTTGCCAGCGGCGTGGCCTGGGTCAGCAGGACGCGGCATTCGGCGAGGAGGCGATCGAGCGCTTCGGAGTTGTGGCGGGCCTCTTCCTCCCCCGCGCGCTCCTCCCCGCAGGGAGGAGGAGCACCATCGGGAGCCGCGCCCTGTTCCCCGCCCGGGGCTTGCGGCTCCGCAGTCATCGGCGGCTGACCAGCATTCCGAGAAGGAAACCGGCCACGGCCGCACCCGCCATGCAGCGCACGGGGTTCTCGCGGATGTACGCGCCCGCCTGCTCTTCCACTTCGGCGAGCGACGTGTTGTTCGCTTCGTGGATGAGGTTCTTGGCCTTTTCCTTGTACTGTTTCACTTGCTCGGAGGCGTTATCGACGAGATCACCGGCGGCATCGACGATCTTGTGTCCCTTTGCGGTGACGTCGTTTGCTTCTTTTCCGACGGTTTCGGCGGAAGTAGTCATCGGCGAACTCCTTTGGAACAGAATGTCAAAGGATGACGGCTTGGAGCGGGGAGGAATGCTGTACAGGGTGCGTTCAGGATTCTGGCTTTCTCCCCTTGGCCATCCTTCATCTTTACTGTGCCCAGAAAGGCCCCACGATGCAACGCCAAATCAGAAGTAATTGGATCGCGCCGTGCCCCCGTCCCTGATTTTGACGCTGTTGTTTCCGTCGCCAGGCGTCTTGCACTTGCCAGGCCGAGGCAGGCATGAGCATTCTTTGCGGGTTTGCCACCAAGTGAGGTCGTGACTTGAAGCAACCAGTGTTTTCGCGTGGCTGGGTCGGCGTCCTGGCCGTGATGGCGGCGGGCTTTGTAGCCTGGGGCGCCGTGCTCGTCTTCCGTCTGTCGGAGGAGCACCGCGACACGCTGGCGAAAGGGCCGGTGCTGCAACAGCTCGCCGTGGCCCGCGAAGAAGTCGACCGCACCGTGCTCCAGTCGCCTCTTCTGACGGATCGCGAGTTGTCCGCGCGGTTGCGTTCGGGCGAATGGAGCCGGCGCATTCTGGACCTGTATCCCGTCCGTTCCTCGCTCCCTTCCCTGGATTCGCACAGTGCCCAGTTTGGATGGGAGCACCTGCAAGCCAGAGTGGACGAAATCGAACGCATCAACGCGCGCCTGGCGGCGGCCATTGGGCCACAGGAGCGCGAGCGGGAACGGCGTGCGCTCGACGCCGAATTGGCGCAGCTCGCCGACCAGCTCCGCCTCATGCAGCAATCGCTCGATGCCGAGTTGTGGGATCTGATGCGGCGTTCGATGGAGACCAATCGCAAGCTGGCCGTCGTCGTGGGCTTGTCGTCGTTCGCGGCCGCCGCCCTCATGATCGTCTTCCTGATGTACCGGCGCGACTACCGCCGCCTGACCGAAGCCGAACGCGCCTTGCAACGCAGCGAGGAGCGCCTTCTCGGGATTCTCGGCGGGATGCAGGATGTCGTGTGGTCTGTGACACCGGACGCGCGCATCATTACGTATGTCAGCCCGGCGGCGCGCTCGCTCTTCGGGCTGGAGCCCACTGCCATTTTGAAGAATCCCTCATTGTACCAGGAGCACGTTCATCCCGAGGACCGCGCGGCGGTGCGCGACTTCCCCGACAAGTTGCGCGATTCGCCCAAGGGAACGCTGGAGATGGAGTATCGTTACCGCCATCCCGATGGCCGCCGCCTCTGGATTCAGGACCGCGGCTGGACGGTGCTCGGCGAAGACGGTTCGATCCGCAGTCTCGTCGCCATTTCCAAGGACGTCACTTCGCGCAAGAACGCCGAGGATGCGCTCCAGGCAAGCGAGGCGCAATACCGCCGCATCGTGGAAAGTACGGCCGACGGCATCGCCGTCGTTGATACAACCGACCGCATCGTCTTCGCCAATCCCGGGCTGGAGGAAATCTTCGGCACCGGCAAGGGCGAGCTCGCCGAACGCTCGCTGCACGAGTTCATCGAGGAGCAGCATGCACTCCTCATCCATCCTCGCGAAGACCCGGGGCGGTTCGACGCCACGAATCAGTTCGAAGTCGAAGTCCTGCGCGCCGACGGAAAGAAGAGGCAGGTGCGCGTGACGGTCTCGCCGGTTTACGACGACACGGGGGCGTTCACCGGAACGCTGGGCATCTATCGTGACTCGACGGAATTGATCGAGGCGCAGATCACGCTGATCCGCGAGCTCGCTTTCCTCTCCGAAATCGAAGTGCTCGGCCGTTCGATTGTCGGCCAGTCCGACATTCGGCAGATTGTCTTCGATGCGTGCGGCGCGGCGGTTGCCTATGGCGGGGTGGAGAATGCCGTCATCGTCTTCCGCAACCCCAACACGGGAATGCTTTCCGAAAACTCCAGCACGTTCCCGTCTGGCGCGCAGCCCTCCGCCCTGATCAGCGTTCTCCAGCGCGAGGAAGGCATTGCCGGCGAAGTTCAGTCCCAGCGGGGTGAAATGGCTTTTGGCGACCTGGAAGCCTCCGACGCGCACGGCGCCCTGCGTCCACTCGTCCATCTCGGGTTCCGGGCGTTGATTGCGCTTCCCATTCGCGCGGGCGGCAAGACCTTCGGTATTCTCTATGGGCTCGACCGCAAAACACGCAAGTACGACAGCGAGGAAGTCTCGCGTCTGCGCCACCTGACGATTCTTCTCGGTTCTGCTCTCAGCAACGTTTCTCTCTACGTGCGCACCGAAGCCGCCAACAAGGAGCTGAAGGCTGCTGTCGATCGTCTCCAGGAAGCCGAACGCGCCCGCGATCAATTCTACCGGTTCCTGATTCACGATCTCAACAAACCGCTGGCTGCCATCATCGGCACGGCAGGGCGTTTGCAGCTGCATGCCGAACTGCCGGAGAAACTGGGTTCGCGCATTGAGCGTATCGAGAACGCCGCGCTGCGCCTGCGCGACATCGTGGATCACCTTCTGCAGCACGAACAGGTTCGCCGCGAGGACTTCGAGCTCAAGCGCGAGCGCCTCAGCGTCTGGGACAACGTGCTCGACGCCATCCGAATGCTCGACGAAAAGCGCCGCAGCATTGCGATCACGGTCAACGGCCTTCCGCTTGGCGAGGCCTCCGAGCTCCCCGAATTCGTCGTCGACGCCGACTCAACGGCCTTTCGCCGAATCCTCAACAACCTGATCGACAACGCCCTCGAACACGCTGCCACGTCGATCAAGGTGGATGTGGCCACGCGGGACGACGGCCTGAGCATCTCCGTCTGGAACGACGGCTCGACGATCCTCGACGAGGAACGCGACTCCATCTTCCGCGAGTTCTTTCGTGGCTCGGGCAACCGCCGCAGCGGCTATGGTCTTGGCCTCGCCTCCGTCAAGCGCCTCATGCAGCTGCACGGCGGCACCATTGAACTCCAGAACACCGAGCCCGACGGCGTGACATTCTCCCTGTTCTTTCCCCTTAGCGGAACGCGTAACGGCGACTGACGCGGTGTCACGCCGAGGCGCGGTGGGCGGCGAAGCTGTCGCGCAGGGCCAACGACAACGCGTCGTGCCGTTTCTGCGCCTCCGCATAGCACTGCGCATTCTCCGCGTTGGGCACGCAGCGGGTCGCTTCATCGACGACGATCCATTGCTCCGCCAGTTGCCCAAGCCCTGCGTCGCCGGAGGCCTGACGCTCAACCGCCCAGCGCGCCTGCAACGCCGCGCCCAGCGCCGCGCCTTCTGCTTCGGTGCAGCACACGACCGGCGTGTTGAAAACATCCGCCACGATCTGGCGCCACAACGCGCTCTTCGATCCGCCACCCGTCAGGCGAATCTCCGCCGGCGCGATGCCAAGCTGCTTCATGCGGTTGAAGCCGTAGTTCAGTCCGAGCGTCGCTCCCTCCATCGCCGCGCGGGCAAAGTGCCCCGGCGTGTTCGTGCGCGCATTGTGCCCGAACCAGACTCCCGTTCCGTCGGGGACGTTGGGCACACGTTCGCCCTCGAAGTAGGGGAGAAGCAGCAGGCCGTCGCTGCCTGCCGGAACGGCCGCCGCGAGTTCGTTCAGCTCCGCCGTCTTCAGTCCAAAGAGTTTCTTCGCGAGTTCCGTCGCCACCGTCACGTTCATCGTGCAAAGCAGCGGCAGCCACTTCCCCGTGCTGTCGCAGAACGCCGCGATTTCGCCCTGTGGATCCGTCACCGGTTTGTCCGCGCAGGCGTAGACCGTTCCCGAAGTGCCGAGGCTGACGGTGACCATGCCGTCGCTGACGCTGCCCGTCCCGATGGCACCCATCATGTTGTCGCCGCCTCCGGCAGCAACAAGCACACCGCGCGAGAGGCCAAGCGCACGCGCTGCTTCCTCGCGCACCTTCCCCGCCGCCTCCCAGGAGGGGCGCAACGGCGGCAGCTTTGCCGCGAGATCGGCGTCGATTGCTTCGATTGCCGTGCCGCACCACGTGCGATTGCGCACGTCGAGCAACCCCGTCCCCGAAGCGTCGCCCCACTCCATCGTCGCTTCACCCGTCAGCCACCAGTTCAGGTAGTCATGAGGGAGCAGCACGGTGGTCAGACGCGCGAAGTTCTCCGGCTCGTGTTGTTTCAGCCACAGAATCTTGGAGGCGGTGAAGCCGGCGGGAAGTGCGTTGCCCGTGTGGCGCTGAAACGCTTCGCGTCCGCCGCATGCCTGCATGATCGCATCGGCTTCCGGCGCGGTGGATGTGTCGCACCACAACTTGGCGGGGCGGATGACGTTGCCCTCTGCGTCGAGAGGAACAAAGCCGTGTTGCTGGCCCGAAACGCCGAGTGCGGCAATCGCACCGGCGTCAACGCCGGCGTCCTTCACGGCCTGCGCGAACGCCGTCTTCAGCGCCTCGATCCATTCCGAAGGGTGCTGTTCTTTGTGGCCGACGCCAAGGCCTTCGTTCATCGTGTGCGGTGCCTGCCCGCGGCCCACAACGCGCCCGGACTCCTCCGCGATCAGAACCTTCGTTGATTGTGTGCCGCTGTCGATTCCTGCAAAGTAGCGCATCTCTTGGCCCTCCCGCTTGGCACGCCCAGCTTCTGGCGAAGGCGGCTGGTGCAACTTCACTCCGCCGCGACGCGAATCAGTGTGCCCTCGGGCGGCAGTGCACCGATCACCGACGGGTCCTCGATGGTCGCGATCATTTGCTCGCGCACGCGGCGCATTGCCTCGGAGAATGCTGTTGAGGCGGACTCGCGCAGACCGGTGCGGATCAGGGCGTCGGACTCGCGCGGCGAAACGTTTGCCCCCCGTCCGCGAATGCGCCCCTGGGTCAGCACCTGATCGAGAAAGCGGTCGCGGAATTCCACGTCCATCAGCACCAGCGAACGTGCCTCCTCGAAGCGGTAGCGCGGCTCGCGAATATACAGAATGTACCCGCGTTCCTCACGAATGAACTCCGGCAGAAACTCCAGCTCGAACTTTTCCTTCTCCAATTCCTTCTCGCTCTTTTTCTCCGCCTCCGCCTTCTCCTCGTCGTTCAGGAAGAACTCGTTGGCGATGCCGGGTTCCTCGCTCGTGGCCTTCTCGAACGTCGTCTCGTCGATGATCGCCACCTCGCTGAACATTTCGCTGAAGCGCGCCTGCGCCTCGTGGCGAAGCGCCTGGCCGTAGTAAACGTCAAACTTGCGCGGCACCGGCCAGCCTCCGATCTGCACGCGGTACTTCAGCGTGTCCAGGTCGTCGGGCACAACGATCACCAACGTGTCGGAGTAGCGCGTTTTCGACGGATACGCTCCATGTCCCGTGAAGTCCACAGTCCGCGCACATCCCGAAAACACCACGGCGGCGACAACGGCCACCGCTCCCATCATCAATCCGCGCAACATGCTCATCTCAGTTCCGATCCTTTAGAAGGTCCAGTGCCTTGAAATCATTCTGCGCCCCACGGCGCACCGTCAACGCCGTGATCAGTTCCGCCGCGTCGAAAAGCCCCTCGCGCGACTCCAGCACAACCCCTTCCTTTCCCAGCAGAACGCTGTAGGGCCGCGCCACGGCCAAATCCGTCCCCCCCGGCACCAGCCCCAGAACCCGGGCGCCCCACGCCGACGGGTCCGACAAAATGGCAATGTGCAGGTCTTCTTCCCCGGCAACCTGCGCATTTACCTCCCCGGGATCGGGCGACAACAGCAGCAGTTCGCATTTGTGCTGGGCGGCACGGGCGCGATGGCGCCGCACCCACTCGTAGACCGGCCGGGTGGCTGGCGATCCGTCGCCCGGAACAACAATCAGCAACGCGTCGCCCGCCGTCGTCAGTTCGGCCGTCGAGACCTCCCGCCCGCCCTGGTCCAGCCAGCGCAAATCCGGCACCCGCTCGCCCGCCTTGATGGGAGTGCGGCGCGGCTTCTGGCGCAGATTGTAGTCACTCGCTCCATAGGCGATCACCGGACGCTCCATGGCATCGGGATCGCTTACCAGCGGCCCCTTGCACCCGGTAGCTCCCAGGCCCGCCAATCCGAGCGCGGCCACCAGTGCCCATGCCCCGTATGTCGTTCGCATCGAAGACTCCCGGGCGTTCCCTTCGTGGGAGACGCTGCTCCGGCCCGGTCGATCGGCCGACGGGTCCGTGAGGCGTTTTGCTACTCCGTTGAATCCGTGAGGGCAAAGAGCAATTCGGCGTGTGCAGGCCGCAGAGCCGGTGCTTCGGAAGAGGAGTGATACGTGGTGGGTGGACGGAAAGGGCCGAGCTTGGACAAGATGTCAGGCCACGGTGGATCTCCCGAATTGTCCCCGGGCCCCGGCGGCTGTTTTTGTGGCTTGCGGTTTCGGAACCGCTTCCGTATCCACAAACCATGCGCGGGACCACGGCGGAGGCCGCCGTGCAGGCCAATGCCTGAATGCCGGAAAGGCGGGAAACCTGCCCCGCCCGGTTGCGTGTGGCAGGCAACGACAAGGAGATTTCACGATGAGCGTCACCAAGTTCTGGGCACTCGCCCTGCTGTGCGCGGCCCCTCTGCTGGTCGCGGGATGCACCGCGAAAAAGCGTCCCGCCGTCTTGGCGGACAAGGACATTCCGAAGAACGGAGCCCCCCTGACCGCAGACGTCTGGCAGGCCGCCGAAACCTCCAACGTGCAAGTCGTCCGTGCTTCCAACAAGTTCGAGTGGCCCATCCCGCTCGGCAGCGTCTACGCCAACAGTCTCGCGATCCACACCAGCCGCAGCTCGGAAACCGGCGCCTCCGGGGAATCGCTCGCGGGCCGCGCCCAGGCCACGTCGATGGACTGGAACGACCTGCTCACCCCGGCGAAGAACTACTTCATCTCCCTGCCTCTGCGCGGCAAGTACGCCGAATACGAATACCGCAAGGGCACCGGCGAGCCCGCCGGCTCCCAGGGCATCGCCTTCCACCCCTTCTGGGCCTGGAACTGGAAGGACGGCGAACTCGCCAGTGGCCGCAGCTTCGACGCCAAGGGCATCCCGCTCTTCTACTCCCGCATGGAAATCGCCCAAAAGGACCAGAAGATGGACTCGGTCCTGACCACGGACAACTACCTGTGGACCATCGGCCCGCGCGTTAGCTGGTTCGACGTGGACGGCGATTCGGACGAGCTTCTCGGCGGCGAGCAGGCACTGCCCGGTATCGACCCCAATCTCGACGCCGTGCTCTCCAATGACCAGTTCGATGAAATCGCGGGCTATTACGCCAACCCCCTGTACCTCGGCGGCATTCTGGGCTCCATTCTGTGGACCGACTACCGCTTTCATGCCCGAAACGACGTTTGGGAGGACAACCACGTCGCCCACGGTCCGCTCTGGGGCTGGCTGTTTTACGTGCATTCGCGCCAGAAGGACGTCAGCCGTTCGGGCGTCGTGACGGGCGAGGAACTCAGCCGCCTGTATGTGGCGGGTTGGCTGTGGAAGACCTCGATCACCAAGGACGCACAGGGCCAGGTCGTCGATGAAATCGAAGGCCCGCTGCTTGGTGGCTTCGGATGGGGCAGGAAGGCAGGCGTCAAGACCCTGCGGCTGTTCTGGATGCCGATCGAAATCGGCAGCAAGGACGCCAGCCAGTAACCCGCCTCCAGCACCTGCCCGCATCAGCCTGCAAGCCCCGGCCGCACTCCAGCGCGCCGGGGCTTCTTGTGCGCCAGGCATGGCGCGATTTCTTGGAGGTGAAAGTCCTCTACTGGCCGTAACGACCGGAACAGTGAGCCGGAGGCAAGGGCGTCGCGGTGA
>JASGMJ010000053.1 GCA_030156535.1 Candidatus Sumerlaeota bacterium
TCAGGCCAAAGCTTGGCGGTTCTGCCTCGAAGAGGCAGGATCCCACAGCCCAGGGCAAGCGCCGCAAGGCGCGCCGCCCTGGGTAGGCGCCGCGTTTTGCCCGGCACCCCGAAGGTGGTGCGATCAGAGCCGGAAGAACGCTCCTGGTGGTCTAACGGTTTGGGATCGCGCCGCTTTCAGGGCGCGGTCCGTGTTGCTGGCGGACCCAGGGCGGCGTGCCTGCGGCACTTGCCCTGGGCTAGGGGATTCGGCCCCGTTGGGGCCATCTCGGCCGTGATGTGGCCGTCTTCGACTTCTTGGCAATGAGAAGTCGTTGTTGATAAGAGCGCCAAATCAATAAGAGCCAGAGTCCCATGGGGACGACTGACTGCGGCCCGGCACTTTGGTGCTTCTCATTCCTGAGAAGTTGCGCTGTGGCGCCGAGCGCATCTCGCCCTGGCACCCGGTGTTGAGGAGAAGAGGAGGCGATCAGGCCAAAGCTGGGCGGTTCTGCCTCGAAGAGGCAGGATCCCACAGCCCAGGGCAAGCGCCGTAAGGCGCGCCGCCCTGGGTAGGCGCCGCGTTTTGCCCCGCACCCCGAAGGTGGTGCGATCAGAGCCGGGAGAACGCTCCTGGTGTTCCGGCGGTTTGGGATCGCGCCGCCCCGGGGAAGCGCTTTGAGAGCGTCTCGAGAGCGTCCTGCCCTTTCGGATTGTACCGCCGCCCCGGGGCGTTCCCTACTCGTTTGGCGAAGTCAAAAGCCCCAACGCAGCGAGTCCTTCCCTCTCATGCCCCATCATGTTCACACGTTCAAGCTGACAGCGAAGTTCGGTGCCCAGCAGGTGTTTCAGGCACTGCAAAAGGTCTGCGGGCATCCCAGCCAGCGGGACTTTGCACCGGACTTCACCTTCGACTGGGTCGGGCGCCGGGTGGCGCTGTCGGCCTCCAGCCGCGAGGGGGTCGTTGCCTGCCACGAAGCTTTCATGGGGTTGCTCGCCAAAATCGGCGCGGAGGGCGATTCGTTGCTGGCGGGGGAGATCGTCGAGCGCGAGGACGGCCGCTTCGAGCGTCCCTACGGCGTGGCCGTTCATGATCCCGCGACGTTCGGCGAGATGATCGGCCGCTCGCTGATGGAAATGGGGTTGCGGGGCGTGCAGGTCGTGGATTCGCTGGATGCGTGCCGGATCAACGTGCGGATGAATGCGGCGTCGCGGGCCATGGACTATCAGGCGCTGATTTCGGAGTTTCCGCTGCCCAGCTATGTGACGCTGACGGACGAGGGGCGGCGGGTCGTCGAGGAGCGGACGGGGCCCCGTAAAGCCCGCGCCGGCAGGAAAAACAAAAAGAAGCGGTGACGACGAGGAAGCGATGAGCAACGCGCGGCACCGAGAGAGTACGCTGAGGCGCCTGCTGGGTGTTCCGGCCGGCTGCCCCGCAAAGTTTTACGTGCTGTATCGCCTGGGCCAGTTGTTCGGCCTGCATCGCAGCGTCCCGTGGCCCGTGCATTTCACGAGCACGGTGCATCACGCGCGGCGTGTGAAGCTGGGCAAGGGAACGTTCCCCGGCGATTCGCCGAACTGCTACATCAACGCGCTGAACGGCATCGAGATCGGCGACAGAACGAATCTGGGGCCGGGCGTGGGGCTGGTCAGCGCGAACCACGATCCGCTGGACAATGGCCGCTGGCTGGAGGCTCCGCCGATTCGTTTGGGGCGCGACTGCTGGATCGGAATGAACGCGGTGGTGCTGCCGGGCGTCCAGCTTGGCGATGGTACCGTCGTGGGAGCCGGGGCGGTCGTGACGAAGAGTTTCCCCCGCGGGCACTGCGTGATCGCAGGGAATCCGGCGCGGGTGATTCGGGAACTGAAGGCCGGCTCCTAGAGAGCCCCACGCCGCGTGCGGGTTTCCACAAGACGCTGGAAGACGCCTTCGATCATGCCGGTGAGCAGCGTCGTCATGTTGATGCCAAGAGCGGCAGCGCCCTGCGGCAACAGCGACGTCGGCGTCAGCCCCGGGATGGTGTTCGTTTCCAGGAAGACGGGTTGGCCGTCGGCATCGACGATCATGTCACTGCGCGACATCCCGTTGCAGCCGAGCAGATCGTGGGCCTTTTCGGCGACCGCCTGAATGCGGTTGATGACCGTTTCGGGCATGTCGGGCGGCGTGATTTCGTCGGACGCACCGGGGCGGTACTTCGCGTCGAAGTCGAAGAATCTGCTGGCGCGCGGGCGGATTTCGGTGGGGGGACAGACGATGCGCCCGCCAAAGCTCTCGGCAAGGTCGAGGACGCCGCAGGTCACTTCGCGCCCGGAGACATATTGCTCGACGAGCACCTCGGTGTCCGCGTCGAACGCACGGTGGACGAGGTTGCGGAGTTCGTCGGCATCGCGGGCAAGGCCACAGGACAGGCTGCTGCCGCCAATGTTCGGCTTCACGACCAATGGCCAACCGAGCAGGTTGCCGGCCGCGGCGAACTGGTCCTCGCGCTGCTCGGCGGACGTGTGCGAGGCAAACAGCATGTGGCGGCTGACGCGCACGCCCTGCGCGGACATGAAATCCTTGGTGCGCCGCTTGTCCATGCACAGGGCGTTGGCGAGCACGCCGGAGCCGATGTAGGGAAGGCCGAAGAAATCGAGCAGCCCCTGCAGGCGGCCATCCTCGCCGAAGGCACCGTGGATGATCGGAAGGACGATGTTGGGGCGCCACTGCTGGATGCGGGCGAGAGCTTCGGCCGGGGAGCGGTGCGTCAGATAGCCCGTGGGGCAGAGCTCAGGCATGTCGAGAAGGTCGAACAGCTTGTCGATGCGCGAAGGAGGCGTCTCGGTGCTCCAGACTTCCTCCGGGATAATCCACTCACCATTTTCCTCGATACAGGCAACACGCAGAAGATAGCGATGGCGGTCGAGATTGTGCGCAGCGGCGCGGGCCGACGTCAGGGAAACGACGTATTCGGCTGAGGGACCACCGCAAAGCAGAAGGATTTTTCGAGGATCGCCGGACATGCGGAAGGCTCCCGAAGGCAGGTTCTGCGACCCTCGTGAGCTTCAGCGTGCACAACGGCAAGAAAAAAAACGGAGCGCGAGCGCGGCGGTCTTCCCCACCCTCGCTCTTCTCGAACCACAAACCACGAACGACGCTCTCTCTCAAACTGCCACTTGCGCCAATATCCTCCGGGTGTCTGGAGTGACGCGCTGCGGGGCGTGCAGGATAAGGCGCCCGTCAACGGCAGCACCCGCTTACTCCCGATGACGAGACAGCCATGACGACAGAATCCGACACACCGAGCCTGCCGAAGCCAGCGAATCTTCTGCGGCTTTTTGGCAAGATCGACGTCTATCTCTTCGACCAGTTTCTGAAGGGACGCTTTCAACCCGGCATGAAGGTGTTGGATGCAGGATGCGGTGACGGACGCAACCTCGTGTACTTCATGCGGACGGGTTTTCAGGTGTTCGGCGTCGATCGTTCGCACGAGGCGCTCCAGGCAGTGAGGACGCTGGCCGCCCGCGTGTCGCCAAGTTCACCCGAAACAAATTTCCGGCCGGACATGGTGGAGTCTCTTTCGTTCGAGGACGCGGCCTTCGACGTCGTGTTGAGCAACGCCGTGCTGCACTTCGCGCGCGGCACGGAGCACTTCGACGCGATGGTCGGCGAGATGGCGCGGGTGCTGAGGCCCGGCGGGATTTTCTTCGCCCGGCTGATGACGACGATGGGGCTGGAAGGAAAGACGGAGGATCTGGGCGAGGGGCGGCATCGGCTCCCTGCGGGCCAGGAGATGTTCCTCGCCACGCGCGAGCAGATTCACGCGGCGACCGAGCGGATGGGGGCGGAATTGCTGGAGCCCGTGAAGTCGGTGCTCGTGGAGGAGGCCCGCAGCATGGGTGTGTGGGTGGCCCGCAAGAAGGAATGAGGACACGCGGCATACTTTCTCATGCATGGCACCAATAAGAAGGGCCTCCCGATGAAGGGAGGCCCGGTGTTGTTTCAGGGGTTGGTGCCGGCTCAGGGCTTGTTTCTCAGGGTGAGGGCGACGGCATTGGGGTAGCTCAGGTATTCGGATTCGTTGCTGAGTTCCCAGCGGCCGATGGCGTACTGGAAGGTGCTGGGCATGCCGGGGGGCTCGTTGCCGTTGGCGAAGTTCTCGTCCCAGCCCCAATCGCGCCTGGGGGCGCCGTAGTAGCCCGAGCTGGTGCCGGTGCCGGTGTTCTTGTCCCAGCTATCCGTGGCGATCTTGCTGTGGAACATGTTCAGCATGGAGCCGCGATAGTAGTGGGTCTTGCCGCCCCAGTTCTCGATGTAGCGATAGAAGTTCTCCGCGCCGCCGCCGTACTGGCGGTACTTGGTGGGGACGTTGCCGGTGAGGAAGACGGCGTTTGTCTTGGTGTTGCTGGCGCTGTTCTTGGGCCCGTCGACCTTGAAGCTGCTGGAGCTGGGATTGGTGCGCGGGTCATAGTTGCTGTCGTTGAAGTTGTTGGAGAGCGGGTTGATGGAGTCGCAGGCGAGGAGGAGGGGGATGCGGTCCTGCTCGTTGTTGGGGGCGTTGAGGTCACCCTTGGTGTAGAGGGGCGAATTGGTGGCGAGCGTCAGGCCGTTGGTCGGGTGGATGCCGGTGTTGGAGAGGACGTCGGTGAGGTCCTTGCCGTTGAGGACGCGCACGGCACCCTGGGTGCCGATGCCGTTGGGACGCCCCGAGATGATCTGGTTGGCGTTGTCGGGGAGGAAGTCGGCGCCGTGCAGGGTGGAGTCCTGGGGAATGTTGACGTACATGACGCCGTTGACCGAGCCCGGGTCGGTGCGCTGGAGGGTGAAGCGCGGGAGATTGGGGTCGGCGTTGCGGTTGCTGGTGTTGAGGTATTCGGCAAGTTTGACCATGTCGATGTCGATGGTATGGACGTCGGCTTCTTCGCGTCCGTTGTAGATTACGCTGTGGCTGAGGAACGTGCGGGGCGGCGCGGTGGCGCTGTCGCTGGCCTTCTTGTAGGTCAGGGAGAAGTAGTCCTTGCGATAGCCGTCGGCGGCGGTGGAGTCCGGAACGAGACGGTAGGCTTTGACGTTGTTGAGGAAGGTCGAGTCGTTGGTCCAGCCGGTGCCAGTGACTTCAAAGATGACCGATGCCTTGTAGGCGAGTTTGGACTTCTTCTGGACATTGTCGTCCGCGGGGAGGCTGCCGCGGCCGGAGGGCAGGGGCGGCTCGATGAGGACGTACGGATCGCTGGCTTCGCCGATGGGCAGCTTGATCTTTTCGACGCCGTGCTGCTGGTCGCGCAGGAAGCCGTTGAACATGTCCTGCGACATGTCCACCCAGTCCGGGTTGGGATCCCACCAGTCCTCGGGTCCCTGCGCGCCCCATTGCTTCGTTGTCGAATCGACGTAGTTGAAGTCCACGGAGGGGTTACCGTTGGCAGGGCTGGACGGATTGTAGATGGCGGAGGCGAGGTAGTCGTTGTTCACGTTAATGTTGGAGTCATAGATGGTGTCCATCTGGGTGGCGGCACCACCGACGCTGGCCGGGCCTACTTTGGCGACCTCGATATTCCTGCTTCCGGACCACCAGCCGCGGCGTTCGCCGTCGAGCGGGTTGTAGATGCCACCGTAGAAGTTGCCGGCGACGGTGTTGTAGTCGTGGTAGCCGACGGAGCTGGAGGAGGTGAGGTACCAGTCGTCGTTCGTGTGGACCTTGCCGTAGATGTCGATACGGGCACCACCGTCAAGTTCGAGGGTGGGCTCGTAGAAGATGGCGTAGTTGAGCAGGGGAACCTGGTAGTAGGTGATGGAGTTGGTGACGTAGACGCCGTCGCGGTTGATGTCGCCCGCCAGCGCGAGGCCGGAATCGCGGTAGGCGATGGCGCCCGCGACGATGCGGTAGGAGTCGAGGACGATGGTGTAGTTGCGCCACTGGGCGACTTCGGGGATGTCGGCGATGATGGCGTCGTCGATGTTGGTGCGCAGGTTTTGCTGAACGGGTTGGGAGACGACGCCGATGTTGAATTTGTCGTCGGCCACCGAGCCCATGCCGGAGGCAATGAAACCGGCGAATCCGTTGGTATTGATGCCGGAGACCTGGGGCACGCGGTTGACGGAAACGAAGTAAACCTGGGCAATGAAGCGATCGAGCGCGCGTTCGGCTGCCGTCAGTTCCTCGTTATAGATGACCATGCGGGCGGTGTCGCGGCGCTTCTGCATGGCAAAGCTCAGGAGCGAGACGGTGACGATGCCGATGATGACGGTGAAGAACAGGACCGTCAGGAGAGCGGAGCCGCGGGGCGCTTTGGCAAGGGACTTGGGGATTTTCATAGTGCTTCTCCGTGGTGTGGGCCGGGGGTTGCGTGGAAGCTACGGGTTGAATCCTTCGGATGCTAGATGCGGACGCGGGGGGTGAAGGCACCGCGGTAGACCATGGTCTGGAGGCCCGGGCCGGTGAAGGCATCGTCCGCTTTGGCTGTAGCGTTGCTTGCGCGGTCGCGGCGGCCGGTGGGCCCGGTGCGGTCGCCGATACGGAACTCAACGATCAGCGGCGAGGGAGTGCCGGGCTGGCGGCGGAAGATGGGCTGTGTGACGCCTCCGACGACGAGCGGAGAGACGTAGCGCAACACGGTGCGTTCGTCGTCATCAGTCGCAACGTCGGGATCGAAAACGATGATGTTGTCCCCGATGGTCGTGGGATCGTCGTCGGCGTCCTCGTAGCGCAACTCCGCGGTCTTGCCGGAGGAGATGTCGTTGAAGCGCACGGACGTGGTGCCCGACGTGATACTCGATCCATAGCTGGCGACCCGGCGCAATTCGCGGTGAAGCTGCTGGGATTCGTAGGACATCTGGAGCACCCGCAGGTTGGTGCGCTCCTGCCAGAGAAGCGAAATAAACAACCCGATGACGGCGATGATGACGGTGGCCATGATCGTGGAGGCGATGGCGATTTCGGGGAGCGTCATGCCGCGCGAACGACGGGGATACAGGGAGAGTTTCATGTTGGGGCTCCTTCGCTTAGTTCAGGGTCGGATCCTGGCGCCAAGGGACAAAGACGGTGCGCGTGTAGGTGCGCGAGCGGCCGGTGCCCGTTTCCCAGGTGACTGTCATGCGGCACCACTTGCCGCCATCGACTTCAAAGTACATGCCGGCGGGAACGGCGAATTCCCAGTCCGTCTGGTTCCATCCGTTGAAGGCGGAATCCGTGGTGAACGTGCCGTCGCTATGATCGGTGATATTGGCGATGGCTGCTGATGTTCCCAGGCCCGTGGGGCGCAGCAGGCAACGATGCCCCGTGAAGTCCACGTCGCTCGGCCAGTCGGAATCGTCGAAACTGATGCTGGTGCCCGTCGAGCCTGTGACGGTTCCGAAGCCATACCACTCGTAATTGATCGTAAAGACCGGCGCGGTGGAGGCGCCGAAACTGGCGGGGTCGTACTGGAAAGTCTGGGTGCCAGTGTATTCGGTGACGCCCAGATTCGAGTAAATGCGGCTCGATCGCATCAATTCGGTCTGGCGGTTGACGAACTCCAGGGCCATCACGTCTTCGACGGCGCTGCGCGACATGCGCCCGGCGGCCAGCATGGCGGTCACGGAGGCCAGCGAGACAACGGCCAGAATGCCGACGGCAATCAGCACTTCGACCAGCGACAGGCCTCTATGCTTTCGGCGCAAGGAATGGGTAGTCATGAAAACTCCTTCGGAACACGGACGGGATCTCGTGGGCTGAAACACCCGGAGCAAGGAAATGCAAACACGGGGCCACGCTGGGGAAAGCGGAGCATTGTCTCCTTTTTTCGCTCAAGGCAAACAAAATCAGTCATGTAAGAGGCGCTCTCCACGGCCATGGTGATGGGAAAGATTCTGCCGACTCTTTGGGGTGCACTGTTTTTGTGCGCCCTGAAAGAGTGCGTCTTCTCCCCGGAAGTCCAGATTCGCCTCCCGGGTTGCGATTTGTCTCCTTGAGGACGGCGGGGCTGCTGAGTAGCGTTCCGGCCGCGTGTCCTCTCAGGGCGCGGAACCCAGGAGAAAGGAACCAGTCGAATGCCGCTTGTCACGATGCGCCAGATTCTTGAGGAGGCCGCCAAGGGGGGCTACGGAGTCGGCGCCTTCAACGTCAACAACATGGAACAAATCCAGGCGATCATGCGTGCCGCCGAGGAACTCGATGCTCCCGTCATCATCCAGGCCAGCCGCGGGGCGCTGAAGTACAGCGACCTGATCTACCTGAAGAAACTGATGGAGGCCGCCGTGGAGCGGCATCCGGACGTGAAGGTGGCGCTGCACCTCGACCACGGCAATTCGCCCCAGACCTGCAAGCAGGCCATCGACCTCGGGTTCTCCTCCGTGATGATGGACGGTTCGCTGATGGCCGACGGCAAGTCCGTCGCCAGCTATGAGTACAACATCGAGGTGACGGCCGAAGTCGTGGAAATGGCGCACAAGCACGGCGTCAGCGTCGAAGGCGAACTCGGCTGCCTCGGCGGCATCGAGGACGGCCACGGCGCGGGCATCGCCATCGACGACGATTCGCACCTGACCGACCCCGTGCAGGCCGTGGAGTTCGTGCAGAAGACAGGCATCGATTGCCTGGCGCTGGCCATCGGCACCAGCCACGGCGCCTACAAGACGATGCGCTACGACAAGGACGGCAAGGCCCTCCCGCCACGCCTGGCGCTCGACCGCATCGAGACGATCGAGAAAAACCTGGAAGAGGCCGGCTACAAGGCCTTCCCGCTCGTCATGCACGGCAGCTCCTCCGTCCCCGCCGAACTCGTCGAAGAGGTCAACAAGTACGGTGGCCAGATGAAGAAGGCCATGGGCGTCCCGATGGAGGACATCCAGTTCGGCATCAAGCGCGGCGTGCGCAAAATCAACGTGGACACCGACGGGCGCATCGCAATGACGGCGGCTGTGCGCAAGGTGCTGTGGACAGCGCCGGAGAAGTTCGATCCGCGCGACTGGCTCAAGCCCGCCCGCGAGGCGCTGTACGAGCTCATCAAGGGCAAGATGAAGGACTTTGGCCAGGCAGGCCATGGCCACGAATACCAGCCCATCAGCATGGCCGACATGGCCAAAAAGTACGCCAGCGAAGCGGCTGCCACCAAGTAACACCTTCACCCCGTATGGGCCCGGCATTCGCCGGGCCCACATCTCGCCGGACGCCCTGCCCGGCATTTTTTCAAGGAGACCGGATCAGCATGAAGCACTTCGCCATTGGAATCGCCTTTTCCGCTGCGCTTCTCACGGCAGCAGGTTGCGCGCACGGGCAGAACGACCGCCAGGCCGGGGAGCGGGCAAGGCCGCACCAGGCAAAAAACGTGGTTCTGCTGATCGGCGACGGCATGGGCCAGAATCACGCCTCCGCCACCGCCTACGCGCTCTACGGCACCAAGCTCGACGAGGACGGCAATCCGCCCCGCCTGACCTGGGAGCACTTCCCGGTTCTCGGACTCGTGACCAACATGCCGACCAACGGCTTTGTCACTGACTCGGCCGCGTCAGGCACCGCGCTCGCCTGCGGCGAGAAGACGTACAACTCCGCCATCGGAATGGCCGAGGACGCCGAAACGCCGCTGAAGAGCATCGCTGACATCGCTCACGAGCGCGGCAAGGCCGTCGGCATCATCTCCTCTGTTCCGCTGAATCACGCGACTCCGGCCGCCTTCTACGCCAAGGCCAAGAGCCGCAACGAGTACGACAACATCGCGAAGCAGGCGTTCGAAACGAAGAACGCCGACGTGATTCTCGGCGGCGCACTCAAGCGTCAGGAACTGACCGAGGACCAACTCGTCGAAATGGCGACCGAGAACGGCAAGCTGCTCTTCAGTCTCGGCAACCTCGACCAACTCACTCCTGAATTTGTCGGCGAACGCCAGGTCGTCGGGTACTTCTCCGCCGACAAGGACGACAAGCTGACCCACGACCGCTCGATCCTGACAACCGAAGGCGAACCGTCACTGGAAGAACTCGCGCTGCGCACGCTGGCGCTGATCGGGCGCGATCCCGATGGCTTCTTCCTCATGGTGGAAGGCGGCGCGATCGACTGGGCCGCCCATGGAAACAACATCGACGACATGATTAACGAGACCAAGGAGTTTGACCTCGCCGTCGCGGCAGTCCTCGCGTGGCTGGAGGAAAACGACCAGCTCGAAGACACGCTCGTGATCGTCACGGCCGATCACGAAACCGGCGGGCTGACGATCACGGGTGCTTACGACAAGCCGTTCGATCCCGCCACCTCGGCAGAGGCGTACTCCTGGAGCACCAAGGGCCACACGGCTGCGTGCATTCCCGTGTGGGCGCGCGGGCCCGGTGCACGCCGACTCGCCGGCAAGATCGACCAGACGCGTGTGTTCGACGTGATGAAGGGGCAAGTTGCCCCTGAATCCCGCAAAGGTGCGAAGAAATGAGCAGCGGGCACGGCTTTGAAACGAGGGCCATTCACTCGGGCCAGGCGCCTGATCCGTCACACGGATCGGTGGTGCCCCCGATCCACCTGACCTCGACGTTCGCGCAAACGCGCTTCGAAGCCGACGGCCCGCACACCTACTCACGCGTCTCCAATCCCACGCGCAACGCGTTGGAGGAATGCCTCGCGGCGCTCGAAGGAGGAACTTCGTGCGCCGCGTTCGCCTCCGGCATGGCCGCTTCGCAGGCCATCTTCCAGACGCTCTCGCCGGGCGACGGCGTCGTGGCCGGGAGCGATCTCTACGGCGGCACCTACCGGCTGCTCGAACAGGTCTACAAACGCTGGGGGCTGGAAGTGCGTTACGCGGCGGACAACAGCGCCGAGGCCTACGCCGCCGCGCTTGCGTCACTCGCGCGCCCCAGGCTCGTGTGGCTGGAGTCGCCGACCAATCCGCTGTTGTTCCTCACCGACATCGAAGCCGTCTGCGCCGTAGCGAAGGCGAAGGGATGCCTCGTGGCCGTGGACAACACCTTTGCCTCGCCATACCTGCAACGGCCGCTGGAGCTGGGCGCCGACCTCGTCATGCACAGCACGACGAAGTACCTCGGCGGGCACAGCGACATCGTGGGCGGGGCCGTGATCGCACGGCGCCCCGAAGACATGGAGCTCGTCCGCTTTCAGCAGAAGGCCGCCGGCGCGATTCCGTCGCCCTTCGAGGCGTGGTTGCTGCAACGCGGCGTCAAGACGCTGGCTGTGCGCATGGAGAGGCATTGCGACAACGCGGAAGCGTTCGCCGAGGCGTTGCGCGGCATGACGGGGGTCGCGAAGGTCTTCTACCCGGGGTTTGCGGATCATCCGGGGCACGCCATCGCCGCACGCCAGATGCGGCGTTTTGGCGGCATGGTGGCTGCCGAGTTGACCGGCGGCGTTCCCGCTGTCCGGCAACTTGTCGAGAACGTGAAGTTCTTCTCCTACGGCGAGAGTCTCGGCGGCGTCGAATCGCTTCTGAGTCATCCGGCCAGCATGAGCCACGCAAGTCTGCCGCGCGAGGAGCGCCTTGCGCGCGGAATCGGGGACGGACTCGTGCGCTTCAGCGTCGGCATCGAGACGGTGGACGATCTGATTGGCGACGTGCGTCAGGCTCTGCGGAGCTGAAACGTGGAACGTGCAAGGCGTTGGACCGCGTGGCTTCCCGCGCTTGCCGTTGCGCCGTTTCTCTTCCTGTTTCTCTTCACAACGCTTCAACGTATCGGTGTTCCGTATGAACTCGAATGGAACGAGGGGCAGTCGGCCGAGCAGGCGCTGCGCTTTGTTCAGGGCCTGCCGCTCTACCCCGCGCCGGAGAGCGGCTGGGTTCCCTACATGTACGCGCCCGGCTACCACATTGTGTTCGGTACGCTCTTCCGTGTAACGGGGAGCCGCCATCTCTTCTGGGGACGGCTGATTTCGTTGATGAGCACGCTGGCGGCGGCGCTGGCGATTGTGCTGGTCGTGAACGACCGCACGCGCCACCTGCCCGCAGCTGCGATGGCGGGGCTGCTGTGGTTCGCCTGGTTCCGCCCATCGGGCTTCTGGTTCGACATTGCGCGCAACGACGCACTGGCCTTCGCGCTCGCGGCCTGGGGATGCCTGTTCACGCTGCGGCTGCGCCCGGGGCGGGGCGAAATTGCGGCGGGGTTGTTGCTGCTGACGCTCGGGACGTTCACCAAGCAGACCGTGGGGCCGCTGGCGGCGTTCTGCGCGCTGCGTTTGCTCGTGCGCGAGGGACGCCGCGTGCCGCGCCGCATCCTCGTTCGCGTGTGCCTGGTGGGAGCCGCGCTTCTCTCGGTTTCCACCGTGCTGCTCTTCGAGCGCACCGGGAGCACGCACCTGATGCACTACGTTGTGCATAACGCGGTGCACCATCCGTCCGATGCGTCGGTGTGGATGCCGGGCGAGGTCGCGCCGCACGTGTTCGCGCTGAACACGGCGGGGCGGAGTGCTCTCGGAAAAGCCATCGAGTGGACGGCGCGAAGCTTCGCGGACCCGCCGAAAGTCTGGACGCAGGCCGGGCGGCACGTCTGGCTGCTCGTGCTGGCGATTCCGTTGCTGGTGCTGGCGGGGCGGCGGCGCTTTCGTGGCGTTGCTTATCTTGTGCCGGCGCTGCTGCTGGGGTGGGGAGGCCTGGCGGGCTTCGCGAAGTACGGCGGGTACCGGAACAACTTTCTGCCGCTGTTTCTCGGCGTGACGATCCTCTTCGGAATCGGCGCCGGGCACGCGCTGCGAAAGCGCACGGGGCTCGCTGGCATCGTGCTGCCCGCCGCGCTCGCCGTGCTGCTGCTCGTGCAAACGATCCAACCGTGGAGCCTGGGGAAATTCGATGGCGGAGGACTCTACTACCGCCCGTCCGCGCAGCTTCCGGCGGCGGGGACGGACGAGGCGTTCGCGGACGTGATGGAGTGGCTCGACGAGAAACGCCGTGCGGGCGAAACCGTTTGGGTGCCGCACCACCAATGGTATGGCTATCTCGCGGGGCATCCGATCGGCATGAACCCGGACATGGTGCGGTGTGCCGTGTGGGCAGGAGATCCGGAACCCGGCGAGCTTGCCGGTGCGCTCAAGAACGGGGAGTACGACTGGGTGCTGCTCGACCATGAGGAATTGGCGGACGAGTGGCTGTCCGACCCGGTGCGCGCGGCACTCCGGGAGTACTACGAGCCCTTGCCGCAACCGATCGGCCGCGTGCCCGGCGCTCCCGATGCGCTTCTGCCGGCCACCGGCGCGGGGATGCGGCCCCGGTGGCCGTGGAAGAAGGTGGATCCGGTGACGGTGCGTGCTGAGTAGGTTCTGTTTGCGGTACGCCACCAACTTCTAACGCCGTGGTAGCTTGCGAATGAGATGGGTTCATGCATGATAACCCCAGTCCCGAGGGAATGGAGGTTCCTTCATGCGTGTGAAACAGCATTTCCAGCTTCGGGTTCTTGCCGCCGTCGTTGTTCTGTGGAGTCTGGGGTCCTCAACGACGGCGCAGAATTCCACTCCGGCAAGCGAGAGGCTTGTATCCAACGTTGTTGCTCAGACGTCCAGGCCGCAACAGGCCAAGCCTGCTTCCAATGCGAATCCGGGCGCCTACCTGACGGTCAACGACTTCGATGCATTCAAGGGGCTGTTGGGACAGAAGATTCTGATTCGCGGAACGGTGGATGAGTTCAAGCCCGCGTGGAACGACCGCGCTCCCAATGTTGTTTACCTGCGCGAGAACGGCAAGGAAATCGAGATCGTCTATTGGACGGGGCCCGCAACGACGGAGAAGGTTCCCGACCTGACGAAGAAGGGAACACCGGTTTTCGCGCGGGGAACCGTGGAAGTTTACCGCGGGCGTTTGCAGATCAACATCGACGGGGATCTCTGGAATCTCTCGGCCACGCCTCTGGCCCCCGACATCGTTTCGGGCGCGCGCGATACCAGAAAGCCGGATGCCGCCCAAGGGGAGCGCAGGTCCCCCATTCAGTGGGAAGCCTACAGCCCCCTTTCCGTGCTCCAGGAAAACCAGAACGGCAAGTCGGTGATTGTCTACGCGCGCTCGCGCAACGTCCCGTTGTGCTCGGCCGTGGAGAAGGCCTACCTGCTGAATCCCGATCTGGCGACGGTGACGGGTCCGCGCACGATCTACTTCCTCGATCTCTCGCAGGAAGCCGATCTGGCGCTGGCACAACAGCTTCCGATCGTTCGGGTTCCGGCGCTTCTGGTGCTCGAGCCCAATGGCAAGCAATCGAGTTTTTCCTTCACCAAGCAGACGACACCCAGCGAGGTTCTCGAATTCCTCAAGGCGATTCCCCGCTAAGAGCGGGAAGGCGCATCATTCCGGCGCCTTCACGATCTTTTGTGCGCCAGGCATGGCGCGATTTCTTGGAGGTGAAAGTCCTCTACTGGCCGTAACGACCGGAACAGTGAGCCGGAGGCAAGGGCGTCGCGGTGA
>JASGMJ010000028.1 GCA_030156535.1 Candidatus Sumerlaeota bacterium
CACCGCGACGCCCTTGCCTCCGGCTCACTGTTCCGGTCGTTACGGCCAGTAGAGGACTTTCACCTCCAAGAAATCGCGCCATGCCTGGCGCACAAAGAATTTCGGCCGCTCCCGTTGAAAGGAGCGGCCGAAGGTTACTTTACTTGCTTGTTGCGGGTTGGAGATCAGGCCTTCTTGACCGGAACGCCCTTGAGCAATCCCTTGACGGGAAGAGTTCCAAGAAGCGGGCGGGCCCATTCGATGAACTCGGGAGTCACGTCGTTGCCTGCTTCGACAATCAACTTATCCTCCATGGGACGATATTGCTTCATGCCCTTGGGGAAATTGACGCCGGAGACGTCTTCAAGGCTGGCGCGGAACGGCTCGCAAAGATACTTGCCGAAGCCGGTCTTGATGCGGCGGAAGCAAATCGAGCCGTCGATGTCGCCGATCATGGCCGTCTTGACGGCGGCAACGCCGGCTTCGCGCGCTTCGAGAGCATCGACTTCGCTGACAACACCCGCCATGGAGCGCTGGGCGTAGCCAAGTGTGTCGGCGCGCACGCGGGCCTTCTTGTTGTACTTGCGGAACAAGTAGGTCTTCACGACGGCGGAAAGGAAGTCGGCGAGGGCGCCGGAGCCTGAGAGCTGGATGTGTCCAAAGGCATCCTTCTTGGCACCGCCGGAAAGGTCTTCGACCTGGCCGGAGACTTCGAAGGACTCGATGATCTTCTCCATGCCGAGTTCGCGGAGTTCGGCGCGGATCTTCTCGCTCTGCAGGAACAAGTGTCCGTCTGCGTCGGCCACGCCTTCGCTGACGGCCACGAGGGCGCGCTTGTTCTTCTGATAGACGGCGTCGATGTCGTCGAGGATCTGCTTGAGCGTGTAGCTGCGTTCGGGGAGGTAGATGAGGTGGGGGCCGTCGCCCGGGTTAACGCGGGCGAGGGCGGCGGCGGCCGTCAGCCAGCCGGCGTTGCGCCCCATGCAGATGTCGATCTTGATGCCGGGGAGGGCGCGGTTGTCGGCGTCGTTGCCCATAAAGGCCTGTGCGACGTACTTGGCGGCCGAGCCGTAGCCCGGGCAGTGATCCGTGACGAGCAGATCGTTGTCGATGGTCTTCGGGACGTGGAAGACGCGCAGCTCGTAGCCGCTGTCCTTGGCGATCTTGTTGACGATGCCGGCGGAGAGGGCGCTGTCGTTGCCGCCGATGTAGAAGTAATAGCGGACGCCGTACTTCTCGAGAATCTGGAAGATCTTCTTGCAGTCTTCCTCGGTGGGCTTGAAGCGGCAGGAGCCGAGTCCGGCGCCGGGGGTGGCGGCGACGGCTTCGAGGTTGGAAGCCGATTCCTGGCGGAAGTCGATGAAGTCCTCGCGCAGGATTCCTTCCACGCCGTTGCGGGCGCCGTAGATGCCTTCGATGGATTCGTGCTTGAGCGCTTCCTGCACGACGCCGATGAGAGACTCGTTGATGACTGCGGTCGGGCCGCCCGACTGCCCGACCACCAGGTTGCCTTTGGGTGCTGCCATATTCCCTGCTCCTTCCGGAGATGAATTCCGTCAACGGCGAGCGGTATTGCCCGGTTGCGGGGGGTGCCTAACGGGCGAGCGCCCCGGACGCAAGGCAGGAACGGCACCGCCACCCCTGAGAAAGATAAACCCGTTAGCCCCCCGGGCACCTCCCTCCTGGCCGGGAAACCCCGCGCTCCTTCACGGAAAACCTTGCAGCCGCCCGCCGCTGTCCGAACCATTCCGCCTTGTATCCCCTCTGGAGCCTCCGACGTCTCGTGACCGCTGATTCCGTTCCCGCTCTCCATGCGCCCAAGCGTCTGATGCTCCCCGTTTTCGAGGGGCCTCTCGACCTGCTTCTCCATCTCGTCAAGGTACACGAGATGGACATCTACGACATCGAAATCTCCGAGATCACCCGCCAGTACCTCGATTATCTTGGTGCGATGCAGGATCTGAATCTGGACATTGCCGGGGATTTCCTCGTCATGGCCGCCACCCTTCTCAACATCAAGTCGCGCTCCATGCTGCCCCGCCAGGAAGAGACGGCAGTGGAAGAGGAGGAGGAAATCGACGAGATTCTCTCCACCCAGGAGCTGATCCGGCGCCTCGTGGAATTCCGAAAATTCAAGGAAATCTCGCAGAATCTCTCGCATCTGGAAGCGAAGAACAACGGTGTCTTCTACCGGGCCCAGGTGCTGACCGTGATCCCCGGATGCGACAACGAAATCCCGCGCCAGGACATTCGCCTGCTGTACGACGCCTTCGTCGGCGCGCTCAAGCAGGTGCGCCTGCGCCCCAGCCACACCGTCTTCCGCGAGCGCTTTACAGTTGATGAGAAGCTGATGGAGGTACGCGAGTTGCTCCGGCGCGACCGCCAGGTGAACTTCGCCCGGATTTTCGAGCGTTGCGTCCACAAGGAAGAGGTGATCTGCTACTTTCTCGCCGTGCTCGAAATGGCGAAGCTTCGCGAAATTACCGTCGCCCAGGCCGACGTGTACGGGGACATCCTCGTCGCGCCCTGGGACGAGAACGTGGTTTATGTCGGCTGAGAAGAATGAAATGATCGACGAGCAGGCCCCCGCCGCCCCCGAAAGCGCGGAGGAAGGTTCCGGCACGGATGCCGAATCGGTCGAGGTGGGCTTGCCCCTTCCACTCCCCGAGGAAGTCCCCGCTGTCGTCGAGGCGCTGCTTTTCGCCACGACCCAGCCGCTGAGCCTCAAGCGGCTCCAGATGCTTTCCGGCGGCGTCGGGCTGCCCGAACTCGAAGACGCGCTCACGATTCTGCGTGAGCGCTACGACCGCCCCGGCGCCGGGCTGATGCTCATGGAGGTCGCCGGTGGCTACCAGCTCGCCACACGCGCCGAAGTGGCCGACTGGGTGCTGGCGCTGCACAAGCACCGGCGCAAGAACCCCATCAGCCCCGCCGTCATGGAAACGCTGGCGATCGTAGCCTACAAGCAGCCCATCGTCCGCGCCGAGATCGAAGCCATCCGCGGCGTCGATTGCAGCGGCGTGCTGCGTTCGCTCCAGGACGCCGGCCTCGTCGAAGTCGTCGGCCAGAAGGAAGTCGCCGGCCGCCCCTCGCTCTACGGAACTTCCACCCAGTTCCTCAAGACCTTCGGCCTGCGCGATCTCAAGGAACTCCCCTCGCTCTCGGACCTCCAGAGCGTCATGCACGCGCAAATGAAGCGATCGGAAGCCGAGGACGCCGCAGAGGAAGGCGCTCCCGAAGCCCCCGCGTCCGAGCCCACTGCCGAGAACACCGAACTTTCCCCCAACGAACCCGAGTCAAACGAGGCTGGATGAGCGACCCACTGCGTATCTCCCGATTTCTCGCCCGCTGCGGCATTGCCTCGCGCCGCAAAGCCGAGGAAATTGTCTCCGCCGGACGCGTGCGTCTCAACGGCGTGGTCACCACTAATCTCGCCACGCGCATCAATCCGGACGAGGATGTCGTCGAGCTCGACGGCAAGCACCTGAAGTTCGACGACGAGAAAGTCACCCTGGTGGTCAACAAGCCGCGTGGCGTGCTCGTCAGCCGCGGCGACCCCCAGAAGCGCCCCACAGTCTACGACATTCTTCCCGAAGAGCACAAGGCGCTGGCCGGACGTCTCGTCTACGTCGGCCGTCTCGACTACATGACCGAGGGGATGCTGCTGCTGACCACCGATGGCGACCTTGCCAACCGGCTGACGCATCCGTCCAAAGGCGTCGAGAAGGAGTACCTCGCCTGGACGAGCCGCGAGCTCACCATTGAGGAGTGCGCGGCGCTGGAAGAGGGCGTTGACATCGGAGACGATACTCCGGCCCCCGGCGTCATTCGCCGCATCGAGGGCCCGCGTCCGCTGTACTCCGTGAAAATTCACGAAGGACGCAACCGCCAGGTGCGGCGCATGTTCGAGACCATCGGCGTGGGCGTCGCCCGCCTGAAGCGCATCCGCATCGGGGGGCTCGAGCTCCAACGCCTCCCTACGGGCGAGTGGCGCAAGCTGACGCCCAAGGACCTCGCTCTTCTGCTGAAGGGTTGAGGGAGCCTCGGGGTTCCTTCCCCTCGCCGTGTTCCATCATGCAGACGCCCTCCCCCCTCTTGCACGATCGCGTTCCCGCCTGATTTATGGCTCTCATTTGTCACAATTCTTACAAATCGGGGGAAAGCTCGTTGACAGGGTAGGCGTTTGCCCGCAATGCATCAGACAAATGCAGGTGGCATGGTCCGGGTTTCCCGCTGCGTGGCGGTCTCTTCCCGAGAAACCCCTTGGCTTGAGGCCCCATCGGCCTGCTAACCTTCCGGGGCACAGAAATCTGTATGGCGGAATCGGGGACTCAATTGACGGCCGATATGAGGGAAGCCTCGGAGAAGGAAACCGTTGTCGTCCTTCTGGCGCTTGGCAATCCGAGCGAAGCCGTTGAGCTTGAGAATCATCTGAACAACCAGTTCCCCGGTATCATGGAAATCTACCGGGCACCGTCGGGCTTTGACGCCATGAGTCTGGCGATGAACCGGCCCCGCATCGTGCTGCTCGACCAGCGGCTCCCCGATGTCATGGGGCTCGACATGATCGACCCCATCCGCGACCAGATCGGCCCCGACAACTATCTCGTTTTCCTCGGCGGCAGCGGCAAGTCCGGCATGCGCCCCGGGATGCGCGACGAGGCGCTCAAGCGCGGTGCTTCGGCCATCTGCGAACGCCCCGTCAATGTCGAGTGGCTGACCAAGATGATCGGGCAGCTCCTGTTCCCCGAAATCCCCGATCACCCCCACCTGCACGGTCTTGAACTGCTCGATCTCATCCAGATGTTCAACACCAAGCGCTGCGACCGCACGATGCGCATCTTCGCAAACGATGGCCGCGTGGGTTCGATCTATATGAGCAAGGGCGAGATCGCCCACGTCGAGGCAGGCGGAATGCAGGGCTTCGCCGCGATTCTCGATCTCATGCGCTGGACCGAAGGACGCATCGTGGTCTACGACGCGCTGCTTTCCTCGGAGAAGACCAACGAGATTCCCACCATGCACCTCATCATGGATGCGGCTCGCATCATGGATGAGGAGCCGATGAACGACGCCGGCCCCGACAATGCTCTGGATGCGATGGAGGATTTCGAGTTGGACGGCACGCCTGTTCCCGTCTCCTCCCAGCGCAGCACGCCCCCGCCCGCCAGAATGAACGAGTACCAGGGTGGCCAAACGTCCTCGCCCGAGGACACGCTCAGCCTGCCGGCCTTCGATCTCGATCTCGACTTCGACTGATCCTTCTCAACCCGTCGTGCGCAGTCCGCTCGCGATGGCATTCACGGAGAGCAGCACCGTTGGCAACATGGCGTCGGCCTCCTTGTCGCGTCCCGCAGCAACGTGTCCGCGCCATTCGCGCAGCAACCCCACTTGAAGTTCGTGCAGCCGCCGCAACCCGGAATCACGCAGCCCGATTGTTCTCAGCATCCGCGGACGGCGCTCCTCCTGGGAGGCACGGAAGAACGCGTCGAGCATCCGGCGCGTGCGCGCGAACTCCTCGCCGATCAACAGCAGGTAACGCTCGCGCAGGGCGGCGTCCTCCACCAACGATCCGTACAGCCGCATGATCTCCAGGTCTGCGGAGGCCAGACTCGTCTCCACGTTGAAGAGCAGGTGGCGCAGGAAATCGTAGTAGGGATTGGCGGGATCGGAGAGCGTGCGGAACGCCGTGGGGTCGCCGGTGTTCAATTGTTCGAGAGCCGTGCCGACACCATACCAGCCGGGGAGGTAGTAGCGCGCCTGGTTCCAACTGAAGACCCACGGAATGGCGCGCAGGTCTTCGAGTTCGCGCTTGGCCGTGCGCCGCGCGGGGCGCGATCCGATGGTGCTTTGCTCCAGCGCGTCGATGGGCGTGACCTGTGCCCAGAATTCCAGAAAGTCCGGCTGCGCGATCAACCCCTGATACGCCTCGCGGCTTTCGCGCGCCAATTGCTCGATCAGTGCAAAGGCCTTTTCGTCGTCCGCTGCGGCGGTGCGATGGAGGAGCGTCGTGCTCGTGACTCCGGCCAGCAGAAGCTCCAGATTGTACGCTGCCGTTCCCAGGTTCGCGTACTTCTGGCCGATGGCCTCGCCCTGCTCGGTCAGGCGGAACACGCCATCGACCGAGCCGTGGGGCAACGCATCGAGAAAGCGATGAATGGGCCCCGAGCCGCGGCTCGGCGTGCCCCCGCGTCCGTGAAAGAAAACGGGACGGAAGCCGTGCCTGCGTGTGATCGCAGCCAATGCCTGCTGCGCACGGAAGAGCGACCATCGGCTGGCCAGGATTCCGCCGTCCTTGTTGCTGTCGCTGTAGCCGATCATCATCTGCTGGGCGGGCGGTTGGCCACCGTGCAGCGCCAGACTGCGGCGCGTCACCGGGTGGGCGAGGAAGGCGTCCATGATGTCGGGCGCCTGCTCCAAATCCTCGACCGTTTCGAGCAGTGGAATCACGGGAAGGACGCAGGCAAGCCCGCCATCGTGCTGCGTTGCGAGTCCAACTTCCCGCGCAAAGAGGTAGACGACCAGGAGGTCGGAGACCGTGCGCGTCATGCTGACGATCAGGCCGCCCACGCCGTCGCTGCCGTGCCGCTCCACGTGCTCGGCGAGCGTGCGATAGCATTCGAGCACCGCGCGCCCTTCCGCTCCGAGAGTGGCTTTGCGCGGGAGCAGCGGACGCGGCGAACGCAACTCCTCCTCCAGAAACGCCAGCCGTTTGCCCTCCGGCCACGAGGCGTAATCCGCATCGGGCAGACCGGCTGCCTTCAGGAACTGGGTCATCGCCCGCTCGTGGAAGGCGCTGTTCTGGCGAATGTCGAGCTGCGCCAGATGAAAACCGAAGACCTGCACGATGCGCTCGACCGGGATGACGTGTTGCTCGACGAGCCGGCGCGCGCCTGCCTCGTCGAGCGAGTGCCGCAGGACTTCCAGGTCCGCCGCGAGTTCGCTTGCCCGGCAGTAGCCCTCCGCACTGCCCGCGATGGCACCGTCGAGGCGCAGGCGCATCAGGCTGACGAACTGGCGCCACGGTTCCTCGGGGCGCCCCCACCAGTCACCCGCCGCCCCGGCGTTGTGCTTCAGCGCGCTGGCCGAAAGGCGGTCGCGCAAGTAACCGGGAGCGGGTTGCAGGCCGTCGGAAAGACTCAGGCTGTTCCAGAGGTTTTCCAACTGCCCCTTCAGAACCTCCAGCGCGGCGGCGCGCAAACGCTCCAGCGTGTAGCGCGTCACCTCCGCCGTCACCAGTGGATGTCCGTCGCGGTCGCCCCCCACCCAGTTGCCGAAACTCAGCCGGGGCAACTGGTCCGCACACCGCACGAGCGATGCGTCGAAACCCGCCGACTCCCAAGCCAGCCGCAGATTGCCGTCCAGGCGCCGTAGGACTTCCGGGAAAACGTCCTTCAAGTAGTGCAGGACGTTGCGCAGTTCCGAGGCCACGTCCGGCTTCTCGGAGAGGATTTCGCCCGTGCGCCAAAGGCGTTCGAGCGTCGCGCGAATCTGCTCCTGGATCTCGCGCCGCTCCAACGGGGTCCACATCTGGTTTTCGAGTTGAAGCAGCAGCAGGTACAAGTTGCGGTGAATGTGCAGAACGGTGGGACGTTTGGCTTCCGTGGGGTGTGCCGTCAGGACGGGTTGCACGAGGATCGAGCCCAGAGCCGCTGCGATGTCCTCTGCAGCGAGGCCGTTGCGGCGCAGCTCCTCCAGATTGTGCTGCCAGAGTCCGTTCTCGTTCGCGTACCCTTCGTGGCGTTCGCGGGCGCGCCGTCCCTGGATCGCGGCGTTCTCCTCGACGAGATTGAGCAACTGAAAGCCGATCGAGAGCGCGTGCAGTTCCCGTGAGGCCTTGTTGGCGGGAGCGGGGCGGCGTTCGCTTTCAGGCGTCCACGGCAGACTGGCGGCCACCTCCGGCTCGCCGCACTCGGCGAGCACCTCGCGCCAGCGCTCGATGAGGAACGCAAAGTCGTCCTCGATTTTCCGGAAGATCACTTCAAGGTGGTCCATCGTTACCCCGCTCGTGCTGTTTGCGATCCATTGCCTGACTGGAGCTTGGTCAAAGCGAATCCCGCGCCGCATAGGTGTTGAACCCGGACGGCCCTTGTTGTTTGCTGGCTGTCACGCCGCTTCCTGGAGAAATCGCCCATGCCCGCTAGCACTCATC
Organism: Candidatus Sumerlaeota bacterium; assembly: GCA_030156535.1. Classification (GTDB taxonomy): domain Bacteria; phylum Sumerlaeota; class Sumerlaeia; order SLMS01; family JAHLLQ01; genus JAHCAW01. Next base: position 8,132 of record JASGMJ010000028.1, read on the forward strand.
TGCTCCTCTCCGGTCTGCCGGGCAAAATGGCCCGCGAAGTCGTTGCCGTCGCCGTCGAGGAACAGAAGGGGCGCTACTCCTTTGTGAGCGAGGCTCTCTCCGGCCCCGGTTGCCCGGTTTCCGACAACGTGGCCGGGCAAGCCTTCACGCTGCTCGATCCCGATGCGCGCGCCACCATGGCCGTGCCGCCCTACACGCTCGCCGTGGATTTCACGCAACCCGACGCCGCGCTCGCGAACGTAGCCTTCTACGCCGAAAAGGGAATCCCCTTCGTCATGGGCACGACGGGCTTCGACATGGAGAAGGCGCGGGCACTCGTCCGTGACAGCGGCATCTGCGCCGTCATCGCGCCGAACATGGCGATCCCGATCATCCTGATGCAGGAGGCCGTCGCGCACCTCGCGGCGAACTTTCCCGGCGCCATGGCGGGGCACGGAATTTCCATCACCGAGTCGCACCAGTCCGGCAAGAAGGACACGAGCGGCACGGCGAAGGCTCTCGCCGCGGACTTCGCGAAACTCGGGCTCCCCGCCGCCGTCGACAAGATCACGATGCTGCGCGACCCCGAGCGCCAACGCGCCGAAATGAACGTGCCCGAGGAGCACCTCGGCGGGCATGCCTATCACTCCTACGAGATCACCAGCGCGGGCGGCGACGTGCGCCTGGGGCTCTCGCACTGCGTCAACGGCCGCCGCGTCTACGCGCGGGGCACCTTGCAGGCCGTGGATTTCCTCGCCCGCCGCATCGCAGCGCGCGAGAAGGGCAAAGTGTTCACCATGCAGGACGTGCTGAAAGACATGGGATGAAGGCAACACCGTCCGGTTGATGAATACACGCCCCACCGGCTCCGTACAGTCAGCACATCGCGGGAGGGTGCCCTGATATGAGTGAGCTTTTCCTGACCACAACCGACCAGGTTGATGCCTGGCGCGTGCGCAATTATTGCGGACTCGTCGCCGGGCAGGCGGTCTATTGCCAGCCCTTCGGCGCAGCGTTCGGAACATTCGGCAAGGCGTTCAGCGGCGGACGGGTGCCCGAGCTGGAGAAGGGACTTCGCACGGCGAAAGACCAGGCTGTTGGCAGCCTCAGCGAAGAGGCCGCCGGCCTGGGTGCCAACGCGGTCATCGGCATCCGCATCGACTACGAAACTCTCGGCGAGGGAGGAATGGCACTGATGGTCTGCGTTTCGGGCACCGCAGTGGTACTGGAGCCGGTGGCTGGCTCCTAGGAGGCTCGGTTTTCTGTGGTTTGACCGGTTTCCGCCCGGCCTTTCCGCCAGAGCCGCACCCGTTCGGCGACAAACAGCACGGCCTCCTGCACGCCCAGCGCCCAGATCCACAGGACCACAATGTGGGCCTCGGCGCCGAGACGCCACACCGCTCCGCGCGACGCAATAAACGCCACCGGGAACGCCGCAAGCACGAACCACGCGAGCACCCACAGCTTGCGGTCGCGCCACAGTACCCATGCTCCCAGCAGCCCCGGCAGCATCAGCCATTCGTGCCCGTGAAACAGCAGCGCGCGCGGCGAACCCCACACGAAGCGGTCCCAGTACCCGATGATGTGCCCCGCAATCACCCCGGCAATCGAGTGATGCCGGAAGAAGTACGCAAACGTCGAAACCGGGCCGCCCGCATAGGCGTCCGCCTGGACGTCCTCGCGCGACGGATAGCCCTCCTGCCCCGCGAATTCCTGGTTCAGATAGTAGCGCGCGTGGATGCTGCTGGAGTAGAAGAGATCGCCCGCCTCGTCCACCGTGCGATTGACCGCCAGGTGCGGCAGGACGGGAATCACGGCGACGGCAACGGCGAGCGCAATTTCCAACGGGTTCCATTTCCGGCGCCACGCTTCCCACGCGATAACGGGCAGCGCCAGCGTGCCAAAGCTCAGCCGCGTGAGCATTCCCGCCGCGCCTGCCGCGCCGAGCGCTCCCGCCCGCCACCACTCGCGTTCCTCCATCCACGCACGCGCCGCAAACACCCCCATCAGCGCCAGCACCAACAAGTCCAGCCGCAGAACGCGCACGCCCTGCGCGGCCCACTCCGGCGAGGCCGCAAGCGCGGCCGCAGCGACGGCCGCAGGCCAGAGCCCGAACAGTTTCCTCCCCACGGCGAAGACCGCCGCAATCGCGCCCAGCGACAGCAGAAGAGCCAGCAGGCGCGCCGACGTTTCCGTCACTGGCGCGACGTTGAACCAGATCCGCAGCAGCCACGGCAGCAATGGCTCGCGAATCCACGGGGCAAAACTCTGGGTCGTGCCGTAGAGCCCCGATCCCGAGAGCGCGATCTCGACGTAGCCCGTGGCATCCCAGCCCAGAGGCTCGCGCCGCGCCAGGTCGAAGGCCTCCCAGCGCGTCGAAAGAGCGCCGAGAAGAATGGCCACCAGCAGCAACCCCGCGCCCACGGAGAGCCATTGCTCGCGCGGCGCGTTCAGGTCGAGCACCCGGCGGCGCGCCAGTCCCCGCGACGCCAGCAACGCGCTGACCCCAAGGGCACCGGCCAGTCCCGTGGCGATCGACCACGTAAAGCCCGTCTTGTCCGGGTTCTTGAGCAGAACCACGCCCATCAGCAGTGCAAAGCCGAGCGCGCCGCTGATGCACCGCCTCATGCCAAGGCCAAACACGATCCGAAACATCAGCGCCAGCAACAGCGGCAACATCCCGAGGCTCACCACGTCGGGAGGTGCAATGGGCAACCGGTGCAGCGCGTCCGCCGTGGTCCGCACCTCAATGCGCCGCAGCAACGCGAAGCCCTCGGCGGCGCGTCCGGCGTCCCTCGGCTCCAGACGCACAATCATGGGAGCAGCCGAACGCTCGCTGGCCGGAATGCTGCGGGCGCCGAACTCCATCGTGCTTTCGTTGCGCAGGTTCTGCGTCGCCAGCGTCGAGACGATCAGCAGCTCACCGGTTTCCCCCTGCACGCCCCGGCGGATGAAGCGGACGGCCCACTGGGAATCCGGCGCGCCGATAACCTCGACCAGTGCGCGGTCCCAAACGCCCGCGGGCACGTCGGCCTCGATGGCCGCTTCGTCTTCGCCCGGCGCGGGGCTGATGCCGTTGCCGTCGGCGACCCAGGCGCCGATCAGGCGCAGCGTGCCACTGGTCGGTGCATCAACCAGGCCGTCCACCGTGCGGTTCAGCACGTAGTCCGGATGCAGGGAGTCCTGGAAGACCGGCCTGAGCCCGGGGGCGAAGAACCACAGCACGGCCGGGAGAAAAAGCAGGAGGGCCCAGAACTTGGCTGGGACGGCGCCGGTTGGCTCGGCGACGGGGAGGAGGTCGGTTTTGAGGAATCGTTTACCCATGGCGGCAGCGACCAGAGCCCAGCCCCCCACGAGGCGGCAAGGGCAAGACGAGGTCAGGGGCCATAAAGAACACCCACCCGTCCCTTCTCTCTTGCTCGCCCAGCCGTCCCTCCGCACAGTCCGCGCATGGCACGCACACCTCTCCCCCAGAAGCTCCATGAATTCCCCTGGTCGGCCGAATGGTCCGGCCGGCGGCTGAAGGACGTCCTGCGCGAGGCCCTTCCCATGCTCTCCTCCCGCGATGCCGTGATGGTGGTCGCCAATGGGCTGGTTCGCCTGGGCGATGAAACGGCGACGGACCTCGATCAGATGCTGATCGCCCAGGTTCCCATGACCATCGACCTGCGCCACGGCGTGCGGGGCGAGCAGGCCCCCAAGAAGCCCCGCCTGATCGATCAGTTTCGCGTCCTGCACGAGGACCGCGACATCGTGGTGGTGGCCAAGGCGGCCGGCGTCGTCGTCAATCCCGACGAGGAAACCGAGCGCCGTGGCGGCGGCCCGCCCCTCGTGGAGCTGCTCAAGCACTACTGGAAAGCGAAGAAGGAGAAGGTGGACAACCCGGTGCTGATCCACCGGCTCGACAAGGAAACGAGTGGCCTGATGGTGCTGGCGCGGACGATGGACGCCGCCCGGATCCTGCAGAAACACGCCGCCGGGCGGCGCATGGAACGCCAGTACCTCGCCGTCGTCTATGGCGTCGTCGAGGAGGACAAGGGCACCTGGCGCAGTTGGATCGGGCAGGGCGAGGACGGCTATCGCCAGAATCTGGCCGCCACGGCCGAGGAAGCCCCCAAGGGGGCCCAGGAGGCCGTGACGCACTTCCGCGTGCGCGAGCGCCTGGCGCGGGCCACGGTGCTGGAACTGCGTCTGGAAACAGGAAGAACGCACCAGATTCGCATCCATTGCGCCGAAGCAGGGCACCCGGTGCTTGGCGACTACGTCTACGGCGCGCTGGCCAAGAAGCGCCGCCCCGCCCTGGTGGCCGCCCTCAAGGACTTCCGGGTTCCCCGCATGATGCTCCATGCGGCCCGGCTGAAATTCGAGCATCCCGCCAACGAAAACAGATGGTTGACTTTCCGGGATGAAGCACCGCAGGAAATTTCCGACTTGATTGAGAGAGAGAAGTCGCCTATCTTCAATACGCACAAGCGTTGAGCGTGTCGCTGTCCCGAACGTGGGGAGCAGCGGCACGGGAACAAGGGCGAACGGGGCCCACGGACCCCGGGCAGAGTAACGAGAGGTCAATCTCGCGGGGACACGCTACCATGATCAAAGCCGACATCGTGAAGAAGATCACCGAGGAACTATCGCTCGGCGGACAGCCCCTCAAGGACAAGGAAGCGCTCGCCATTGTCGACAGCATCATCGACTCGGTGAAGGAAGTCATCATCCGCGACAGGCGGCTGGAGATTCGTGACTTTGGCGTCTTCCAGGTGAAGCAGCGCAAGGCGCGCATCGGACGGAATCCGAAGAACAAGAAGCCCTATCCGATTCCCGCGCATCACGTCGTGACGTTCAAACCCGGCAAGCAGATCCGCACGCTGTCGAAGCCGACGGCGGACGAAGACGAGAACGACGACACCTGAGAGTCAGGGACGCACGGCGTCCCACGCCTGCCAGCGGTCGAGCGCCGCGGCATCCAGAATCAAGACAGGACTTCCCCCACGGGCCGCCGTTTCGATGGCGGCCCGCAGCGTTTCACGCTCCTGCGCATCAAGCTCGTCATCCGTTCCCGCGAACGCACGCACGTGCAGGGCCGCGCGCACGGTCACCCGCCCCGGCACGACGCGGCGCGCAACGTCGAGCGCCCCCCCGACGGAACTCCACCATAGCAGCCCCGCGTCCATCGCCTCGCGCGGCGAGGCCAGAGGCACGGGAAGATCGAGCACCAAACCGTCGGCAAGTCCGCCGATTCCCGTTTCCGCATAGCCCGTCGGCGCGTCCGGCAGAACGATGTTCACCGGCGCGAGTGGATCCGCCCAGTTGAGCCCACGCTGGTATTGCAGGGGGTAGTAGCCGTCGCCCATCGCCCACACGGCAGGGCGCGGGGCGTTGGCGGAAAGAGCCGCCTGCGTCACGGCCTGGTGGGCCGCGAAGAAGAAACGCCGCAAGGTTTCTGCGCGCTCCGTTGTCCACGCCCCCCAGACAGGCTGGCGCGAAGGCAACACCACGCCATCAGCATCCGGCTCGAACGTGAGCACGTCCTCTGGCCAGGTGCGCAGCGTGCTGCCCAGCGCGGATTCGAGACGCAGACGCGAGGCCGTGGAAAAATCCACGCGCAGGCTGGGGTAATCGAGGTGCGTCAGCACCAGCGAGCCGACGCCACTCGTTGCCAATGCACGCAGATGATCAAGTTCGCGCTCGCGCACCGAGGCGATTGCTGGATTCAGACGCGGTGGTCCCTCGTCCATGGCGGGAAAATAGGGACGGAGCACAGCGGCATTGCGCTCGGCGATCCAAACGTACTCGACCAGTTCTTCTCCGGGAGCGGGAGTTCCGAGGAAGACGGGCCACGCGAGCGAGACGGCAACGCGCTCCGTTTTTCCCGCCGCGACAAGACGCTCCAGGGCGCGTTGCCCTTCGCTCCCCGCCGGAGTCCCCAGCAGCGGTGTGCCGTCGTTTGCCTTTCCCTGCACGACGATTTCACCAACGCCGTGCTCGCGCAGGGTGGCCAGGAAAGCGCGCGCACCGGCGGAATTCACGGCAGCCTCGCGGGCCTGCTCGCCGGAAACCCAAACGGCGAGCAGCGGAAGCTCCACGGCGGCAGGAGGATCGGCGACCGTTGCCCCGCCGAGCCCAAGCTGGCGGCAGCCCGCCAGCACGAGGAGAATCAGCAACGCAAGAATGGAGCGGACGGAGTGCATCATCGAAGGAGAACTTCCCGCGCTCAATCAGACGCGGAGGAAATCCGCTGAAGGCTTCCCTTCAGCGCCATGCTGAAGCTGGGCCTGCGCTTGGCCTGAACGTCAACGCCTTCGAGGTTCCACACGAAGGGCACGAGCACCTGGTCGCCCGCGGGAACGCGCTCGACGAGCACTTCGCCGAGATACGTTTCATCGTTCTGTTCCGAATCGGCGTAGAACCACACACTGACGCGCTGGGCGTCGGTTTCGCCGGCGTTTCCGATCGTCGCAATGAGAACGACAGTGCCGGGCTGGCGCCCGCGCGCAAGCCGCACACCGCGCGCCTGCAAGTCCCACTTCGACTTGATGTCCACGGGAACGGAAACGCGGTTGTTCTGCTTGTCGGGTTCGGCGAGCACGGCCTCTGAGTCCGCGACGAGCTGGATGCTGTCCGTGTCGAGATTACCGACGGGGTCCCAGCGCAGACGCACGGGCCAGCGCTCGCCCGGCGCCAGCGAGGGAATGGCGTCGTGCAACTGGCCGGGAATGGTGCGGAGCGTTTCGCGGTACCCCTCGTCGCCGGCAGCGTACAGCCCCGCCTTGCATTCGAACGACGGGCCGTTGCCGATGTTCTCCACTTCCGCATCGACGAAGACAGTCAGTCCCTCGGCAAGATGGTTGGGCGAAACGCGGACCGAGCCGGGCACGATGCGCATGTCGGGAAGCCCGTCCGCCGTGAGCACGTGCGAAAGCACGTTGTTGGCGAGATCGGCATCGTCCTCGGCGTCGGACTCGCCGGTCAGTTCGACGGTCAGGTCCGCCGCCATCTGCATCTCCATGCGGACGGGGACTTCGACGCGCAGCGAGGCACCCGGGCCCACGCGCCCGGCAACGCGCTCGCCCGTGACGACGTTGCCGTCCGGGTAGCGAAGCGTCCATTGAATGCGGGTCAGCGGGGTTCCTTCCCCGAGATTCGCGACGAACGTTTCGACGAGCGGCTGCGAAGTCCGCGAACGCGCGGGGAGCAGGCGGAAAGCTTCGGGCGCGAAGGCCACGTCGGTCCGGCCCGTGCCATCGGCGATGACGGCCAGACTACGCAGAAGGGCACTCGGCGCGGAGGCATTGATGGCGCCGGCCGGTTGCGGCGTGACACGCGCTTCCAGAACCCACGCGCCATGCGGTGCCGTCACGGCGACGGGCACGAGAAGGCGGTCGTGCGCCGGAATTTCGACGTCGAGGCGCGCAACTTCCACGCGGCTGTCACCGGTGAGCCGATCAACAATCAGCGTTGTCTGCGCGGCAAAGCCACTTTCGTTTTCGAGCACGTAGCTGATCGTCGCCGTCGTGGAAGCCATGTCCACGGCGGTTTGATCGGCGGAGGCGATGAGGACCTTCGCCGGACCGCGCTCGATAACAAGCCCGCCGGCGTGCAGCCGCCCCTGGGCGTCACGCGCCCGCACAACGGCACGCACCGCGTCAACGTTGACGGGCAGCGTCACCTCCATCGGAATCGCGAGAGCCTCGGCGGGTTCGGGCGCCTGCCCCTCGATACGCGCGAGCACCTCGCCGTCGAGCGTCTGGAGCGTGGCCGTCATGCTGGTCAGACGCTCGTCGGAGGAAACGGCCAGCGTGATTTGCTGCGGCTCCGTTGAGTCCGTCAGAATTTCCGGCTCGGATGCGACCGTCAGAATCGGGCGGGCCGCCGGAATCTGCAGCGTCGGATCGCCGAGCAGCAGGTACATCCGCGAGTGATCGTCAACGCCCTGAACGGCCTGGTACGTCAGGCGCGACATTTCGGAAAGCATTCCGAGTTCGCGCACGTTGTGCTCGCCGAACGCCGACAGCAGACCCGCGGCGAGATACTTGTGCCGCGTCGCGAAGCCCGGACCCGAGGGCACCCATGCGCCGATCGTTCCGCCATCAGTGACGCGCATCATGTCCTCGATGATGCTGATGTTCCAGCGCGGCATCGGGTAATCAATCGCACCGTTGTTGCACGTGAACGTGGTGACGAACGGCAGGCGCGCGGCGTTCGTCAGGCGCAGGTTGTCGCTGTTCTCGCTGTCGCCGCCAAACCAGATGCGCTGGTTCGACCAGATGTTGGGCGAACCGTGCCCGACAAACGAGATGATGCCGGTGCCCTCCTCGAACGCCTGCTGGATGCGGCGCGTCACGATGGGGCTGACCTTGATTTCCTCGCCTTCGACGATTTCCGCCGGAAGGTAGAAGTTGTCCTCCCACGGATGGTCGGCCGTGTTGACGATCTGCGCATCGATCCACGGCGCCAGGGCATTGTCGCGTATATCAACGACGGCGTTGCGGAACTCGGAGGGATCGGAAACGAAGAAGAGGCTGGAGGCCCACTCCTGCGTGCCCTGACGACGATAGGCGGCGCTCTTGCGCACGACTTCCTCGGCCGCCTCCACGGTGGCAACGGAGTAGCGCGCGACAAACAGGTCGGCGATTTCGTCGTCGCCCGCAAGCCAACCGAAGTACGCATCCGAGCAGAACTCGTCGCCGCGCGACGTCCGCATCTTGTCCGACACGCGCGTGGGCAGGAAGTTGACGACTTCGTTGCGCGCGACGTTCTGGCCATCGCTCGTGCAATCGCCGATGAGCAGCACGCTCTCGGGCTTCACGCGCCACGATGCCAGCGCCTCGCGCAGAAACGCGCGAATCGCATCCGTGGAAACTTCGCCGTAGCTGTGGGATTCGTAGAGGCGATCAACGTCGAGAACCTCGACGGTGCGCCCCGTCGTGCGAATGTCTTCGGCGGCGGCGGCAGCCTGCGCGGCAAACAGCGCGTGCGTCAGCACGACAACGTCGGCGCCCGCGTTGTCCGCGTGCAGATCAGTCCACTCGGAGGGCTTGCCCTGGGGAGCGCGCTCGATCACGTCGTCCTCGACGAGCAGCACGCGCGCACTCTCGCCCAGCGTGACGAGCACTCGCGCCTCGGTGTCGTTCTCTATCACCGGCAGGCGCACGGGGTGGCTGGGATCGGTGATGTCCATCGCGAGAAGACGCTTCGCGCGGAAGCCGACAACGTCGAGTTGGCGCGGGCCGGAAACTTCCTCCGTGCGCGCGAAGTCGATCTCCAGCCTGCCGTCCTCGGCCTTGAACAGGCTGTCGGTCTCGAACTCAAGGGCATCGACATAAATCGGCGGCAGACGGCGCAGCAGAGCCGCATCCGAAACCTGAAGCGTCAGCTCGACACTGTTGCGTTCATGGCGCAGCAAACCCGCGGGCACGTCGAACTCCAGCACCTGATCCGCGGTCTTCAGCGGCAGGCCTTCTTCCACAACCTCGCCGTTGAGCGCGATGCGCACCGTCACCAGTCCGGTGAGGCCACGGCCGCCGGTGTAGAACAGCACGCGCCCCTTCGCGGCGGGGATCGGCTCGGGCAGGCCCTGTGTCACGAACTCCGCCGTAAACGGTTCGCCGTTCGCCAGGCGATGCCACACCCAGTTCATTTCGCGGATGCTGAGGAAGCTGCCGAGTTTCGTCTGGAGCGTCGCGTCTTCCTCGACGCGATAGACGCGGCGGAAGCGCTGAAGCACGGGGGCCTCGGCTGCGGCCGTGGCCTCGGCAAACACGGGGCTCTGCTCCCCCGCCGCGCGAACGCCCAGGTAGTACACGCGCTCGGGCGTTTCGCGCGAGTCGTTGCGCTGGCCCCAGAAGACGAGGCGCGCTCCCGCCGTGAACCCGGCGTCGGCCGGTCCCATGCGAATCAGGGGAACCTCTTCTCCCCGCGTCACCAGCCGCAGCGAGGCAGGATCAATGCTGCCCGCGTCGATGCCGTTCATCGCCAGCCAGCGCCCATCGATCGTGTAAAAGCGCGTCTCGCTGACGGGAATGCGAAGCCACGGAAACCCGGGCGAGAGTTCCGGGCGAGGCTGCCACGTGGCTTCCTCCCAGTTCTCGTCAGGAGTGGGAAGTGGGTCGGGCTGCGCATACAGGTCGATGGCGTCGGGATTGCAGACGGAAAGATCGATCATGCGGCGAAAGCTGCGCGTGGGATCCGTGAAGGCGGGATCGTCGATGGCGCGCGGCGTCGGCACCTGTTCCGCAAAGCGCACTTCGAGATCGAACTCCGCGAAGACGTAGCGGACGCCATCGAGCATCAGGTACTCATCGGGTTCGAGCCGCACCGCCAGCAGGCGCACGCGCCGCATGGTGCCGAGGTCAGCGATTGTCAACGCGCGGACGAAGCGCGAGTTGGACGTGATTGTTTCGACTTCCTCGGGAGTCGCGAACTCCATCCGCTCGCCGGTCTCGGAGCTGCGCAAAACGAAGCGATGCCAGCGCACCTCGTACTCCCCTTCGGGAGCGGCAAGCACCCACGCGACCTTGTCCCCCTCCGCCACCGCCGGATCAATCCGCGCCGTCATCCGGATGGCCTCGCGCGTGGACTCGATCGCGGCGGGTTGCAGCAGCGGGTAGGCCGGAAGACCGGGCGTCAGAAGCGCCAGAAAGAGAACGAGAGCGGCGAATCGAGCGAAGAAGAGCTTGTTCAAGGAAAAGGACTCGCAAAGGAAGGATGGCGGCGCGGACGGAAGTCCGAGCGTCTTGATGGAGACGCGGGGGACTCCCGGGGCCAAACGAAAAGGGACCGGGGAATCAGGGTTCGCGGCGCGTGGTTCGTAGCTCGGCCGGCACACCGGATGCTGGCTCCCGATGCACCAAACCGTCATTCCAGGCCGGTACTTGGCAGGAACGCGAGAATCCCGGGGCACAAACAATGCGACCGAATGGGACTATCCGATGTTTGGTGCGCCTCAGCGCAGGGTGTCGAGAACGCCTGTGCGCTTGCCGATGCGCTCGATGGCTTCCAGGGCAAACGTAAGCTGTTCGCGCGTGTGCGTGGCCATGACGCTCAGGCGGATCAGGGCGCGGTTCGGCGGGGTCGCCGGAGCCACGACGGGGTTCACGAAGACGCCGGCCTCGTGCAGCGCCGACCAGAACTGGAAGCAATCGATGGTGTCGCCAATGACAATCGGGATGATCGGGGTCTCTGACGTGCCCGTGTCAAAGCCCATGCGGTTGAGTTCGCTCTTCAGGTAATGCGTGTTTTCCCAAAGCTTCGCGCGGCGTTCGGGTTCGTCGCGGATAATGCGGATCGCGGCGCGGGCCGCAGCCACGCAGGCCGGAGCCATTGAAGCGGAGAAGATGAGCGCGCGGGCGTGGTGCTTGAGGTAGTCGATCACCGGGGCGTCGCCCGCCACGAATCCGCCAATGGAGGCGACGGACTTGGAGAACGTGCCGCAAATGAGATCGGTTTCCTCTTCGAGATCAAAGTGGCTCGCGGTGCCCTGGCCGTGGCTGCCGAGCACACCAATGCCGTGGGCGTCATCGACGAGAATGCCCGCGTGGTACTTGCGGGCGAGGTCCACGATGCGGGGCAGGTCGGCGAGATCGCCCTCCATGGAGTAGACGCCATCGATGACGATGAGCTTGCCCGTCGCGTCGTGCTGCTTGAGGACGCGCTCGAGGTTGTCCATGTCGTTGTGGCGGAACTTGTGCAGCTTGCCAAACCCCAGGCGGCAGCCGTCCACGATGGAGGCGTGATCCGCGCGGTCGATGAACACATGGTCGTCCTTGCCGACCATGGCCGCGATCGCGCCCAGGTTCGCCTGCATTCCGGTGGTGAACGTCAGCGCCGCCTCCTTGTTCATGAAGTCGGCGATTTCTTCCTCAAGTTCGATGTGAATCTTCAGCGTGCCGTTGAGGAAGCGCGATCCGGCGCAACCGCTGCCGAATTCCTCGACGGCCTTGCGCACTGCTTCCTTCACACGCGGGTCGTTCGTCAGCCCCATGTAGGAGTTCGACCCGAGCATCAGCATCTTGCGCCCGTCGATCAGGACTTCGGTGTCCTGGGCGGATTCGATGCAGCGGAAATAGGGGTAGAGCCCGGCCTTGCGCAACTCGTCGGCGCGGGTGAAACGGGTGGCCTTGTCGAAGATCGGAGAGCTCTTGGCGGAACGCAAGGCACGGCCCGGAGCCACTTCAACGACGCACGCACTCTCCTCGATGGCCAGAGTGCGCCCATTGGACTCCTTGATCATCTGATCCATCGTCACCTTCCGTACCCCGCACAAGGCGGCTCAATTTCTATGCATCCGCGCGGGAGCCATTCTTCGGCTCCATTCGCGCAAGTGTACTGGTCCGGGTACCTCTTTCATCAGAAGACCCAACAATTAGGCGAAAGTGTGGAGACGGCGGGGGCGGCAACCGCAAGGCTTTTCCCGATCTTTCCCGGAAACATGGGGAAAGTTTCCGGGAAGCTCTTTATGCTCGGAGGGGTTTGACTTGCGCAAAGAAAAAACGAAGGCCGGCCTGCTGCGTCATTCTCTTCGCTCTTCACCCAACCGTTCATCCGCAAAGCGCTTGGCCAGCGTCTTGATCAGCCGCAACCCCACGGCGGGGTTGCAGACCACAATGCGCTCGAGTTCGGACGCATTGAAGACCCCGCAGATCGTTTCGCCCTCGGCCCGCACGGACGCCGTGCGCACCCGCCCCGTCAGCGTCGCGATCTCGCCCATGAACGCCCCTTCGTGCTGGACGCTCGCAATATCGACGCCGCCGCGCTCCACCACCAGCTTTCCTTGCAGGAGCACGTAGGCGAGGTAGGAACTGTCGCGTTCCTCGATCAGATAATCACCATCCTGAAACCGGACCAGGTGGCGGGCAAATTGAGGCTGCCTGCAAAGTTGAATCCAAACGGGATCGAGAAGCGCACCGGCCAGACGCAGGCGTTCCTCGTCGTTGAGCGGGCTGCCGAGCAGGCTGCCGTACTCCCGGGCATTGAGTTCGCCCTCGCCCCGCAGGCGCCGAATGGTGGCGAGCACCTCCGCCGCGCTCCCCGGCCGGTCCTCCGGCTTTGTGCCCAGCAGCGACATGACGACTTGCTCGAATTCCTGCGAGCAATCCGGGCGCACCTGCGACAAACGCGGGAGGGCCCAGAGGCTGCCCGGCTCGCGCTTGTACAAGTCCACAACCTTGGCCGACGGATTCAACCCCGTGAAAACAGCCCAGACGGTCGACCCCACGCCCCACAGGTCTGTCCGCATGTCAAACGTGGTGCGCTCGTCCACCTCGCCCAGCTTGTCGATCACTTCCTGCTGTTCGGGCGAACGATAGCCCTGGGTACCCAGCCCGGGTGGCGCCAGATTCCACGGCACCAGCACTCCCTGGGCGATTCCGAAATCGGAAAGGACGAAGCTGCCGTTGGCGTCCACCAGCACGTTCTGTGGCTTGATGTCCAGATGCAGCAGTGTGGCCGAGTGCGCCGACTTGAGAGCGGAAAGCAGGTCCGTCAGGAGTTGCCATCCCTGCTCCTCGGGCATGTTGCCGTAGTAGGAGCGCACGTCCGAGATGCTCCCCGAAGCGTAGTACTCCATCACAACGAAGACGACGGGTCCCTGCACGACCCAGTCGTACACTTTGGGGATGCGGGGATGATCGAGCATGAGGAGCGGCTGGAGCTCGCGCCGGATCAGCTTGCCGACCTTCGTGCGGTCAGGCATGTGGAAGATCTTGAGGGCCACGGTCTCCGGCGGCGCGGCCATGTTGCCCGGCTCGCGATCGAGACAGCGCGCCCGGTAAACCGATCCGTAGGCCCCGGCACCCAAACGTTCTTCGAGGACATAGCGATAGTTCCCGCAGACTTCATCGCCGGGCAGCGGGATGTCTCCCTGCATGAGCGGCCGCTTGTACTCACGGCTGGAGGGGAGTTCCTGCTCGGCAAGCGAACGCGTGCTTTTCATGCCACTGGAACCGAAGCCCGCCTTGCCGGTGAAGTGCAGAGCCTCGAATTCGGATATCGAGACCTCACGGGTGGGGAATTCCCCCGACGTTCCGGATGGACCGGTGGAGTCGGGCGTGCCTGAATCGTTCGCCATGCGGGCGCTCCGGATACGGAGGTTGGGTTGCTGACTCGGACGCTGGCATTCCACAGAACACGAGGGCGGAAATCAAGGGGAGCATCGCGCTGTTCGCGCGCAAGAGCGCTTGCGGCCTCCCGGACCCAGCGGCATCGTGGCCCCGAGAGTGCATTTCCCGGAGGCGGCAGGCAGACACATGGTGAACCGAATCATTTATCTGATTGCGTGGACTTCGGCGCGCCTCTTCGCGATGCTGTACCTGCGGCTGAGGATCAAGGGGGCGCACCACCTGCCGAAGACCGGCCCGGTTCTGATTGTGGCCAATCACTCCAGCAATCTGGACCCGCCGCTGGTCGCCGTCAGCTTTACGCAGCGAAGGCTGCGGTTTCTGGGGAAGAAGGAACTGTGGAACAACCGGTTGTTCGGCTGGATTCTGACGGCGCTGGGCTCGCTGCCGGTTGATCGTTCCGCGGCCAGCGACCGCGGAGCCATCAAGGCGTCACTCGAATGCCTGAAGAACGGCGAGCCACTGCTGGTGTTCCCCGAGGGGACCCGCACGAGCGACGGAACCCTCCAGCCGTTCCGCGATGGCCCTGCCCGCATTGCCCTCATGGTGCCCGGAACCCTGATTGTTCCCTTGCGCCTGCACGGCGCTTTTGAAGCATGGGGGCGCGGAACCTCATTCCCCAAGCCGCACCGCGTAACCGTCGTTGTCGGCGAGCCGTTTGATCCCAGCAGCCTGGCAACCGGGGAAGAGGGAAAAAAGTCCTTGTATCGCGCCGTCACGAACGAGATGTTCACACGTATTTCAAACCTTTAAGCCTTCCGCATCCCCGACGGGATGATCATTGATAACGCCCAATTCCCATGGAAACCCAGGACGGAAAAACCAGGAGCAAGCCCACCATGAGCCCGGACAACAATCCTTCGCAGGACGCGAAGGAACACCTCGAAGCCACCAACCCCGCTGAAACACCAACGCCGCATCCCGACAGCGAGGAGCATCTGGACGCCGAACTCGTCCAGGAGATGGAGCAGTTCGATGCTCTCATCAACCAGCACCTCCCCGGTAGCGCGGAGGAACAGACGCGCGGCGAAATCATCGAGGTGCCCGTTGTGGCCGTTCGCGAGGACAGTGTCCTCGTCGATATTGGCGGCAAAGCGGAGGCAAGCGTTCGGATCGAGGAGTTCCCCGTCGTCGACGGCAAACCCGCCGTGGAAGTCGGCATGGTGATTCCTGTCCTGCATTCTGGACGCAACAACGACGGCACGCCGCGTGTCTCGCACCGCGCCGCCCGCGAACGCGTCGCGGAGAAGGCCATCCGCGCCGCCATGGAGCAGAACGAGCCGATCGTCGGCCGTGTCTCGCAAACCGTCAAAGGCGGCCTCATGGTTGACATCGGCGTGAGTGCCTTTATGCCGGCCAGCCAGGTCGACCTTTTCAAGATTCCCGATCTCACCACCCTCGTCGGCCAGGAGATCGAGGCCTACGTCACCGAGTTCGATCCCCGGCGCCGCCGCGCCGTTGTCTCGCGCCGCCAGCTTCTCGTTGAACGCCGCGAGCAGCAGAAGCGCGAAATCCTCGAAAGTCTTCAGCCCGGCCAGACCATCACCGGCAAGGTCAAGAACGCCCTCGATTTCGGCGTTTTCCTCGATCTCGGCGTGATCGATGGCTTCGTCCCCCGCGAGGAAGTCTCCTGGGACCGTGGCACGCACCCCTCCCAGATCGTCGAGGTAGGACAGGAAATCGAAGTCAAGGTCGTCAAAGTTGACATCGAATCCGGCAAGGTCACGCTCTCGCGCAAGCGCATGACCGACGACCCCTGGGAGGCGCTCGACGACCGCTTTGAAGTCGGCAAGCGCATCAAGGGCAAGGTCATCGCCATCCAGAACTACGGCGTCTTCGTCCACATCGAGGAAGGCGTCACCGGGATGATCCACGCGAGCGACCTGAGCTGGACCCCCGGCAACAAGAAGCCCACCGATTTCGTGCAGAACGGTCAGGAAGTCGAGTGCCAGATCCTTGAGATCAACAAGGAGTCCAAGCGCATGTCGCTCGGACTCAAGCAACTCGAAAACGACCCATGGGCCGATGCGCGCACCAAGTATCCGAAGAAGGCCATCATCAAGGGCACCGTCACCTCGCTCACCAATTACGGCGCCTTCGTTCGCCTCGACGAATTCATCGAGGGCATGATCCACGTCTCCGATCTCTCGTGGGAGCGGCGCATCAACCACCCGAAGGAGATGCTCAAGGTCGGCGACGAGATCGAGGTCATGGTTCTCAAGGTGGATCCGGCCCAGCGCCGCATCAGCCTGGGCATCAAGCAGATCCAGGGATCGCCCTATGACGCCTTCATGAAGGATCACCCCGTCGGCAGCGTCGTCACCGGCAAGGTAACGCGCTTCGCTCCGTTCGGCGCATTCGTGGAAGTCGCCCCCAACCTGGAGGGCCTGATCCACATCAGCCAGATCGACGAGAAGCGCGTCGAACTGCCCGAGAACGTTCTTTCCATCGGCGAGGAAGTCTCGTGCAAGATCGTCAAGGCCGAGTCCAAGAGCCAGAAGATCAGCCTCTCGCGCAAGGAAGCCCTGCGCAAGATCGAGCGCGACAGCATCAAGGCCTACATGCGCAAGAAGGACGACAGCGGCGGCCTGAATACTCTGGGCGAAGCACTTAACCGCGCCAAGGAGGAAGCCGACGCACGGGAGTAAGCAACCGCAGCGTTTCCCCTTTTGCGCTTTCAATCTCCCCCCCTCGCCTTCGGACGAGGGGGCTTTTTTTGAAACGGCAAGACGCCGTCCCTACTTGCCTGTGAACATCCTGAGGTCTTCGACGCGAAAGATGGCCGGGGTGCGGGGAATTGCTTCCAGGCGAAAGCGCGAGGCGAGCTCCGCCGGCGTCAGCCGCTCGCCCGGGCCGCACTGTCCCAACGTCCACGCCAGATACGAACGCACCGCCGTGGCGTCCACTCCCGCAGCCAGATAGGCACTCAGATCGTCGGAACCGGCGCGCTTGGACAAGCGCCCCCCGCCGGAGTCCATCATCAGGGGAATGTGGTAGTAGGAGGGCACGGGAAGGCCAAGGCATCGGAGCAACCAGGCCTGCCGGGCACCGGAATCGAGCAGGTCGTCGCCGCGCAGAACCTCCGTGACGCCACTCAGTGCGTCGTCCACGGCGCAGGCGAGCTGGTACGCAAACAGACCGTCGGCACGGCGGATGACAAAGTCCCCGGACGCGGCAAGCGGAGGGGGAGCCTCTTCGGCAAAGCCATCGGCGAACGTGGCGGGAGCTCTGTCCACGCGCAGGCGGAGGGAATGCCGGCGTCCTTCTCCGAGGCGGCGGGCCACTTCGGCAGCATCGAGGTCGCGGCAGGTTCCCGGATAGGCGGCGGTGCCTTCCTCAGCGTGGGGCGCGGAGAGGGCGAGCTGGATGTCCTTGCGGCTGCAGAAGCAGGGGTATGCGGCACCGGCCTCAAGGGCGCGGCGTGTGTACTCGGCATAGAGGGAGGTGCGCCCGGATTGCCGGAGTGGCTCCCCGTCCCAATCGATACCGAGAGCCTGGAGATCGCGCAGTTGTTCGCGTTCGCAGCCTGCCTGAACGCGCGGTGTGTCGATGTCCTCGATGCGCAGAAGGAAGCGCCCGCCGCGCGAGCGCGCAAACGCCCAGGCGGCCAGCGCGGTGCGCAGGTTGCCCAGATGCAGGGCTCCGGTGGGGCTGGGGGCGTAGCGGCCTGTGGGTGGGAATGGCGGGGTCACGGCGATCAGAAGCGCTCGCGGATTTCCTCGGCGAGGACATCCGCCTTGGTTTTCCAGCGCAGGCGCGCCTCGTCGTCTTTGAGAGCGTCCTTGGCGTCGGCCTCCCTGAGCAGCTCGATGGAACGCTTCAGGAGGAGACGGTCAACGCGCTTCTGCTCGCGCAGACGCGCGTTCTCCATCTGGTAGACGCGGGTGCGGTCCATGCTCTTGAGGATGAGGAATTCGATGGCCATGACGATCAGGAGAAGGCCGGCGAACTTGTTGTAGAGCAGCTCGAAGAGCTTCTGGGGATCAAAGATGATGGCGATGATAACGATGAGGAAGACCAGGACGATGAGGAAGATGTCGCCCGAGTGCGCAGTGCGGCGCTGGCGGCGTGACCGCCGCGAGCGCCGCCGCGGCTCGGTGCGCGCGGAAGGCTCCGCGTCTTCTTCCTCAAGGATGTCGTCCCGTTCTTCGTCGGCCACGGAGGGCTCCTTGCGGAATCAGGCCTGGTGGACGGGGGCGTCGGCCTTTTCGATCCTGACGACCTTGTACTCCACGCGGCGTCCGTCGGGCAGCGTCACTTCGAACTGCTCGTTCAACTTACGTCCGAGAAGCTGGGATCCGAAGGGCGTCATGTAGGAAAGGATGCCGAGATCGGCGTTCGCCTCCCACATACCCATGATCGTGACAGTTTCCTGGGCCTGCTCGTCGAGCCGGTCGAGGGTGACGCGGGTTCCGAAGCGAACCTGGTCGGTCTTGACGTTTTCGAGTTCGATGATGCGGGCACGGGCGATCAGGTCCTCGAGATCGGCAGCGCGCTGCATCAGGATCTTCTGGCGGTCCTTGGCGGCGTGGTACTCCGCGTTTTCGCGCAGGTCGCCGTGCTCGCGGGCCGTGCCGATGGCGACAGTGTTCTCCGGAATCTCGACACTGAGAATGTGGCTGAGTTCCTTGCGCTTGCGTTCCACCGAGTCCATGAGGGCGTAGTGAATCTTGGTGGATTCGGCCTCCGCCTTTTCCTCGTGTGTGGTGCGCTTGCGCAGCGTGGGATGTTCGAGGAGGATGAGTTCCTCGATCATCGAGCGAAGCTGGTTGCTCAGGCCGCTGAGCATCTTGATATGGGCGAGGAAGCGGCGTGCCTGCTCGACGTCGGCCTTGCGCAGCGCGATCTTGAGCAGCTTGCCGTGTCCGTCCTGGAGGATCGTGCGCATGCGGGCGGCAATGACGGCGCCCGGCGCGCTGGCCTTGCGGGAATCGACGGCGCCACTGGCGCGCACATCTTCCTCCGCGTCGCTCAGCAGCGTCGAGGCACTCTGGCAGATTGCCAGGGGATGGAAACTCTCCTCGACGTGCGGCAGCTTTCCTTCGATCACTTTGCGCCCCGCCCACGTGAACAGGTCGATGTTGCGTTCGGGATGCGCCAGCACGCGTTCCATGCAGTGATCGAGCACGCCCTGCCTGCCGCGTGCTTCGAGTGTTTTCTCCATCCACTCAACGAGCTTGGGATCGGCACCGAAGAACACTTCGGTGAAGATCTCCTCGATCTCCGCCTCGCGCAGGGTAACGACGTGCTGGAGCGCGATGCGCTGGAGCTCGAAGATGCCAAGGGAGATGATGAGGTCGCCGGGTTTGAGTTCGGGGTGGGTCAGGTAGAACTCGATGTCGATGGGGTTCTTCACGTCGTCGCGGAAGAGATGGGCATACTCTTCAAAGAGGATGCCGTGCCCGAACTTCTCGTAGTCCGTCTTGATGGCGCCATCGTCGAGGGGCTTCTTGAACAGCAGGAAGAGGCGGTCGATGTCCTCGGGGGTCATGTCGGCGTTGTCGCCGTGGCGGGCAACGTCGCGCAGCACCTTGCGGCGTTCGATGGTGTTCTTGGCGCGCAGGAAGCCTTCGAGGATTTCATCGACGAAGGAGCGGGGCTCGGAGCGCAGGATGAGTTGCGCGTTGGCGCCCATGCCCTTCAGGTCGAGGTAGGGATCCGTGCGGATTTCGTCCTTCGCCTTGCTCCACCAGCGCTTGTAGTCGGCTTCGGTCATGAGGTCGCCGATGAAGAGGCGCTTGAGGTCGGCGGCTGCCATCTTGCCGCCAAATCCCTTGAGGGCATGGCGAACGGTGGCGGCGGGGTTCTCGAAGGCTTCGGCGCGGGCCTCCTCGGGGGCGGTTGCGATGCGGGCCTGGATGTGCTCGCTTGGCACGCGGCGGAGGAAATTCTTGAGTCCTTCCATCGTCATGCGGTGGTTGGGTTTACGCTGGAAGTTGATGATGGCGATGCCGTCGCGGGCATCGAATTCCTGAACGACACCGAGCCCCCACTGGGTGTGGCGGAAAACCTGGCCGCGCGAGGCGCCAAAGAGGTCTTCCGCGCGCGAGAGTGCCTGCTGCAAGTTGGGGGTTTCGCCGTCGAGGCCGGAGAGGCGCAGCAACTCGGCGACGCGGGCTTCGTCGCGATCGGCGTAGATGGCCTTGAGCGTGCGGATCAGCAGGGGGCGGAGAAATTCGGCCGTGGGTTCGACTTCGAGAATCAGATTGGAAACGGCGAGGGCCTGGGTGGTGTTCCCTTGGTCGAGCCGCAGGTTGATGAGGACGGTGTAGAGTTCCGCGAGCCGTTCGAGTTCCTTGCGATTGTGAAGGTAGCGGATGACGGACTCGTGGAAGTTCAGCGAGCGGGCGGAGTCCTCCGCAATCTGAAGCCAGACGCTCTCAAGTTCGTCGTATTTTTTTGCCCGGATCAGGTCTTTGATCTGGTCTCGGAGTTCCTGTTCGTCTTCCTGCAAGGTACGGGCTCCTGGGTCGAGAGTTACGGCCGGGGGGGCGGCCTAGGTTTTTGTTGTGTTTAGTCTTCCATTCTCAAGGGTGTACACGCGATTGGCCCTCGCGGCGATGGCCGGATCGTGTGTCACGATGACGAGGGATTTGCCCTCTCCAGCGGTCTGGCTCAAGACAAAGTCCAGCACTTCCTGCCCGGTTTTCTGGTCGAGATCACCGGTGGGCTCGTCGGCCAGGACAACGGCCGGATCGTTCATCAGGGCGCGGGCGAGGGCAACGCGTTGCTGCTCGCCGCCGGAGAGCTTCACGGGGCGATGCCCCAGACGCTCGCCCAAGCCAACGCGTTCAAGCAGGCTCGTGGCCCGCGCGATCAACGCCGGAGTCGGGCGCCGCTGGATCATCCCCGGGATAAACGTATTCTCGAGCGCGCTGAACTCGGGGAGCAGATGGTGGAACTGGTAGATAAAGCCAATTTGCGTCGCGCGCACCTTGTCGAGCTGGGCGGCCGACAGCGTGGCGTAGTCGCGGCCGTTGAGGGCAACCGTGCCAGTGGTGACGCGGTCGAGCGCCCCGAGGATGTGAAGCAGGGTGGACTTGCCCGAGCCGCTCTGGCCGATGATGGCGACGAACTCGCCGGCATGCAGCTCAAAGTCCAGCCCGCGCAACACCTCCAGCGTTCGATCGCCGTCTCGATAGCTTTTTCGGACACCGGAGGCGCGAAGAACCGCGCCATTGGAGGACTCTGGGGACTGTGCTGGCTTGCCTCGCCGGGTCTTCGTCATGGTCATCAAGGAGGTCCAAACCGTATCGCGCCGCAACGCGTCAGGGCTTCTTGAGCGTCTCCAGCTCGCGGAACGCGAGGGGAATCTTGTCAGCCGACTCGCGAACGAGCACGCCGCGGGCCGAAACATCACGCACAACAATGTCCGCAGCCATGCCCACAACGAAGGCTCCGAGGCAGGCGGCGTGGGTGGGAGCGAGCTTCTGGGCCATCAGGCCACCGATCATGCCGGCGAGCAAATCGCCGCTTCCGCCACGGCTCAGAGCCGTGTTGCCCGTCGGTACGTGGGTCACAACGCCATCGGGCGTCGCCACCAGCGTGCCCCATCCCTTGAAGGCAACGGTGCAGTTGAAGCGCTTGGCGGCCTCGCGCGCCGCCTCCCAGCGGTTCTTCTGCACCTGATCGGTCGTCCGGCGCAGCAGGCGTGCCATTTCGCCCGGATGCGGCGTCAGCACCACATTGGAGTGAATGGCGCCCGCAATGTCCTTGTGCGCCGCGAGCAGGTTCAATCCGTCCGCGTCGATCACCGTCGGCCCCTTGTAGGTATCGAGCAGGTGGACCATGAAGGCGTGGGGGCCGTCGTGCATGGTGACACCGGGGCCAAAGACCAGGGCGTTGGGGTCGAGGAGCAGGGAGTCCCACTCCGAGTAGGCCAGCGGGGTCAGTTCGCTGCGCGACTCTCCCCCGCCGATGTGGAACGTCACTTCGGGAAGCAGGCCCGCAACGACGGGACGGACGGCACCCGGAACGTGCATCCGCACAAGCCCCGCGCCGCTGCGCAACGCGCCAAGCCCGGCAAGAGCCGCCGCGCCGGGGAGCCGCGCCGAACCGGCGCAAACCGCCACCGTTCCGAAAGTGCCCTTGTGCCCGTCAATCGGGCGCACGGGCAGCAGCTCGGCGGCCTCGGCCATCGTCATCGTGCGATCGGTGATCCCGGCGTCGTCGAGCAACTCGGGCGGAAAATCCAATCGGTCAACGCGCACCGCGCCGCAGGCGGTCACGCCCGCCGGCGTCAGCATTCCCCGTTTGGGCAGCCCCATCGTCACCGTCCGCGTCGCGCGGACCACCAGATCGCCCTCGCCGGTGTTGGCATCCAGCCCCGTCGGGATGTCGGCGGCAACGACGGGAATCTTCGCGTCGTTGACGAGCCGGACAATCCAGTCCAACGGCGCGTGCAGAGGGGGCTTGGAGCCCGTCCCCAGCATCGCGTCCACAATCGCGTCGGCCCCATCCACGAGGTTCCACAGTGCTCCCGGCTCCGGCAGCTTGTGAACCTTCACGGTGTCCTTGGGCATTTTGTCGAACGCCCCCTGGGCATCCTGCGTCAAGCCATCGGTGCCCAGCACGGGCACAACGTGAACGGCAAACCCGGACTGCGCCAGATAGCGCGCCGCAGTGAATCCATCCCCACCGTTGTTTCCCTTGCCACTGAGCACCAGAACAGCATCACCGGGTTCCAGCAGGCTGGCAACGGCTTCGGCAATGGCCCGGCCTGCCCGGTCCATCAATTCGGCTCCCGGAATGCCTTTGCCTTCAATGGCGGCCCGGTCGATTTCGCGCATCTGATCGGCGGTCACGACGTTCACGAGTACACCTCGCCCGTGGATGTGTCGGCCGACGGAGGGAACGGGGAGCCCTGTCCGACGGGATTGAAACCTTGCCGGAGCCTTTCGGGCAGCGAAAGGGCAAAATTGGGAAATCTCGCCCAGAAAGAGAAAAAGGACGAAAACGCTCCACGGCAAAGTGGCAAAAGCCCTTTGCCCTCAGAGGGGGGAGGCTGCGATGCCTCCGGCCACCCCACTGGATGAGGACGAAGTGACCCTTACCCCCGAAATGGCATTCCAGCAGGCCACCGAGCGTTTCTCTGCCAAAGTGGACGCGCGGCTGGAGGAGATCATCGGCCGCGAGGAGCCCGTCGAAAACCTCCACGACGGCCTGACCTACGCCCTCGGACTCGATCTTGCCGATGCCAGGGCCCGCGGCAAACGCATCCGCCCGGTTCTGTGCCTGATGACGGCCGAAGCCCTCGGCGGCGACCTCCAGCAGGCCACAAACTTCGCCTGCGCCATCGAGCTGATGCACAACTTCGCCCTCGTCCACGACGACATCGAGGACGGCGACGAGGTGCGGCGCAACCGCCCGACGGTCTGGCGCCACTACGGCCTCGCTCATGGAATCAACATCGGCGACTATCTGTTCTGCAAGGTCTGGTCGACCCTGCTGGAGGACGACGGACTCGGCGCTGAAACGCGTCTGGCCCTGCTGCGCCTGATGTCCGAGACGCTCGACCACACCCACATCGGCCAGAGCCTGGAGATCACCCAGCGCGCCAACCGCCGCTTCACGCTGGAGGAATACTTCCGCCTCGTGCGCGAGAAGACAGGCTTCTATCTTGCCGCGCCGATGCTCGGCGGCGCGATCGTCGCCAACGCCCCCACGCCGGTGCGCACGACGCTGGCGAAGTTCGGCGAAGTCGTCGGGCCGCTGTTTCAGATCACCGACGACCTGCTGGACCTGACCGCCGGGAAGGGACGCGGAGGCAAAATCGGCAGCGATCTGCGCGAAGGCAAGCGCTCCTACCTCGTCGCCCACGTGACGGCCACCGCACCCGACGCGGAAATCGAGCACCTCTACGACATCCTCGACAAGCCGCGCGAGCAGACCACCGACGCGGACGTGGCCGCTGCACTGGCTCTCTTCGAGAAGCACGGCGCCCTGGAAGCCGCCCGCGCGCAATGCGACGCGCTGCTGGAGCAGGCACTCGGCATACTCAGGCGTCTCCCCGCCCCGCTCGAGGGCGTCCTGTCCGTCTTCGCCCGCCAGGTCGCCAGCCGCGAACGATGACACGCGCGGGGCACTGAAACGGCATTGACGGTGCGGCAGGTCCGAAAGTAGCTAGAACTCTGTATGCGGGTGGCGCTTCCCCTCACAGTGCCTCCACGGAAATGGATGGATCATCATGGTTTCTCCACTTGTTGCGGCCGGTTTTCTCGGCAATGTTGGCATGCCCGAACTGATCTTTATCTTCGTGATCGTTTTGATCATCTTCGGCCCGAAGAGCCTGCCGTCACTGGGACGGGCTATGGGCAAAGGCCTGCGCGAATTCAAGGATGCCTCCAGCAAGTTCAGCGAAGCGATCCAGGAAGCAGGCGAGGAAGACGAAAAGCGCGACAAGACGGCGCGCAGCGAAAAGGCCCAGTTGGAATCGAAAGAGCCCCATACCCCGGTGACCCCGCCGCCGCCCGCCAACACCGTTTCCTCCACTCCCAACGTGTCCCCCTCCGAGCGCGAAGCATAACAGCACGCCCTCCACACGTTCCCGCGCGGAAGGCTCAAGGTGCGTATTCGCCAGTCCCTCGACGACCACAGCATGAGCGTGCTGGAGCATCTTGATGAACTCCGCACGCGCCTGATTCGCAGCGTTGCCGCCATCATGATCGGCACAATCGTGGGCTACTTCCTCGCGCCCACTGCCATCGGCCTGCTCCTTATTCCCATCGAGCAATCCGGCCTCGTCCGCAAGGGCGTGGACGTGGCGCGCATCGAAGTCGGCGAGGACGGCACCTTCCACCTCGGCCGCATCGGCAAGCCGGAACCCGTCAGCAAGAAGAAGAAAACGGACCCGGAACAACCCGACGAGCCCTCAGAGCCGGCGCCGTTCGTCTACCCCGAAACGCAAACGAAACTGGCGAGCATCGAGTTCTACCAGCCCGGCGCCGAGGAACCCTTCGCCGTCATGCGCTCCGTCGAGCCCAGCGGCGTCGTCTACATCCGCCCCATGGACCCCTTCATCATCCAGATCAAGGCCGCCGTGGTTCTGGGAATTCTTTTCGCACTCCCCATCATCCTGTACCAGGGCTACGCGTTCGTGGCGCCGGGCATGTTGCCGCATGAACGCAAGGCCATCATACCGCTCTTCTGGGGCGCGCTGGTGCTCTTTCCGATCGGCGTCGTCTTCGCATGGGCGATGCTGAAGTTCGCGCTGCTCTTCTTCGCCAGTTATGCGAGCGAGCAGGCCTACCTGTTCAACGACATCCGCGCATACCTCAATCTGGCGCTGATGACGATGTTGTCGTTTGGCATCGTCTTCGAATTTCCCGTGGTCGTGCTGCTGCTGACGCGGTTGGGGATCGTGTCGGTGGACACGCTGGCGGCAAAGCGCAAACATATCTTCGTGAGCTTGCTGGTTGTTGCCGCGTTCGTCACGCCGACGGGCGACCCGTTCACGCTGGCGGCGATGTCGATCCCGCTGTATCTGCTGTTCGAGCTGGCCCTGTTGCTGGGGCGGCGGCCGATCAAGCGCGAGCCGGACCCCGAATAACCCATAGCCTTGAGCCACCAGCATCATGCCTGGTCGGAAGAAGCTCGTCACAATGACATAGCTGCGTAGCCTTCTGTCATCGTTGAGATCGCGGAGAACCAGCGCCGGCTGGCGCGCTCAGAACGTGGTGCAGGCGTCCATTCGCTTCCATTGCCTCGCAGAGCTTGCGTACAGACTCATGGCTGGATTCGCCTCCGGGATCACCAAGCCCAAAGGACTTGAATCCCACGGCGACGCCGCACACCCCCGCCGTCCTGCCGATGCGCTTCTCTCAGCTCGCATCGTTCGCCATGTCATCCTCGCTGATGCCGTTGGCACTTGGCGTACTGACCGGGATTGCGGACGCGGCATCCTCGCCGTCCCATCCTGCCAATCGTGCCATCATCCACCAAAACGCCCGCGCCTTTCGGTCGCAGTTCAGAGATTGCGAGTGCGCACATTTGCAAGTGGAACACTGTTCGGGGTGGGCCTGGCACCAATCCTCCGCCCAGTTCCTCCATTCCTTGCCGTCGTAATAGTCACAATTGTCGTTTGCCTGCATCGGCAGTACTGACAGCCCATCGGGGGTGTAGCTCTCGATATCCGCAAAGTCGAACAGGATCTTGTCGTTTTCCCGGCAATAGGCGCGTATCTGTTCGTTGCGCTGGTGTAGATTGCCGTCGACTCCCGAGCCATCAAGATGACCCGTCATATAGACGAACAAAACCCCGGGATACTGCTTCTCGAGCGCGTTCATTTCGTTCAGATAGGCGTCGATGCCTTCCACAGTATTGCTGGAGACGCCCCCACACCAGGACCACATCACCAGATTGCGGTCGTTCCCTTCACTGTTCAGTTGCTCGCGTGTCGTCGATGCCCATGCGAGGCTGCCCCTGCTCCCCAAATCTCCGCCAACCTCCCAATACGACAGGGCGTCATCTTCTCCGTTCCGATTGAAATTGAAGAGTGGGCTCCGCATCGCCTTCATGCCGGAAGTGATCTGACTACCGTGGGACGTGTGCCCATAGTACACTCGAAACTGCGACTTCGCCGCAGCGACATAGGCGGGAGGAATCCTGGCCACATCAACGCAGTGGTGGTCGATGATGATGCCATCGGCAAGTCCGGCGGAATAGAATCCGATCGTGCATAGCAGGAAGGTTGCTAAAAAGCGCATGCGAAATCTCCCATTCTCCAATGACTTCATCATATCAAGCTGCCAGTCCCATTATCGGAAGTAATGCCCCCTGTCTTTGGGAATAATAACATATTCAGACTTCGTTATAACAAAACGTCCGTTTCCCAGAGATCAAGCAGAATCCCCCTGCGCTTCAGACAACGAAGCCGACTTCCGGCCTGCTGAACAGCATCCTGGAGAGAGCCTCCTGACAGAAAAGACCACCGGGAGGAGTTATGAGAGTGCTAGCCGAAGGGGCAGAAGAAAGGCTGCTCCAGGTGAGGGATCGTCCGAAGAAGGCAGACGTCTTTCACGCGCGAAGGATCGATACTGAAGAGGGATGAGTCCTTGATGGCGGCCATCGTGCTTTGCGTTCCTACGGTTGCCAAGTCCTTCGCGGCTCCCGAATTCGTATCGAATGATGCGACACGCGAGGGTCTTCTCGCGGCGTGCTTCCATCCTGCCAGGATGATTCGGACACTTCTCCCGCCCCAATAGAGCCAACGTTAGTGTTCTGCATGAACCTGCTCCTCTCCGTGTGAACAGAGAGAGGCAACCTCCCGCGCAACGACGCCGATCACAGCAATCAAGACCAAGGCGAGGGCAAGATCGAAAACGGTGTACGAGAGGCGGACGACTGACTCCAGGGCCGGAAGCTTGACCAGCATGAACGAACCGGCAATTCCCACGGCCAGGAAGGCGGCAATCAAGAGGTCTAAGGTCCTGCTCTTCAGCAGATGCTTCTCGGACGATTGGCGTGAAAGCCGATGAATACGCCATGCGAGCGCGGCCGCCCCCAGAATCAGGATGAAGAGGGCCGAGAGAAAATGACTGCTATCGAGCCAGAATCTGAGCGGCAGGGCATACTCCGACAGACCGTTCTGAAGATGAAGATAGATGCCAACAGTCAGAGCGTAAGCTCCGACAAGAACCGGGGCAAACCGGACCCATCCAGGAAGATGCAGGTCCTTTCTGAACCGATGGACACCCGCCTGGCAAATGAGGACACAAAGCCCAACAGCCAGGATGAGAAGGAGTGCGTGGATCAGCGACTTGAGGTAGGTTTCTCTCCAAGCTCCCAGCCGGACCAGTGGACCGCTCAATCCAAGGACTTCATATTGCGGCTGCAAGACAGGTTGCGCCTGTTCCCCGAACGGGTACTTGACGATGCTGGCGAAAAAGAAATCCGACTCAGGGCTGTGACAATCCGTGCATCCATTGCTGCCCAGCGCGGCCCGCGCGGGATAGACATCGTGGGTGTACTTGTGGACATTCGCGTAGGGAGACGCCTCCCATGCGTGCATGGGGATTGTGCGGTAGTCGTTGCCCGAACGATAGACCCGGTCGTTCATAACCCACACGACTCGTTTCCCTTCCATGGGGTAGCCGGTCTTCTGAAGCATCTCGCCAATCGCTGCAATCAGGGCGTCGATCTCTTCTGGCCGGTTGACCTCGATCACATCGTCGCCGTTGTCATCCACAATGCGCGAGAGTGATGGATATGTTGCAGGGTCTTGCTTGTGCGCCGTCCACATCTTATAGACGTCGCCCATCTTGGGTTGCTGAAGCCCCTCCTTGCCTTCCGTTTCGATGGCGGGCCAGGTGCTGTGGATTCGGTTTACCGGGTGGATTTTTCCCTCATAGCGGACAAGCACCGGGCGATAAGGGGCTGTGGGTTTGTCGTCATAACCCATCATCTCCAAGTCGCCGTAGTGATTCCAGTAGGCCGTGTCGGGTCCGTAGAAGGTCCAGAGGTGTTTCCCCTTGGTGGGTATTTTCGCGCCCGGGTTAAACACATCACTGGCGACCGTGTGGGCCGCCTTGACCGCGCGTTCGGGGATGTGGCAAGTCTGGCAGGCTATTTTGTCGAGGTGAAGGGGCGGCAGTCCGCGATGCCTGGCTACTGGCGCTCCCAGATAACCCGTGCTGTGGCAGTCCGCGCAGTCGCGCATGGTATTGTCCAGATCGTCGCGAACGTGGCCGCCAGGATCGTCTCCCTTGCCGAATTGATGGACCTCTCTTCCGCGAATACGCTCGTCGACGGCATGGCTGCCGGCTGCATGACAGTCCACGCATCGCATTCCCGCGCGCAAGTGCACGTCCGTGCGCGAACGGAAATTCGCCCCGCGTTTCTTCCAGCCGGGTTTTGCGTGGCAGGCAAGACACGTTTCATTTCTCGGCTCGGAGACAATATGAGGCGACAGCGTGCCATCCTTATTGAATCGGGAAGAGTCATAGGCGAGCGTGACGGACGTGTTCTCCGCCACGGAACCTGTCACCGCAGCCAGACCTGCGCCCGCAGAAGGAGCCCAGCGGAAGTTCATAGCATCGAGTTGTCTCTTGCGCGCCCTGAAATCGTATTCGGGCAGGTGACACAACAGGCAGTCCGCTTCCAGCACGCCTGACTGGGACCATTTCGCCTGATAGTAATCGCCGTCAAAGTCGTTGTCTCCCCCCGGCGTGAATCCACTTGCGGGGTCGGACATCCAGTGGTCATAGCGCTTGCCTTCGCGGTCATACTCCGCCGAACCGCCTCCCGGGTGGCATACGGCACACCCGGCGGTGAGGAAGCTGAAGGACGTCATGTCCATTTCAGCGGGGGATTCGTTTTGCTTGGACGACAGATACCGGTACAGAGGAGCGGGAGAACACCATGTCCCACCGTAGTTGCCCGGCGTGGACACCCACTGGCAGCGCGCGGCCTGATCGGCCGTAGGCTCCTCGCCGGCGCCCTGGGTGAAGTGAAACCCTTGCGTTATCAAATCATAGTCATGGCATTGCCCACAAGTCTGTTTGGGCGAGTAGGGCTGCGTGGCATTCTCACCGGTCCGGGGATTGATGATTTCGCCACTCTCGGTGCGCAGGTGGAAGGGCGGACACACACCACTGGGCGCATTCGGCAATTCCGCCCAGACCATATGCGCCAAGGACACCATAGCCAGAACAAGCAACGTTCCTGGTACAGATGCGACTTGATGGCTTCTGCCTCGTTGAAGTCTCACAAACTGATCTCCTCTCTTCCAAGACCGCCGCACGGCAGCCCATGAGTTTCACTCCTACATCCTCTTGACCTCATCCACCGTTGGCGTTTTGCCCGCGACCTTTACGTCGCCGTCCACGGCCAGCCCCGGCGTCATCATCAGGCCGAACTTCATGATCTCGATGAGATCGGTGATCTTTTCGATCTCATAGTTCAAGCCAAGCTCTTGCGCGGCGGTCTCCGCCGCTTATGCCAGCCTTTTGCACTTGGGACACCCGGTGCCCAGAATCTGCATCTTCATCATGTCGTCTCTATTCGGTGTGGCTTTCGGGATGCCATGACGTAAAGGCACGGCATCAAATACAATGCGACCAACACTTCCATCAGCAGTCCGCCAATCGCGGCGGCGGCCATCGGTTGAAGCATGTCGCCCCCTTCCTCGATCGCCAACGCGAGCGGGATGAAGCCCACCAGGATGGCGATTGTCGTCATGACGCGAGGGCGTAGGCGGATCTTGGCCGCCTGAATAACCGCTTCCGTGGCGGACATTCCCTCCTGTTCCCGAAGTTCATTCGCAAAGGTCAGGAGCAGGACTCCGTCGTTGACTGTCGCGGCGACGATCACCAGAACGCCGATTATGACGGTGGCTCCCAACGGCAGGCCCGTGGCGAGCATGATGAAAACGAGGCCGGCAAGGCAGAAGGGAACGCTTCCCAAAATCAGGGAGGGCAGCCGCAGACTGTTGAACTGGACGGCAAGCACGATGAACGAGAAGAAGATTGCGAACGCAAGAATCGATGTGACCGCCTGCTTCATTTCCGTCATCATCTGCGCTTGGCCGCCATAGGCGAAATCGTACCCAATGGGCCGTTCCATGCTTTCGATGGATGCCTTCAGTTCGTCCAGCGCCTGCCCGACGCTGACGCCCGCCGCATCGCCCCGAACGAGAACCTGCTTGACCTGGTCTTCGCGGACAATCTCGACGGGGCCGACCGCCTGCCGCACCTCCGCCACGTCCTTCACGCGCAGATATCCGCCCTGGGAGCATTTGAGGGGAAGGTTTTCCACGTCCGCACGAGCGATCATCTTGCTCTCGGGGATCATCACGCGGATGTTGTAATACTCGTCCCCGTCGCGGAAGCGCGTGGCGACCGCCCCGGTGATCAGCGAGCGCATGGTGTCGGCGATGTCGCCGATGGAGACGCCAAGTTCGGCGGCGCGCGCCCTGTCCACCTGGACCTGATATTCGGGCTTGGTCATGTCCATCGAGACATAAACGTTGGTGAAATGCTCCAGGCCGTTCATTGCGGCTGCCGTCTGTCGGGCCAGATCATAGAGCCGCTCGATGTCCTGGCCCTTGATTTTGACCTCGATGTCGGCATCGCCCAGCTTGCGGATGCCCTTGATCTTCATTTGCATGACCATCGCATTGCCGCCGGGAATGGGTATTCTGGCAACGATTGGGCGAAGATAATCGATGTACTCCTGGGTGCTCAGGTTTCGGGCATGCCTGGGAACAAGTTGAATGTTGAGTTCGCCTTCGTTGGCGATTTCGTAGGTATAGAGGCCCCAGACCTTGCCTCCTGAGAGGGTGAACAGGCTTTCGATGCGCTCGTCGTCTCCGATCTCCCTCTCAATCCGGGCAAGCAACTTGTCGGTCTCGGCCAGGGAAGCGCCGGTCGGCAATTTCGCTTTGACCATGATGCGCCCGTCGTCCATTTGCGGGAGGAATTCGCTGCCCAGATGCCCCATGGAAGCGATCGCCAGGACAAGAATTGCAGCGAATGCGGACACGACGAACCACCGTCCTTGGAGCGTCTTTTCAAGCGTCCAGCCGTAGGCTCCGGTGATCCGTTCGAAGAGCCGTTCAAAGCGCGTTTTTTTCCGGCTTTGGGGCTGTTTGCCCATGACCAGCGCGGTAATCATCGGCGTCACGGTCACGGCCATGATCAGGCTGATGACCACAATCCCTGCTATAACCAGAATCAGCTCGCGAAACAGCAGACTGACAAGCGCCGGTACGAGCAGAAAGGGAACGAACAACGCCAGGAAGGAAAGCGTGGCGGCCACGATGGCAGGGCCGATTTCCGATGTGGCTTCAACGGCCACCTCTCCAGTCGGGTCGTCAGGCCGGTCATGCCGCCTTCGCGTAATGGTTTCGATGACGATGATGGAATTGTCCACCAACACGCCGATCGCTATCACCAGCCCGCCAAGCGAGAAAATGTTGAGAGAAAATCCCGCCATCTTCATCAAGCCGAAATTCAGGACTAGTGTTAGCGGCAGCGCCAACATGATCACCAGCACCTGGCGCCAGGAGCCGAGGAAGAGCCAGACGATCAGGATCACGAGAATGGCCGCTTCGAGAGCGGCGTTGCGAACACCGGCCAACGCCGCGCCGACGTAATCGGCCTGATTCTCCACCATGCCCAGGGCAATGCCTTCGGGGAGCGTCGGTCCCAGTTCCGCGAGCCGACTGTTGACCGCCTCCGCCACCTCGACGGTGTTCGCATTGGCCTGCTTGAGCACGCTGAGTTTGACACAGGGATTGCCATCGAGTCTCGTGATAACCCGCGCTTCCTCGTGCGAGTCGAGCACTGTGGCCACGTCGCGAACGTAAACCTTTGCCTGGCCTTCGCGCGTCAGGAGCACATCGCGAATCTCATCGAGCGACTTGTATTCGCCCATCGTGCGGGCGATGATTTCTTTCGGACCGACAGTGACGCGGCCGCCGAACTCCTCGATGTTCTCTTCCCGCAGGCGCCGCAGCACATCGGCCAACCCAATCCCGTACTTTTCCAGGGCGTCCGGATTCAGGTGGACACGGATTTCCCGCTTGAGTCCGCCAACGATCTCGGTCCCCGCCACGCCTGGAACCGCCAACAACTGGTCCTGAAGCCATTCATCGACCCACGTGCGCAACTGCACCAGGTCCCACTGGTCGCTGCTGATGGTCAACTGCACCACGGGAAGCTGCGACGGGTCGGCCTTGATCATCACCGGCGGATCCATGTCCGTGGGCAACTCGCGCGCAACACGCGCCATGGCCGCCAGCGCGTCCTGATAGGCCACGTCCACATCCACGCCGTACTTGAAGTTGGCCTGCAACGTGTACATGCCTTCGATGGACGACGATTCCAAGTAGTCCAGGTCGTCCACGGTGGCCATCTGCCGCTCGATGGGGTCGGCGATGTTCTTGTCGATTTCTTCGGGCGTCGCCCCCCGCCACCAGATGTGGACCTTGATCATCGGGTAGGTGACATTTGGCAGGAAATCCACCGGCAAGCGCCACAGGCCATATAGCCCCAACACGGTAAGCGCCAGCAGGATGGCGCTGGTGGCGAGACGGCGATGGACGGCGTAGTGGGTCACTTTCATTGGGAGCGTCCCCCGTTGGCCGCGGGCTTGCCTGCGGGCGAGCTCTCTTTGGGCGGGCCAGGCAGGCGGATTACCGCTCCATCCTTGAGCTTCTCCTGACCCGCGATGATGACGTCTTCGCCCGGCTTGAGACCGGCAAGAATCTGGACTCGCCCGCCTTCCTCGATGCCGGTCTGAACCTTGCGCTGGACCGCCTTCCCGTCGGCGGCCACGAAAGCCACCTGTGCGCCCGCAGGCGTAACGATGACGGCCTGGACCGGCACGGTGACGGCGGCATCGATCGATTCGACGATCAGCCGGACGCGCCCGAACATCCCCGGCGCGAGGGCTTCATCGTTCTTGACCGCAAGTTCGACGGTTCGCGTTCTCATCTGCGGGTCGAGTTCGGGATAAACGCGCTCCACCTCAGCCGGCAGCGTCACGCCGGGCAGGGCATCAAGTCGGATCTCCGCCCGCATCCCCCTCTTGACCACGCCCGCCTGGCTTTCCGGCACGGCGCAACGGACCACCAAGGATTCCAGATCGACCATCCGGAGCAACGGAGCCTTCATGGCCGCCATATCGCCACGGCGGACAAACACCTTGGTGATCGTTCCCGCAAATGGCGCGGCGATAGCGCACTCCTCCAGTCGCGCCCTCGCCAGTTCAAGCTTGGCTTCGGCCTCTTTCACCGACGCCTGCTGCACTGCAATGGCCGTGCGCGTGAAGCCCGATTCCAGTATTTCCAACTGCTGGCGGGCCGCGTTCAGTTTCGCCTCGGCGGCTGTCAGCTTGACGCGGGCCTTTTCCAGTTCCTCTCCCGGAAGAGCGCCGGTCTCGACCAATTGCGCAATGCGATCAAAGTCGGCCTTCTCGTAAGCGGCGCTTTGCTCGGCTTCGCGGACACTCTGCCGGGCTTTCTCAATCTCTTCGGGGCGGGTGCCCGCGTTCAAATCGTCAAGCTTGGCCTTTGCCACCGCCAGCGCCGCCTCGGATGCATTGACCTCGGCACGGTAGATTTCGCGGTCAATCTCGATCAGCTTTTGTCCGGCCTCGACGCGGTCGCCTTCCCGCCAGGGACAATAGCCAATGGGGCCTTCCACCGTGGAACTAATCTGAATGGACTCAATGGGCGCCACTTCGCCGGTCAGTTCGATTGCCCGCTGTATCGGGCCTGTGGACACGGTCTCGATCTGAACGAGTGGGGGTTTCTTCTGCGGCTGCGCGGGACCGCCTTCTCCGCCGCCACATCCGGCGAAGACCAAAGCGATAGAAAATGCCGCCAACACGGAACCGGCGATTCTAAAGATGCGTGCCTTCTTGAGGCGGCATGTCTGGGAAGGTGTCATTCCGTTGTTTCTCCCGTTGCCAGTTCAATCTGCGCACGGGCGATATGGACCTCCGCCAGCGCACGGTAATAGTTGGTCTCGGCTTCGAGCAGAGCCGCTTGCGCATCGAGCACATCCACGATGGCGCCTTTGCCGAGTTCGTATTTCTGCCGTTCGATGCGCAGACTCTCTTCGGCCTGCTCCACGGATTTGCGAAGCATCTGAACACGTTCGGACGCCGAACTGAAATTCAGAATAGCGGTTTCGACTTCGAGCCGGATCTGGAGTTCCAGCTTGTGCAATCGTTCCTGGGCGGCGGCAAGTTTGGCGTGTTCTTCCTTTACCCGCGCACGAATCCGGCCGCCCTGAAAGAGTGGAATTTCGATGCCAATTCCTACGCGGCCCGCATCCTCGGAATTGCTACCGGACAATACTTGCCCTCCGGCATCCCATTGTTCCGTCGAATCGGAAGCCCAACGCCCTCCGTATGCGCCGAAGAGGCCGACTGTGGGAGAATACGCCCCGCGCGCGACGTCCACGCGCTTCGCCTGTGCCTCCAGTTCCCTGCGCGCCGCCAGGTAATCAGGGCGATTTGTGAGGGCCACGGCCACTCCCTCTTCCTGCGAGAGGGAACGGGTCGTCGACTCATCCAGCGTTCCTTGCAGCATCAAGCTTCGGCTTGTCTCCTCGACGCCCATCAGATTCGCCAGAAGCTGCTTCTGAATCGCGAGCGTGTTCCTCTCCGCCACAATCTTCTGTTGGACGTCGGCGAGGCGAACTTCCGTGCGCAACCGGTCCACCTTGGCGGCCTTCTGCGCCCCGATCAGATCATTGATGCGCTTGAGATGCGAATCGAGGGCCTCCCGCGAGAAAACAAGCGACTCGATCAGTTGTTCCTGCGCCAGAATGCTGTAGAACACGCTCGTCACGTTGAACACAAGCTCCTCGCGGGTCCGGCCAAGGCGGTGCTGCGCGGCCTGGCTCAGAAGTTTCGCCGCGCGAGCCTCGTTGATCAGTCTGCCACCGGCGAACAGGGGCATCCTCACGACCAAGTCCGCTGAGTAAATCGTATCGCTGAAGACCCCGGACTCCCCGTTGTATCGCGCGGGCAGAAGACGCTGATCGTCGAGATGGCGGGTGTAGGCCCCTTCCGCCGAAAGAGACGGCAGCATCGCCCCCCAGGCCCCAGCCTTTCGGGCCTGAGCCGCCATGGCATCGAAACCTGTCGCCGCGACTTCAGGATTGTTCCCCAATGCAATGGCGATCGCCTCGGAAAGGCCGAGGTCTCCGAAATCCTCGGGGGCCGCAGCAATTTGAGGGCTGGGCTCGTTGCCATGCGTTTCGAAATGGAGTCGGGGCGTCACCGGGCGATAAGGATTGGTCGGCGAAAGCACGGCGCATCCGCTAAGCATCAGCAGAGCCAGCGACAGGATCACAGGAGTTGTTCGTCTGATTGGTTTCACAGCCTTAGCTCCAGATCGCCCCGAAGATTATCCCGCTGATGGTCGCCAGAAAAGGATCAGGTCGGTCGCCTGCCAGCATCTCCACATACTTGCCGGGAATCAGGCCCTCATGTCCCGGACGCCCCAGCAGGAATCCCGCGACCAGGCCGCCGAAGAGCAGCAGGAACAGGCCCAGCATCCACGCCAGTTCTTTCCATTTCGTCTTGATGTTCATCATCGCCCATCCTCTTTGCCGTTTGGCGTAATGGCCAAATGATTAGGCAAAAAAAGATCAACCTGCCAAGGCGCTGTGCTCTGCGGCGTTCGCCTTGAGGACTTCTTCCACGCAAAGGAAGAAGTTGAGAATGCAGGGTACCCGCAAGGAGTAGAAAACCTGCGAGCCACGCTTTTCGTCAGATACGATCCCGGCGTTCTTGAGCACCGACAAATGCTTGGAGACCGTCGAGACATCCGCGCCGACCATCTCGGTCAACTCACAGACGCAGCGTTCACCCCTGGAGAGTTCCTCGACCATGTACACGCGCGAAGGATGGCCCAATGCCTTGATGACCCTGGCCCGTGCTTCGCACTGTGCTTTTGTTTTCGCGTTCATGCTTCTCGTTTCTTAGCCAAGCCAACGCTTGGCGATATGCCCAAATGGCCAAGGCAGTGTCAACACATTTTCTCCTCTCTCGACGCTCGATGCCTGAACGAGCATGGCAGGTGCGTTGACGCAGGGCTCGGTCGCGGCTTGGCCCGGCCATACTGAAATCGTGACAGGGCGAAGGTTGTTGTCGAGCAACTGGGCGCGGGCTTCCTGCACACCCACGCTGGTCGCCGGCGTTCAGGTAGGTCAGGGACACCACCTGGCGCACTGTCGGATTGTCGTCGCGGTGGCAGGTGTAGCCGTCGGTCTCGCCGGCGGTGAGCTGGCGCAGCACCTCGAAAGAGAAAGACTCGTCGTTGACGGCATTGACGATGGGCGTGGCCATCGGCCGGTTGCCATGGGGTGTCGATGGATCAGGAGCCATCGGGCTGAAGTCGCAAAGGGAGTGAAAGGGTTGTGGCGATAGTCGTGTCATCGGATTTTCATCCATGTAATCCTGCGAGTTCGAGTTCCTCCAAACTCACAATGCCGGGCAGTTTTCGCTCCTTTCCTGATGCCGCAGTACTGCTTCGACTTCCTTCCAAACGGCTCGAATATCCTGAGCGCAGCAATTGGTCTTGTACTCAATGACTGCACGTTTCTGGATCTGCGCTTCTGTCACTGCGCGGTCGTAGCGAACCCGACCCACTACTTTCAAGCCACGTGCCACGGCGTCCTGCTCGATCCGCATGGCGACGTCCGGATTGATGTCCCATTTGTTGATGCAGACCAGCGCCGGGATGCCGAAATGCCTGGCCACGTCGGCGACCCGCCCCAGGTCGTGCAGTCCACTAAGAGTCGGTTCCGTAACGATCAAGACCAGATCCGCCCCCGTGATGGAAGCGATCAGCGGACAACCGATGCCCGGCGAACCGTCGATCAGAACCAGGTTGAATCCCAGCCTTTCGGCCTCTTCCCTGGCATGTGACCGCACCACGCTGACCAGTTTTCCCGAGTTCTCCTCGGCCACGCCCAACTTGGCGTGAACCATTGGCCCGTGCCGGGTGTCGGAAACGAACCACTCGCCATTGACCGCCGGGGCGAGTTCGATCGCCTTGGCGGGGCAGAACCAGGCACAGACACCGCATCCCTCACACGCGATCGGATCGATGCGGTAGGTCTTGGCCACCACGCCGTTTCCCGGCCCATCACAGTGAACTGCAGAGAACCGGCAGACCTCCTGGCACTTACCGCAAGCGACGCAGCGTTCGGTCTCGATCCTGACCCGTATGCCGCCGGAGAAGTTTTCTCGGCGCACGGTCGTGGGGTCGAGAACCAGGTGCAGATCGGCCGCGTCCACGTCGCAGTCGGCGAGCACCGCCTGTTTGGTCAACGCCGCGAACGAGGCGACCATCGAGGTCTTTCCGGTCCCTCCCTTGCCGCTGATGATGACAAGTTCTTTCATAAAGTCTCCCCGCCCTCATGCAGATTGGAATGTGAGAACCCATTGGGCCTGAACAACCCACTGCACCAACGGGGCTATCGTCGCTTCGTTCGCGCCACTAAACGTTCTTGTAGATGCCGCAGCGGGATTTGCACGTCCCGCAAACCTTCACCGGCACGCCTTGACTGATAAGCGCCTTCAGCATATCACCAAGGCTAAAGCAATCGGAGGGGGGACGATTGAAAATGCTTAGTGTGCTCATGGTTTCTCCTCGCGTCCATGGGGTATCGCCAACAATCGCCCAGACCTCCAAGAGCCGTTTCAACTCATACGGCCGTCATCCTTCCGAGACGATCCAGCAGTTCCAGAAAGAGGGCTCCGCAATCGGGGATTTCGTCACAAATCATCTCGCCTCGCGAATATGCCTCGGCAATACGCCGGTCGTCGGGAATTGAGGCGAGAATGTCGATCCCTTGGGCGGCACAGTAATCCTCCGTTGCATGGTCGCCGCCGCCGGCTCGGTTGACCACGACGCCAAACGGCAGCTGGATCGCCCGAACCATGTCGACCGCCAATTTGAGATCGTTGAGGCCGAATGGCGTGGGTTCAGTCACAAGCAAAACATAATCTGCGTCGCACACGCTTTCGATCGTGGGGCAGGAGGTGCCCGGCGGGGAATCGATGATGAGTAGATCCACAGTCGGCGCCATTTGCTTGGCGTGGCGAATCACCGGGGGACTCGTTGCCTCACCGATATTGAGCAGTCCCTGAACAAAATGAATGCTGCCGACTTGCCCTTCTTCAACATTGCCAATCTGGCGCAACGACTCAGTAACCGCGCCCGTGGGGCAAACAAGCCAGCAGCCACCGCATTCGTGACAGAGTTCCGCGAAAGTCAGGACTTTTCCATTCATCATGACAATCGCACTGTACTGGCAAATCTGGCTGCACAGGCCGCATCCGTTGCACTCGTTGGCTTCCACCTGAGGGACACTGACGCAAACGGGTTCGGTTCGACGTATGAGAGGCTTCAAGAAGAGCGCCCCATTGGGTTCCTCGACATCACAGTCCACATAACCGACCGATTGTCCTTCGGACGCCGCAACCCAAGCCAGATTGGTGGCTACGGTGGTCTTGCCCGTTCCTCCTTTCCCACTGGCCACGGCGATTCTCATTTGCAGTCCTTCCCATTGCTGTTGATGAAGTTCTCCGGATTCGCCGCGCTCCCCATGACGCGTTCCTTCGAAAAAAGAAGCGGAAAGACGATGTCGCTTGTGCAGCACGGCAACCAGACCGCGATGAAAAGAAAGACGGCGACGACAAGGGTATGAGTCAAATCGAGGCCCGCTCCCATGGCCATCGTGATATGAAGGAGCGAAGCCCAGGTGCTCAAGAGGACATGCCCGGCGTGGGGGAGCTTCCGGAACCCATGCCCCCACGGCCCATACCGCGTCTTCCGCGCTTGCCCTGTCCCATGCCAGACGCCATGCCTCGTCCACGTCCACCGTCCATGCAACCGGCGCGGCCCATGCCACGTCCGCCGCCGCGTCCCATCGCGAATGCGGCGGGTGAGCCGATGTCGGTAGCCACGTTCGGCGAGTTATCCTTCGTCCCGTAGTGATTGGAAACGGTCGCTTCGGCGATAGGGGGGTGCTCGCCAGCCGTGAACCGGGCAATCGCGTCGCGAACCGATCCGGAGCACCCCGCGACGACAGCGATGCCCGCGGCGGAGAGGGCTTGATAAGCGTTCGGCCCGCAGTTGCCGGTCAGGACGTGCCGGACGCCTTGCTGGGTGAGCAGTTGCGCCGACTGGATGCCCGCGCCTCCTCCCAGAGAGAGGTTGGGATTCCCGATGGCTTCATAGCTCAGGTCATCGGTTTCGACGAGAAGGAAATATGCGCATCGTCCAAACCTGGGATCGAGTTGGGCGTCCAAACTCCCCCGCGTGGCTGAAATGGCGATTTTCATGATCCAAAGCCTTTCTTTGACAAAAAAAACCGCTGAGGCCTAGCTGGCGCTTTCCAGCGATCTCAGCGGCTGTTGCCCTTGGACACTTGCGAGCCGGGATCGTTCAGCTTCCTTTGGCCTTGGCCTCGAGTTCCTCTCTCCGCCGACGAATTCCCTCCAGCGCGTCCTCGAAGTCTCTGGCCTGCCCCTTGAGCACCTCGATCGGCTGCTCGCGTGTCGATGCCATCGGAAAGGAGGCGACGGCAGTTTGCGCAAACCGCCCGGCCGCGCGTTGCCAACCGGGCAGGCCGGTCGCGAAAAACCGATCTCGCCAGCCGCAACCTTTGCCACGCGGCTACGTTTGATCTCGCTTGGGCATCGTCAGCCCTCCTTCTCCAACCATATCGCATCGGTCGATATGATTCTGAGATCGCGATTCCTCAGACTAATCATGGTCCCTGTCACCCTGGCATCCCCCGCGCGTGCGTTTCTTGCGGCCACAACAACCGGGCATCCAATACCTATCCTGTTCCAATTGGCCCGCGAGAAAAGCCATGATCACTTGGTCCACCTCGCCGCAAATCTGCGCGACGACACCGATACCGGCGGAAGTCAGCGCGCGTTCCAAGGGCCAGGAGATCGCCCCGCAAATCAGCACGTTGACCCCCAACCCCTCGATCCTCCTGGCTCGGCTCAGGGGATTTTCCTCCTCCAAGGTAACACCCTGCCGACGGGTTACCTGACCGCGATCCACATCGACCAGAAGCAAGGCCCCCGCGACGTCGAGCACCGGAGAGACCCGGTCTTGCCAGTGTGGGATCGCGACTCTCATTTCAACCCGTACTGGCGCATTTCCTGTGCCACGCGCCCGCCTCATCACAAACCTAGTGGATTCAACAGCATGAAGTCGATCCGGGCCGATCAGCCTTGACCCAGGATGGCAAAATGCAATACTTTGATCGTGTAAACATGGCAAATTGCCATGCTGAGTTGGGGGCTAGGGAGGTCTGTTTTGCAGGAGAATTCACCCAGTGCGCAGCGCGAGGCTGCTATTCTTGATTCCGTGAATGAGGGCGTGTTCACGGTCGATCGGGATTGGCGGATCACCGCCTTTAACTCGGCGGCCGAACGCATTACCCACATCAGCCGCGAAGCAGCCATCGGCAGCCGCTGTTGCGATGTTTTCCGGGCGAGCATTTGCGAAAAGAACTGCGCTCTCCGCCGTACGATGGCCAGCGGCAAGCCCGTCGTTAATGCCACGGCCTATATCATCAACCAGCGTGGGAAGATGATTCCCATTCGCATCTCGACCGCCCTGTTGAAGGACGGCGCCGGCAATATCATCGGCGGCGTCGAGACTTTTCAGGATTTGAGCATGGTGGAGCAGTTGCGCAAGGAACTGCGTGCCCGCTACACGTTCGAGGATATTGTCGGCCGCAGCCCGGTGATGAACCGCCTGTTTGAGCTTGTGCCGCTGGTCGCCTCCAGCAACAGCACCGTGCTGATCGAAGGCCCCAGCGGTACAGGCAAGGAGTTGTTCGCCCGCGCCATCCACAATTTGTCGGCCCGGCGCAGGAAGCCGTTTGTCGCTGTCAACTGCGCTGCTTTGCCCGACACCTTGCTCGAAAGCGAGCTGTTCGGGCACAAGGCTGGGGCCTTCACCGACGCCCGGCGTGACAAGCCGGGCCGCTTCGCCCTAGCCCAGGGGGGCACCATTTTTCTGGACGAAATCGGCGATATCTCGCCAGCGATGCAGGTCCGACTGCTGCGGGTGCTGCAGGAGAAGGTGATCGAGCCGCTGGGCGGGATCAAGGCGATCCCGATCGACGTGCGTGTGGTGGCCGCCACCAATCGGAAGCTTCTGGAGGAAGTGCGCGCCGGCCGGTTCCGGGACGATCTGTACTATCGCATCCGAGTAGTTCACCTGGAACTTCCTGAGCTGAGACAGCGGCGCGAAGACATCCCACTGCTCGTGGATTATCTGATCGCCAAATTCAACCGTCTTCAGGGTAAGGATATTGTCGGCGTCTCCGAAGACGTTCTGGCCCGCTTGATGGAGCATGACTTTCCCGGCAATGTGCGTGAGCTGGAGAACATCATCGAGCAGGCCTTCGTGCTCTGCCGCGGAGGCATCATTGAACTGGGCCATTTGCCGCCCGAACTACGCCCGGCCTCCGGCCGTGGAGGCAAAGGAAGCCCGCCAATGAGCCTGGCCGCGCTCGAAAAGATGTTTATCACCGAGGCGCTTCAACGCCATGGCGGCAACCGCCGCCGAACCGCTCGGGAACTGGGCATCGACGTCAGCACTCTCTTCCGTAAAATCAAGCGCTTGTCTATCGATCTGCCAGAAAAGGACGGCCGTAGTCGACGGCGATAATTCGGGCATAATGCACTGTTACCAATTGGCATCGGGAACGTTGTGCCCCCAACGCCCCACTCCTGACGACGACAAGTCGCTTACTTTCAACACTGCGCAATATTAGCGGCAGAGATCCGTGGCCTTGGCACCCTTGCTGCTTTTGAGTAGGGCAAGAGGAGAGGATTTCCCTGTGAAAATCGCCGTTACATCGCAAGGCCCGGATCTGAGCTCACCCGTCGATCCGCGCTTTGGCCGGTCCAAGTGTTTCATTGTCTGCGACATCGCAACCGGTGAATTGTCCATCGCCGACAACCACCAGAACCTCAACGCCCCACAAGGGACGGGCATCCAAGCGGGGGCCAGGATGGTGGATCTTGGGGTCCAGGCCGTCATCACCGGCCATGTCGGCCCCAAGGCATTCGCCACCCTGCGAGCGGGTGGCGTCACCGTCTATGAAGGCGCTCAGGGCACGGTCGCTGAAGCCATCGCGTTGTTCAATGCGGGCCAACTCAAACGTCGGGCAGACGCGGATACCGAAGGACTCCGAGCATGAGCAAGACCCCAGTCATCTTCCGCCCAATCGGTATCATCCACAGTGAACATACCAACGCAGAGAGAACGCCGATCCAGCCGGTATACGCCCGGGAGTGCATGGGCCAGGCGGAGGTCTTCCCAGAGTTCGCCGAAGGCCTGCGCGATCTCGGGGCCTTTTCTCATATCTATCTGATTTGTCATCTGAATCAGGCAGGCGCCCCCAGACTGAAGGTGAAGCCCTTTCTGCAGGACATCGAGCGCGGAGTCTTTGCCACGCGTGCCCCTTGTCGGCCCAACGCGATCGGTCTGAGTGTCGTCGAATTGCTTCGTGTCGAGGGGAACGTCCTGCATCTGGCCGGTGTCGATATCCTCGACGGCACTCCGTTGCTGGACATCAAGCCTTACACCGCAAAGTTTGACCGCATCGAGATCACGCGCAACGGGTGGCAGGACGAGGTGGATGAGAAAACTGCCAGCCGGCGGGGAAAGCGGGGGTACTCGGAATCGTGAAAACCACACTGGACTGTATCCCCTGCATCATCCGTCAGGCACTGGACGCGGCGCGGTTTGTGACGGACGATGTCGCCGCCCACGAGCGAATCCTTCGGGACGTATTGCGCGAGACGGCGGAAATCGACCTTTCCCAATCTCCACCCGTGGTCGGCCAGAAGATGCATCGGCAACTACGCCAGCTCACCGGCATCGCCGATCCTTACCGAAAGGCCAAGGACCAGTTCAACAAACTGGCCTTGGAGATGGTCTCAGAGCTTGAGGCCGATATCGCAAAATCAGCCGATCCCCTTTATCTGGCGCTGCGCCTGGCGATTGCCGGCAATGTCATTGATCTGGGCGTCAAGGGCGGCATTGGCGACGGGGAGGTGCGCAAGGCCATCCGCAACACGCTCAATGAGCCCTTCCATGGAGACATGGAAGACTTTCGCCTGGCGACCGGACAGGCCCAGAGCATTCTGTATCTGGCCGACAATGCCGGTGAGATCGTTTTTGATCGCCTGCTGATAGAGCAATTGTTGCCGGCCCGCGTGACCGTAGCCGTCCGCGGCGGGCCGGTTCTGAACGATGCGTTGCGCGAAGATGCGAAAGTGGCCGGTCTGTGCCGTCTGGTGGAAGTCATCGATAACGGATCGGACGCGCCCGGAACCGTCCTCGAGGATTGCAGCGAGCCTTTCCGCCGCCGATTCGACGAGGCGGATCTGATCATCGCCAAGGGGCAGGGCAATTTCGAAACGCTCAGTGAGTCGGAAACC
The DNA here is from genome assembly GCA_030156535.1 of Candidatus Sumerlaeota bacterium. Classification (GTDB taxonomy): domain Bacteria; phylum Sumerlaeota; class Sumerlaeia; order SLMS01; family JAHLLQ01; genus JAHCAW01. Next base: position 52,171 of record JASGMJ010000028.1, read on the forward strand.
GATATCTATTTTCTGTTCAAGGCCAAGTGCCCCGTGATTGCCGCGCGCGTCGGCTTGCCGGTGGGAACGCATGTCGCTATGCATCGTGGAACACGATTTCGAGATGAAAACGCGAGCCCATTGCACTGGGTCTCAACAACTTGAAAGACAAGGGAGAATGAACCATGTCGCAAACCGAATTGATTGCCGGGCTGAACGAAGCGCTCAATCGGGAATTGTCCACGATCATCCGTTACATGCTTCAAGGCAGTATGATCAAGGGACGCCAGAATCAGTCCCTGCGAGCCATGTACCGTGAGGAGGTAACCGACGAGATTGGCCATGCCCAGTATCTCGCCGATAAGATTGTCATGTTGGGAGGGACACCGAAGGTCTCTCCGGACCTGACGCCGCCTCCGGATGATGTCGCCAGGATGATCGAGAACGATCTGGCCAAGGAACTCTCGGATGTCGCACATTACAAGAAACTGGCGGATCTGGCCGAGAAGACCGGCGACATCGAGCTGAAGATGCAAATGGAGGAACAGGCTGCGGATGAATCGCGCCATGCTGATGAACTCCGGCGGATGATCTGACCCTGAACCGGCGGGACGGTTTTCGTCGAAAAGCCGCCCGCCGGATTTCAGATCAGAAACGGGTTTGTCGAGAAAGAGAGTCCCCTGCCATGTCAAATCTGAACGAACATCAGGGACAAGATTCACCCAGAAGGGATGAATCCGTTCGCGAGTTGGAGGAAGTGGAACTCCAAACGAAGATGGAGCGGATCGGCCGCAAGCTTCTGGTGCTGTCGGGCAAAGGTGGCGTGGGCAAGAGCACGGTGGCGACCAACCTGGCGCTGACGCTGGCGCAAGCCGGCAAGAAGGTTGGATTACTGGACGTTGACTTGCATGGACCAAGCATCCCCACGATTCTCGGTCTGACGGGCCAGCGACTGGCCACCGACTCCACTGGGCAGATCATGCCGCTTCCTGTTGGCGGGAATCTTTCCGTCGTTTCCATAGGGTTCCTGCTCGGCGACCCTACTGACGCGGTGATTTGGCGCGGTCCCATGAAATATAAAGCGATTCGACAGTTTCTGAAGGATGTGAACTGGGGCAGACTGGACTATCTCGTCATCGATTCTCCGCCTGGCACTGGAGACGAGCCACTGTCCGTGGCGCAGATGGTTGGCAAGGACGCCTGGGCCGTCATCGTCACCACGCCGCAAAAGGTCGCCATCGCAGATGTCCGGCGCAGCGTGTCATTTTCCAAATCCATGAATCTCCATGTCGCCGGGATCATTGAAAACATGAGCGGGCTAATCTGCCCGCATTGCGGGGAACGGATCGATCTATTCAAGACCGGCGGTGGCGTACGATTGGCGGCGGAAATGGAAGTGCCCTTTCTGGGTTGCATTCCGATCGACCCGAAGATCGTGGATTCCGCAGATGACGGAATCCCTTTCGTCAAGAGCTTTGCGGACAGCGAGTCGGCACGGGCTTTCCAGAAAGTAGTCGAGCCGATATTGAGTCAAAACGTGACTCGCATAGAGAGCACCGATCCATTGGAGCGTCTCTCAAAATAATTTGCCGTTTGGGTGCAGACTTCCCTACTAATCGCGAATCCGGCATGGGAAACGATTGGTGTGTGCCGATCACTGAACACGCCCAACCCCGCGAACGCCTCCGCTGAGGAGCTTGGAAACCGCCATCAAATGCGCGGTTCCAAGCACAGTCGTGATCGCTTGCACGCGATCATCAAGAGCGAGCAGGCCGAGCATGAGAGTGCCTCTCGGGCGGGTTGCCCGAGAGAGCGTGGTCGGATCTTGGGAAATGGTGGAGGGAACGCCGACCTACCGCAAAACAGTCTCAAAGCCCGCGCTCCTCGTAACGCCTTGATAATATGCGCCGAAGTCATCTCACACAACCATTTTCCGCCAACCAGACCAGAGAAACGATTTTCTACCCTGATTTCCCGGCACCGGACGAGGGTGACGGGTTTGCAGTAAAAACGGATACCTGGCGTCGAGCCGCAACAACTTCGAATCCGGTTTTCGGACGCCGGTTCGGTTCCCATAACCGAATCGAATTGACCTACCTGCCCGGCAGTT